>DASZOS010000054.1:0-13002 GCA_035550695.1 Burkholderiales bacterium | reverse complement strand
GTCGCGCGGGTGAACGCGTTCCACGCGACGGTCCACAGCCATACGTGCAGCGGTGTGCCGGGCATGGCGATGGTCGCGCCGCCGCCGATGCATTTCGACGACTCGAGCTGCTGCAGCACGTCGGCGAAGAGCTGCGGGCTGGGCGACGAATCGGCGTCGACGAAAAGCAGCCAGTCGCCGCTCGCCGCGGCCGCGCCGGCGTTGCGCGCGCGCGAAATCTGGTTCACCGGCTCGAACACCACCCGGGCGCCCGCGGCGCGCGCGATTTCGGGCGTGCGATCCGAGGAGTTGTTGTCGCAGACGATGAGCTCGGACGCCCAGCCGCGCGCGGCGAAGACCTCCATGCCGCGGCGCAGGTGCTCCAGCGTTGCGGCGAGGAGCTTCTCTTCGTTGAACGCCGGGACGACGACCGAGAGCTTCATTCGCCCTAGGCCGCGGGCGCGACGTTGATTCCCTTGACGCCGTGCTTTTCGACCAGTTGCCGCACCAGGCCCGAGCGCTTTGCATCCTCGACGAACTCGCGCAGGCAGGCCGCCGCCGCCGGCCGGTTCTTCGGCGCGCCGATCGACTGCTGCACCGCCATCACCTGGCCGTCGAGGACGCGCGCTCCGGGAAGCTTGCGCGCCTCTTCCATGAGGCCGGGCTTCAGCCCCGCGAGCGCCTCGAGCTTCTCGGCGGCGAAAAGCTTCGCCGAGGCGGGAATGCCCTCGGCGCGCGCGAGCCGCGCGTGCTTCAGGTGGCGGCTGAGATAGAGGTCGTAGGCGCTGCGCGCCGAAACCGCCACGCGCACGCCTTCGCGGTCCACGTCCTCGAGCCGGGTGAGGGTCGAGCCCGCCGGCACGAGATAGGTGACCGGCAGCTCGACGTACGCCGGGCTGAAGGCGATCACGTCGGCGCGCTGCGGCTCGTTGCCGAGGAAGCCGACGTCGACCTGCGCGCTCTTCACCGCGTCGGCGAGGCTGCCGGCCGCGTCGAATCCCACGAATTCCACGGGGACGCCGGCGCGCTTGCCGAGCTCGAGCGCGAGATCCGGCGCGATTCCTTTCGGCGCGCCGAACGGCGAGCCGGGGTTGACGATCAGGAAATTGCCGTGGTTGATGCCGACGCGCAGCTTCCCGCCCGGGGCTAGCTCGGCGCGGGCGTGCGCAGAGATGGGAGTTTGCATTCCCGGAATCTACTTCAAATCTCTTCGTACGCTTCGGAACGGAACCGCGGACTGCAGATCGCCAGGAACACCAGATCGCGCTCGCCCGTGTTCGCGATGCGCTGGCGGCAGGCGGGCGGAATGAGCACCACGTCGCACGGGCCCACTTCCTGCGGGGCAGCCTCGCCGACTTCGACGCGTCCCTTGCCTTCGAGGATCACGTAGCGCTCCACCGTATCGCGGACGCGGTGCCAGCGCGTCGTCACGCCCGGCGCCACGCGCGCCCGCGCAATCGAGACAGCGGGGTCGTCCGGGGAGTTCGACAGCTCCAAGATGAAACAGCCCTCGGAGGTGAAGAATTCCTTCTGCGCGCTTGCCCGCTTGACGGCTTCCTTCATGCCCAATTCGATTCAGGCGGCGCGCGCGGCGCGCAGGATGGGCTCGACCTCTTCGGCCGGCCCGGCCGCGGCGAAGAGATCGCCCTGGCACACCCGGCAGCCGGCTTCGGCAAGAAACTCGCGCTGCGCGGGCGTCTCGACGCCCTTCGCCACGACGTCGAGCTCGAGCCCGCGCGCGAGGGCGATCAGCGCCTTGGCGAGGCCCGTGCGCTCGTTGTCGTGCGGCACGCCGCCCACGAGCTTGCGGTCGATGCACACGGCGCTCACGCGCAGGCGCTGCAGCATCGGCAGCGACGCATAGCCGGTGCCGAAGTCGTCGACGCCGAGGCGAGCGCCCGCGGCGGCCACGCCGGCGAGGCCTTCCTCGAGCTGCTCCGGGATCTGCCGCAGCAGGGTTTCGGGCACTTCGATGAGCAGCGACTCGGGCGGCAGGCGGCTCGAATCGAGCGCGGCGCGCACGTTCTCGGCGAGGCTGCCGTGGCGCAGCTGGCGCGCGGTGACGTTGACCACCACGCTGAGCGGCTTGATTCCCGCGTCGAGCCAGCGGCGGCCCTGCTCGCAGGCTTCGCGCAGCACCCAGGCGCCGATCGGCACCAGCAGGCCGGTGTCATCCGCGAGCGGCAGGAATGCTTCGGGCGCGAGCACGCCGAGGCGCGGATGGCGCCAGCGCAGCAGCGCCTCGGCGCCGACCACCTGGCGCGTGGCGATGTCGATGCGCGGCTGGTAGACGAGGAAGAGCTCCGCCCGCGCGATGCCGGCGCGCAGCTCGTCGGCGAGCGCCGCGGCAGCGGCCGCGTCCTCGTTCAGCACCGCGGAGAAGAACTGGTAGCCGTTGCGGCCGGCCTGCTTCGCGCGGTACATCGCCGCATCGGCGAGGCGCACCAGCGTGCCGACATCCTGGCCGTCCTGCGGAACGCAGGCGATGCCGACGCTTGCGCTCGATTCGACCTGGTGCTCGGCGATCCGGTAGTCCTTGCCGAGCTCGTACACCAGCTTTTGCGCGACCGCCGCGGCCTCCCGTGGCTCGGCGATGTCCTGCAGCAGGACGCAGAACTCGTCGCCGCCGATGCGCGCCACGAAGTCGTCGCCGCGCACGCACGCGCGAAGGCGCGAGGCGACCACCTTGAGCAGCCCGTCGCCGGCTTCGTGCCCGAGGCTGTCGTTCACGTCCTTGAAGTTGTCGAGGTCGAGGAACAGCACCGCCGCCGTCTTGTCGTGGCGGCGGGCGTGCGCGACCGCCTCGCGCGCCCGCTCGTGGAACATCGCGCGGTTGGGAAGCCCCGTGAGCGTGTCGTGGTGGGCGAGGAACTCGAGCCGGCGCGCATCGTGCTGCAGCTGCATCGCGGCGAAGCGCAGGTCCTCCTGCGCGCGCTTGAGCGCCGTGACGTCGTTCGCGAGCATGTAGAAGCCGAGCACCGAGCCGTCCGGCCCGGGCTGCGGCACGCAGCCGACCTGCAGCGTGCGGCTGCGCCCGCCGACCGCCGTGCTGAGCTCGAATTCCGCCGGCTCGCCGCGCAGCACGCGCTCGATGCCCTGGCGCATGCGGCCATAGACCTCCTCGCCGAACACCTCGGCCACCGTGCGGCCGTGCATTTGCGCCTGGGGGATGCCGAACCAGTCGTCGTAGGTGCGGTTGCTGAAGCGGTAGCGCTGCTCGCGGTCGTGATACGAGATGAGCGCCGGGACATTGTTCGCAACCAGCCGCAGGTGCTCCTCGCTGTCGCGCGCCGCCTGCTCCGCGGCCGCCGCGCGCATCATCGAGCGGCGCGTCAGCAGAACCGCCGTCGCGAGCAGGATTGCCGAGCCGGCGACCAGGGCATCGAGCAGCGCGCTGCGCGGCCACGGACTCCCGTCCTCAAGCCACGCGTGCAGCGCGGGCGCCATCTCGGCGCTCGCGGCGACGACGAGCACCAGCGCGCCCCCGACGACTAGGAAGGAGCCGAGCGGCAGCAGAAGACGTCGCAGCATCCGGGGAATCGAGGGCCCAAATGATTATGTTGACCTTGCGTCTCGCGCGTCGCAACCTAATTGTTCACGCAGCCGGACTACGGCTGTAGGGACAATCAGTACAGCGCTGTAGAGAGTTTCCTACGGTATTCCGACACGAGATCGGGCTCGCCGGCGGCGAGCGTGAAGATGTTGAGCAGCTGCCGGCGGGCTTCGCCGCCGTTCCACTCCTTGTCCTTGCGCACGATGGCGAGCAGCTCCTCCATCGCTTCGCGGTAGCGCTTGGCGCGGGCATGCAGCTGCGCGAGCGCGTAATGCGCTTCCGCGTCGTCGGGCGACGCCGCGAGCCTCGCCCGGAGCTCGCTTTCGCTCGCGCCGCCGCCAGGGCGAGCGAACCCCGCCGCGGCAAGCAGCGCTTCGCGGCGCGCGTCGAGGCTCGCGTCCGGCTGCACTTGCGCGAGGAGCTGCTCCGCCTCCTCGGCGCGCCCGCCCGCGATCAGCAGCCCGGCGAGATCGAGGCGGGCCAAATCGTTGCCGGCATCGAGCTCGAGCGCCTTGCGCAGCGCCGCCTCGCCGCCCTTCGCGCGCTCGAGCTCCGAAGCCGAAGGCAGCAGCCCCTCGATGAAGGCGCGCACCTGGGATTCGGGCTGCGCACCGAGGAAATGCGCGACCGGCTTGCCGTCGCGGAACGCCATGACGTCGGGGATCGAGCGCACGCCGAACGCCTGGGCAAGGTCCTGGTTCTCGTCGGAATTGACCTTGGCGAGCTTGAAGCGTCCGGCGTATTCGCGCTCCAGCTTCTCGAGGACCGGGGTGAGGGCGCGGCAGGGCGCGCACCAAGGCGCCCAGAAGTCCACGAGCACCGGAACCTGCGCCGAGGCTTGCAGCACTTCCTGCTCGAAGCTCGAGGTAGTGACGTCCATGACGAATTATAATTAGCCGCCATGACCTACGTCGTCACCGAAGATTGCATCAAGTGCAAGTACATGGACTGCGTCGAAGTGTGCCCCGTGGACTGCTTCTACGAGGGCAGCAACATGCTGGTCATCCACCCCGACGAATGCATCGACTGCGGCGTGTGCGAGCCGGAGTGCCCGCCGAATGCGATCCTGCCCGATGCGGACGGCAAGGCGGAACGCTGGCTCAAGCTCAACGCCGAATTCGCGGTCAAATGGCCGAACATCACGCGCAAAGGCGCGCCGCCGGCCGACGCCGATGCCTGGAAGGGCGTGCAGGACAAGTACGAAAAGCACTTTTCGCCGGAACCCGGCAAGGGCGAATAGGTCCATTGGCAAGATGAAGTCCATTCTCGCCCTGTGCCTCGTCGTCGGCCTTGCCGGCTGCGCCAGCTTCGACGGGCGCGGCCTGCAGGCCGGCGCTTCGGCCGCCGACGTCGAGCGCGTCATGGGCGCGGCCGCCGAGAAGCGCCAGGTGGCGAACGAAACCTGGTACTACTACCCGCGCCAGCCGTTCGGCCGCAAGACGTACGTCGCGCGCGTCGGCGCCGACGGCAGGCTGATCGCGCTCGAGCAGCGCCTCACCGACGAGAACGTCGCCAGGGTCGTTCCGAACACCACGCGCGGCGAGCAGGTGCGCGATCTCTTCGGCCCGCCGTACGCCGCGATGCAGATCCCGCGCATGGACCGCAGCGTCTGGACCTGGCACATGCGCCGCTTCGGCGACCCCGGGATCCCGGTGTCGCTCAACGTACAGGTTTCGCCCGACGGCGTGGTGCGCGAGGTCTACATCATCGACGAGTCGGATGCCGAGAGACCGAGCTTGTCGCGCTTCGGAACGGGGTTCAGCGTCGGCCTGGGGTTCTGACGTGCGCGCGACGCTCGTGCTTGCCGCGGTGCTTCTCGCCGCAGGCTGCGCGGGTACCGAGAGCCTCCTGCCGGGCCGGTCGAGCGCCGCCGAGCTGCGCGCCGCGATGGGCGCGCCCGCGCTCGAGCGCCGGCAGCCGAACGGCGAAACCTGGCTCTACTACCCGAACCAGCCCTTTGGCAGGAAAGTGCTCGTCGCGCGCGTCGCCGGGGACGGAAGGCTGCTCGCGCTGGAGCAGCGGCTTAGCGAGGAATACCTCGCCAAGCTGGTGCCGAACCAAAGCCGCAAGGAGGACGTCCTCGATCTCTTCGGCCCGCCGTACGACTCGCTCACGTTCCCGCGCCTGGAGCGCGAGACCTGGAGCTGGCACATGCGCCAGTTCGGCCATCTTCCCGCCGGGCTGCACGTGCAGATGTCGGCCGACGGCGTGGTGCGCGAGGTCTATGTCCTCGACGAGACCGTGAGCGACGACCGCCGGGACGTCAGGTAGCGAGCTGCGTGCGCAGCTCGGTTTTCAGCACCTTGCCATAGTTGTTCTTCGGCAGCGCCTCGACGAAGCGGTACTCGCGCGGGCGCTTGAAGCGCGCGATGTTGTCCAGACACAGCTTTTCAAGCTCCTGAACCGAAACCTTCTGTCGTGGAACGACAAAAGCGACGACCTCTTCTCCCCATTCCGGGTGCTTGCGCCCGACCACCGAGCACTCGAGGACGGCGGGGTGCCTGAGCAGCACTTCCTCGATCTCGCGCGGATAGATGTTCACGCCGCCGGAGATGATCAAGTCCTTCGAGCGGTCCATGATCGTCAGGTAGCCCTGCGCATCGAGCCTGCCGACGTCGCCGGTGTGCAGCCAGCCGCCGCGCAGCGTCCTCGCCGACGCCTGCGGGTTTCCCCAATAGCCCGCCATCACGCAGTCGGAGCGCGTGACGATCTCTCCGGGCTCCCCCGGCGGCAGCTCGTTGTCGTTCTCGTCGAAGATCTTCACTTCGACTCCGGTGCGGGCAATACCACAGGTTTCCAGATGAAATTTTTTTCCGTGTTCCGACTGAGGAAGACCGGTAATCGTCATGGGGCTCTCGCCCTGGCCATAAAGCTGGTAGAGCCGGGGGCCGAAGAGCTCGATGGCGCGCAGGCAGTCGGCGACGTACATGGGCGCGCCGCCGTAGGCGATGGTCTTCAGGCGGCGCGGGGGGCGCGCCGCGCGGCTCGCGAGCAGGCGCACCACCATGGTCGGGGCGGCGAAGAACGAGCTCCCCGGCCAGCGCTGCATCAGCTCGAACATCTCTTCGGCGTCGAAGTGGCCGCTTTCGGGCAGCACGCTCACCGCTCCGGCGGCGAAGTGCGGCAGGCCGTAGAGGCCCGAGCCGTGCGAGAGCGGCGCGGCGTGCAGCATCGAATCCTGCGGGCCGAGCTTGTCGATATCGCACAAGTACGCCTGCGTCTGGAAGAGAAGATTGCGGTGCGTGAGCACCGCTCCCTTGGGCACGCCGGTGGTGCCGCTCGTATAGAAAAGCCAGGCCGGATCGTCGGGGCGCGCGTCGGCCGGCGGGCACTCCTCGCCGCCCAGCGCCTCACCGGGAGCGATGCCGGAGGGCACGGCGGATTGCAGCTCCGGCGTGACGAAGCACGCCTTGGCTCCCGAGTTCTCGAGGATGTACGCGAACTCCTTGGGGTGGAGCTTGGCGTTCATCGGCACCGCCGTGAGCCCCGCGTGCCAGCAGGCGAACAGGAGCTCGAAGTACTCGGGACAATTGCGCATGGCGAGCGCCACGCGGTCACCCGCTTTCAACAAGAATTTTTTCTTCAGGGAAGAAGAAATGCAGGCAACCCGGTGGGCCATCTCGCGATAGGTGCGCAGCGGCCGCGTGCCGACCGCGAGGGCGGGGCGCTCAGGCAGCCAGCGGGCGCTGCGCAGCAGTAGCTGAACCAGATTCATGCAGGCCGAAGAAGCGCAGGGCGTTGCGCGTCGTCTGTGCGGCCAGCTCTTCGGCCGGGGAGCCGAGCGCGCGCGCCACCGCCGCGAGGACATGCGGCAAAAACGCGGGTTCGTTGCGCCGCGCCCTGGGCTGCGGGCGCATGTCGCGCGGCGTGAGATAGGGGGAGTCGGTTTCGAGCAGCAGCCGCTCGCGCGGGATGTCGCGCACCAGCTCGACGAGCCCGCCGCCGCGCCGCTCGTCGCAGATCCACCCGGTGATGCCGATGTACAGGCCGAGATCGAGGTAGGCGTGCAGCTCCTCTTTTTCGCCGGTGAAGCAATGGGCGACCGCACGCTCGATCTTGTGATTCTTGAGAATCTCGTAAAACCGTGGGTGGGCATCGCGCGAGTGCAGGAAGAGCGGCTTTCCGAGGTCGATGCCGAGCTCGAGCTGCGCGACGAACCACTTCTCCTGGTCGGGGTGCGGCGAATAGTTGCGGTTGAAGTCCAGGCCGCACTCGCCGATCGCCATCACGCGGGGGTTGGCGGCAATTTCTCTTATCGCCTGAATCGTGCTCGGGCCGCAGTCCCTGGCATGGTGCGGGTGCACGCCCGCGGTGGCGTGCAGCCCGAACTGCTCGGCGATCTTCGTCGCGGCAAGGCTTTCGTCGACCGCGGTTCCCGTTACGACGATGTGCGCGACGCCCGCCTGGCGGGCGCGCTCGACCACCTGCGGCAGGTCGTCGCGGAAAGCGGCATGCGTGAGGTTCGCCCCGATATCGACCAACGGCGCGATCATTCGAAGCCCTGGGGCAGGCCGAGACCCATGCGGATCTTGAGCCCCTTGATCGTCTCCTTCACGGTGCCGCAAAGCGGCAGGCTGAGCCGCGCCAGATCGGCTTCCTGCGCAGCCGCGGTCGCGCGCGCTGCATCGACAGGGTCGTAGCCGGCGACGGCGAACCCACCGGCGAGGAGATGTTTCGCCATCGGCGTGCCCATCTTGCCCAGGCCCAGGATTCCGACTTTGCGTATTGAACTCATGGGGCACTCTCGGCGAGTATAGCGGGAGGAGGGTTCCCAGCATGAACATGATCGCCCGCATCGCGCTCGGCGCCGCGTGCTTTGCGCTTGCCCTGACGTCGGCCGCGCAGACCTGGCCGCACAAGCCCGTCAAGTTCGTCCTTTCGCTCGGCCCGGGCTCCGGCGCCGATATCGGCGCTCGCCTCTATGCCGACCGGCTGACGAAGCTTTGGGGCCAGCCGGCCATCGTCGAGAACCGCCCCGGCGGCGACGGCGTCATCGCCATCAACGCGGTGATCCAGGCGAAGGACGACCACACGCTGCTCTGGGGCCCGACGGCGAACTTCGTCGGCCATCCGTACAGCCTCGAGCGGCTGCCCTACGACCCGAAGGAGCTCGTGCCGGTGGCGCGCGTCTCCGGAACGGTGGTGACGCTCGGCGTGCCGGCGAGCATGAACATCGGCTCGCTGAAGGCGCTTCTCGACACGGCAAAGCAGAAGCCCGGCTGGCTCAACTGGACCACCGCGGTGACGATGACCGACCTCATCCTGGAGGGCTTCCTCAAGACCCAGGGCATCGACGCGGCGCACGTGCGCTACAAGCAGCCGGCGGAGGCGGTGAACGACCTTATCAGCGAGCGCATCCAGCTCTACAGCTCCGCCTATGCCATCGTGCGCCCTCAGGCGCAGGCGGGCAGGGTTAGGCTCCTCGCGGTGCAGGCGCGAAACCGCGTGCCGGGGCTCGACCTGCCCACGGTCGCGGAGCTCGGCTTCCCGGGGCTCAACTTCGAGGGCCTGGTCGGCATCATCGCCGCGCGCTCGAGCGGCCTTTCCGGCGCCGCGCGCGATCGCATCGCCGCCGACGTGAAGGCGGTCTCGGCTGATCCGCTCGTCGCCGAGCGCCTCGCCGCCACCGCGCAGCTCAACATCCCGGGCACGGCCGCCGAGTTCGCCGCCTCGATCGACGAGCAGGTGGCGCAGCTCGCGGCTTCGGCGAAGCTCCTCGGCATAAGGCCGAAGCAGTAGCGCTCAGCGCAGCTTCAGCCCGACGCGGCTCACTTTGCCGTCCCGGATCTCGCGCACCACCAGCACGGCGCTGCCCAGCGAGGCGTGGTCGCCGACGACGACACGCCCGTGGAAGAGCCCGTCGAGGTACTCGGCGAGCGTCTTGCGCGCGGCCTCGCCGGGCACCTCGATGCCGTAGACCTGGGCGAGCTCGCCGAGCAGCGCGTCGCCGTTCAGCACGAAGTCGCCGAAATAGCGATGCTCCTCCAGGCGCTCGGGCGCCTGGTGCGGATCGAACAGGTTGTTCAGCTGCGGCAGGCTGTTGTGCTCCGCGAGAACGTAGACATAGTCCCGCGGCGCGAGCTTCAGATCGTGGCGCAGCGCCTGCGGCCTGCCGTCGCGCAGGACCGCCATGAGCTGGATCGCCTCGGGCAAGTCGACCGCGGCGAGCTCGCGCCCGGCGATCAGGCTGCCCGGCTGCACCTCGTAGGCCAGGATTTCGTGCTCGAAATGCCCTGGCACGTCGAGCGTGAGGCGCTGGTGAGGCTCGACCGGCGGGGGTACCTCCAGCCCGAGAAGGCGCGCAGCCGGCGCGATGGTCCACCCCTGCAGCAGCAGCGAGACGAGCACGATGAAGAAGGCGACGTTGAAGTAGAGCCGCGCATTGTCCATGCCGTACATCATCGGGAAGAGCGCGAGCACGATCGGCACCGCGCCGCGCAGGCCCACCCAGCCGATGTAGAGATGCTCGCGCCACGGAAACCGGAACGGCAGCAGGCTCAGCACGACCGCGAGCGGGCGCGCCACGAGCATGAGGAACGCGGCGATGGCGAGCGCCGGCAGCGCTATGTCGAGCAGTTGCGACGGCGTGACCAGCAGCCCGAGGATGAGGAACATGGCGATCTGGCTGAGCCAGGCAAGCCCGTCGTGCACGCGCAGGATGTTCTGCGCGGCCTGCAGCTGCGCGTTGCCGAGCACCAGGCCCGCGAGGTAGATGGCGAGGAAGCCGCTGCCGCCGAGCTGCGCGGTCAGCGCATAGACGAGCAGGCCGCCCGCGGCGGCGAGCAGCGGGTAGAGCCCGGTCACGAGGCCGAGGCGGTTGATGAGCCAGACCAGAAGCTTGCCGCCCGCGAAACCAAGCGCCGCGCCGATGCCGAACTGCAGGAGAAAGTCAGCCGCCACCGCGGCGTCGAGCTCGGTGCGGCCGGCCGCGATCAGCTCGAGCAGCGCCACGGTGAGAAAGATCGCCATCGGGTCGTTGCTTCCGGACTCGATTTCCAGCGTCGCGGCGACGCGCTCCTTGAGCGCGGCGCCCTGCGTCCGCAGGAGCGCGAATACCGCCGCCGCATCGGTCGAGCCGACGACCGCCCCGAGCAGCATGCCCTGCAGCGGCTGCATTCCGAGCGCCCAGGCGGCGAACGCCCCGACCAGCGCCGCCGTGACGAGCACGCCGACCGTGGCCAGGCTCAGCGCCGGCCAAAGCGCGACGCGAAAGCGCTCGCGGCGCGTGCGCATGCCGCCGTCGAAGATGATCACCGCGAGCGCGAGGGTGCCTATGACATAGGTGGTTTCGAAGTCGTCGAAGCGGATTCCGCCCGGGCCGTCCTCGCCCGCGAGCATGCCGAGCAGCAGGAAGACCAGCAGCAGCGGCGCGCCCATCCGCGAGGAGATGTCGCTCGCCACGATGCTGACCACCAGCAGCGCGGCGCCGACAAGGATGGCGGTGTTCCAGAGCTCCACCGCCCGAAGATATCAAAGACGCTTCAGGCGGTAGAGCAGCTCGAGCGCTTCGCGCGGCGAAAGATCGTCGGGGTTGATCCTCGCCATCTCCTCGCGCAGCGGGTCCGCTGCGGGCTCGGCTTCCACTTCTGCAGTCTGCATGAAGAGGTCGGCCTGGCCGCCGCGTCCGACGCTCGATTCCTCGAGGAGCTGCAGGTATTTCTTCGCCTGCCGGATGACCGCCCGGGGCACGCCGGCCAGCCCGGCGACCTGCAGCCCGTAGCTCTGACTCGCCGGGCCTTCCTCGACCGCGTGCAGGAACACCACGCTGTCCTTGTGCTCGACCGCGTCGAGGTGGACGTTCGCCACCTCCTTGTATTCGAGCGCGAGCCGCGTGAGCTCGAAGTAGTGCGTCGCGAACAGCGTCAAGGATCTGTTTTTCTCGGTCAAATGCTTGGCGATCGCCCAGGCGAGCGCGAGGCCGTCGAAGGTCGAGGTGCCGCGCCCGACCTCGTCCATGAGCACCAGGCTGCGCTCGGTGGCGTTGTGCAGGATCGCCGCGCTCTCGGTCATCTCCACCATGAAGGTCGAGCGCCCGCCGGCAAGGTCGTCGGCGGCGCCGATACGCGTGAAGATCTGGTCGATCGGGCCGATGCGCGCCGCCGCCGCGGGAACGAACGAGCCGATGTGCGCCATCAGCGCGATGAGCGCGACCTGCCGCATATAAGTGGACTTGCCGCCCATGTTCGGGCCGGTGATGAGAAGCAGCCGGCGCGCCGGCGAGAGCCGGCAGTCGTTGGCGATGAAGTTCTCGATCTGCGCCTCGACGACCGGGTGGCGGCCCGCCTGGATCTCGACGAGCGCCTCGTCGACGAACTGCGGCCGCGCGTAGTTCTTCTTCAAGGAAATGCCCGCGAAGCCGCACAAGACGTCGATCTGCGCCAGCGCCCTTGCGGTTTTCTGCAGCGCCGGAACGTGGCTGTTGAGCTCTTCGGTCAGGCCGTCGTAGAGCGATTTCTCGAGGGCGAGCGAGCGCTCGCGCGCCGAGAGCGCCTTGTCCTCGAAGGCCTTGAGCTCGGGCGTGATGTAGCGCTCCGCGCTTTTCAGCGTCTGGCGCCGGCGGTAGTCGTCGGGGACCTTCGCCGCGTGGGCGTTCGTCACTTCGATGTAGTAGCCGTGCACCGAGTTGTAGGCGACGCGCAGGTTGGGAATCCCGGTGCGGCTGCGCTCTCGCGTTTCAAGAGCGAGAAGAAAATCGCTCGCATTCGACTGCAGGCCGCGCAGCTCGTCGAGCTCGGCGCTGTAGCATTCGGCGATGACGCCGCCGTCCTGCACGCGCGCCGCGGGGTCCGGCTGCAGCGCCTTTACCAGCAATTCGCGGCACTGCGGTGGCACGCCGAGGTCCGCGCGCAGTTCGTAAATCAGCGAAGAACCCTCGGGCAGCGCGGCGGCGATGTCGGGCAACAGGGCCAGTGTGTCGCGCAGCCCCGAGAGCTCGCGCGGGCGCACGCTTTTCAGCGCGAGGCGCGCGGTGATGCGCTCCACATCCGCGCATCGCCTCAGCAACGTATAGATTGTTCTGTGCTTTTCGAGGCAGGCGACTGCTTCATGGCGCTGGACCAGTTCGGAGCGATCGCGTAGCGGGTGATGCAGCCAGTGCCGCAGCAGCCGGCTTCCCATGCCGGTCGCACATTCGTCGAGCAGCGAGAAGAGTGTCGGCGCCGGCTCGCCACGCAGCGTCTCGGTGAGCTCGAGGTTGCGGCGCGTCGCGGCGTCGAGGCGCACGTACTCGCCGGCCCGCTCCGCGCTGACCGCGGTGACGTGCGCGAGCGCCTGGCCCTGCGTCTTGCCGGCGTACTCGAGCAGCGCGCCGCAGGCGCCGATCGCGAGCGTCAGATCCTCGCAGCCGAAGCCGGCGAGCGTCGCCGCGCCGAGCTGCTTCAGCAATTTTGTTCTTCCGGACTCAATATCGAACTGCCAGGGCGCCAGGCGCGTCACGAAGTAGCCGTCCAGCACGGCCTGTTCCGAGAGGA
>DASZOS010000053.1:0-60410 GCA_035550695.1 Burkholderiales bacterium | reverse complement strand
CTCATAAGCTCGCCATGGTGGCCTGCATGCGCAAGATGCTGACCATCCTGAACGCGATGGTCCGGCAAAGCACCCCCTGGACCCCCGAAACAAACCCCGTATGACATATCCCCTTACAACACGGTTGCTTCACAGGGGGGCGAGGCGGCGGTTGAAATTCAGGGTCAGAGCCAAAGAACGAGAACCGAGAAGATTCGGGCTCTGACCCCATGGCGGGCTGCAATAATCCGCCTGCATGTTCATCGGCCACTTCGCCGTCGCCTTTGCCGCCAAGCGGGCGGCGCCGGAGCTCTCGCTCGGGACGCTCATCCTCGCGGCGCAGCTCGCCGACCTCGCCTGGCCGACGCTCGTGCTCCTGGGCCTGGAATGGTTCGAGGTGCGGCCGGGAATCACCGCGGTGACGCCGCTCGAGTTCGTGCATTACCCGTACTCGCACAGCCTCGCGGCGATGGCGCTCTGGGGGCTCGCGCTCGCGATCGCGTGGCTCGCGCTGCGCCGCGGCAGGCCCAGGGCTGCGCTGCTGCTCGCCGCAGTGGTGCTGAGCCACTGGGTGCTCGACGTCGTCGCGCACCGTCCGGACATGCCGCTCACGCCGGGCGGCGAGGCGCGCCTCGGCCTGGGCCTGTGGAACTCGCTGGCGGGCACCTTGGCGGTGGAAGGCGCGCTGTTCGCGCTCTGCGCGGCGCTCTATGCGCGTACGACGCGGGCGCTCGACCGCACTGGCGACTGGGCGTTGTGGGGACTGGTCGCTTTCCTCGTCGTCGTACACGTCGCGAATCTGTTCGGGCCGCCGCCGCCCAGCACTGCCGCTGTGGCGTGGAGCGCGCAGGCGATCTGGCTCCTCGTGGCGTGGGGCTATTGGGTGGATCGGCATCGCCGCGCGCGGTGAGAAGCGCCGATGGGACTTTGACATGTGATGCACATGTTCCTACGCTGAGGGCATGCCAGCCATGATCCAGATCCGCAACGTCCCGAACGAGTTGCGCCGGCGCCTGAAGGCGCGCGCAGCGCTGGCGGGAATGACGCTTTCGGACTACTTGCTGCACGAGATCCGGCGCGTGGCCGAGCGGCCCTCGCTGGAAGAGTTGCGGGCGCGGCTCGAGCGGCGCACCGCCGCGACGCCGTCGGTGCCTCCCGCACGCGCGGTGCGGGCCGAACGCGACAGCCGCTGATCGTCCTCGGCGCCTCGGTGTGCTGGATGAAGCACCCGTTCAGCTGCTGCAGGGGCTCGTAGGACAAGTCGCGAGCAGGCGAGGTACGCGCAGTTGCACGCAACTTCCAGCGCATCGCCGACGATAGCCATCGACGCAAACCAACCCCCCGCTCGCGAAAAGCGCGCTCGCTTCCCCCCTTCACGGGGGGGCGAGGCGTTACCGGAACTGGGTACGCCGCCACGGAACCGGGTGCCTGCCCATGGTCTGGTCGAGCCATATGGGGAGGCACGGGTTATGCAACCCATACGGCCATGAAGAGCGTGACGGCAGAGATCAAGGGCAATCCGGCATGGATCGAACGCGCGCGGCTCGATATCGAGCAGGAGTGCGAGACCTGGGACTGGGCGCGAACCGCGGGGCTGTCGGCCGAGGAGCTGCGCCAGGCCGTGCTGGAAGCTAGCGATCGTAGCGGCGAGCGGCGTTCCTGAGCGCTTCGGCGACGCGTGCGCGCAGGCCCTCGGGGCCGAGCACCTCTACGTCCGCGCCGAACTTGAGGATCTCCATCAGGAGCTCGCGGTCGTGCGCGTAAGGAATCTCCAGCACGTAGGCTCCGCCGGCCTCGAAGCGCGCGCGCTGCTTCGGATGCCAGCTCTGCGCTGACACCCAGCGCGCGGCCTCGCGCGTGAAGCGCAGCACCGCCCACGCGACGTCGCGCCCCGCGAAGATGCCGTAGCCGCTGCCCAGGTGCTCGTCGAGCTCGGCGGCGGGAATTTCCTTCGCCCGGGTGTCGCGCAGCTCGGCGGCGCGGATGGCGTCGACCGCGAAGCTCCTCAGGTCCTCGCGCAGGTGGCAGTACGCATCCACGTACCAGTTGTCGCGGTAGTGCACCAGGCGCTGCGGCGAGATCTCGCGCGCGGTCTCGCGGTCGTCCTTGCGGTTGTAGTGGCGGATCCACAGGCGCGAGCGCTTCAGCACTGCAGCCGCGGCCATGCCGAAGTATTGCGAAGGTGCCGCCCGGCGCCCGGGCTGGAACACGCGGATCCGCTTCTCGATGTCCTTCCACGCGGGCTCGCCGCCGAGGATCGCGCGCAGCCGCGCCTGCAGCGGCGCGACGTGCGGCTCGAGGAGCCCGGGCTCGAGCTCCGCCAGGAGGCTGTGCATGCTGAGGAGCGCGTACGCCTCGTCGGAGGAGAACCACAGGCCCGGGAGCTCGTAGCGCGGGCCGGCGCGCGGGGCGCCGAAGCGGTAGCCGTTCGCCTCGGGGTCGTACTCGATCGGCGCGTTGAAGCGGCTGCGCATGTACTCGAGATCGCGCTTGACGCTCGCGCGCGACATGCCGAGCTCCTGCATGAAGGCCGCGAAGGAAACGACCTTGCGGTCCTTCAGGAGCCGGTCGATCTTGTAGAAGCGCTCGAGGCGTTCCATCGCAATTCGGAAAATGGTGACAGTCACCGGAAAATGGTGACAGTCACCATTTTCCGAGAGAACGTCCTTCAGTTAAACGTGGTCCGTCCCTGATTAGCTATTCGATCTTGATGCCGCGGCGCGCGACGAGGTCTTTCCAGGTCCGGGTTTCGGCGGCGAGGCGGCGCGCGAACTCGGCGCTCGGGATGACGCCGGGGACCGCGCCCTGCTTTTCGAAGAGGCTGCGGATTTCGGGCTTGGCGAGGGCGTTGGAAAGCGCCTGGTGCAGGCGCTCGACGATCGGCGCGGGGACGCCCGCGGGGGCGATGACGCCGAACCAGATCGGCGCGTCGTAGTCGGCGAAGCCGGACTCGGCGAAGGTCGGCACCTCGGGCAGCATCGCGCTGCGGCTGCGGCCGGTGAGCGCGAGCGGGCGCAGCTTGCCGGCGCGGATGTGCGCGGCCGGGCTCGCGGCGCTCGAGCCGCCGAAATCCACCCGGCCCGCCATCACTTCGGTCATCGCCGGCGCCACGCCCTTGAACGGCACGTGCGTGACCGAGATGCCGGCTTTCTCGAAAAAGAGCTCGGCAGAAAGGTGCGACGACGAGCCCTGACCCCCGGAGCCGAACGTGAGCTTCCCGGGGTTGGCGCGCGCCGCGTCCACCAGCTCCTTGATGTTCTTCGCCGGGAGGTCGGTGCGCGCCCAGAGCATGTAGGGCGCCACGGCGACGCTGGTGACCGGGATGAAGTCCTTCAGCGGGTCGTACGGCAGCTTCGGATACAGCGCCGGCGAGATGGTGAAGGAGTTCTCGGTAAGCAGCAGCGTGTGGCCGTCGGCCGAAGATTTCGCGACGGCGTCGACGCCGATCGTTCCGCCCGCGCCGGTGCGGTTCTCGACGATGAACTGGCTCCCGAGCTGCGCGGCGAGATCGGCGCCGAGCGCGCGCGCCGCGAGGTCGGTGAACGAGCCCGCCGCGAACGGGACCACGATCCTTGCCGGCCGATTCGGGTAGGTTTGCGCCTGCGCCGCCGATACAACGGCAAGCGCCGCAAGAACGGCAAGTGTCTTCCTAGGCATTGGTTTCTCCGGGTTCGATTCCCAATTCGCGCAGCACCTCTTCGGTGTGCTCGCCGATATTCGGCGCATGGCGCCGGATGGAGCCCGGCGTGTCCGAGAACTTGACGGTGACCCCCGGCATGCGCAGCCGCCCCTCGGTGGGGTGCTCGAGCGCCTTCCAGAAGCCGACGGCGGCGAGATGCGGATCCTCGAGCAGCGAGTCGAAGCTGTTCACGTTCGCGAAGGGCAGCTCCGCCCGCGCGAATGCCTCGCTCCACTCGGCGGTGGTGCGCGCCGGCAGCACGCTTTCGATGAATCCGTAGAGCTCCTCGAAATGCCCGCTGCGCGCGAGCACGCTCGCGTACTTCGGGTCGCGGATCATCTCGGGCCGGCCGGCGAGCTCGAAGAAGCGCGCCCACTGGTGGTCGTTGTAGGGCACCACCGAGATGTGGCCGTCCTTGGTCCTGAAAGGCTTGCGGAACGGGTTGAGCAGGCGCTGGTAGCCGGCGGGCCCGAGGCGCGGCTCGAAGGTGAGGCCGCAAAGATGCTCGGGCAGCAGGAACGCGGTCATGGTCTCGAACATCGGCACCTCGATGAACTGGCCGCGGCCGGTCTTCTCGCGCGCGTAGAGCGCCATCGCGACCGCCTGCGCCACGTACAGGCCGACGATCTTGTCGACGATGGTGGCGTTGACGTAGCGCGGCTCGCCGCCGCAATAGCCCTGCAGCCAGGCGAGCCCGCTCGCCGCCTGGATGGTGTCGTCGATCGCCGCGCGGCCCGCATACGGGCCGTCCTCGGAGTAGCCGTAGCAGCCGCAGTAGACCAGGCGCTCGTTCTCGCCGCGCAGCGACTCGTAGTCGAGCGCGAGGCGGCGCATCGCCTGCGGGCGCACGTTCGACACCAGCACATCGCACGCGCGCGCGAGCCTGCGCAGGATCCGCTTGCCGCGCGGCGTCTTGAGGTCGAGCGCGACGCTCCTCTTGTTGCGGTTCATGTTGAGGTACGACGGGCCCATCGAGTCGTGGCGGTTCGGCTTGAGAAAGCGCATCACGTCGCCGCCCTCGGGCTCGATCTTGATCACGTCGGCGCCCATGTCGCCGAGGATCTGGGTGGCCCACGGCCCCATCACCACGCCGGTCAGGTCGAGGACGCGTATCCCTTCGAGCGGGCCGGCGCTCTTCGGCGCCTGCTCAGTCGACGCTGGCACCGGTGTCCTGCACCACCTTGGCCCATTTCGCGACTTCGGCGCGCAGGAACTTGCCGAACTCTTCCGGCGTGGAAGGGATGAGCACCACGCCCTGCGGCGCGAGCTGCGCTTTCACGCCCGGATCGGCGAGCAGCGCGCGCGCTTCCTTGTTGAGCCGGTCGATGACGCTGCGCGGCGTGCGTGCCGGCGCGAGCAGCCCGTACCAGGTGGTCGCGACGTAATCCAGGCCCGATTCGACCACCGTGGGGATCTCGGGCGCGAGCGGCGAGCGCGCGGCGCTGGTGACGGCGAGGGCCTTCAGGCGGCCCGACTTCACCTGCGGCAGCATGGTGCCGATGCCCGAGAGCACGAGCTGCACGTCGCCCGCCATCAGCGCGGTCATCGCCGGCGCGGCGCCCTTGAAGGGGATGCGCACGATCTTCACCCCGGCCATCGAGGTGAAAAGCTCGGTGGCGAGGTAGGTCGGGCTCGAGGTCGCCCCGTAGTTGAGCGCGCCGGGCTTGGAGCGCGCCAGCGCGATGAACTCGCGCAGGTCTTTCACCGCGAGCGATGCCGGCACCGCGACGATGTTGGGCGATTCGCCGATGGCGGTGATCGGCTCGAAGTCCTCGAGGGTGCGGTAAGGCACCCGCTTGTAGAGGCTCGCGTTGATGGCATGGCCGGCGGAGGCGAAGAAGATGGTGTAGCCGTCGGGCGCGGATTTCGCGACCGCGTCCGCGGCGATGATGCCGTCGGCGCCGCCCCGGTTCTCCACGACCACCTGCTCGCCGAGCGTGCCGCCCAGGCGCTGCGCGACGATGCGTGCGAGCGCATCGGTCGGGCCGCCGGCAACGAAGCCGACGACCATGCGCACCGGCTTCGTGGGATAGGTCTGGGCCGCTCCCAGCGCCGGAATCAGAAGGAATACGAGCAGGCTGAGTATCTTCATCTCTTGGCTCCCTATTTGCGTTTGACTCTGTCGGGCGACTCGCCGTACGGCGGTGAATAGATGATCAGCACTTTCATCCGCTCGCTGGTGACTCGCACGGAATGAAAGACGTCGGCAGGGAAAAAGCACAGATCCCCAGCGCGGACCTGGTAAGTCTGCCCGTCGAGCACGACCTCGGCCTCTCCCTCCAGGAAGTACTGCGCCTGCTCCATGCCGGGATGGGCATGCATGGAAACGCCCGCGCCCTTCTCGACCTCGCCCAGGATCACCTCCATGAAGCGTGCGCCGTTCAGCGCCTGGGAGACGAGCCGGGTGTTCTTCGTCCCGGAATGATGGGCCGGCGAGTACGACGGCATGTCGCTCGCGCGCAGCACATAGCGGGGCTTCTCCGCAATGCTCATGGCTTCAGCGCCCTGATGAAGAAATCGGCGAACCACCGCGCGATCGCGCGCGCCTCGAGCTCACCGTCGCTGCGGTGCCACTGCGGCATCCAGTTGATCGAGCCCAGGATGGCGAAGCCGGCAAGCGGCACGCGGGTCGGCCGGAACTCGCCGCCGGCAATGCCCTGCTCCACCAGCGTCCTGACCCCGGCCTCGAACTTGTCGCGCAGCGCGACGTAGCGGCGCCGGTGCCCGGGCTTGAGCTCGTCCATGCCGGAGAGAAGCGCGCCGCCATAGTCGCTGCCGATGATGATCCCGATATGGCGCTCGAGGAGCGCTCTGAGGCGCTCTTCCGCGGCTGCCCGCCGCGCGGAGATTTCCTGCAGCGCCTCGAGGCTCATCTCGATGCAGCGCAGGTGGCAGTGATAGATGAGATCCTGCCGGTCCTGGAAGTAGTAGTAGATGTTTCCCTTGACCAGGCCGACGCGCTCGGCGACATGCTCCATGCGCAGCGCGCCGTTCCTGCGCTCGCGCAGCACCGCCGAAGCGCCGCGCACGATTTCGTCCCGGCGCGCGTGCGCCCGGGCCGGGAGCGCGCGCTTGCCAATCCTCTTGAGCCCGGCCACGATGCCATCGTCTTTGAATTTGACGTCAAAGTCAATCCGAGCCGCGGAAACCGCATGGCATCGTGCCAGACGACGGCAGCATCTATCTCACGCCGCAGATCATCGGCTACGTCCCTGGGGCGCGGTCTGGAAGGGGCCATCGCCTTCGGCGAGCGTGCGCAACGCATCGCCCGCTCAAGCGCCGATCACGCCGAGGCCCTGCGGGCCCTACTCCGACAATCGCCCCCCCGCACTGGCAAGGCAAATAGTGGTCCGTCCCTGATTTTGGTGTTGCGCCTAGCGCTTCACGCGCCGGCGGGCCTTCGGTGTGCGGCGGGGCTTGCGGCGCGTGGGCGGCTTGGCGGGCGGCGCGTCGGCGGTCGGGATGACCGCCACCTTGGTTTCGTTGCCGAGCCGCTCGAACGCGCGGCGCACGAAGGCCGTCCAGGCCGTGAACGGGCTGGGCCGGGGGGCGAGGAGCTTGCCGGAGCGGCGCCTCATCTATCGGGCGCGCAGCAAGCGCTGTGCCCGGATCCTCTCTTGTGGCTCGAGCATCGGACAAGTGTAAGAGAAACAAATGGGGTCAGACCCCATTTCCGGGCGCCCAAAAGTAAAGGCCCCGCATGAGAGCGGGGCCTTTGGGCCCGATTTTACGGGCTGCGCCTAGATGGGCGCCTCTTGCATCCGCGGCAACCGCCGCGGCGAGCCTGCTTGGTGGAGCCAGGTATCCAGACGAGTTGCCGGGAATCCCATCGCTGCTGCCGGAGTTCGGCGGCTCTCGCAGACTCGAGTTCACTTTATCACGCGAGCGCCGCAGGTCAATAAGCAAATCACCCACGTCGACGCCGGTGTTTCGGGAGATAGCCGCGGCCCGAATGCCCTGCTATATTTTTTGGTTCGAACAAAAAAGAGCAAGATGCGGCATGTCCCTGCCGCCCGAGCTGCTGCGCACCGTATCGCGCGACGAGATCAACGAGCTGCCGATCCAGCGCTTCGAGGGCGAGGTGCGCCTGGTCGCGGGGCCGCAGGACCTCGAGCCGGCGATGGCCGATCTCGCCGGCGAAACGGTGATCGGCTTCGACACCGAGACGCGCCCCGCCTTCCGCGTGGGCGAGAGCTATCTTCCCTGCCTCGCGCAGGCGGCCACCGCCCGCGCGGCGTACCTCTTCCAGCTCGCGCGCGCCGACTTCTCGGCGCCGCTCGCCGAGCTCCTCTCCTCCGAAAGCATCGTCAAGGCGGGCGTCGGCATCGGCGACGACCTGCGGCAGATGAAGAAGCTCTTTCCGTTCGAGCAGAAGGCGACGGTGGACCTGGGCGAGCTCGCGCGCGCGCACGGCCTCAAGCACTCGGGCGTGCGCTACCTGGCGGCGCTCTTCCTCGGCATTCGCATCCCCAAGGGCAGCAAGACCTCGAACTGGGCCACGCGGCGGCTCTCGCCCCAGCAGATCACCTACGCCGCGACCGACGCGTGGGTGTGCCGGGAGCTTTACCTGAAGTTCGAGGCGCTCGGCATGCTTTGAGAAATCGTGGTCCGTCCCTGATTTCGGGTCTGCAATAATTCCGCCATGCGGGTGGAGATCGGACAGGCGGTGCAGCGCACCGAGGACCCGGCGTTGCTGCGCGGCGAGGGGCGCTATGCCGACGACCTGAACGAGCCGGGGCAGGCGTACGCGGTGATGGTGCGCAGCGCGCATGCGCACGGCATCCTGAAAAAAATCGATTTCGAAAAAGCCAAGCGGATGCCCGGGGTGCTCGCGGTCTACACCGGCGCCGACCTCGCGGCCTACGGCACGCACAAGTGCGACGTGCCGCTCGTGAACCGCGACGGCTCGCCGATGCGAAGGCCGGCGCGGCGCTCGCTGCAGACCGAGAAAGTGCGCCACGTCGGCGACCCGCTCGCCTGCGTGGTGGCCGAGACGGCGCTGCAGGCAAAGGACGCGGCCGAGGCGGTCGAGGTCGACATCGAGCCGCTCCCGGCGGTAAGCCTCGCGAGCGAGGCGGCGAAGCCGGGGGCGCCGCTCGTCCACGACGACGTGCCGGGGAACTGCGCGGTCGACTTTCATTACGGCGACAGCGAGAAAGTGGCGGCGGCGTTCGCGCAAGCGGCGCATGTCACGCGCCTCGCGCTTCGCAACACGCGCGTCGTGGTCGCGGCGATGGAGCCGCGCGCGGGCGTCTGCGCCTACGACCCGAAGACCGGGCGCTTCACGCTCACCGCGCCCGGGCAGGGGGTGGTGCGCATGAAGAGCCAGCTCGCCGACATCATGGGCGTGCCGCCGGAGAAGGTGCGCATGCGCACCTGGCACGTCGGCGGCTCGTTCGGCATGAAGGGCTCGATCTACCCGGAGTACGTGTGCCTCGCGCACGCGGCGCGCGCGCTCGGCCGGCCGGTGAAGTGGACCGACGAGCGCTCGGGAAGCTTCCTTTCCGACCAGCACGGCCGCGACCACGAGATGAGCGTCGAGCTCGCGCTCGACAGGCAGGGCCATTTTCTCGCGCTGCGGCTCACCGGCTACGGCAACGCCGGCGCTTACCTCGCCACCGTCGGCCCGCAGCCGCCCACGCGCAACGCGGTGCGCAATTCGCCCTCGGTGTACCGCACGGCGCTTCTCGAGGTTTCCTCGAAGGTGATGTTCACGCACACCACGCCGGTCGGCCCCTACCGCGGCGCCGGACGCCCGGAGGCGAATTACTACATGGAGCGGCTCATCGACGCCGCGGCCGCCGAGATGGGCATCGACCGCCTGGAGCTCAGGCGGCGCAATCACGTGCGTGCCGAGGAGATGCCATACACGGCGGCTTCCGACGCGGTGTACGACAGCGGCGACTTCCCCGCGGTCTTCGAGAAAGCGCTCGCCGCGGCCGACGTCGGGAATTTTGCCGAAAGAAAGAAACAAAGCCGGGCCAACGGCAAGCTGCGCGGCCTGGGCGTCGGCAGCTACCTCGAGGCCACCGCGCCGCCGGGCAAGGAGCTCGGCGGCATCCGCTTCGAGGCCGACGGAGGCGTGAGCGCGCTCACCGGCACGCTCGACTTCGGGCAGGGGCACGCTGCGGCGTTCGCGCAAGTGCTCGCCGCGCGCCTCGGGCTGCCGTTCGAGCGCATCCGCTTGGTGCAGGGCGACTCCGACGAGCTCGCCTTCGGCGCCGGCACCGCCGGCTCGCGCTCGATGATGATGAGCGGAGCGGCGCTCGCGCAGGCTTGCGAGCTGGTGATCCAGAAAGGCCTGGTGCTGGCGGGAGAGCACTTCGAGACCTCGCCCTCCGATATCGAGTTCCGCGAAGGCAAGTTCCTCGTAAGCGGGACGGACCGCGCGATTGCCCTGCTGGATCTCGCCAGGAAAAAGCCGAAGGCGCTGGACGTCTCGCACGTCACCGACGTCATTCCGTCCTCGTTCCCGAACGGCTGCCACGTCGCCGAGGTCGAGATCGACCCCGAGACCGGCGCGGTCGAGGTGGCGCGCTACAGCTCGATGAACGACTTCGGCACGGTGGTGAACCCGATGCTCGTCGAGGGCCAGATCCACGGCGGCGTGCTGCAGGGCATCGGCCAGGCGCTCATGGAAACCGCGCGCTACGACGAGGCGGGCCAGCTCCTCACCGGCTCGTTCATGGACTACGCGCTGCCGCGCGCGCTCGACGCGCCGGGCGCGATCGGCGTCGCGAGCCATCCGGTGCCCGCGACCACCAATCCCCTCGGCGTCAAGGGCTGCGGCGAAGCGGGCTGCGCCGGCGCCATGACCTCGGTCATGAACGCGATCCTCGATGCGCTCGGCGAGCTCGGCATCCGCCACTTCGACATGCCCGCGACCCCGCAGCGCGTCTGGCAGGCGATCCGCGATTCGGGGTCAGAGCATTTGCTCTGACCCCAGGGTTCCCAGGGTTCAGTCGATGCGGACGTTCATTTCGCGCACCGCCTTCGCCCAGTAGTCCGCTTCCTCGCGCCAGCGCCGCGCCGTTTCGGCGGGCGTGGTGCCGACGGGCACGACGCCGATCTTGGCGAAGCGGTCCGAAGCCGCAGGCGTGGCGAGCGACGCGCGAAACGCCTGGTAGAGCTTCTCGACGATTTGCGGCGGGGTGGCTTTCGGCACAGCGACCGCCCAGTAATTGCTCGCCTTGATGTCCGCGAGCCCGGCCTCCTGGAAGGTCGGCGTGTCCGGCAGCGCAGCGACGCGCTTGTCGTTCGACACGGCGACCGCGTAAAGCTTGCCCGCCTTGACGTGCTGTGCGCCCAGGCCCGCCCCGCCCATGTAGAAGTGCACCTCGTTCGCGAGCAGCGCCGCGACCGCCTGCGACGCACCCTTGTACGGGATGTGCGCCATGCCGAGATCGCGCGTCTGGCTGATGAGCGCCGCCGAGAGGTGCGGCGTGGTGCCGGCGCCCGGCGAGCCGTAGTTGACCTTGCCCTTGTTGGCGCGCGCGTGCTGCGCGAACTCGGCGAACGTCCTGGCCGGCAGCTGCGCGTTGATGAAGATCACCGAGGGCACGTCGACCAGGATGGTCACCGGCGCGAGCACCTGCAGGGGATCGAAGCCCATGCCGCGGTACAGGAACTGGTTGATGACGAAGTTGTTGGTGGCGCCGACCACCACGGTGTAGCCGTCGGGCTCGGCCTGCGCCACCGCCGCGGTGCCGATGTTGCCGCCGGCGCCGGGACGGTTGTCGACGATCACCGGCTGGCCGAGCTTCGGGCGCAGCTCCTCGGCGAGCAGGCGGCTCACCACGTCGCCCATCGCGCCGGCGACGTAGGGCACGACTACGCGCACGGGCTTGTCGGGCCACTGGGCGCCGGCGGCGCAGGGAAGCAGGCAGGCGAGAAGGCAGACGAGCGGTTTCATTGCGGATCCTTCATAGGTCGATTCTCATCAAGTCGCGCGCCATGGCGAGCGGCCCGGAATAGTGCTTGCGGATGTCGCGCACCACGCTTTCCATGAACTCGGGTCCCACCAGCTCGATCGGCATGTGCTTCGCGAGATAGCGCTTCATCACCGGGCTGGTAGTGTCGAAGTGGCCGAAATGCGTCGCCACCAGGCTCTTCACGCCGGCGCGCGCGGCGAGCTTGCCGAGCTCCGTGGGCGAAGTGTGGGCGTAGGTGCCGATGTTGGTCCGCTTGCGGAACTCGAGCGCCTCTTCGGGAAAGGTGCATTCGTGGACGAGGAGGTCGGCGCCGCGCGCGAGGCGCGCCATCGATTCGCAGGGCGCGGTGTCGCCGGAAAACGCGATCACCTTGCCCGCGGCCTCGATGCGAAAGCCGAAGCAGTGCAGGATCTCGCTCGGGATGTGGGCCACGTAGTCGGCGGAGATCTTCACGGCGTCGTCCTCGTGGACGAGCCCCGGCCCGAACTCGTGCACGGCGGGCCGCACCATCTGCATCGATTCGGCGCGCTGCTTGTACTGCGCCCGCGCGTTGATGTCGGCGTGGAACGCACCCTGCTCGAAGAGATGCGACACGAAGCGCCGGGTGCCCGGCGGGCCGTAAATCGTCGGCCTTACCGCACGATTCATCATCCAGGTCGAGATGACGAAGTAGGCCGCGTCCTCGATGTGGTCGAAATGCAGATGGCTGATGAAGACGTGGTTCACTTCCGACGGATCGATGTTCGCGCGCACCAGCTGCCGCGTGGTGCCGTGCCCGATGTCGAGCAGGTAGTGGCGGCCGCCGGCGCTGATCACGATCCCGGAGTGGCCGCGGTCCGGATCGACCAGCGCCGCGCCGGTGCCCAGCATCACGATGCGCAGCCCAGCCATGGCGCAAGCTACCCCTTGCCAGCGGCGGCCTACAAATGCGAGATTTCACTGAGTGAAATCCGGAACGAAGCGGGTCGAGTCCTTGGCGCGCGGCCTCGCGGTCCTGAAAGCGGTCTACGCGAGCCCAGGAGCCTCTCTGCATCAGCTGCATGGCAGCACCGGCGTCGCCAAGGCAACGCTGCTGCGCTCGCTGCGCACGCTCGAGGAAGGCGGTTTCATTTCGAGGCGCCTCGCCGATGGGGGCTACCTGCCTGTCGTCCCGATGCCGAGGGACACGACCAAATGGCTTCCGCTGACGGAGGCGGCCGGGCCTGCGCTGGAAGCGCTCAGCCGCACCATCGCCTGGCCGACCGATCTCGGCGTGCGCGACGGCGCCTCGATGCTGGTGCTGGAAAGCAATCGGCGCCTCTCATCCATCCGCGTCAACCGGCAGGCGCTCGGGGCGCGTCCCCATATGGTCTGGTCGGCGATGGGCCAGGCGTATCTCGCGTTTTGCCCGGACCCCGAGCGCGAGGAAATCCTGGCCGGGCTGCGCGCCTCCAGGGCGCCCGAGGACCGGGCCGCGCGCAATGCGCGCCGCATCGAGCGGCTCCTCGGAGATACGCGCGAGCGCGGCTACGGCGTGCGCGATGCGCGTTACGGCGTGCTCGATCTCGGCCGCCCGGTCTCGGCGATCGCCGTGCCGGTCCGCCAAGGCGGCCGCGTGTTCGCCTGCCTCAACTGCGTCTGGCTGCTCGACGTCACGGACGAACGGGAAGTCGTGGCCCGGTACCTGGCGCCGTTGCGCGCCGCGGCGGACGAGATCGCGCAACGCCTGGGGTCAGAGCATTTGCTCTGACCCCGTCTCGTATTCGACTCAGTGATTGAAGCGGGGCGGGCGGGCGAGCCTGGCGCCGAGGAGGATGAGCGCGAGCGTCGCGGCATAGAAGATCACTTGCGTCGCGCTCGGGCGCGCGTCGTAGCCGATCAGCACCTGAAGCAACGAGCCGACGGCGGTCTGGGTCGACAGCAGCCAGGAGGTGTCCCACAGCGGGTCGAGCATGCCGGGCAGCACGTCGGCCTGGATCAGGTAGCGCGCCATCTGGCCCGCCATGCCCGCGGCGAGCAGGAGCACCAGCGCCCCGGTCACGGAGAAGAACCAGCGCACCGGAATACGCAGCAGCCCGGCGTACAGCGCGTAGCCGACGGCCGCGCCGGCGCCCAAGCCGAACACTGCGCCCGCGGCCACCCCGGCCGGCGTGAGGCCGCCGCCGGAAAACATGCCGTGCAGGAAAAGCACCGTCTCCGCGCCTTCGCGTACGACGGCAAGCGCGACGATGACGGCGATCGCCGAAACCGCGCGCGTGCCCTGGCTGACTTCGCGGGCGACCTGGCGCGCCTGCGCGGCCATGGCGGCGCCGTGGCGCGTCATCCAGATGCAGTGCCAGGCGAGCATGAGCACCGCGAGGCCGAGCACGGTGGCGTTGAATAGCTCCTGTCCCACGCCTTGCCCCGCCGCCGCGATCGCCTCGGCAAACAGGGCGACGAGTAGCGCGCCGGCGGCGCCGGCAGCCACGCCCGCGGCGAGCGCGCGCTCGCGCTGCGCGACGCCGCGCGAAGCGGCGGCGACGACACCCATGATCAGCGCCGCCTCGAGCGATTCGCGGAAAACGATAATGGCGACGCTCAGCATGGGTTCACTCGGCGACGATCACACCTTTGGCGGTCGCTTCGTGAAACTCGCCGAAGAACGGGTAGCGTCCGGGCTTGAGCGGGCCGATGAAGACTGGCGCGCGCGAGTTGCCGGGAATGACCTTTTCGCGCTTGAGCTCGTGGCTTTCGAATTCCTCGGGCGTACGGTCTTCGTTGACCACGACGAGCTTGATCTGTTTGCTCGCGGGAACACGCACTTCCGCCGGCGTGAAGCGATGGTCCTTGATCTTGATGGTGAACTCCGTCGACTGGGCAAGCGCTACCGCCGGCGCAAATAGAAATAGGACAATCAATAACTTATTCATTTCATGAGAATGAGAAATTCTAGCATTTAGGCAGATTAGATGAGAATAGTTCTTATTGTCAAGCCTTTCGTTCGCAGTAGTCGATGCAGGTGCTGAATCAGCCGGCGCGGGCCCCGGGCGAAGCCGGCTTCAAGCCCCGTGACCAAGTTCGCTGACGGGCGGCGCCGGCAGTGCAAGACTTTGCCGCAAGGGCGAATCAAGGAGGAGCGCAGCCACATGGATCTCTCTAAAGCCGTAGCTTGCAGCGCTCTCGTCATCATCGTCGTGCTCAGCGCCGGGCACGCGCTCTCGCAGGACAAGCCCCCCGCCCCTGCCGACGACGCGGCGGCCAAGAAGGAAGCAGCGCTGTCAGCGCAGGCCGAGCGCGAGCGCGCGGCCGAGCAAAAGCGCCTGGCGCGCAAGCAGCTCGACGAGGAGATCTCCCGGCGTTGCGTCATCAAGCCGGTCATGACCGACGCCGAGATCGACGCCTGCCGCCTCGCCTATCGGCTGTAGCAGACGGCCGCCGGCGTGAGGATCCGGAACGGGAGTTTCCGATGACGCGCCAGCTCGAGCAGCGCACGGTCCCGGGTCACCAGCAAGTCGGCGCGCGCGGCGAGCGCGAGCTCGAGGAATTTCTGGTCGTCGCGATCGCGGCAGGCGGGAAGCTCCGCGCGCCGCTCGGGGGCGAGCGTGTGCTCCACGAAGCGCGCGATCGCGCGGCAGCGCTCGAGGCAGGCAGCGCGGCCGGCCGCGTCGAGGCTGCGCTTGCCGAGCGGATAGGCGAGCACGCGGGCGAGCTCGGCCTCGCAGCCCGCATCGATCACGATCTCGGCGCGCTCGGCCGCCGCACGCAGCGCTAGCGTCGATGCGTCGTCGAACACCAGCCAGTCGATCCAAACCTGGGTGTCCAGCACCATGCGCACCCTGACGAGCTTACCGGACCCGGCGGCCGCGGGCCCCGCAAATCGTGGTCCGTCCCTGATTTCAGGGCAGAATCCGGCTATGAGCGAGAGGCAGGCCACGGTTCTGTTCGCCGATGTGAGCGGCAGCACCAAGCTCTACGAGACCGCCGGCGACGCGGCAGCGCTGGAGGGCATTTCGGGGTGCCTCACGGCGCTGCGCAAGGCGACCGAGGGTGCGGGCGGCCGCGTGGTCAAGACGATAGGCGACGAGATCATGGCGGTGTTCGCCCGCCCCGACGCCGCGGCGGTCGCGGCCGCCGAGATGCAGGGCAAGATCGACGCCCTGCCCGAGGTCGCGGGCACCAAGCTCGGCGTGCGCATCGGCTTTCACCACGGCCCGGTGCTCCAGCAGGAGGACGACCTCTTCGGCGACACCGTCAACCTCGCAGCGCGCCTCGCCGAGCAGGCGAAGAAGTTCGAGATCATCACCTCGGCGGAGACCGCCGCGCAGCTCGGGCCGATCTTCCGCCGGCAGGTGCGCGCGCTGCACTCGATCCCGGTGAAGGGCAA
The DNA here is from genome assembly GCA_035550695.1 of Burkholderiales bacterium. Classification (GTDB taxonomy): domain Bacteria; phylum Pseudomonadota; class Gammaproteobacteria; order Burkholderiales; family SG8-39; genus SCGC-AG-212-J23. The sequence goes on along the minus strand of DASZOS010000053.1, from coordinate 44,479 downwards.
GACCGAGGAGGTGGCGATCGCCGAGCTCGTCTGGCGCATGGACGACAACGCCACCGTGTTCGCGGGCTCCCAAAGGATACGCGCCCTTTCGGGCGCGCTGCGCCTGAACTACAAGGGGCGCGAAGTGCTGCGCCGCCGCGGGGAGGACAGCATCACGCTCGGGCGCGAAACCGACTGCGGCCTGGTGATCGAGGACGACAAGGCCTCGCGCCAGCACTGCACCATCGAGCGCCGGCAGGACAAGTTCGTGCTGAAGGACCACAGCACCAACGGCACCTACATCACCTTCGAGGACGGCAGCGAGATCCTGCTGCTGCGCGAGGAGCTCACGCTGCGCAAGCACGGCTGGATCGCCTGCGGCCAGCCGCGCGCGAAGACCGAGGCGGTCGAGTTCTTCTGCGACTAGCTAGGGACGGAAAAAGGTGGTCCGTCCCTGATTTTCGGTTCGTTCCTAAGGCAATAGCGCTTCGGCGAGGTCCAGGAGATCGTCGGGCCAGTACGCGGCCGGGCGCGGGCGCGGGGCCCCCGCCTCGGCGAGCGGCCGGCAGGCAAGCACCGGGAACACCCAGCGCGCCGGAAACGCATCGCAGCCGTGCAGCGCCCCGAGCAGCGCGCCGGCGACCGCCGCGTTGGTGTCGGCGTCGCCGCCGCAGCCGACCGTCTCGATGAGCGCCTGCTCGAGCTCGGGCGCGCGCACCAGGCGGAAGAACGCGTTCTGCAGCGTGACGATCACCGAGCCAGGCTGGGCGCAGAAGTCGGCCGGCCGCTCGCAGCGCTCGATCGCCACGCGCACCGGACCGCTGCACTGCGCGAGCGCCGCCTCGACCATCTGCTCGCGCGTCGCGCCGCCGACGCCCGCGGCGATCGCCGCGCAGTAGGCAGCGCAGGCGTGCAGGCATACCGGGTTCGGATGCGTCAGCGCCGAGTCGATGCGCGCCGTCTCCGCGGCCGCCGCCGGATCGCCGGCCGCGGCGATGCCGATCGGCGCGACGCGCATCAGCGAGCCGTTCGATTCGCTCTCGGTGGTGTGCAGGCCGAGAAGGCCGCGCTCGGTGGTCTCGGCGATGTCGATCGGCCGCGTCTGCAGCCATTCGCGGTAGGCCTCGAGCACGGCCTCGCGCGCGTAGCGCCCCTCGCGCAGGATCGCGCGCGCGAGCGTGAGCGCCATCTCGCTGTCGTCGGTCGGCTGCCCGGCGATGATGTGCAGCGCACCGCCGTCGGCGAGGTTGCGCACCCCCTGCGGGAAGAGCTGCGCGACCTCGGCGGCAGTCTTCGACTCGACGCGCGCGCCGAGGCTGTCGCCGATCGCCTGGCCGAGGAGGCAGCCCTGCGCGCGCGCGAGCTCGAGCGGCCGGTTGCGGCGCGGGAAGCCGAGGCTCACGCGCGGCTCGCGGCGCGGCTCGCGCTCGAGCTGCGGCCAGTCGAAGGCGGCGAGATGGCGCGCCGCCTCGGGGGCGCCGGCGAACACGCCTTTCACGCGCGTGCCGGTGTTGCCGGCGAGCACGACATCGCGGCCCTCGATGTCGAGCACCGCGCCGTTCGCCGCGCGCATCAGCGCCATGCCGGCGGCGATGTCGTACTCGTTCACGCTGTGTATCGAGACCGTGGCCACGCCGTCGCCGGCGGCGACCCGCGCCATGCGGTAGGCGATGCTCGGCATGACGATGTAGCGCGCCGGCGCCGCCGCGAGCGACCAGGCGAGGGGCTTATTCGCCGCCGAGGCGGCCGCCCACACGTATTCCCCGGGCGCGAGGCGCCGCTGCGAGAGATCGCGGTGCACCGGTTTTCCGTTGCGCACGATCGCGGGCGCGCCTTCGGCCCAGGCGATGGTGTCCATGCCGCGGTCGGGGGACATCGGGCTGCACACCACGCCGAGCACCGGCAGGTTGCCGCGCAGCAGCGCGACCGCGATCGCAGAGCCGCGGCGCGCGGCCATGAATTCGAAGGTACCGTCGTGCGGATCGACGAGCCAGGTCCAGCCCGGCTGCGTACCGGCGCTCATGCCGGTCTCTTCGCCGCCGAACTCGCACGGCAGGATCGCCTGCAGCTTCGCGCGCAGCCGCTCCTCGATCTCGCGGTCGGCCTCGCAGTGCCCGCGGCGGCCGCGCGGGCCCTGCGGGCGGTAAAACTCGGCGCGCAGGAATTCGGCTTCCTCCTCCACGGCGGTGATGACGCGGTTCAACGCGCCGATTACCATGCGTGCTCGACTTTCTCCAGGACGGCCATGAGCGCACTCGACATCGAAGATCTCGTTGTTGGAAGCGGAGCGGCGGCGGCAAAGGGCCAGCGCGTCACCGTTCATTACACCGGATGGCTCACGAACGGAAGTAAATTCGACTCGAGCAAGGACCGCAACCAGCCCTTCGCGTTTTCGCTGGGGCGCGGCGAGGTGATCCAGGGCTGGGACCAGGGCGTGGAAGGCATGAAGGTGGGCGGCAAGCGCAAGCTCACCATCGCGCCCGAGCTCGGCTACGGCGCGCGCGGCGCCGGCGGCGTCATTCCGCCGAACGCCACGCTCGTTTTCGAGGTCGAGCTTCTTGAAGTCGGATGACGGCTAGTAATCAGGGACGGACCCCGATTTCCGTCTCAGTTCCTTGATGCCGCTGCGCCGCCGCTTGTTTTCCAGCCTCTGCCTCTTGGAAGAAATAGTGGGCCGCGTGGGCCGGCGCATCTTCGGCACGTGCGCCGCGGCGGCGACGAGCGCGTTCAGGCGTGCGATGGCTTCGGCGCGGTTCATCTCCAGGCTGCGGTGCCGCTGCGACTTGATGACGATCACGCCGGTGCGCGAGATGCGCTGGTCGCCGAAGCGCAGCAGCCGCTCCTTCACCTCCTCGGGAAGCGACGAGGCGCGCACGTCGAAGCGCAGGTGGATGGCGTTCGAGACCTTGTTGACGTTCTGGCCGCCCGCGCCCTGCGCGCGCACCGCGGTGAGCTGGATCTCGTCGTCCGGGATGGAGATGCGCGGCGCTCCCAACATGCGCATAGTGTAGCTAGCGGCCGAGGCGGTTCCTGCCGGCCTGTTTCGCCCGGTAGAGCGCCTCGTCGGCGGCCTTGAGCACCTGCGCGGGCGTGCGCAGCTCGCCCCCGGGCTGCGCAACCCCGATCGACACCGTCACCGACAGCGTCTTCTGCGCGGGCCTGGTGCCGCGCAGCTTCGCGGCCTCTTTCGGGTTCCTGGGACGGTCCTCGCCGCGCACCGCCATCCGGTAGCGCTCGATCGCGCCGCGCAGCCGCTCGAGGTGCTCGGCCGCCTCGTCGCCGTCGCGATCGGGAAAGAGCACGCTGAACTCCTCGCCGCCGTAGCGGTAGGCGATGCCCCCGCCCCCCACCTGCGCGAGACGCCCGGCGACGAGCTTCAGCACCTGGTCGCCGACGTCGTGGCCGTGCGTGTCGTTGAATTTCTTGAAGTGATCGACGTCGACCATCGCGAGCGCGTAGCGCTGCCCCAGGGCGCGCAGCCGCTCCTCGAGCGCACGGCGCCCGGGCAGGCCGGTGAGCTCGTCGCGGAAGGCGAGCTGGTGCGATACCTGCAGCAGGGCGACGATGAGCATCGCGCCGGCGGCGGTCATGAACGCGGCGAACGTCGCCGGGTCGTCGCCCCACTCGGCGCCGACGAAGAAGGCGACGAGGGCGCCCGCGTTCGCCACCTGCAGCGGCCGGTGCTCGGGATAGGCGCGCCACACGGCCGCGGCGAAGGCCGCGGCGAAGGCGAGGCGCCCGACGAGCGGCGTCGGCGGCGAGCGCAGCGCCCAGTGCTCGAGCCACGCCCGGGCATCGCTCTCGCCGGCTTTGGCGAGCCAAAGGACCGCAGCCGCCTCGAGCACGATGAGCGCGAGCCAGCGGTACGCCGGCCCGTAGCGCGCGCCGCGCTCCGGGACGACGAACGCGGCGAGGCAATTGAGCGGCACGACGATGACGAGCGCGGTGTAGACCAGTTTCTGCAAGTCGTATTGATAAAGCGACCAGCCGAGCAGTATCGAGGCGGCGACGGCGAAGGCGCGGCCGCGGTTGTACCACCACGCGAGTCCCAGCGCGGTGACGAGCACGGCGTAAGGCCCGGCGTCGCGCAGGCCGGCGAGCGACGCCGGCAGCGGCGGCGCGAGCCACACCGCGGCCGCGGTGACCGCGAGAATCGCCGCCGCCGGCCATGCCGGCCGAGAATGGGAAAGGAACTCCCGCACCACTCAGGACTCCGCATCCTTATGATGAGCCGCTTGGAACCGACCGCGAAGCGCGCCGCCGGCGCCGTCGTCTTCCGCCGCACCGATGCCGGAGTGCGCCTGCTCGTTTTGCGCGCCTTCAAGAACTGGGACTTCCCCAAGGGCCTCATCGAACCCGGCGAGTCCGAGCTCGAGGCCGCGAAGCGCGAGTGCACCGAGGAGACCGGGCTCACCGACCTCGAGTTCCCCTTCGGCGACATCCACAAGGACACCCTCGCCTACGCCGGCGGCAAGGTCGCGCGCTACTTCCTCGCCGAGACCGGGGCGGCGCAGATCAGGCTGCCGGTCTCGCCCGAGCTCGGGCGGCCCGAGCACCACGAGTGGCGCTGGGTCAGCTTCGAGGAGGCCGAGGACCTGCTGCCGCCGCGCCTCGCCATCGTGCTCGATTGGGCGCGAAATACCCTCGCCTGAAATGGGGACAGACCCTATTTCCGCGGAAATAGGGTCTGTCCCCAATTAACCCCCGAGCTTGTCGGGCCGGAAGCCGACATCGCACACCTTGCCGCGCTGGGCGCGCTTGCCCATGTGCCCGGCAATCTGCTGCTGATCGAGCACGGCAGATTTCCTGACCCTCTTGACTCCCGAAACCGCGAGCGACTTGCCGTCGGTGGTGGCGACCGAGGCGAGCGTCACCTCCTCCGGCAGCGCGATCAGCTGAACGCCGACGCCGCCGTTCGGCCGCACCGGCACTTCCTCGAGCGGGAAGACGAGCAGGCGCGCGTCGGAGGATAGCGCCGCCACGAAAGAGTCTTTCACCAAAGCAGGCGCCTGGGCTCTGGCTCCTTCCTCCACCTTCATGAAATCCTTGCCCTGGCGCGTCTTGGTGATGAGATCGCCGAGCCTGCAGACGAAGCCGAGGCCCGCGGAGCTGTTCATGAGCAGCTGCTGGCCGAGCTCGCCCGAGCGCATCCACACGATGTCGTCGGAGGAGGAATTGACGAGCGTGTTCACCGGCGCGCCGTCGCCGCGCCCCGCCGGGATCGCCGCCGCGTCGATGGTGAAGCTCTTGCCGGAGGCGGTGAGCAGGATCACCGGGTCGGTAGTCCTGCATTCGAGACTCTGCAGTAATGAATCACCATCCTTGAAACTTAAAGTACTCAAATCCAATGCGTGTCCGGTCCTCGCGCGGATCCAGCCCTTTCGCGACAGCACCACGGTGATCGGCTCCTCGACCACGTTGCGCTCGATCTGCGCGCGCTCGGCGGCCTCGATCAGCGTGCGCCGCGCGTCGCCGTACTTCTTCGCGTCTTCCTGCAGCTCGGAGACCACCAGCCTCTTCAGCTCCTTTTCGTCGTTCAGGATGCTTTTCAGGCCCTTGCGATCCGCCTCGAGCGCCTTTCTCTCGTCGTTGAGCTTCACCCCGTCGAGCCTGGTGAGCTGGCCCAGGCGCAGGTTGACGATGTCCTCGGCCTGTCTTTCGGTGAACTTGTACTTCTTCTGGAGGTTCTCTTTCGCCTGCGCCTGGTCTTCGCTCGCTCTTATCAGCTTGATGATCTCGTCGATCTTCGCGTAGGCGAGCAGGCGCCCGAGCACGATGTGCAGGCGCTCCTCGACGCGCTCCAGGCGGAACTGCGTCCTGCGCCGCACGGTGGCGACGCGGAACTCGCCCCATTCGCGCAGCACCTCGACGATGCCCTTGGTCTCGGGCAGGCCGTCGAGGCCGAGCCAGGTGAGATTGAGCGCGTAGCGGGTCTCCATGCTCGTGTGCACGAGCAGCGCCGCCATCATCTCTTCCGGGTTCTGCCTTGAGCTTCTGGGTTCTATCACCAGGCGCAGCCTGGACTTGCGGTCGCTCTCGTCGCGCACGCCCTCGACCTGCTCGAGGATGAACTGCTTGAGCCGCCTTTGCTCCTGCGTGACTTCCTTCTTGCCGAGCCCGGGCCTCGGGTTCGCGAGGCCTTCGATCTCCTCCATCACCTGCTTCACCGACACGCCGTGCGGCAGCTCGGTGACGACGATGCGCCACTGGCCGCGCGCGAGGCTCTCGCGCTCCCATTTGCAGCGCACGACGAGCGAGCCGCGCCCGCTCTCGTAGGCCTGCCGGATCTCCTCGCGCGGGGAGATGACCTGGCCGCCGCCGGGAAAGTCGGGGCCGGGCAAGAGCTCGAGCACCTCGTCGAGCCTGGTCCTTGGGTGCTTGATGACCTGCGCCGCCGCGGCCGCGACCTCCGTCAGGTTGTGCGAAGGGATGCGCGTCGAGAAACCGACGGGGATGCCGAAGCTTCCATTGAGCAGCCCGAACGGCAGCCGCGCGGGAAGCAGCAGCGGCTCGTCGAACTTGCCGTCGTAGTTCTTCACGAAATCGACGGTGCCCTCGCCAATCTCCGCCAGCAGCAACTCCGCAAACCGGGACAAGCGGGCTTCCGTGTACCGGTACGCTGCCGGCGAGTCGCCGTCGCGCGAGCCGAAATTGCCCTGGCCGTCGATGAGGGGATAGCGCATCGAGAAGGGCTGCGCTAGGTGCACCAGCGCCTCGTAGGTCGAGCTGTCGCCGTGCGGGTGGAACTTGCCGAGCACCTCGCCGACGTAGCGCGCGCACTTCGCGAAGGACTGCGCGCCGCCGGCGGTCTCGCCCATGGCGTAGAGGATCCGGCGCTGCACCGGCTTCAGCCCGTCGGCGATCTCGGGCAGCGCGCGCGCCTTCACCGTCGACACCGCGTAGCCGAGGTAGGCCTGCGCGGCGTGGCGCTCGATCGGCGCCGCGTCGTCGCCGTTCTCGGGCGTGAATAGATCTAGCGTTCGGGTGTCATCCATCGTCTATGGCTGAAAAAGATCCAGTTGTCTTTCCGCGGTCGAGACCGCAAGCTCGACGGCGGCCTTCGCCTTGTCGAGCTCGTCGCTGTAGCCCATGCGGCCCGCGGCTTCCCAGTAGTACTTGCCCCTGTCGTCGGAGCGCAGCGACACTTTTCCGAGCTTGCGCTTGCCGAGCCAGTAGGCGTGGCCCTTGTAGGCGCGTTCCCAGAACGGCTTGGCCTTCTTCTTCACACGTCCGCCTCCACTGTCTTCCAGTGCTGGCGCATCCAGTTGCGCCGCCCCTCGGCCTCGCTCGCGTCCATCAGGAGCTCGAACTGCTCCTTGATGGCTTTCATCTGCTTCAGGTCGAGCTTCATGCGCACCAGCCTGCGCGTGTCGGGATTCATGGTGGTTTCCCAGAGCTGCTCGGGGCTCATCTCGCCCAGGCCCTTGAAGCGCGAGATCTCCCAGCTGCCCTCCTTCACCTTCTCCTTCTTCAGCGCCGCGAGCGCCTCCTCGAGCTCGCCGTCGTCCAGGCAGTACACGCGCCGCGCCGGCTTGCCCTTGCCCTGGGAGGGCACTTCGATCTTGTAGAGCGGCGGCATGGCGACGTAGAGGTGGCCGCGCTCGACGAGCCTGGGCGCGTGCATGAAGAAAAAGGTGAGCAGCAGCGCCTGGATGTGGCCGCCGTCGACGTCGGCGTCGGTCATCACGACGACTTTGCCGTAGCGCAAACCGCTCAAATCGACGGAAGAATCTTCCAAAGAGTGGGGGTCGACCCCGATGGCGGTGGCGATCGCCTGCAGCTCCTTGTTGGCGAGCACCGTGCGGCTGTCCTTCGACATGGTGTTCAGCACCTTGCCGCGCAGCGGCAGGATCGCCTGCGTCTCCTTGTCGCGCGCCTCCTTCGCCGAGCCTCCCGCGGAGTCGCCTTCCACCAGGAACAATTCGTTCCTGGAAACGTCTCCGGAAGCGCAGTCGACGAGCTTGCCCGGCAGCGTGGCGATGCCGCTCGACTTCTTGCGCTCGACCTTCTTGCCCTTGGAAAGCCGCGTCATCGCCTGCTCGATGGCGAGCTCGACGATCTTGCGTCCGTCCTCGGGATGCTCGTTCAGCCACAGCTCGAAGGCGTCGCGCACGCACAGCTCGAGCAGCTTCGCCGCGTGGCGCGTGGTGAGCTTCTCCTTGGTCTGGCCGTGGAACTGCGTGCGCACGATCCGCGCCGAGAGCGTGAAGCAGGCACGGCTCCACAGGTCCTCGGCGATGATCTTCACGCCCTTGGGCGCGAGGCCGCGCGTGTCCATGAAGGCGGCGAGCGCATCGAAGATGCCGGAGCGGAAGCCCGCCTCGTGCGTGCCGCCGGAGCGCGTGGGGATCAGGTTGACGTGGCTGTCGGCGAACACCTCGCCCTCGGCCACCCAGCCGATCGCCCAGGCGGCGCCCTCGCCGGGCTCTATGTCGGAGATTCCCTGGAGCGATTTCTCGTCGAAATGACGCTGCCCGGCGAAAAGCGGCGCCGCGAGCTCGCGGCCGGCGAGCATCATCTCGAAGTACTGCTCCATGCCGCGCTCGTAGCGCCAGGTCTTCGATTCCTTTCCCTCGACGTTGAGCACCATGGTGAGGCCGGGGAGGAGGTACGCCTTGGAGCGCACCAGGTGCTCGAGCTCGGCGAGCGGGACGTTGGGCGAGTCGAAGTATTTCGGGTCCGGCCACAGGCGCACCACGGTGCCGGTCCTGCGCTCCTTGATTCTCTCGGTCTTCAGCTTCTGCTTGAGCTCGCCGCCCTCGAACGCGATCGTGTGCTTTTCATGGTTCCGGTACACGGTGACTTCGCAGCGCGTCGAGAGCGCGTTCGACACCGCCACGCCGACGCCGTGCAGGCCGCCCGAGATGTGGTAGACGCCGTCGCCCGAGCGCGAGAACTTGCCGCCCGCGTGCAGCATGGTGAAGGCGACTTCCACCGCGGGCTTCTTCTCCACCGGGTGCATGTCGACGGGCACGCCGCGGCCTTCGTCCTCGACCTCGAACGAGCCGTCCTTGCGCATCGTGATGGTGATCTTGCTTCCGAAGCCGGCGAGCGCTTCGTCGACCGCGTTGTCGAGCGCCTCCTGCACCACGTGCAGCGGGTGCACGGTGTGCGTGTACATGCCCGGCATGCGGCGCACGGGCTCGAGCCCTTTGAGCGCCTGTATGGCCGATGCGTCGTAGACCTGCTGTTTTGCCATGGGTCAGTTCTGTTTGGCTTCCTCGAGATCGAAGTCGGCCTGCAGCGCCATCCAGAAATGCGCCGAGTTGCCGAAGTGCTTCGCGAGGCGCAGCGCCGTATCGGCGGTGATGCCGCGCTTGCCGAGGATGATCTCGTTGATGCGCCGGGGTGGGACGCCTAATTCGCGCGCCAGCGCGTTCTGGCTGAGCGCCGCGGGCTTCATGAACTGCTCGAAAAGGACCTTGCCGGGATGCGGACTGCGTTTTTTCATCTTATGACGGACTCCGTTATATAACGGAATCCGTCATAGCGCAACTTCGGTGCTTTGCGCGGGGCCGATGATGGAGAATTTTCCGGCTGCCGTCGGCCGGGCGCTCTGGATAGAATGGGGATATGGCAAAGCAGACCGAATGGGCATTCCCGGTCGAGATGCGGCCGCGCCCCGAGGACTGGCGCTTTGACCTCGACACGGCGCTCGATGCGGTGGTGCAGCTACGCTCCGAGGTGCCCGATGACGCGTTCACCGCGCAGATCCTCGGCACCGAGCGGGTCGGCAACGGCGTGGTGATCCGCGACGACGGGCTGGTCCTCACCATCGGCTACCTGATCACCGAGGCGAGCACCATCTGGCTCACCACCAACCGGCGCTTCGTGGTGCCGGCCTTCCCGCTCGCCTTCGACCAGGCGAGCGGCTTCGGCCTGGTGCAGCCGCTCGGCAAGCTCGGCGTGCGGCCGAACGCGCGCGGGACGGCCGCCGCGTGCCGGGGCGGCGCGAACGTGGTGGTGGCGGGCCACGGCGGGCGTGCGCACGCCCTGCGCGCGACGGTGTTCGCGAAGCGCGAGTTCGCCGGCTACTGGGAATACGTGCTCGACGAGGCGATCTACACCGCGCCGGCGCATCCCCAGTGGGGCGGCTCGGCGCTCATCGGCTCGGATGGAAAGCTGCTCGCGGTCGGCTCGCTCCTGGTGCAGGAAAAAGTCGATGGCGGCACGCTGCAGGGCAACCTCCTCGTGCCGATCGATCTGCTCGAGCCGATCCTCGAGGACATGCTGAAGCTCGGGCGGTCCGGGCGTGCGCCCCACGCCTGGTGCGGCCTGTACGTCACCGAGGCGGGCGGCAAGCTGCTCGTCGCTGGCGTCGCCCCCGGCGGGCCGGCCGAGCGTGCCGGCGCGAAGGTGGGAGATATCGTGGTGGATGTCGCCGGTCAGAAGCCGGCGAGCCTCGCCGAGCTGTGGCGCGCGATCTGGAGCTTGGGCCCGCCCGGCACCGAGATCCCGCTGCGGCTGCGGCGCGAGGCCGCCCTCGTCGATGCGCGCATCCACTCGGCGGACCGCGGCGACTTCCTCAAGAAGCCGCACCTGCACTGAACCTGAAAAAGGGGTCAGGACCCTTTTTCAGAAGGGACAAAAAGGGTCCTGACCCCTTTTTCAGTCGGGCTTGATGCCGGCGCCCTTCACCACGCGCGCCCACTTGTCGGACTCGGCGGCGAGGAAGGCGGCGAAGTCGGACTGGCTGCTGCCGACGAGGTCCCAGCCCTGGGGCGCGAGCTTGTCCTGCACGTCCTTCGAGCGCAACGCCTTGAGGATGTGCTCGTGGATGCGCGCCGCGATCTCGCGCGGGATCCCGGCGGGGCCGAACAGGCCGTACCAGGTTGTCGCCTCGAAGCCGGGGTAGCCCGACTCGGCGACGGTCGGAAGATCGGGCATCAGGCCGGTGCGCTTCGACCCGGTCACCGCGAGCGCGCGCAGGCGCCCCGCCTTGACCTGGGGAAGCGCGTTCACCGGGTTGTTGAACATCGCGTGCACCTGGCCGCCGAGGAGGTCGGTGTTGGCGGGCGCCGCGCCCTTGTAGGGCACATGCACCGGCTCGATCCCCGCGGCCTGCGCGAAGAGCGCCGCGGTGAGGTGCGTGGGCGTGCCGTTGCCGGCGTTGGCGATGAGCAGGCTCTTCGGCTTCGAGCGCCCGAGCGCCACGAACTCGCGCAGCGAGCTCGCCGCCACCGAGGGATGCACCACGAGCACCAGCATGTAGGAGGCGACCTCGGTGATCGGCGTGAAGTCCTTGATGGGATCGAACGGCATCTTCTCGAGCAGCGCCGAGTTGATGACGTGGTTGGAGGCATTGAGGAGCAGCGTGTAGCCGTCGGGCGCGGCTTTCGCCACGGCTTCCGCGCCGATGTTGCCGCCCGCGCCTCCGCGGTTCTCGACGATCACCGATTCGCCCCAGGACTGCTTGAGCTTCTCGGCGAGCAGCCGCCCGAGGCCGTCGGCCGGGCCGCCCGGCGGGAACGGCACCACGAGGCGCACCGGCTTGGCGGGAAAGGTCTGCGCGTTTGCCGGCACGCCTGCCGCGGCAAGCAGGGCGCACGCTATGATGAAGATCGATTTCATGTGGCGTCTCCTTTGGCCATGATACCGGTGCTTGCCGATCTTCTGGACCGCCATCTCGCAGAGCGGCCCGGCGCGACCGCCTTCATTGCCGGGGGGCGCGCGTTCAGCTATGCGGAATTCGACGCGCTCAGCCGCCGCGCCGCCGCCTGGCTGCACGCGAGCGGCATCGGCCCGGGCGATCGGGTCGCGCTCTGGCTCGTGAACCGCATCGAGTGGCTCGCGCTGCTTTTCGGGCTGGCGCGCCTGGGCGCCGCGGCGGTGTCGGTCAACACGCGCTACCGCGCCGCCGAGCTCGAGCACATCCTCGCGCATTCGGGCGCGCGCATGCTGGTGCTGCAGCCGCGGTTTCGCGGCATCGATTTCGCCGCGGTGCTCGCCGGGGTCGACGAGGCGGCGACGCGCGCGCTGGAGCGCGTGGCGCATCTCGATGCGGCCGAATGGCCCGAGCGCGAGACGCCGGTGCGCGCGGCGCCGGAGGCGGTGCTTGCGATGTTCACCACCTCGGGCACGACGAGCAATCCGAAGCTCGTCGTGCACTTGCAGCGCACCATCGCCTTTCACGCGCTGCAGACCTCGCGCGCGTTCGGCTTCGATCAGCCGGGCGCACGGCTGCTCGCCGCGATCCCCTTCTGCGGCGTCTACGGCTTGTGCAGCACGCTGGGCGCGCTTGCGGCCGGCGCGCCGGTGGTGATCATGGAAAGCTTCGAAGCCGGGCCGGCGGTCGAGCTGGCGCGGCGCCATGCGATTACGCACACCTTCGGCGGCGACGAAATGTACCGGCGCATGCTCGAGGCTGCGCCCGGGCACGAGCCCTTTCCCTCGGCACGCTTTTTCGGCTTCGCCGCTTTCCAGGCCGGCGCCGCGCAATTCGCCGAGTCGGCATGGCAACGGCGCGTCCCGCTCACCGGCCTGTACGGCTCGAGCGAGGTGCAGGCGCTCTTCGCCTCGCAAAAGCCGGGCGCGCCGCTCGCCGAGCGCATCGAGGCGGGCGGTTATCCCGCGGCCGGCGAGCTTTCGGCGCTGCGCGTGCGCGACGTGGACTCCGGCGAGCTGCTCGCGCCCGGCGCAAGCGGCGAGCTGGAGATCCGCTCGCCCGGCAACTTCGCCGGCTACTGGGCGAATCCCGAGGCGAGCGCAAGAGCGATCGACAAGGAGGGTTTCTTCCGCACCGGCGACATCGGCCGGCTGCGCGGCGACGGCAGCTTCGTCTTCGAGGCGCGCCGCGGCGACGCCTTCCGCCTCGGCGGCTACCTCGTAAGCCCGCTCGAGATCGAGGACGCGCTGCAGCGCATCGCCGGCGTGGCCGACGTGCAGGTGGTGGGCGTCGACATCGCCGGCCAGCCGAAATGCGTCGCCTTTGTAATTCCCGACGAAAAAGAAAAAACCGATGAAGAAGCAATTCTCTCCACGGTGGGTCAAAGGCTCGCGTCATTCAAGGTGCCGGCGCGCGTGTGGTTCGTCGAGCGCTTCCCGGTCACCGAGAGCGCCAACGGCGTGAAGATCCAGCGCGCAAGACTGCGCGAGATGGCGCTCGAGCGCCTCGCGGCCGCTCGCTAGGCCTCGTCGCAGAGGGTGCCGTCGAGCTGCGCGACGAAGTGCAGCACCTGGCGCGCGAGCGTCGCCGGCATGATGTTCTGGATGGTGTGGTGGCGCGAAGGCACGTGCACCATGCGGATGCCGCGGATTCCCGCGCGGATGGCTTTCTCCTGCTCCTGGATCGTGACCGGCGCCTGCGCCGGATAGAGCCCGAGCGTCGGGGTGCGGATGCGCTCGAGGTAGGGCGTGGCGTCGACGCTGGAGGCGATGCGCGACATGCGGATGAGCACCTCTACGCGCGACTTGCCCATCTCGTCGGCGTACCAGGCAAGCAGCCCCGGGTCGGTGCCCTCCGGAAAGCGGGTCGCCGAGTTCGCCGCGTCCGCCCAGCCGCGCGAGCCCATGGTGCGCAGCGCGTCCTGCCAGGTCGGATGGCCGAAGGCGAACGTGCGCTGCGTGTCCTTGTTGATGAGCACCGGCGCGGCGACGAGGCTCAGGCTCCTCAGCTTCTGCGGATGCTCTGCGGCGAGCACCATGCCGAGGATGCCGCCGAGCGATTCGCCGCAGTAGTGCACCGGCGCGCCGAGCGCGTCGATGAGCGCAACGAGGTCGGAAATGTAATTCGCCACGCTCAGGCCCGACTCCAGGTCGGCGGGCGCCTCCGACTGGCCCAGCCCGCGCAGATCCGGGCGCACCACGCGGTAGAAGCGGCTCAGGTACGGCACCCAGCTCGTCCAGAACTTTCCCGAGCGGCCGTAGCCGTGCTGCAGGATGAGGCAAGGCGCGTTTTTCCAGGGATCGGTGAAATCGTCGACGGTGTAGTGAAGCGTCGGCTGTCCAGGGCGTTTTAAGGTTGGCATGAGTATCTCTTAACAGCATTCCAGTCGATAAGCCGCGAAACGTCCGGCTCGTCCGGGAGCTCGATCGTGCCGCCGCGTATTTCAGGCACCGCGTGCACCACCTGGCTCGTCATGGTGAGGAAAAAGCTTTGCTCGGCGGCAAGCGTGGCCGGGAGCTGCGCGTTGATCAGCGTCCCGAGCGCGCTCTCCGCGTATATGCCCACTGCAGTCGTGCAACTCTCGTTCAGAAGTCTCTTGATCGATAGAGATTCGGAGATTCCGATCCGTCCCGGCTTGAGCGACACCGCGCGCGCGCCGCGCGCCGCGTAGAGCTCGGCGTCGCGCACCGACGTGCACGAGCCGTCGACGAGGATCGGGATGCCGCAGTCCCTCTGCAGCGCCTCGAAGGCAGCGTCAGGGGCGAGCGGGCAGGGATCTTCCGCCACCGTGGCGCCCGCCCCGGCGATACGGCGCACGTAGTCGAGCGCCTCGGCGCGGGGATAGGCGCCGTTGGCGTCGACGTAAAGCTCGACCGAGGCGTCGACCGCGGCGCGAATCGCGGCGAGCGCCTCGAGATCCGTCTTCAGGCCCTGCCCGCCCTTCACCTTGAGCGTGCGAAAGCCGTGGCGGCGGCAATATTCGGCGGCCTCGCCGGCCATGACCGAGGGCTTCGCGCGCGTGACGGTCCAGCAGAGCTCGACCGCGGGTTTTCCGTTCAGCAGCTTCCACAGCGGCTGCTGCGCGGACGCGGCGCGCAGCGTCCAGCACGCGTTGTCGACCAGGCCCTTCGCGAGACGATTCTCCGGGATTGCCGAAAAACGCCTCGACAAAGCGGCAGCGTCGCCGAGGTCCACGTCCTTCACGGCCGGGAGAATCACGTCTTCCAGCGCCGCCCGCAGCGAGCGCGGGGAAACGCCCGACCAGGTGCCCTTCACCGTGCCCTCCGCGACGCCGGTGACGCCGTCGTCGGACACGAGCTTGAGCAATGCGAACAGGCCCGAGCTCTCGAGCGCATTCGACCACACTACCTCGCGGCCGTAGGGAAGGCGGTAGAACGCGAGTGACCAGTCGGCGAGCTTCACCCCAGCGTGGGCATGTTGAAGCCGGGCGCGGGCGTGTCCTGGTGCGGCCAGCGCGTGGTGATGACCTTGGTGCGGGTGTAGAA
Source organism: Burkholderiales bacterium (assembly GCA_035550695.1). Classification (GTDB taxonomy): domain Bacteria; phylum Pseudomonadota; class Gammaproteobacteria; order Burkholderiales; family SG8-39; genus SCGC-AG-212-J23. The sequence continues at coordinate 29,389 of DASZOS010000053.1, read as the reverse complement.
CTTCACGGCCTCGACGCCGTGCATGTGCAGGTCGCCGAAAAGCGAATTCTTCCACCCGCCGAAGGAGAAGTACGCGATCGGCACCGGGATCGGCACGTTAATACCGACCATCCCGACCTGGATCTCGTTCTGGAAGCGCCGCGCCGCGCCGCCCGACTCGGTGAAGATCGCGGTGCCGTTGGCGTAGGGATTGCAATTGACCAGCGCGATCGCCTCTTCCAGCGTGTCCGCCCGCAGAACGACCAGCACCGGACCGAAGATCTCGTCCCTGTAGATGCTCATCTGCGGCGTCACCTGATCGAATAGCGTCGTGCCGAGGAAGAAGCCCTGCTTGGGCACGGCGCAAGCCCTTCCATCGACGACGAGCTTCGCGCCCTCCTTCACCCCCGCGTCGACGTAGCCCGCGACCTTGTCGCGGTGCTGGCTGGTGACGAGCGGGCCCATGTCGACGCCCTCCGCCCTGCCGGCCCCCACCTTGATCGCCTTTGCTTTCCGTTCCAGCAGATCAACCAATGGATCGCCCGCCGCCCCGACCGCCACCACGGCGGAAATCGCCATGCAGCGCTCGCCCGCCGAGCCGTAGGCCGCGCCGGTGAGCGCCTCGGCGGCGAACTCGAGGTCCGCGTCGGGCAGCACCACGGCGTGGTTCTTCGCCCCGCCGAGCGCCTGCACGCGCTTGCCGGTCTTCGCGCAGGTCTCGTAGATGTATTTCGCGACCGGCGTCGAGCCGACGAACGACACCGCGTCGACTCCGGGATGATTCAGTATCGAATCGACGGCGATCTTGTCGCCGTGCACCACGTTGAACACGCCGTCGGGCAACCCCGCTTCCTGGAAGAGCTGCGCCATGCGGGCCGAGGCCGAGGGAACTTTTTCCGACGGCTTGAGAATGAAGCTGTTGCCGCAGGCGATTGCCATCGGAAACATCCACAGCGGCACCATCACCGGAAAATTGAACGGCGTGATGCCCGCGCACACGCCGACCGGCTGGCGCAGCGTATACGTGTCGACCTGCGTGCCCACGTTCTCCGCGTGTTCGCCCTTCAACAAATGCGGAATGCCGCACGCGAACTCGACGACCTCGATGCCGCGCTGCACCGAGCCCGTGGCGTCGGGCAGCGTCTTGCCGTGCTCTTCGGTGACGATCGCCGCCAGCGCTGCCTGGTTCTTCTTGAGCAACTCCAGGAATTTCTGAAGCACCCGCGCGCGGCGCAGCGGCGGCGTGTCGCGCCACGCGGGCAGCGCCGCTGCTGCAGCCTTGACCGCCCTGTCGACGAGGCTTGCGTCGCAGAACGGCACGTGCTTGGTGACCTGGCCCGTGGCGGGGTTGAACACGTCGCCGAAGCGGCCGGCGGGCGCGAGCGGCTTGCCGTTGATCCAGGCGGGAACGGTTTCGAGTTTGAGTTCGGCGGGCTTGTTCATGCGGAGGCTCCTGCGGCCAACACGATAATGTAATGCAATGCGCCCGCTCATCGCCATACGCGAGTTCCTCGCGCTCGAGTCCGCGGGCGGCATCCTGCTCGCGGCCGCCGCGCTTGCGGCGATGCTCTTTGCCAACTCGCCGCTCGAGCGCCTGTACGCTGCGTTTCTCGAAACGCCGGTCGAGGTGCGCGCCGGGGGTTTCGAGATCGCGAAGCCGCTGCTGCTCTGGATCAACGAGGGACTGATGGCGGTGTTCTTCTTCCTTGTCGGCCTCGAGCTCAAGCGCGAGGCCCAGGAGGGCGAGCTCTCGCAGCCGGCGCAGATCGCGCTGCCGGCGATCGCTGCTATCGGCGCTCGCCGGCTACGCGATCCTGCGCTTTGCCCTCGCGCGCGAGCCCGCATGAGGCAAAAGCGTCCCGGGTCGCCGCCTTTTCCGCCGCGGTGAGGTCGAGCAGCGGCCGGCGCACCGGGCCGCCCGCCTGGCCGAGGAGCTCCTGCCAGTATTTCTGGTGCGCCGCCGCCTTGCCGGGCGGGCGCGTGCTCTTCAGCGCCTTCCTCACCGGGTCGAGGCTCGCCCGCACCTGCCGCGCTTTCTCGATCTTCCCTTCGAACGCGAGTCGCGTGTACTCGTGCATGCGGCGCTCGGACGCGCTCTGCAAGAGGTACGGCGGCGTCGAGCACAGGTACACCTGCCAGCCGAGCTCGACGATGTTGTCGAGCCAGTCCTCCTCGCTCGAGCTGCTGACGATGAGCTTCCCGCCCGCCATGCGCGTGAGGCGCGCGTAGGTCTCGCGCGGCACGCTGTACTTGATGGCCACGACGTTGGGCAGCTCGGCGATGCGCAGGCAGGTCTCGGGCTCGAGCAGGTAGCCGCAATCGGGCGGCTGGTTCCAGAGCGCGATGCCGATCTCCACCTGCTCCGCGATATGGCGGTAGTACTCATAGAGCGTGTCGCTTGTATGCGCGCCGAAATAAAGGAGCGGCGTATGCACCACGATGTAATCGGCACCGATCGCCTGCGCGTGCCTCGCCAGCTCGATCACCGTGTCGAGGCTCTGGTCCGAGCACGACACCATGACCCCGCCGCCGCCTTCTTCCACCGCCAGCTCCGCGGTTCGCTTGCGCTCCTGCACCGTGAGGGCATAGAACTCGCCCTGCTTGCCGTTCACGAAAAGGCCGGCGATGCCGAGGCTGCGGTACCAGTGCCGCAGGTTGCGCCGCCAGCCGGCCTCGTCGAGGCGCAGCTCGGCACTGAAGGGCGTGAGCGTCGCCGCCCAGATGCCCCGCAGGTGCTCGCGCGCGTAGGCCTTGGCGTCTTGCCGGCGGTACTTCATACCGGCAGTCTAGCGTCACAATAGGCGCATGGCGGATCCACTCGTCCCGGCGCGGCTTGCTTTCACCGAGCAGGGAGTGCCGTACTCGGAAGCGTTCGGCGACCTCTACCACAGCGCGGCCGGCGGGCCGGCGCAGGCGCGGCACGTCTTCCTCGCGGGCAACGGCCTTCCCGGGCGCTGGGCGGGGCGCGGCCGCTTCGTCATTCTCGAGACCGGGTTCGGCGCGGGCGTCAACTTCCTCGCCACCTGGCAGGCGTGGCGGCAGGACCCGCGGCGCTGCGCGCGGCTGCATTTCGTGTCGATCGAGAAGCATCCGTTCCGCATTTCCGACTTGAAGGAGATCTATCTTCGATACCCGGATCTGAAAAACGAATCCGCCGAGCTGGAAGCGGGCTGGCCGCTGCTCGTGTCCGGCGCGCACCGCATCGAGCTCGACGGCGGCAAAGTCGTTCTGACCCTGTTTTTCGGCGACATCAAGCTGGTGCGCGACCTGCGGCTCGCCGCCGACGCGTTCTACCTCGACGGCTTCGCGCCGGCGAAGAATCCCGACATGTGGTCGCACGCGCTCATGCGCGCGCTGTCCCGGCTCGCCGCTCCCGGCGCCACCGCCGCCACCTGGAGCGTGGCCGTGGACGTGCGCGCCGCGCTCGAGGCGACCGGCTTCGCTGTGGAGAAGCGCCCGGGCTTCGGCGACAAGAAGGAAATGCTCGCGGCGCGGTACATGAAAGAAGGACAGAGGACCTTTGCTGTAAAGGAGCGCAGTGCCGCGGTGATCGGAGCAGGGCTTGCGGGCGCGGCGATCTGCGAGCGGCTGTGCGCGCGCGGCTGGCAGGTGCGGCTCTTCGAGCGCAACGCCGCTGCGGCGCAGGAAGCCTCGGGAAACCATGCCGGCACCTTCCATCCCGTCGTCACGCCCGACGACAGCCTGTTCGCGCGATTGACGCGCGCGGCGTTCCTCCTGTGCCTGAGAAACTGGCCGCGCTTCGGGCGCCTGCGCTGGGATCCCTGCGGCGTGCTGCAGCTCGCGCGCGACGCGAGAGAGCAGGCTTCGCAGCGGAAAGCGCTCGCTGCGCTTGAGCTGCCGAGCGAGTACGTCCAGTACGTGACCCGCGAGGAAGCGAGCGCGCACGCGGGCGTGCCGGTGAGCGCCGACGGCTTGTGGTTTCCGCAGGGCGGATGGGTGCAGCCGCGCTCGCTCGCCGAGGCCGAGCTCGACGCCTGCGGCGCGCGCCTCGAGCGGCGCTTCGGGCGCGAGCTGTCCTCGCTGCACGAAGCCGAGGCGCCGGTGGTGATCCTCGCCAATTCCTTCGAAGCGCCGAAGATGCAGCCGGTGCCGCACCTGCGGCTGCGGCGCGTGCGCGGGCAAGTCACCCATGTGCCGGCCGAGGCCATCGATGCCCCGCACGTCTCGGTGCTGCGCGGCGGGCTGGTGCTACCGGCGGTCGACGGGATCTGCCTGGTCGGCGCCTCGTTCGATCTCGACGACGAGGACGCGCAGATGCGCGCGGAGAGCCACCGCGGCAACCTCGAGCGGCTGGCGCGCATCCTCGGCGCCCAGGTGCCCGCGCAGGCGTTCGAGGGACGCGTAGGCTTTCGCGCCGTGGTGCCCGATCGCATCCCGGTGGTCGGCAGGCTGGGCGAGGCCTGCTACGGCGCCTTCGCGTTCGGCTCGCGCGGGCTGCTCTGGGGCGCGCTCGCGGCCGAGATCATCGCCGCCGGGCTCGAAGGCGAGCCGCTGCCGGTGGAAGGCGCGCTTGCCGATGCCCTCGACCCGGGGCGCTTCGCCCGCCGCGCCGCTCGGCGCGGCCTCAGAGCGCCCTGAGGATCGAAGGGTTCGCTTCGCGCACGCTGCGCAGGCCGCACAGCGCCATGGTGACGTCGAGCTCGCGCTGCATGATCTCGAGCGCCTGCCGCACGCCCGCCTCGCCCATCGCGCCCAGGCCGTAGATGTAGGTCTTGCCGACGAGCGTCGATTTCGCGCCGAGCGCGAGCGCGCGCAGGATGTCCTGGCCGCTGCGGATGCCGCCGTCGACCCAGACCTCGACCTTGTCGCCGACCGCCTCGACCACCTCCGGCAGCGCGCGGATCGAGGACATCGCCCCGTCGAGCTGGCGGCCGCCGTGGTTGGAGACCACGATGGCGTCGACGCCGCTGTCGGCGGCGATCTTCGCGTCGGCGGCGTCGAGGATGCCCTTGAGGACGAGCTTTCCGCCCCAGAGCTTCTTCACCCACTCGACGTCCTTCCACGAGAGGGTCGGGTCGAACTGGCCGGCGATCCACTGCGAGAGCGTGCTCAGGCTGTCGGCATTGGGAATGCGCCCCTCGAGGTTGCCGAACGAGCGGCGCTTGGAGCGCAGCACGTTGAGCGCCCACGAGGGCTTGGAGAGCACGTCGAGCACCGTGCCGAGCGTGATCCGCGGCGGCACGGTGAGCCCGTTCTTCAGGTCGCGGTGGCGCTGGCCCTGGATCTGCAGATCGAGCGTCAGCATGAGCGCCGAGCAGCGCGCGGCCTTGGCGCGCTCGATGAGGGAAGCCGCGAAGCCGCGGTCGCGCATCACGTAGAGCTGGAACCAGAAGGGCTTCTGCACCGCCTCGGCGACGTCCTCGATGGAGCAGATCGACATGGTCGACAGCGTGAAAGGCACGCCGAAGCGCTCGGCCGCGCGCGCCGCGAGGATCTCGCCGTCGGCCCAATTGAGGCCGGTGAGCCCGACCGGCGCGAGCGCGACCGGCAGCGTCACCTCCTGCCCGAGCATCGTCGAGCGCGTGGAACGATTCTCGACGTCGATGCCGACGCGCTGGCGCAGCGCGAGCCGCTCGAGGTCCGCGCGGTTCGCGCGCAGCGTGCACTGCTCGTAGGAGCCGCAGTCGACGTACTCGAAGATCGCGCGCGCCACGCGTTTCTTCGACATCTGCCGCAAGTCCTCGATGCAGGTCACCACGGGCATGGCGCCACATTCTACAATGGCGGCACAAGATGACCGCACCCAAGGACGAGCAGAAGAACCCCATCCAGGTGGTCGAGCGCATGATGCGGCTGCTCGACGTGCTGGAGAAGCACCCCGAGCCGCTCGGGCTGAAGCAGATCTCCCAGTACACGGGGCTGCACCCCTCCACCGCGCACCGCATCCTCTCCGCGATGTCGGCCGATCGCCTGGTGGACCGGGTGGAGCCCGGCGCCTACCGCCTGGGCATGCGGCTGCTCGAGCTCGGCAACCTGGTGAAGTCGCGCATCAGCGTGCGCGAGCTCGCGCTGCCGCTGATGCGCGAGCTGCACGCGCACACCGGCGAGACGGTCAACCTCTCGGTGCGCCACGACGACGAGATCGTGTATGTCGAGCGCACCGCCGCGGGACGCTCGGCGATGCGCGTGGTGCACGTGATCGGCACGCGCGCCCCGCTGCACGTCACCGCCGCCGGCAAGCTCTTTCTCCTCGAGGAGGGCTTCGCGCGGCTGCGCGACTACGCCCGGCGCACCGGTCTCGCGCCCAGGACGAAGAACAGCATCGCAGCCGTCGCGGCTCTCGAGCGCGAGCTCGAGCGCACGCAGCGCCAGGGCTGGGCGACCGACAACGAAGAGGTCGAGATCGGCGTGCGCTGCGTCGCCGCCGGGGTGCGCGACGACAGCGGCGCGCTGGTGGCGGCGCTTTCGCTCTCCTGCCCGGCCGAGCGCATGAAGCCGCAGTGGGGACCGCTCATCAAGGAAACGGCCGACCGCATCTCGCACGAGATCGGCCACCAGCCGACTTCGAGAATCGGTGTCGCTTAAGGAAGATGTGATCGCGGGGTTGTCCCTCCCGCAAAAGACGCTGCCGCCGAAGTACTTCTACGACGACGCGGGGAGCCGGCTGTTCGAGCGCATCTGCCGGCTGCCCGAGTACTACCTGACGCGCGCCGAGCTCGCGCTCACCCGCGCGCACCTCGCCTCGATCGCTCGCTTCGCGGGAAAGGGCTGCGAGCTCGTCGAGTACGGCAGCGGCGAGAGCCTGAAGACGCGGCTGCTGATCCGCGCGCTGCGGCCCTCGGCCTATCTTCCGGTCGATATCTCGGAGACCGCGTTGCGCGGCGCCGAGCGGCGCCTCGCGCGCGAATTCCCGTGGTTGCGGATCGTGACGGTGAACGGCGACTTTTCGCGCCCGATCGAGCTGCCCGCCTCGCGATCCCGCCGGGTGGTCTACTTCCCCGGGTCCACCATCGGCAACCTGACGCCCGAGGAGGCGCAGGCGTTTCTTTCCATGACGCGCGGCCAGGCGACGAGGATGCTGGTGGGGGTCGACCTCAGGAAGGACGCGAACGTCCTGCACGCGGCGTACAACGACTCGAGGCTGGTGACCGCGGCGTTCAATCTCAACCTGCTTGCGCGCATCAACCGCGAGCTCGGCGCGGATTTCGACCTCGATCGGTTCGCCCACTACGCGTTCTACAACGCGCCCCTCGCGCGCATCGAGATGCATCTGGTGTCGCTCGCGCGGCAGACGGTCCGCATCGGCCGGCATCGCTTCGCCTTCGACGCCGGCGAGTCGATCCACACCGAAAACTCCTACAAGTACTCGATCGAAGGCTTTCGCGCGCTGGCGGCGCGCTCGGGATTTGCGGCGCGGAAAATCTGGCTGGACCGCAGAGGGCTTTTCGCCCTCCACGGGTTGAACTAGCTGCTGCGCTTGATGCTCGCGCTGCTCTCGAGCCATTTGCGGATGCGGTTGGCGTCGCCGATCCGCGATTGCTTGCCCCACGAGTCGAGCAGCACGACGATCAGGTCCTTCGAGGCGAGGCGCACGTGCATCACCAGGCCGCGACCGGCCTCGCTGATGTAGCCGGTCTTGGAGAGCTCGATTTCCCACCGGGAGTTGCGCACCAGTCCGTTGGTGTTGCGGAAATGCAGCGGCCGGCCGAAGGCCGTCACGGTGGCCTTGTCGCGCGTCGAGTACTCGCGGATCAGCGGATAGCCGTGCGCCGCCTCGACGAGCTTCGCCAGATCGCGCGCACTCGAGACGTTGGCCGGCGACAGGCCGGTCGGCTCGACGAAGTGGCTGTCGGTCATCCCCAGCTCCTCGGCCTTGACGTTCATCCCGATGACGAACGCGTCCATGCCGCCCGGGTAGGTGCGTCCCAGCGCCGCGGCGGCGCGGTTCTCGGAAGCCATCAATGCGAGCAGCAACAGCTCGCTGCGCGTGAGCACGCCGCCGGTGCGAAGCCGCGAGCGCGTGCCTTTCAGCGTGTCGACGTCATCGCGGCTCAGGACCACGCGCTGCTCGAGGTCGAGCCCGCGGTCCAGGATCACGATGGCGGTCATCAGCTTGGTGATCGATGCGATCGGCACAACGGCGTCGCTGTTCTTGTTGAAGACGATCTCGCCGGTTTGCGCGTCCTGCACCAGCGCGGAGGCCGAGCGCAGGGTGACCTTGCGGGTCTGTGCCTGTGCGAAGCCGATGGTAAGCGCGAGAACGAAGAACAGGGCGAAGACGGCGACGATGCCTTCGAGCGGGTGGAGCTTTCTTTGCGCCATAGGACGATCTTTTCTTACGGTGCCGCTTTTCGTTGTAGTTGACTGATCCCCTAAATGGCTCATGGGGATGTCGCAGTTTAAGCGACGTCAAAAAGAAAAAGCAAGGAAAATCATGGGGTAGGAACTAGTTCCTCCCAATCCCCGTGAGAAACTGCCGCTGTCGGGCTGAGGCTACAGAGCTTCTTCTGCGTTTTCCAACACGGCCTGGGCTTGCGCCGCCTGCTGCTGGAGCGCCCACATCCTCGCGTATTCCCCCTGCAGCTCAAGGAGTTGCTCGTGCGTTCCGCGCTCCACGATGCGGCCGTGGCTGAGCACCAGTATCTGGTCGGCATCCATCACCGTGGAAAGCCGGTGGGCGATCACCAGCGTCGTGCGCCCCTGGGAGATGCGCTCGAGCTCGGCCTGGATCGCCTTCTCGGCGCGCGAGTCGAGCGCCGAAGTCGCTTCGTCGAAGATTAGGATGCGCGGGTTCTTGAGGAGCGCGCGCGCAATCGCGACGCGCTGCTTCTCCCCGCCCGAGAGCTTCAATCCGCGCTCGCCCACCGCGGTCTCGTATTTCGCGGGCAGCGTCTCGATGAAATCGTGGATATGCGCGGCGCGCGCCGCCTCGATCACTTCGGCGTCGGTTGCGTCCGGGCGGCCGTAGCGGACGTTGTAAAGGATGCTGTCGTTGAAGAGCACCGTGTCCTGCGGCACGATGCCGATCGCCGCGCGCAGGCTCGCCTGCTTGAGGCTGCGCAGCTCTTTTCCGTTGATGTAAATCCCTCCGGCCGAAACGTCGTAGAAGCGGTAGAGCAGCCGCGCGAGCGTGGACTTGCCGGAGCCCGAGTGCCCGACGACGGCGACGCGCTGGCCCGCGCCGATCTCGAAGCTCACGCCGAACAGGATCTGGCGCGCCGGCTCGTAGGAGAAATCCACGTCGCGGAACTGCACCGTGGCCGGGCCCGGCGGCAGGGCTGCCGCGTCGGGACGATCGTCGACCTCGCGGCTCTCCGAGAGCAGGCGGAACATGCGGTCCATGTCGAGCAGCGCCTGCTTGATCTCGCGGTACACCATGCCGAGGAAGTTGAGCGGAATGTAGAGCTGGATGAGAAGCCCGTTCACCAGCACCAGGTCGCCGAGCGTGAAGCTCTGGTTCGCCACCCCCTGCGCGGCGAGCAGCATCAGCGCGGTGACCGCCGCGGCGATGATGAAGCTCTGCCCGATGTTGAGAATGCCGAGCGAGACCTCGTTCTTGGTCGCCGCGTCCTCGTACTTCCTCAGGTGCTCGTCGTAGCGCCGGGCCTCGAACTCCTCGTTGCCGAAATACTTGACGGTCTCGTAGTTGAGCAGGCTGTCGATCGCGCGCGTGTTCGCCTTGGAGTCGAGCTCGTTCGCGCGGCGCCGGATCTCCATGCGCCACTCGGTCACCGTCACGGTGAAGGCGATGTAAACCGCGACCGCCCCGAAGGTGATGGCGGCGAAGCGCCAGTCGAAGCGGCCGAGAAGCACTGCCGCCACCAGCGCGAACTCGAGGATCACCGGAAGGATCGAGAACAGCGCGTACGACAGCAGCGTCGAGATGCCGCGCGTGCCGCGCTCGATGTCGCGCGTCATGCCGCCGGTCTGCCGGTCGAGGTGGAAGCGCAGCGACAGGCTGTGCAGGTGCCGGAACACGCCGAGCGCCACGCGCCGCATGGCGCGCTGGGTGACGCGCACGAACACGGCATCGCGCAGCTCCTGGAAGAGCGTCGTCGAGAAGCGCAGGATCCCGTAGATCGCGAGCAGCGCGACCGGCACCGCGACGATGGCCACCGGCGCGTCCAGCCCGTCGACCACCTCCTTCATGATGAGCGGCACGCCGACGTTCGCGAGCTTCGCCACCACGAGAAACGCGATCGCACTCACCACGCGCCACTTGTATTCCCACAGATAGGGGACGAGCACCGCCAGGGCGCGCCATTCACTGCCGGTGAGGCGCCGCGCCGGCGCGCCGGCGCTTCTTGCATGCATGCCGCGATTATCGCTTCTGGAGCAGCCGCACGAGGATGCCGCCGGGTCCGCCCGGATCGAGCGCGAGCGGCAGCAGGATCCACAGCCACGGCCACGGCACTTCGACGCCGTACTTGCCGAGCGCGGGGATGCTGAAGAAGACCGCGAGCGAGCCGACCACGCCGGGCAGAAAGCCGAGCGTCACGTTGGGATGCAGCAGCCGGTAGTTCACTGCAAGCCCCACGAGGAAGAAAAGCCACGCCATCGACAGCAGAACGAGGCCGAGTAACGCGCCGCCGGTCACCCGGTCAGCTTGACGCATGCAAGCCCGGGGGGCTAGCATTCAAACGTTCGTTTGAACCGCTGTTTCAAATCCGAGACCGCCATGACCCTGCGCGCAGTGAAACCCCAGCACGAAACCCGCACGCGCATCCTCGACGCCGCCGAGGAGCTCTTCATGCTCCACGGCTTCGAAGGCACCTCGATGCGCCAGTTGACCGCCAAGGCCGGCGTGAACCTCGCGGCGGTGAACTACCACTTCGGCTCGAAGGACGCCCTGATCGAGGCGGTGTTCCGCCGGCGGCTCGATCCGATGAACGCGGCGCGCCTCGCGGCGCTCGACGCGCTCGAGGCGGCGAACCGGCCGCCCGCGCCCGAGGCCATCATCCGCGCCTTCATCGGCGAGAGCCTGCGGATGGTCGAGGACGCGAAGGGCGGCGGGCGCAATTTCATCCGCCTTCTCGGCCGCACTTACACCGATCCGGCCAAGCCGATCCGCGCGCTCATCGGCCAGCTTTACGCGCCGGTGATGGCGCGCTTCAAGGCGGCGCTGGAGCAGGCGCTGCCGCAGATGCCCGCGGAGGAGCTCGTCTGGCGCATGCACTTCATGTTCGGCACGCTCTCCTACACGCTAGCCGCGACCGACACCGTGCAGCTCATCGCCGGCTGCAAGCCGGAAGACCGCTACGACGCGCGCCTCCTCGAGGACCGGCTCGCAAGCTTCCTCGCCGCGGGCTTGACCGCTCCGCTGAAGAGCGTCGTGCGCAAGGCCGCCTAGGAGACTCTCATGCTCGCATTCGTGCTCGGTGCGCTCGCGGTTTTCTTCGTCTTCGCCTATTTCGGCCTGGCGATCGGATGGTGGACGCTCGCCGCCGCAGGGCTTCTCTGGTATCTCAGCATCGCTCTGGAACTGGGATTCGTCGCAAATGTGCTGCTCGGGACTGTTTTCATCCTTGTCGCCGCCGCGTTCAACATTCCCTGGCTGAGAAGAACGCTCATCACCGACCGCATCCTCGCCCTCTACCGGCGCATCCTGCCCGACATGTCGCAGACCGAGAAGGAGGCCATCGACGCGGGCACGGTGTGGTGGGACGCGGATCTCTTCTCCGGCAAGCCCGACTGGGAGAAGCTGCTGCGCACGCCGCAGCCGCGCCTGTCCGCCGATGAGCAGGCGTTCCTCGACGGGCCGGTGGAAGAGCTGTGCGCGATGTGCGACGACTGGGAAATCACGCACGAGCGCCAGGACCTGCCGCCCGAAGCCTGGCAGTACATCAAGGACCAGGGCTTCCTCGGCATGATCATCCCGAAGCAATACGGCGGGCTCGGGTTCAGCGCGATCGCGCATTCCGCCGTGGTCCAGAAGCTCGCGACGCGCTCGAGCACCGCCGCGATCTCGGTCATGGTGCCGAACTCCCTCGGGCCGGGCGAGCTGCTCCTGCATTACGGCACCGGCGAGCAGAAAAACCATTACCTGCCGCGGCTCGCGAAAGGGCTCGAGATTCCCTGCTTCGCGCTCACCAGCCCGGAGGCCGGATCGGACGCGGCGTCGATCCCCGACTCGGGCGTGGTGTGCAAAGGCCTCTGGCAGGGAAGAGAAGTCCTCGGCATGCGCGTCACCTGGGACAAGCGCTACATCACGCTCGGCCCGATCGCGACGCTGGTGGGTCTTGCGTTCCGGCTCTATGATCCAGACCAATTGATCGGTCAGGAAACCGATCTGGGCATTACCTGCGCCTTGGTGCCGACCAATACTCCGGGCGTGAACATCGGCCGGCGTCACCTGCCGCTCAACGCCGTGTTTCAGAACGGTCCGACTTCCGGCAAGGACGTGTTCATGCCGATCGACTGGATCATCGGCGGGCCCGAGTACGCGGGCAAAGGCTGGATGATGCTCATGAGCTGCCTCGCCTCCGGGCGCGCCATTTCGCTGCCGACCTCGGCGGTCGGCGGCGCCAAGGCGCTCGCGCGCTTCGTCGGCGCCTATGCGCGCGTGCGCAGCCAGTTCAAGACCCCTATCGGCAGGCTCGAGGGCGTGGAGGAGGCGCTCGGGCGCATCGCCGCGCACTGCTACATGATGGACGCGACGCGCATCATGACCGCCGGGGCCGTCGACCTCGGCGAGAAGCCCGCAGTCCTCTCGGCAATCGCCAAGTACCACATGACCGAGCGCGGCCGCCAGGTCGTGAACGACGGCATGGACGTCGTCGGCGGCAAAGGCATCTGCCTCGGCCCCAGCAACTGGATCGGCCGCGGCCACCAGATCGCCCCGGTAGCGATCACCGTCGAGGGCGCGAACATCCTTACGCGCACGCTCATCATCTTCGGCCAGGGCGCGATCCGCTGCCACCCGTACGTGCTGCGCGAAATGCGCGCCGCCAAGGAGATGAGCGGCGCCGACGCCTCGCGCGAATTCGACGACGCCTTCACCTCGCACATCGGGCATGTGCTGCGCAATGCGATCCGCACGGCTGCTTACGGGCTCACGCGCGGCGGCATCGCGCCCGCGCCGCGCAGCGCGTCGCCCGACACGCAGCACTACTACCGCCATGCAGCGCGGCTTTCGGCGGCGTTCGCCTTCCTCGCCGACATGTCGATGCTCGCCATGGGCGGGGCGCTCAAGCGCAAGGAGAAGATCTCCGGGCGCCTGGGCGACGTGCTGTCGATGCTGTACCTCGTCTCGGCAACGCTCAAGCGCTACGAGGACGAGGGCCGCCTGCGCGAGGACCTGCCGCTCGTGCGCTGGTCGGTGCGCGATGCGCTGTACAGCGCGCAGCAGGCGATCGACGGCGTGCTCTCGAACTTCCCGCTGAAGCCGCTCGCGACGGCTCTGCGCTGGATCGTGTTCCCGACCGGGAAGTCGCTGCGGCCGCCGCTCGATTCGCGCAACCGCGAATGCGCGGCCATCCTCCTCGAGCCGGGCGCGGCTCGCGATCGGCTCACGGCTGGCATGTACCTGCCCCAGGGCAACGACGCGACCGGCATCCTCGAAGCCGCCTTCCTCGCCGCGGTCGCCTGCGAGCCGATCGACAAGAAGCTCAGGGATGCCCGCAAGGCAGCCGTTGCCGACCCGTTTTCGGTGCTTTCGCCCGAAGAGCGCCAGCTCTGGCAGCGCAAGGAGACGCTGCGCAAGGAAGTCATCAAGGTGGACGACTTCCCGCCGGATTTCGGCCGCGCCGCGATCGTCCTCGAGCAGGCGTCCAAGCTGAAGGCCGCGTAGCCATGTTTGCGAAACCGGTCTACGTAGTCGACGGCGCGAGGACGCCGTTTCTCAAGTCCAGGAACCGGCCGGGGCCGTTCGCGGCAGCCGACCTCGCCACGCAGGCCGGGCGCGCGCTGCTCATGCGCCAGAAGTTCCGGCCCGACGAGCTCGACGAGGTGATCCTCGGCTGCGCCGCGCCCTCGGTCGACGAGGTGAATATCGGGCGCGTGGCGGCGCTGCGCATGGGCTGCGGGCAGAAGGTCCCGGGCTGGACGGTGATGCGCAACTGCGCCTCGGGCATGCAGGCCCTCGATTCCGGGATCGCGAACATCCTCGCCGGCCGCTCGCAGCTCGTGCTGGCGGGCGGCGTCGATGCGCTGTCGCGCGCGCCGCTTCTCTACGGCGAGAAGATGGTGCTGTGGTTCTCCGAAATGGCGGCCGCTAAAACGGCTTCTCAAAAAGCAATGCTGTTCGGCAGGTTGCCGGTCAAGGCGCTGCTCGCGCCGGTGATCGGCATCATGAAGGGCCTGACCGACCCGATGGTGGGGCTGCTCATGGGGCAGACCGCGGAGAACCTCGCGCACCGCTTCGGCATCACCCGCGAGGAACAAGATGCCTTTTCCGTCAAGAGCCATGAACGGGTAAGCCGTGCGCAGGACAAAGGCGCACTCGCCCCGGGCGGCGGGGAGGTCGAGGCGCTCTACGATCGCGACGGCACCACCTACACGCTCGACGACGGCGTGCGCGGCGACGCCACGCTGCAGTCGCTCGCGAAGCTTCGACCCTTCTTCGACCGCAAGTATGGCAGCGTCACCCCGGGCAACAGCTCGCAGATCACCGACGGCGCCGCGTGGATGCTTCTCGCCAGCGAGCAGGCTTTGAAGAAATATGGTCTTGAACCCATGGGGCGCATCGTCGACTCCGAGTGGGCCGGCCTCGATCCCGCGCAAATGGGCCTCGGCCCGGTGTACGCCGCCACGCCGATCCTCAAGCGCCACGGGCTCGGCCTCGACGAGGTCGATTACTGGGAGGTCAACGAGGCCTTCGCCGCGCAGGTGCTCGCCTGCCTCGCCGCGTGGAAGGACGAGCAATTCTGCCGTGAGGAGCTGGGCCTGAACCATGCCCTGGGTTGCCTTGATGCAGACAAGCTCAACGTCGACGGCGGCGCGATCGCCCTCGGCCATCCGGTCGGAGCCTCAGGGACGCGCATCGTGCTGCACCTGCTGAAGACGCTCAAGAGAGAGCGCGCGAAGCGCGGCATCGCCTCGATCTGCATCGGCGGCGGTCTTGGCGGCGCGATGCTCGTGGAGGCGCTGTAATGGACCGGCACGCGCCCGCGGCGACGCGGCACTGGCGCTGGGACATCGACCGCGACAGGCTCGCCTGGCTCACGTTCGACAAGCAGGGGGAATCGGCCAACACCTTCTCGCGCGAGGTGCTCGAGGAGCTCGGCAGCGCCATCGCCGCGATCCGCCTGGAGAACCCGAAAGGGCTGGTGATCCGCTCGGCGAAGGACAATTTCATCGCCGGCGCGGATGTCGAGGAATTCACGCGCTTCGAGTCGCCCGAGGAGGCGACGGCTTTCGTGAAGCTCGGCTGGGACTTGTTCCAGGAGCTGCGCGCGCTGCCCTTCCCGACGACCGCCATGGTGAACGGCTTCTGCATGGGCGGCGGCGTCGAGATGGCGCTCGCCTGCCGCTACCGCGTCGCGCTCGACGAGCCGAAGACGCGCTTCGCGCTGCCCGAGGTGATGCTCGGCATCGTGCCCGCGTGGCACGGCGTGCAATGGCTGCCGAAGCTGGTGGGACCGGCCGCGGCGCTCGATATGCTGCTCACCGGCAAATCGGTCGATGCGCGCCGCGCGAAACGGATCGGGCTCGTCGACCAGGCGGTGCCGCTGCGCATCCTGGAAAACACCGCCCGCATGCTGACCCTGGAAGCGCCCCGGCGTAAGGCCCTGCCTTTCATGCAAAGGGTCCTGCTCGGGCCGTTGCGCGGCATCGTGGTCGCCAATGCGAAAAAGCAGGTGGCGAAGAAAGCGCGCCGCGAGCATTACCCGGCGCCTTACGCGATCCTCGAGCTGTGGCGCAAGTACGATGGCGATCCGTTTGCCGGCGCCCACGACCCCGGGTGCTCCATCGCGGCGCTGTTCGCGCACCCGACGACCAAGAACCTGATCCGCATCTTCTTCCTGCAGGAGCGCATGAAGGCGGTGGCCAAGGGGGTTCGATTCGAGCCGCGCCACGTGCACGTCGTCGGCGCCGGGGTGATGGGCGGAGACATCGCGGCGGTGTGCGCCATGCGCGGCCTCAGCGTGACGCTGCAGGACACCTCGCCCGAGCGCATCGCCCCCGCCGTCAAGCGCGCGGCCGAGCTCTTCCGGCGGCGCCTGCGCGACGAGCGCCGCGTGCGCGACGCGCTCGACCGCATGGTGCCGGACGTCACAGGCGACGGCGCGCGCCACGCCGACGTCGTGATCGAGGCGATCTACGAGAACCTCGAGGCGAAGCGCAAGATCTTCGCGCGCATCGAATCGATCGCGCCCGCCGGCGCGATCCTCGCCACCAATACCTCGAGCCTGCGGCTCGCCGACATTGCGGCGGCGCTGAAAACGCCTGCGCGCCTGGTCGGGGTCCATTTCTTCAACCCTGTGCCGCAGCTGCAGCTGGTCGAGGTGGTCGCGGCGGAGGGGACCGACCCGGAGCTTGCGCGCAAGGCGGCGGCGTTCGTGCGCGGGATCGACAAGCTGCCGCTGCCGGTAAAGGACTCCCCGGGCTTCCTCGTGAACCGCGTGCTCGGACCCTACATGCTGAACGCCTTCCGCATGCTCGACGAAGGCTACAAGCCGGAGACGCTCGACGCGGCGATGGAGCAGTTCGGCATGCCGATGGGGCCGGCCGAGCTCGCCGACACCGTGGGCCTGGACATCTGCCTCGCCGCGGGCAAGTCGCTCGGCAAGACGGCCGACGTACCCGAGATCCTCGCAAACAAGGTGGCGCTCGGGCACCTGGGCAAGAAAAGCGGCCAGGGCATCTACACCTACCGCGATGGAAGACCGGTCAAGGGCCAGCCCGACGCCTATGGCGAGGACCTGATCGAGGCGCTGATCGAGCCCTACCTCCTCGAGGCGCAGGCGGTGGCAGCCGAAGGCATCGTCGCCGACGCCGATCTCGTCGACGCCGGCCTCATCTTCGGCACAGGCTTCGCGCCCTTCCGCGGGGGACCGCTTCACTACCTGAGGTCACTTGGAAAAGCTGCCTGAGGGAAAGCAGCCTGCGCTACGCGTCCTGCCGATGCCGGCGGACGCGAACCAGAACGGCGACATCTTCGGCGGCTGGATCATGGCGCAGGTCGACCTCGCCGGCGGCACGCTGGCCGGCAGGATCGCGCGCGGGCGCGTGGCGACCGTCGCGGTGAAGGAATTCGTGTTCAAGCAGCCGGTGCTGATCGGCGATCTGCTGTCCTTCTACGTCGATCTGGTGCGCATCGGCAGCACCTCGATCACCGTGACGGTCGAGGTCTACGCCGAGCGCAGGCCCACGAACCCGCAGGTCGTGAAGGTCACCGAGGCGACGCTTACCTACGTCGCGATCGACTCGGGCGGCCGCCCGCGCCTCGTGCCGCGCGCCTAGCTTGCTGCTCGACGCGCCGACGCTCGCGGCGGTCGCGGCTCTCGCCCTCGGCGCGGCAATCGTGGGCGGCATCGGCGGCTTCGGCACCGGCGTCATCCTCACCGCGGCGCTCGTGCCGCTGATCGGCGTCAAGGCGCTGGTGCCGGTGCTGGCGGTCGCGGGGGTGATCATCAACGCCGGGCGCTTCTGGTTCTACCGCGCGAGCCTCGAGCGCGGAGCGCTCGCCGTGGTGCTCGCCGGCGCCCTGCCCTTTCTCGTTCTCGGCACCTGGCTCTACAGCGTGCTCGATGCGCGCGCGATCGGCACCATCCTCGGCATCGCCGTCATCGCTTCCGTGCCGCTGCGTCGCGTCCTGAAGAATCGCTCCGTCACGCTCGGCAGCCACGGCCTCGCGGTCGGCGCCGGCGTGTTCGGCCTCGCGAGCGGCGTCGCGACCGGGACCGGCGTCATCCTCGTGTCCCTGCTGCTGGGCGCCGGGCTCACCGGTCCCGCGGTGCTCGCCACCGACGCGCTCGCGACCATCGCGCTCGACTTGTGCAAGGCGGCGCTCTTCCAGCGCTTCGATCTCCTCGATGCGCAGGCGTTCTTCACGGGCGTGGTGATCGGCGCGGCCACCATTCCGGGAAGCGCCATCGCCGCCTGGCTCGTCACGCGCCTGGGTGCGAAGCTGCACGTGCTCTTCATGGAGGCCCTGATCCTCGCCGGAGGCGCCTTCATGCTGTGGCACTCGTGGCGCTGAGCGGGCTCTCCCGCTCAGGTCAAACCGGGGAAAAGCTCCTTCAGGCCCTCGGACATCGTCTCGATGGCGATCGCGGCGAGCAGCAGCCCTAGCAGGCGCGTGGCGATGTTGAGGCCGGTGGTTCCCATGCGCGGCGCGACCGCATCGGCGATGCGCAGCACCCACCACAGGATGATGCAGACGAGCGCGATGCAAACGAGCAGAACCCCGACGTGCGCGGCCCCGCCCGCCTGCGCGGCGATGATGGTGGTGCTGATCGCGCCCGGGCCGGCGAGCAGCGGCACCGCGAGCGGCACCACCCCGGAGAGCGCGCCCGACTCGAGCTCTTCGGCTTCCGCGCGCGACTGGCGCATGCCGCCCGCCTGGGCGTTGAGCATCGCGAGCGCCATGAGAAGCAGCACCAGGCCGCCGCCCACCTGGAAGGCCGGGATGCTGGTGCCGAGGAACTTGAGCAGGCCCTCGCCGAAGATCGCCGCGCCGCCGAGCACCGCGAACACCGTTAGCGTCACCACGTTGGCCAGCCACTGGCGCGACTTTTCGTCGTTCATCGCGGTGACGCTGAGGAAGATCGGCACCGCGAGGAAAGGATCGAGCACCGCCGTCAGCGTGACGACATAGCGCAGGTAATCCTGGTAGGCGGCCACTACGCCTGGGCCGCTGCCAGTGCCGCCTTGCGATCGTCGCTTACTTTCCTGAACGCGGGACGCTCGCCGAGCATCTTGAGGCACGGCTTGAGCGCGGGGACTTCTTCCAGGAAGTCGCGCCCGAAGGCGAGCTTCGTGGCGAGCGAGACGAGCGGCAGATGCACGAACGCCGCGCAATCCGCGAGCGTGAGCGCCTTGCCCGCAATGAACGGCTCGAAGCGTGCAAGCGCCTTGAACGCGCGCACGCCTTTGGCGAGGTCCTTTTCGATCGCCTTGCCTGTTTCCTCGGAAAGGCTTCCCCGCTTGAAGAATATCGGTCCGTAAAGCCGGCGCGCCACGAGCTCCATGTGCAGCTCCATGTGCATGACGAGCTCGCGCACCTTGGCGCGCTCCCACGGCTCCTGCGGCAGGAGCGGCTTGTGCGGATAGGCCTCCTCCAGGTACTCGCAGATCACCTGCGACTCCGAGAGGCGCCGGCCGCCGTCGAGCTCGAGGAACGGCACCTTGCCCATCGGCGTGCGCTCGAGGAACTCCTCCGACTGACTGGGCTTGCAGCTCGGATCCTCCTCGAAGGCGATGCCTTTCTCGAGCAGGACGAGACGCACCTTGTTGTGGTAGTTGCTGACGTGAAAGCCGCACAGTTTGAGCATGGGCGCATTATAGTCAGCCCATGAGCAAGGACGACCCCGGCTACATCACCGAGCTCGCTGCCGACACCTCGTACGGCGGCTATCTCGCCCTCGAGCAGCTGCTCGCGGCGCAGCGGCCGCGCTCGTCGCACCACGACGAGATGCTGTTCATCATCCAGCACCAGACTTCCGAGCTGTGGATGAAGCTCATGATCCACGAGCTCGGCGCCGCGATCGCGCACGTGCAGGCGGGCCGCCTCGCGCCCTGCTTCAAGATTCTCGCGCGCGTGAAGCAGATCCAGCGCCAGCTCTTCGAGCAATGGGCGGTGCTCGAGACCCTCACGCCCTCGGAATACACGCAGTTCCGCGCGGTCCTCGGCCCGGCCTCGGGCCTGCAGTCGCACCAGTTCCGCGCCATCGAGTTTCTTCTGGGCAACAAGAACGCGAAGCTCGTCGACCTGCAGCGCCACGACGACGTGGTTTACCAGTACTTGAAGAAGCTTCTCGAGTCGCCGAGTCTCTACGACGAGTTCCTGCGCTATCTCGCGCGCCAAGGCATGCCGGTGCCCGCGCAGCGCGTCGAGCGCGACTGGTCGCAGCCTTACGCGCGGCACCCGGGGGTCATTGCGGTGTTCAAGGCGATCTACGAGAACACCGAGCGCTACTGGGCCGAGTACGACATGTGCGAGAAGCTGGTCGACGTGGAGGAGAACTTCCTGCTCTGGCGCTTCCGGCACGTGAAGACCGTCGAGCGCATCATCGGCTACAAGAAGGGCACCGGCGGCACGGCAGGCGTCGCGTTCCTGCGCAGGACGCTCGAGGTTGCCCTCTTCCCCGAGCTCATCGATGTGCGCACCGAGCTTGGATGAGACCTGGCTGAAGGAGCGCGTCTGGCCGCGGTTCTCCCGCGTCCTGCGGCGCCGGGGGATCTACCTCGCCAATCACTCGCTCGGCCGGCCGCCCGACCGCACGGCCTACGACGTGCGCGCGGCGCTCGACGCCTGGTACCGCGACATGGACGGCGCGTGGGATCTCTGGATGCAGGGCCGCGAAGCCTTCCGTTCCCTGACAAGAACATTGGTAAACGCCGGCAGCGCGGACTGCATCGTCCCGAAGGCGAGCGCCGGGCAGGGCCTGCGCGCGGTGCTGAACGCGCTTCCCGGCAAGCCGCGCGTCCTGACCACGGATGCCGAGTTCGACTCGCTCGACTTCATCCTCCGGGTGTACCGGGACAAGGGCCGCATCGAGCTGAAGATCCTGCCCTTTGAGCGCTTCGAATACCAGCCTTGCGACCTCGTCGTCGTTTCGACGGTGGCTTTTCGAAACGGAAAGATCTTTTCCGGGTTGGAAGAGTTGATTCGCGACGCTCATTCCCGGGGGACTAAAGTCCTGCTCGATGTCTATCACCACGCCGGCGTGCTGCCGCTCGACCTTGCGGCGCTCGACGCCGATTTCGCTGTGGGCGGCTCCTACAAGTACCTGCGCGGCGGCCCAGGCGCTTGCTGGCTGTACGTGCATCCGCGCCAGCACGCGCTCGTCACGACGGACACCGGCTGGTTCGCGAAGAAGGACGTCTTTTCCTATGCCCGGCCCGAGCCGCCGCAGTTCGCTGCGGGCGGCGACGCCTGGCTGGAATCGACCCCGCCCGTGCTCGTTCCGTTCCAGGCGCTCGCCGGCCTCGAGATCACCCTCGAGCTCGGCGTGGAACGCATACGCGAATACAACCTCTCGCAGAAGGCGCTCTTGAAGTCGTTGCTGCCTGTGAGCGGGGAGGATGAGTCGCATGGCGCGTTCGTCACGTTGCGCCACCGGAGCGCAAAGGAGCTGGCGGCCGAGCTGGAGAAGCAAGGAGTCAAGACCGACGCGCGCGGCGAATACCTGCGCCTGTGCCCGGACATCCTGAACGGCGCGGAGGAGCTAAGGCGCGCGGCAGCCGTCGTCGCGCTTGCCCTGCAGGTGTAGAACGTACTACAATCGCGTCATGAAGCAGCACATCAGCCTGCGCCAGGCCAACCAGAACTTTTCGCGTTACATCGAAGCGGTCGAGCGCGGCCAGGAGTTCATCGTGACCCGCCGCGGCAAACCGGTAGCCGTCATTTCTCCCGCGCCCCGGCGCGGCAGCCGCCGGCTCAGCCCGGCGCAGAAGGCGGCGTTGAAGCGCCTGTTTGCCAGCGCGCGTCCGCTTGCCATCAAAAAGTGGCGGCGCGAAGAGCTCTACGAGGATGTCTAGGCTTTCTCTCGATGCCAACGTCCTGATCTACGGCATCGACGCGGGCGATCCCGCAAAGCACCAGGCCGCCCGCCGCGTCATCTCGCTCTCCGCGGAGCGCGATTGCGTTCTCAGCTTGCAGACGCTCGCCGAGTTTTACTTCGTCGCCACCAGGAAAGGAAAGCTGGGCGCCCCGCAGGCGAAGGCGCAGGTAGACGAGCTTCGCTCCGTGTTCCCCATGGCCCTGCCGAGCGCTCGCACGCTCGGCCTGGCGATTAACGCGTCCGAGCGGCATCGCATCGGCTTCTGGGACGGGATGCTGATCGCCGTCATGCACGAAGCCGGCGTCGGGGTTCTGCTCACCGAGGATCTGCAGGACGGCCAGGTCTATGAGGGAGTTCGGTGCCTGAATCCTTTTGCCCGCACCGCCGCGCAACTCGCCAGATTGATTCGCGCCGGCTAGGTGCCTCGGATTGCCTCTTCGGCCGGAACGTACGGCAGGCTGAGCGCCGCGGCGACCTCGGCGTGGGTGACCTTGCCGTGCGCGGCGTTGAGGCCGTTGCGCAGGTGCGGGTCGTCGGCGAGCGCGCGCTTCCACCCTTTGTCGGCGAGCGCGAGCACGAAGGGCAGCGTCGCGTTGTTGAGCGCATAGGTCGACGTGCGCGGCACGGCTCCGGGCATGTTGGTGACGCAGTAGTGCACCACGCCGTCGACGACGAAAGTCGGATCGGCGTGCGTGGTCGGCCGCGAGGTCTCGAAGCAGCCGCCCTGGTCGATCGCGATATCGACCACCACCGCGCCGCTCTTCATGTCCTTCACCATCTGGCGCGACGCCAGCTTCGGCGCGGCCGCGCCCGGTACCAGCACCGCGCCGATGACGAGGTCCGCCGAAAGCACGTGCTGCTCGACCGCGTCGCGGCTCGAGTAAACGGTCACCACTCGCGCGCCGAATTCGGCGTCAATGCGTCTCAGGACGTCCAAAGATCGATCCAGGGCATAGACCCGGGCGCCGGAGCCGACCGCGATCCGGATCGCGCTCGAGCCGGCGACGCCGGCGCCGAGAACGGTGATCTTCGCCGGCGCCACGCCCGGCACGCCGCCCAGCAGTATTCCCATGCCGCCGCGCTCCTTTTCCAGGCAGCTCGCGCCCACCTGGATCGACATGCGCCCCGCGACCTCGGACATCGGCGCGAGCAGCGGCAGCCCGCCGGCCGCGCGGGTCACGGTCTCGTAGGCGACGCAAACCGCCTTGGCTGCGAGGAGGTCCTTCGCCTGCTGCGGGTCGGGCGCGAGGTGCAGGTAGGTGAAGAGCACCTGTCCTTCGCGCAGCCGCCTGCGCTCCTCGGGTTGCGGCTCCTTCACCTTCACGATGAGGTCGGCCTCGGCGAAGACATCGCCGACGAGGCGCGCGCCGGCCTTCTCGTAGGCGGCGTCGGCAGCGCCTATGCCGATGCCCGCGTTCTTCTCGACGAGCACCTCGTGCCCGTGCACGGCGAGCTCGCGCACCGAGGTCGGCGTGAGGCCGACGCGGTACTCGTGCGTCTTCACCTCGCGCGGCACGCCGACTTTCATCGAGCGCCCTATTTTCCCTCCGGCCGCGCGCCGATCATCTCGATGATGCGCCGGTACTTGGCGATATCGCGCTTCACCAGCGCCTCGAACTCCGCGGGCGTGCCCGGCGCGACGTCGAGGCCCACGCCGGCGAGCCGCTCGGCGATCGCAGCGGTCTTCAGTGCGCCGTTGATCTCGGAATTGAGCCGCGTGATGATTGCCGCGGGCGTCCCGGCGGGCACCATGATCCCGTACCAGTTCACCAGCGCATAGCCCGGAAAGCCGGCTTCGGCGATCGTCGGCACCTCGGGCGCGATGGCGTGGCGCCGCTCGCTGGTCACCGCAAGGGCATTGAGCTTGCCTGCCTTGGCGAGGCGGATGCCGTTGCCCGCCACGATCAAAGCGGTGTTGACCTGGCCGCCCATGACGTCGGCAGCGACCTGCCCGCCGCCCTTGTACGGGACATCGAGCATGCGGATGCCCGCCAGCTGCTTGAACCATTCGAAGCCCAGGTAATGCGGGCTGCTCGTGCCGAGCGAGCCGAAGCTCAGCTTGCCCGGTGCCGCCTTTGCCGCCGCCACGAGCTCGGCCATGCTGCGGATGCCGGTGGACGGATGCGCGACCAGCATGAGCGGCGAGGTGGTGAGCTGCACCACGAAGGCAAAATCCTTGATCGAGTCGTAGGGCAGCCCGGCGCCGTACGCGCCGTTGATCGCGTGGATGTCGGTGGTGAGCAGCAGCGTGTGGCCGTCGGGCGCCGACTTGGCCACGAGATCGGAGGCGATCACCGAGTTGCCGCCAGGGCGGCTCTCGACCACGACCGGCTGGCCGAGACGCGGCGACATGTATTCGCCGATCGAGCGCGCCGTAACGTCTGTTCCGCCTCCCGGACCGAACGGAATGACGAGCCGGACCGGCCGGGTCGGATAGCTCGAGGCCGGCTGGGCTGCCGCAGCGGCCGTCAGACCTGCAAGGATCAGCGTACACAGAACGCGCATGTGGATTTCCTTTGCGAAAATTCTAGTCGGGCTTGACGCCGAACTGCTTGATTGCCTTCTCGTAGTAGGCGCTTTCAGCGCGAATCTGCTGCGCGAAGCGCTCCGCGGGCAGCGCCCAGATATCCATGCCGCCCTGGACCAGGCGAGCCTTCGTCGCCGGCTCTTCCAATGTGGCGCGGATTTCGGCTTCCAGCCGCTGCAGGATGTCGCGCGGCGTTTTCGCGGGCGCGAAAAACGCGAACCACGCGGTGGCGAGGACGTTGTCCATGCCGCTCGCTTCCTTGAACGTGGGCACGTCGGGCAGCAGAGGCGAGCGCTCGGCTTGCATGATGGCGAGCGCCTTGATCCTGCCGGCGCGGATGTGCGGCAGCAGGGGCGGAGCATTGATGATCGCCATGCCAACCTGGCCGCCGACTACGTCGTTGGTCGCCGGTCCGCCCCCTTTGTACGGAACGTGCACGAACTGGGTCTTTTCACTGGCATTGATCATTTCCATCGCGAGATGCATCGGCGTGCCGCGCCCCGGAGTGCCGTACGGCACCGGCTTCGCGTGCGCCAGTTCGAGCAGTTCGCGCACGCTTTTGACGTCCAGCGAGGGATGCACGACCAGCACCGAGGGGACGTTGGCGGCAAGGGTGATCGGCGCGAGGTCGCGCTGCGGGTCGTAGGGCAGATTGCTGAGCATGTGCGGCAGGATGGTCACCTCGGGGTTGCCGCCGGCGAGGATGGTGTAGCCGTCGGGCGCCGCCTTGGCGACCGCTGCCGCGCCTATGGTTCCGGCTGCACCCGCGCGGTTTTCGACGACGAAAGGCTGCCCCATGCGCTCCTGCAGCTTCGCCGCGACCATTCGGGCCATGAGATCGACGCCCCCGCCTGCCCCATAGGAAACGATGATGCGCACCGGTTTGGCCGGATAGCCTTGGGCGTGGCATCCCGCGGCAGCGCCGAGAAGCGCGAGCACCAGGACGCAGATTCGTTCGAGCATGTTCATCCTTTCGTGGCTTGCGCGGGCTTGTCGGGCACGGGCGTGGCACCGGGAGTGCCGGTCTTCAGCGCCTTCTCCCGCCCGCCGAAGCGGTTCACGAGCTGCGCCTGCTCGCGCTTCGCCCGGCGATCGATCTCTTCCGGATCGAGCATCGCCCGCAGATCCGATTCGAAGCGGGCCAGTGTATCGCGGTAGCGAGGGTCGCCCGCGAGGTCCCTCGCTTCCTCCGGATCCGATTCCAGGTCGAAGAGCTCCGGTGCAAAGCCGACGTAATAGTGATACTTGAAGCGGCCGCGCTTCAGCATGAAGGCGGCGCTCACCGAGCCCACCGCGTGATATTCGCTGAAGCCCAGGCGCTCCGCGTCGTCGCGCTCCGAGGCAACGCGGAAGAGCGACTTGCCGGGCAGCGGCGCTTCGGCTCGAGCCGGCTCCAGGCCGACGCAATCGAGCACCGACTGGTACACGTCGACGAGATTCACGTTCGTCGTGCAGACCCTGCCGCGCGCGACGCCGGGGCCGGAAACGATCAGCGGAACCGCGGTCGACTCCCGGTAGAGCAGGCACTTGTTCCACATGCCGCGCGCGCCGAGATTGTCGCCGTGATCGCTGGTGTAGATGACCCGCGTGCTCGCCTCGAGCCCGGCGGCTTCCAGCGCCTGCAACACCCGCCCGATCTGTTCGTCCAGGAAGCTGCAAAGCCCGTAGTAGCTGGCAAGCGCAAGCTTCCTGCGCTCGTCGGTGGCGAGGCTCGCGTCGTGATCCATGTGCCGCGCCTGCGCTTCGACCCAGGGGTGACGCCGCCATCCGTCGCGCGGCAGCAGCTTTGGCAGCGGCACCGCCTGCAGCGGATAGCGCTCGAGATAGTTCTGCGGCACGACCAGCGGAAAATGCGGCGCGACGAAGCCGACGAACAGTACCCAGGGTTTCTTGTCCGGCGAGCGCGAGCGCTCCTGCAGCCAGCCGATCGCGTTCTCGGCGACGCGCCGGTCGTAGCGGTTGTAGCTCGACTCGCCTGCCCCGAGCTGGGCGAAAAGCGGCGACGGCCCGGCGGACTCGGGCATCGGATCGCGCACCGATCCCCATACCTGGCCGATGCCCCCCAGGATATGGGTCGGCTCGATCTGCCGGTCAAAACCGGTCGGATCGGTGTGATTGCGGTAGTGCAGCTTGCCGATCGCCTCGACCCGCAGGCCCTCGGCCTGCAGGCGCTGCCCCCAGCCCGGGACGCGGCCATCGTAGGCGATGGCATTGTCCCAGTAGCCGATGTCGTGGACGAAGCGGCCGGTCGCCAGGCTCGCCCGCGCCGGCACGCACAGCGGCGACGGCGTCCAGGCGCTCGCGAAGCGCGTTCCGCGCGCGGCAAGCCGGTCGAGGTTGGGCGTGCGCGCGAGCGGGTGACCGGCGGTGCCGAGCACCCGCGCCTCGTGCTCGTCCGAGAACAGGAAAAGGAGATTCTCACTGCTCATGCGGCGGGAAACCGGCGAGGCGATAGGCGCCTTGCGGGTGCGACGTGTCGCCCGCCATTCCACGTCGAACCAGCTCCGTGACGTAGATCTCGTCCCATTCGATGTTCGCAAGGTTCACTTCGGTGCCGAGCGCGCGCACCAGCCAGGCGGTGATGCGGTGCTTGAACTCCCGGTGCACGCCCGGAAGGATCACCACGGGCAGCTCGTAGATCACTTTCTCCGG
Organism: Burkholderiales bacterium; assembly: GCA_035550695.1. GTDB lineage: Bacteria > Pseudomonadota > Gammaproteobacteria > Burkholderiales > SG8-39 > SCGC-AG-212-J23. The sequence continues at coordinate 2,602 of DASZOS010000053.1, read as the reverse complement.
CGGGAAGCGCCGGCCGATCTCCTCGATGAGGGCGCTGCGGATATCGCCCTGCGCGAACAGCTCGTATGCCTCCAGGAACACCGAGCTTGCCCCCGCCTGCAGGCACTCGTCGATGTCGCGAAGGAAAGCCTCGTCGTCGAGCGCGCCTTCTTTTCTTCCGACCTCGCCGTAGCACTTGAGCCCCGCGCCGACGCACTCGCGGATGCAGCGCGCCTTCTCGCCGGCCGGGAATTTCAGCAAATTGTCCGACACCTCGACCGCCGCGAATCCTGCTTCCCGGGCTTCATCGAGCAGGCGGGAATAGGTGCCCTGCTTGTAGCTGAGCTCGATGAACAGGCCCCCCATGGACGTATTGACGCCGTGCTTGCGGTACAGCGCGAGCTTGCTGCGCAGGAGCTCGCGCGGCATGAGCCGCGGAATGCCGGCGGCGATCTTGGCGACGTCGACGTAGTGCCCGGCGCTTTCCAGCACGTCGGCCTGGCGCGCGAGGCCCATGCCCCAGTCGATCATCATGTTGATGCCGCGGCTGCGCGGCTTCGACTGGCGCCTGGGGATCGGAATGTCCGAAAAGGCAAGCTCCACAGTCATGCCGTCTGCTGGCCGAGCTCGATCTTGGCGATCTGGTTGCGGTGCACTTCGTCGGGACCATCGGCGAAGCGCAGCGCGCGCGCTTCGGCATAGGCGTGCGCGAGGCCGAAGTCGTCGGACACGCCGCCGCCGCCGTGCACCTGCATCGCCCAGTCGATCACCTGGCACGCCATGTTGGGCGCCAGCACCTTGATCATGGCGATTTCCTTCCTTGCCGCCTTGTTGCCCACGGTGTCCATCATCCAGGCGGCGTTCAGCACCATGAAGCGCGCGGAGTCGATCATGATGCGCGCCTCGGCGATGCGCTCGCGGGTGACGCCCTGGTCGGCGACCGGCCGGCCGAAGGCGACGCGCTTCGCGGCGCGCTTGCACATCTTCTCGAGCGCCATCTCGGCCTGGCCGATGAGGCGCATGCAGTGGTGGATGCGGCCCGGCCCGAGGCGGCCCTGCGCGATCTCGAAACCGCGGCCCTCGCCGAGCAGCACGTTCGCCGCCGGAATGCGCACGTTCTTGAGCGCAACCTCCATGTGGCCGTGCGGCGCGTCGTCGTAGCCGAACACCGGCAGATGGCGCAGCACCTTGACTCCCGGCGCATCGGCCGGCACCACGACCATCGACTGCTGCTTGTGGCGCGAAGGATTGTCGGGATCGGTCTTGCCCATGACGATGTAGACCTTGCAGCGCGGGTCGCCGGCGCCGCTCGACCACCATTTCGTGCCGTTGATCACGTACTCGTCGCCGGAGCCGCCTTTCTCCCTGACTATGCGCGTCTGGATGTTGGTCGCGTCCGAGGAGGCGACGCTCGGCTCGGTCATGAGGAACGCCGAGCGGATCTTTCCCTCGAGGAGCGGCTCGCACCACTGCCCGATCTGCTCGGGCGTGCCGTACTTCAGGAGCGTCTCCATGTTCCCCGTGTCCGGGGCGGAGCAGTTGAACACCTCCGGCGACCAGTGCACGCGGCCCATGATCTCGCACAGCGGCGCGTACTCGAGATTGGTGAGGCTGCCGCCGTGCGTCTTCGGCCGCCACAGGTTCCACAGGCCCGCCGCGCGCGCCTTTAGCTTCAGCTCCTCGATCATCGGCACGGCTTCCCAGCGGCGCTCGCCTGTCACGTGCGCCTCCCACTTTCCTTCGTTCGGATGGATATGCTCGTTCATGAACGCAGCGAGCTTCTGTCTGAGCTCCTGCACCTTGGGCGTGTAATCGAAGTTCAAGCGGTTCTCCTTAGTATTTTCTCGGCCTGCTTCCAGCCGAGCTCGGCCATCGGCCGCGCCCGCATGCCGGCATCGCGCGCATGCGCGCTCGCCGCGGTGCCGTCCACCACTCGCTTCATGATGCCCTGCAGGATCGCGGCAATGCGGAACAGGTTGTACGCGAGGTAGAAATCCCAGTGCGACGGATCGATCGCCTTTCTTCCCGTGCGTTCGCAGTATCTGGCGACGTACTCTTTCTCGGTGGGAATGCCCAGCGACGGCAGGTCAAGGCCCGAAATGCCGCGGAATTCCCCCGGGGGGATGTGCCAGCTCATGCAGTGGTAGGCGAAGTCGGCGAGCGGATCGCCGAGCGTCGAGAGCTCCCAGTCGAGCACCGCGAGAATGCGCGGCTCGGCGGCGTGGTAGATGACGTTGTCGAGGCGAAAGTCGCCATGCACCACGGTGGTCCCGGTCTCGGGCGGAATGTTCTTCGGCAGCCAGGCGATGAGATTGTTCATCGCCTCGATCGGCTCGGTCTCCGAGGCCTGGTACTGCCTGGTCCAGCGCGCGATCTGGCGCCCGATGTAGTTGCCCGGCTTGCCGAAGTCCTCGAGCCCCACCGCGCGGTAGTCGATGCTGTGCAGCCAGGCGATCACGCGGTTGAGCTCGTCCCAGATCGCGGCGCGCTCGCTGCGGCTCATGCCGGGCAGCGCCTGGTCCCACAGCACCCGGCCCTCGACGCAGTCCATGACGTAGAACGCCGTGCCGATCACCGCCTCGTCCTCGCACAGCGCGAGCGGCCGCGCCACCGGGAAGCCGGT
>DASZOS010000052.1:0-63316 GCA_035550695.1 Burkholderiales bacterium | reverse complement strand
GGCCATCACGGTGATGAGATGCGCGCGGTACTCGGGCGAGGCGTGCAGGTCGTTGTTGAGCCCGTCGGGCTTCGCCTTGATGTTCGCCACCGACTCGGGAGCGAAGCTGGCGGCGAGCGCCTTTTCCATGTCGGCCTGGCGGAACGCGCACGGTCCGGCGCCGGTCACCGCGACGCGCACGTTGCCGCCGCCGAAGTCGGCGACGAAAACGCCGACCAGCGCGAAGCGTGAGGCGGGGTTCTTGAACTTCATGTAGGCGGCGCGCTTCGGCGCGGGGAAGCTCACCTGAGTGATGAGCTCGCCCGGCGCGAGCGCCGTCTCGTACAGGCCCTTGAAGAACTTGTCGGCTTCGATCTTGCGCTTGTTGGTGGTGATCGTCGCCCCGAGGCCGAGCACCGCGGCGGGATAGTCCGCGGCCGGGTCGCTATTGGCGAGCGAGCCGCCGATGGTGCCCATGTGCCGCACCTGCCGGTCGCCGATCTGGCCGGCGAGCTCGGCGAGCGCCGGGATCGCCTTCAGCACACCGGGCGATGCGGCAACTTCGGCGTGGCGCACCATCGCGCCGACGAGCACGGTGTTTGCCTCGACTTTCAGGCTCTTCAGCTCGGCGAGCGCGCCGAGGTCGATGAGATCGCTCGGCGCCGACAGGCGCAGCTTCATCGCCTGAACCAGGCTCTGGCCGCCGGCGAGGAACCTGCCCTCGGTTTTCTTCGCCGCGAGCTCGAGCGCTTCCTTGCTGCTTGAAGGACGGTGATATTCGAAGGGATACATCGGTCGTTCTCCTAGGCTGCTTTCTGCTGGAGGGAGCGCCACACGGTCTGCGCGGTCGCCGGCATCGGCAAGTCCTTGACGCCGAGGGCGTCGGTGATCGCGTTCATGACGGCGGCCGGGGCGCCGATCGCGCCCGCTTCGCCGCAACCCTTGACCCCGAGCGGGTTATGCGTGCACGGCGTCTCGCGGGTATCGAGCTTGAACGGGGGCACGTCGCCGGCGCGCGGCAGGCAATAATCCATGAGCGACCCCGTGACCAGCTGGCCGGCTGCGTCGTAGCGGCAGCCCTCGGTGAGCGCCTGGCCGATTCCCTGGGCGAGGCCGCCGTGCACCTGCCCTTCGACGATCATCGGGTTGATCACCTTGCCGAAATCGTCCACCGCGGTGAAGCGCTCGATCGTCACCTGACCGGTGTCGCGGTCGACTTCCACCTCGCACACGTAGCTGCCGGCCGGGAAGGTGAAATTGGACGGATCGTAGAAGGCGTTCTCGTTCAGGCCGGGCTCGAGCTTGTCGTGCGGATAGTTGTGCGGCACGTAGGCGGCAAAGGCAATCTCGCCGAACATCTTCTTGCGGTCGGTGCCGGCGACCTTGAACTCGCCGCGGTCGTACTCGATGTCGGCCTCCGAGGCCTCGAGCAGGTGGGCGGCGATCTTCTTGCCCTTGGCGATGATCTTGTCGAGCGCCTTCACGATCGCCGTGCCGCCGACCGCGATCGAGCGCGAGCCGTAGGTGCCCATGCCGAATAGGATCTTGGAAGTATCGCCGTGCACGATGTCGACGTTCTCGATCGGCATGCCGAGCCGGTCGGCCACGACCTGGGCAAACGTGGTTTCATGCCCCTGACCGTGCGAATGCGACCCGGTGAACACGGTCACCGAGCCGGTCGGATGCACGCGGATCTCGCCCGCCTCGAAAAGCCCGGCTCGGGCCCCGAGCGAGCCGGCGACCGCCGAGGGGGCGATGCCGCAGGCCTCGATGTAAGCCGCGTAGCCGATGCCGCGCAGCTTGCCGCGCTTCAGAGATTCGTCTTTTCTCGCCTGGAATCCGGAAACTTCTCCCAGTTTCAGCACCGCGTCCAGCGTCGCCGCGTAGTTGCCGGTGTCGTACTGCAGCGCGACCGGCGTCTGGTAGGGAAAATCGCGAATGAAGTTGCGCCGCCGGATCTCGGGCGGATCGATCTTCATCTCGCGCGCCGCCGTCTCGACCAGCCGCTCCACCACGTAGGTGGCTTCCGGCCTGCCGGCGCCGCGGTACGCGTCGACAGGCGCGGTGTTGGTGAACACCGCGGTCACCTCGCAGTGGATGAGCGGCGTGGTGTACTGCCCCGCGAGCAGCGTCGCGTACAGGATCGTCGGAATGCACGAGGCGAACGTCGACAGGTAGGCGCCGAGGTTGGCGGTGGTCCTTACGCGCATCGCGAGGAACTTGCCGTCATTGTCGAGGGCGAGCTCCGCCGTCGTGAGGTGATCGCGTCCGTGCGCGTCCGAAAGAAAGGACTCCGAGCGCTCCGCGGTCCACTTCACCGCGCGGTTGAGCTGGCGTGCCGCCCAGGTCACCACCACGTCTTCGGCGTAGAGGTAGATTTTCGAGCCGAAGCCGCCGCCGACGTCGGACGACACCACGCGCACCTTGTGCTCGGGCAGGCCGAGGACGAAGGCCGTCATCAGCAGGCGCTCGACGTGCGGGTTCTGGTTGGCCACGTAGACGGTGTAGGCCTCGTCGGCGCGGCTGTAGACCCCGATCGCCGCGCGCGGCTCGATGGCGTTCGGTACCAGCCGGTTGTTCACGAAGTCGAGCCTGGTGACATGCGCGGCGCCCGCGAACGCCGCGTCGACTTTCGCCTTGTCGCCGAGCGCCCAGACGTAGCAGGTGTTGTCCGGCGCGATGTCGTGGATCGCCGGGCCGGAAGCGGCCCTGGCGACATCGATCACTGCGGGAAGAACCTGATAGTCGACCTCGACTTGTTCCGCGGCATCTCGCGCCTGCTCGGCGCTCGCCGCGACCACCACGGCGACATGATCGCCGACGTAGCGCACCTTGCCCTGCGCGAGGCAGGGATGCGGCGGCTCCTTCATCGGCTCGCCCTTCACGTCGGTGATGAGCCAGCCGCAGGGCAGGCCGCCCACCTTCGCCGCCGCGAGATCGGCGCCGGTGTACACCGCGAGCACCCCGGGGGCTTTTCTCGCTTTTTCAACGTTGATTTTTTTCAGAACGGCATGCGCGTGCGGCGAGCGCACGAAGGCCGCGTAGGCCTGACCCGGAAGCGAGATGTCGTCCGTGTACTGCCCGGCGCCGGTGAGGAACCGGTAGTCTTCCTTGCGCTCGATGCGCGCGCCGATCAGCGGGGCGTTCACGGCTTGCCTCCCATCGCGCGCGCGCCGGCCACGATGCTCTTCACGATGTTGTGGTAGCCGGTGCAGCGGCACAGGTTGCCCTCGAGGCTCTCGCGCACCTCCTTTTCCGTCGGATTGGGGTGGTTTCTCGCGAAGTCGAGCGCGTTCATGACCATGCCGGGGGTGCAGAAGCCGCACTGCAGGCCGTGGTTTTCCTTGAATGCCTGCTGCATCGGATGCAGCGTGCCGTCGGCGTTCGCCACGCCTTCGATCGTGAGGATGTCTGCGCCTTCCGCCTGCATCGCGACGATCGAGCAGCTCTTGATCGCTTTGCCGTTCATGTGAACGGTGCAAGCGCCGCACTGCGCGGTGTCGCAGCCGACGTGCGTGCCGGTAAGACGCAGGCTCTCGCGGATGAAAGTGACGAGCAGTGTGCGCGCCTCCACCTCCGCCGATACCGGCTTGCCATTGACCTTCATGGATACCTTGATCGACATTGCAGCGCCTCCTCCTCGGGGATATGCCTTCTGAAGAACCGGCATCCTAGCCGCGCGAATTGGCCGCGGCAATGTTGCGCTGCGAAAGCGTATGATTTTGGCAGCCGATGAAACTCCTGATCGTAGAAGACGACGCCTCGCTCGCCTCGGGATTGCGCCGCATCCTGGAGGCCGAGGGTCACACGGTGGCCGTGTCCCTGGGCGGCGAGGATGCGATGGCTGCGGCGTCGCAGGAGCGCTTCGATCTGGTGATCCTGGATATCGGGCTGCCGCGCATGGACGGGTTCGAGGTGCTGCGCCGGCTGCGCACCGCGGAGAAACCGATGCCGGTGCTCGTGCTCACCGCGCGCGACGCGGTCGAGGACCGGGTGCACGGCCTGGACCTCGGCGCCGACGACTACATGGTGAAACCGTTCGCCATGCCGGAGCTGACTGCCCGGGTGCGCGCGCTGCTGCGCCGCTCGCAGTCCCACGGCGGTCCGCGGATCGTGCACGGACCGCTGACCGTGGACACCGTGGCACGGCGCGCTTTCCTGCGCGGCGAGCCGCTCGAGCTCGCGGCGCGCGAATGGGCGGTGCTCGAAGTGCTGCTCGCCAAGACCGAGAAGATCGTCTCGAAGGAGTCGATCATCCAGGCGGTCGCGGGACTGGCCGAAGAGCTTTCGGCCAACGCGATCGAGGTCTACGTGTCGCGCCTTCGCTCCAAGCTCGAGCCGGCGGGCATCAAGATCCGCACCGTCCGCGGCTTCGGCTACATGCTGGAAGAATTCAAGGGCGACTGACGTGGCGGTGCGCAGCCTCAGGGCCCACCTGCTGCGCATGCTGTTACCGCCGGTCGCCGCGCTGCTCGCGGTCGGGGCGCTGGTTGCCTACTTCCCGTCGATCGAGCCGGCGACCGAAGCGTACGACCAGGCGCTCGTCGACATCGGCATCGCGATCGGCGCGCAGGTGCGGCCGACGCCGACCGGGTACCGGCTCGAGATGCCGCCGAGCGTCGAGCAGGTGCTGCGTACCGACCGTTACGACACGATCTATTACCGGGTGATCGGTCCGGGCGGCAGCGACATCGCCGGAGATGCCGGGCTGCCGGCGCCGCACGATGATGCGATGGCGTACGACGCGCTCTTCAAGGAGCAAGACGTGCGCATGGTGTCGGTGCTCACGCCTTGCGGCAAGGCGGTCTGCACCGTGCTGGTCGGCGAAACCATGGTGAAGCGCACCCGCCTCGCCCGCCAGGTCCTCGTATACACCCTGTTGCCGGAAATCCTGATCGCGCTCGCCACCCTGGTCATCGTCTGGTTCGGCGTAAAGCGCGGGCTTTCGCCGCTGGCGCGCCTGTCGGAGGAGATAAAGGCGCGCTCGCCGCGCGACCTGCGACCGATCGACGCCGAGGCCGCACCCGAGGAGACGCTGCCGCTGGTATCGGCGCTCAACGGGCTGCTCGAGGAAGTGTCGCAGGCGGCGCAGACCCAGCAGCGCTTCCTCGCTAACGCGGCGCACCAGCTGCGCACTCCGCTCGCCGGGCTGCAGGCGCACACCGAGCTGGCGCTCGCGCAGCCGGTGCCCGATTCGTGCCGGGCGCACCTCGAACATGTCCACGAGGCGACCATCCGCACCGCGCGCCTGGCGAATCAACTGCTCGCCCTGGCGCGCGCCGAGCCCGGCGGGCGGGGCAGCGCATCCGAGATCAACCTGAAAAGCGTGGTCGAGGCCGAGGCGGACGCGTGGGTGCACCAGGCGCTGGCGCGCGACGTCGACCTCGGCTTCGAGCTCGAGAGCGCGCCGGCGCGGGGCGACTCGCTGCTCTTGCGCGAAGCGCTCGCCAACCTGGTGCACAACGCCATCCAGTATTCGCAGCGCGGCGGCCGCGTCACCGTGCGCACCGGGCGGCGCGGCGGAGAGTCTTTCGCCGAGGTCGAGGACGAGGGCCCCGGCATTGCGCCCCAGGAGCGCGAACGGGTCCTGGAGCGCTTCTACCGCGTGCCGGGCACCGCGGGCACCGGCAGCGGGCTGGGGTTGGCCATCGTGCGCGAGATCGCGGCCGGTCACGGCGCGAAGATCGACATTGGCGATGCCCGCGCCGGCGGGGCGACCCGGGGGTGCCGAGTTGCGCTAACATTTCCGCATGGATAGCGTCGATATCGAAGTGCTGCGCACCGCGCAAGCGTGGCGCACGAGCGGTCAGCGCGTCGCGCTGGGCACGATCGTCAAGACCTGGGGTTCCGCGCCGCGTCCGGTCGGCGCCATGGTGGCGATCCGCGGCGACGGGCAGGTCGTGGGGTCGGTCTCGGGCGGCTGCGTGGAAGACGATCTGATAGAGAAGATAAGGACCAGATCGATCGCCGCGCAGAAGCCCGAGCTGGTGACCTACGGCGTCACCAACGAGGAAGCCACGCGCTGGGGGCTGCCCTGCGGCGGCACGCTGCAGCTCGTCATGGAGCCGCTCGGCGAAGCGAGCGGCGTGGCCGAGCTGCTCGAGCGCATCGGCGATCAGCAGCTCGTCAGGCGCCGGCTCGACATGGACAGCGGCCGCGCCACCCTCGAGGCGGGGCGCTGGCAGGACGTGCTCGAGTTCGACGGGCGCGTGCTCACCACGGTGCACGGCCCGCGCTGGCGACTGGTGCTCATCGGCGCCGGGCAGCTCACGCGCTACCTCGCCGAAATGGCGCGCATGCTCGACTACCATGTCACGGTGGTCGACCCGCGCGAGGAGTATGCCGCGGCGTGGAATCTCGCCGCCGTGCCGCTCGACCGCGGCATGCCGGACGACGTGGTGCGCGAGCTGAACCTCGACGGGCACAGCGCCGTCGTGGCGCTCACCCACGATCCGAAGCTCGACGATCTGGCGCTCATGGAGGCGCTGAAGTCGGCCGCCTTCTACGTCGGCGCGATCGGCTCGAAGAAGAACAACGACGCGCGCCGCAAGCGCCTGCGCGAGTTCGATCTCTCGGAAGGCGAGATCGCGCGACTGCGCGGGCCGGTCGGTCTGTACATCGGCTCCAAGACGCCGCCGGAAATAGCGGTCGCGATCATCGCCGAGATGACCGCGGTGCGCCACGGGGTGAGCGAGCCGAGCTGGGCGGCGAAGCCGGAGCGGCGCTTCGATCCCTCGGCCTGCGAAGTCAAGGCGACTTGAACATAGTCGGGCTGCTGCTCGCGGGCGGGTCCGCGAGCCGCTTCGGCTCGGACAAGCTGCAGCACAGCCTCCCGCACGGCGTGGCGATCGCCGTGCAGGCCGCGCGTCACCTGCGGGGCGAGCTTTCCCGCGTCGTGGCGGTGGTGCGCCCCAACACCCCTGAGCTCGCAAAAAGCCTCTCCGCGGAAGGCTGCGAGGTGGTGATCTGCGAAAACGCCGCCGAAGGCATGGGCGCGAGCCTCGCGTGCGCGGCACGCGCGGCCGGCCGGGCCGAAGGCTATCTCGTGGCGCTCGCCGACATGCCCTTCGTGCGCCGGAGCTCGATCGCCGCGCTGCGCGACGCGCTTGCGGCGGGCGCGCCGCTCGCCGCGCCGTACTTCCATGCACGGCGCGGCCATCCGGTCGGCATCTCGGGCGCGTACTACGAGGAGCTCGCCGCCCTGAAAGGCGACGAAGGCGCCCGGCGGCTGGTTCAGGAGAACGCCGCGAAGCTCGTCAAGATCCCGGTCGGCGACCCGGGCGTGATCCGCGACATCGATACGCCGCAGGATCTCGCGCCGCCGCTCAGGACTTAGGCGCGCGGCCCATCAGGTAGAACTCGTCGTTGGGCCGCATGTCGAGAAAGTTGGCCATGCGGTTGGACAGCGCGAAAAACGCGCTGATCGCGGCGATGTCCCAGATGTCCTCCTCCGAGAAGCCGTGCGCGCGCAGCGGCGCGAAATCCTCGTCGGCGATCTCCTCGGCGCGCTGCGACACCTTCATCGCGAGATCGAGCATCGCACGCTGGCGCGGCGTGATGTCGGCCTTGCGGTAGTTGACGGCCACCTGGTCCGCGACGAGCGGATTTTTCGCGCGTACGCGCAGGATCGCGCCGTGCGCGACCACGCAGTAATGGCACTGGTTGGCGCCCGAGGTGGCGACCACGATCATCTCGCGTTCCGCCTTGGTGAGGCCGCCTTCCTTCTCCATCAGCGCATCGTGATAGGCGAAGAAGGCGCGGAACTCCGCCGGGCGGTGCGCAAGCGCAAGAAACACGTTGGGCACGAAGCCGGCCTTTTCCTGCACCGCGAGGATGCGGCTGTGCATGTCCTGCGGCAGGTCCTTCAGCTGGGGAACCGGAAAGCGGCTAACAGACTTGGCGTTCATGGCGGCGATACCTTTTTGCAAGCATCCCGGAAGGATACGCCCGGGTCCGGTAAAATTTACCGTTTCCCGCCGAGACCGCCGATGCTCTCCCCCGACCTTCTTGCCCAGTCCGATCCGGACCTCTGGAACGCGATCCGGCTGGAGAACCAGCGCCAGGAAGACCACGTGGAGCTTATCGCCTCGGAGAATTACGTCAGCCGCCAGGTGCTCATCGCGCAGGGCAGCCAGCTCACCAACAAGTACGCCGAGGGCTATCCCGGCAAGCGCTACTACGGCGGCTGCGAATACGTCGACATGGCGGAATCGATCGCCATCGAGCGTGCGAAGAAGCTCTTCGGCGCGCCCTGGGCGAACGTGCAGCCGCACTCCGGCTCGCAGGCGAACCAGGCGGTCTACGTCGCGGCTCTCAAGCCGGGCGACACGATCCTCGGCATGTCGCTTGCGCACGGCGGCCACCTCACGCACGGCTCGCCGGTCAACCTCTCCGGCAAGCTCTATCGCGTGATGTCCTACGGGCTGAACGAGCGGGAAGAAATCGACTACGACGCCGCAGAGCGGATAGCGCTTCTGGAGAAGCCAAAGCTGATCGTCACCGGTGCCTCCGCCTATGCGCTGGCGATCGACTGGAAGCGCTTTCGGGCGATTGCCGACAAGGTGGGCGCGGCTCTCATGGCGGACATCGCGCATTACGCGGGCCTCATCGCCGTCGGCCTCTACCCCTCGCCCATCGGCATCGCGGACTTCGTCACCACGACGACCCACAAGACGCTGCGCGGCCCGCGCGGCGGAATGATTTTCGGCAAGGCCGAGCAGGAAAAGGCCGTCAACAGCGCAATCTTCCCCGGGCTGCAGGGCGGGCCGCTGATGCACGTCGTCGCCGCGAAGGCCGTGGCGCTCGGCGAGGCGCTGAAGCCGGAATTCAGGAACTACCAGGAGCGGGTGATCGAGAACGCCCGAGCCATGGCGGCCGTCCTCGTCGAGCGCGGCTTGCGCGTGGTCTCCGGGCGCACCGACTGCCACCTGTTTCTTCTGGACCTGCGCAACAAGCGCATTACCGGCAAGGACGCCGAGGCGGCGCTCGGGCGCGCGCACATCACGGTGAACAAGAACGCGATTCCGAACGACCCGGAGAAGCCGGCGGTGGCGAGCGGCGTGCGCATCGGCTCGCCGGCCATGACCACGCGCGGCTTCCGCAAGCCGCAGGCCGAGAGGCTCGCGCATCTCATCGCCGACGTGCTCGAGCGCCCCTCGGACGAGGCGAGCCTCGCACGCGTCGGTGCCGAAGTGAAGGCGCTCTGCGCCCTGTTTCCCGTGTACGCATGAAATGTCCCTTCTGCGGCTCCGAGGACACCCAGGTGGTCGACACCCGGGCGAACCTCGAGGCGAACACCATCCGCCGCCGCAGGAAATGCGTGCAATGCGAGAAGCGCTTCACCACCTACGAGCGCGTCGATCTGAAGATGCCGCGGCTGGTGAAGAAGGACGGCAGCCGCACCGATTTCGACCGCGACAAGCTCATGGGCAGCATGATGCTCGCGCTGAGGAAGCGCCCGGTGGCGACCGAGGAGATCGAGGCGGCGGTCGACCGCGTCATCGAGCGGCTGCGCTCGCTCGGCGAGCGCGAGGTGCCGACCAGCCGGGTCGGCGACTTCGTCATGCGCGAGCTCGCCAAGCTCGACAAGATTGCCTACATCCGCTTCGCGTCGGTGTATCGCAGCTTCGAGACGCCGGACGATTTCCGCGAAGTCGTGCAGGAAGTGAAGGCCTCGCGAAAAAAACGCAGATGACCCAAGCCGGTGGCTGAGTTCTCGGCGTTCGACCACGCGATGATGCGCCACGCGCTCGCCCTCGCCGAGCGCGGACTTTTCACCACCACGCCCAACCCGCGCGTCGGCTGCGTCATCACGCAGGGCGAGAGCATCGTCGGCGAGGGATGGCACGAAAAAGCGGGCGAGCTCCACGCCGAAGCGCTCGCTTTGCGCCACGCCGGCGCAAGGGCGCAGGGCGCGACGGTGTACGTCAATCTCGAGCCCTGCAACCATCACGGCCGCACTCCGCCCTGCGCCGGCGCGCTCGCCAATGCCGGCGTGGCGCGCGTGGTGGCCGCGGCTCGCGATCCCAACCCGCCCGCCGCGCGCGGTGGCGATGCGCTCGCGGCGGCCGGCATCCGCTTCGAGCACGGGCTGATGCAGGACGAGGCGCGCGAGCTGAACATCGGATTTTTTTCCCGCGTGAGGCGCGGGCGTCCCTGGGTGCGGCTCAAGATCGCCGCCACGCTCGACGGGCGCACGGCGCTTGCCAACGGCGTGTCGAAATGGATCACCGCAGCCGAGGCCCGGCGCGACGCGCACCGCTGGCGCGCCCGCGCCTGCGCCATCCTGACCGGCATCGGCACGGTGAAAGCCGACGACCCGCAGCTCACGGTGCGCGAGATCGACACGCCGCGCCAGCCGCTGCGCGTGGTGGTCGACAGCAGGCTGGAAATGCCGCGCAGCGCTCGCGTTCTCCAGGGGGAGCGGATTCTCGTCTTTACGGCGAGGCAGGCGCCGGGTCCCGAAAACGCCGAGCTCGTCGTGGCGCCGAACGCGCAGGGAAAAGTCGAGCTGCCGCGAATGCTCGAGGAACTCGCTCGCCGCGGCATCAACGAGCTGCACGTGGAGGCGGGTTTTCGCCTCAACGGCTCGCTCGCGCGCGAAGGCTGCGTCGACGAGTTTCTCGTCTATCTCAACCCGAGCTTCCTGGGCGACGGCGCGCAGGGCATGCTCGACCTGCCCGCATTCGCTTCGCTGCAGGACAGGCTGCGCCTAAGAATCGTGTCGCTGGATCGCCTCGGCGACGACGTGCGCCTTGTAGCGCGCCCCGCATAGCGCGGCCGCGAGCGCCTCGACGGCCACCCGGGCGCTGCGCCCGTCGCGGTCCAGGCGCGGGCAGTACTCGACGAGCTCCACCGCCATGAGATCGGGCCGACCGCCGATGCGCGCGAGAGCGCGGGCAAGCTCGGCGCCGCCGATGCCCCCGGCCGCCGGCGTGGCAACGCCGGGAGCGTCCTCCGGCGTGACGACATCGAGGTCGATGCTTACGCCGAATCCCGCGGTTTGCGAGGCCGCGATGGCGAACGCGTCGTCCATTACCGCGTCCAGCCCGCGGCTGCGCACCTCGTCCATGTGGAATACGCGCACGCCCAGGCGACCCAAGCGCTCGGCCTCCTCCGGCTCAAAGCTGCGCACGCCCACGAGCGCGACGTGGCGCGGGTGCACGACGCCCGCGGCCAGGCCGTAGAGCAGATCGTCGTCCTGGCCGAGCAGCCACGCGAGCGGCATGCCGTGGAGGCGGCCGGTGGGGCTGGTGCGCGGCGTGTGGCTGTCCATGTGCGCGTCGACCCAGATCAACCCCAATTCCCTTTGGTTCAGTGCCCGCGCCACGCCTGTCCAGGTGCCACCGGCGCAACTGTGGTCGCCACCCAGAACGCAGGGCAGGCGCCCGTGGCGCAGCGAGTCGGCGACCGCCGAAGCGAGCAGGCCGCACAGCTTGCTCACGGCGAGCTGCCTGCGCCGCTCGCTCGGCGAGGGCTCGAGGATAGGTCCGGGCATGGCGCGCGCACCGCAACGCGCGAGACGTTCGACCAGGAGCGGCGCAAGCGCCGCGGGGGCCTGGGCGCAGCCCGGGTCGGCCCCGCCGAGGCCCCAGGCCGCGCCGATCAGCTCGATCTGTCGATCCATCGCTACATGCGCTTCAGGAGGCCGTGACATCCGCGGGGCGAACGGCGCGCTTCTTGCCTCGGTCCAATCGTGTAGTGGGGTCTTCGACCGCGTCAAGGAGCATTCCGTGACCGCAGCCGCGAGATGGCAGGAATGGGCGAGCTTCGCGCTCGGCCTGTGGCTTGCGGTATCGCCGTGGATTGTCGGCCATGCCGAGCACGAGCCGGCGACCGCGAATGCCGTCTTCGTTGGCCTCACCCTCGCGCTCGCCTCGCATTTCGAGGCGACCTTCGACCAGATTTCCGTCCAATGGCTGAACCTCGGGGCCGGTGTGTGGCTGCTCATCGCGCCGTTCGTGCTCGGCTTCGCCGCGGCGGGCGTGCCGACCGCGAACTCGATCGCGGTAGGCACTTTCGCCGCGGCGCTCGCCGGCTCCGCGCTGTCGCTCGACAAGGAAATCGGCAAGCTCTGGCATAGGCTGCTCGCAGGTCAATAGCCTTTAGACAAGCGCTTTGCGGTAACCTTCCGCGCGATGTTCACGGGAATCGTGCAGGCGGTAGGGCGGATCGTGCGCGTGCAGCCGCTGGAGATCGAATCCGGCGGCCTGGACCTTTCCGACGCCGCGGTCGGCGACTCCATTTGCGTCCAGGGCGTGTGCCTCACGGTCACCGCGCGCACCCCCCGGGGGTTCACGGCCGACGTGTCCTCCGAGACCCTGCGGGTCACGGCGGGCCTGGACCGGCCCGGGCCAGTGAACCTGGAGAAATCGCTCGCGCTCGGCGAGCGGCTCGGTGGTCACCTGGTCTCGGGGCACGTCGACGGCGTGGGCGAAGTCGTGCAGCGCGAAGGCGGCGTCTTTACCTTCAGGGTTCCACCAGAACTCGCGCGCTACGTCGCCCGCAAGGGCTCGATCACCATCGACGGCGTGAGCCTCACGGTGAACCGCGTCGAAGGCACGCTCTTCGAGGTGTTCCTGATCCCGCACACGCTGGAAGTCACCACGCTGTCGCGGCTCGAACCGGGTTCGCGCGTCAATCTGGAAGTGGACCTCATCGCGCGTTACGTGGAGAGGCTGCTCGGCGAGTCCCGGTAGGGCCCGGTCAAGGCCGGCTCATGAATTGAACAAGGTCGCGGTCGAAGGTGACGAGGTGGCTGGTCAGCCATTCCCGCAGAAAGGCGAGCACCTTGTCAGCGTCGGCAACGTTGTTCGCGATGACGCGGTCAAAGAAGCGGTTCAGCTGGGCGAGCACTTCGCCATGGTGTTCGGTGTGGACAAGCGCCTTCGGGTACTTAATCTGCGCCATGAGCTCTTCTTCGAACACGAAGTGTTCGGTGCTGGCTGCGATAAGCGCATGGAGATGGCTCAGAACCGCCTCCCTGGTTCCAGCGAGATGCGCCGCGTATAGAAGGTTGGCCGCGTTCACCATTTCCTTGTGGTGATCATCGAGCGCCTCGTGCCCCAGGTGAAGCTGATCGTTCCACTCGATCATCGCGGCATCCGTCGGCTACCTGCCCGGGCGTGCGCGCAGCCGACGCATGAGCTCTTCGGCCGCGACGGGCTTGCCGATGTACCAGCCCTGGGCGCAATCGCAGCCCAGGTGCTGCAGTGCCGACCAGACCGGCTCGCTCTCCACCCCCTCGGCCACGACGCTGAGCTCGAGGTTGTGCGCGAGGTCGATGAGCGAGCGCACGATCTTGGCGTGCTGCGGCAGCTCGAGCATCTGGCGCACGAACATGAGATCGATCTTCAGCTCGTCGAGAGGCATCTGGGCGAGGTAATACATCGACGAGTAGCCGGTGCCGAAATCGTCGACCGAGATCTTCAGTCCCAGGCGCTTCAGGTCGTTCAGCGCCTCCAGCGCGAGCTTCTGCTCGCCCAGGATCGCGGTTTCGGTGATTTCCAGCACCAGGCTCTTGCTGGGCACATCCCAGGTGCGCAGCGCCCTGCCGACATGCGCCGGCAGGTCCGCCTCGTGAAGGTTGGAGGGGGAGATGTTCACGCTCACCGTGAAGTGGGGCTCGACGCCGCGGAACGCGGCGCATTGCTGTATCGCGCCGTTGATCGCCCAGCAGGTGAGATCGTTGATCATGCCCGTCGACTCCGCAACCTCGACCGCTACGCTGGGAGCCACGGCCCCCAGCTGCTCGTCGTCCCAGCGCAGCAGCGCCTCGGCGCCGATGATGCGACCGGTGCGGAACTCGGCCTGCGGCTGGTAGAACAGGCGCAGGCCGTTGTTCTGGATCGCGTGGCGCAGACGCATCGCGTATCGCGACTCGTCGAAGGCGGCGGCAGCATCGGCCCGGAACAGCGCGATGCGGTCGTGGCCCGAGCGCGCCGTGCGCAGCGCCGCTTTCGCGTGCTGCAGAAGCTGCGCCGCGTCCAGGCCGTGCTCGGGGAAGAGCGCGATGCCGATCTTCGGCTCGGCCGCCGCGGCGAAACCGTCCAGCTCCAGCGGCGCGTCCAGGACGCGCAGCATCTTCTGCGCGGCGAGGATCGCCACTCCCTCGGACGGCATCGGATGTAGCAGGCAGGCGAACTCGTCGCGCGCAGCAATCTCCACGGCGTCGGAGGCTCGCAGCACGTTCCCGCGCAAGTTACGCGCGATGGCATTGACGACCGAATCGCCCGACGGCAGGCCGCGCAGTGCGTCGACCTGGTCGATCACGGCGCAGTGCAGCAGCACCAGCCCGAAGCCCTCGCCGGCAGGCAGCCCCTGCAGCCTGCGCTGCAGGGCCTCGAGCAGCCGGCGGCTTTCATTGGGGGACGCTTCCTCGGCGCGCGCCGCCCGCGTTTCCACGACGGCGCCGAGGTTGTAGGCGAGCTTCTGCAGCGCCCGCATGACAGCAGCGGTTTGCGCGGGGTCGCCGCAGACAGCCAGGGTGCCGCACGCCTCAAGCACCGCGCTCAATCGCCGGGCAAGGCGCCGGGCGCGCGCGTAGTCGTCCGTAAGCCACAGCTCCAGCCGCCCCATGGTATCCGCGCCCGGCCGGGCGAGCGCCTCGAGCGCCTCGCCGCACTCGGCAAGGTCGATTTCGTTCACGCCGAGCAACGCCCGACCCTGGAGCGCGCGCGCGCTCAGCCGCGCCAGGACCAGCGTGGCGCTCTGGTTGAGGCCGATCAGCTTCCCGGTGGTATCGACGCGCTTCGCCATCAGAGGAAGAAATCGTGCGGATCGAGAGGAAGCTTGCCCGATTCGATGGTGCGGCGGATGCGGTAAGGCTCGCCGGTCGGCGACTTCGGCTCCTTGATGAGATCGAGGACTGTCTGCGGCATGATCGGCTTGGACGCGGCGTCGAGCAGAACCATGACGCGCGGCTGCAGCCGCCGCACCCGGTTCTGGGCGATCACGACTCCGATTTCGCCCGAGTTGAGCTGCACAAGGCTGCCGACCGGGTAGATGCCGATGCACTGAATGAACTGCTCCACGAGCGCCTCGTGGTAGCGCGTGCCGCGCTCCTTGTACAGCATGCCGAGGGCGTTCGACGGCGACATCTGCTCGGCATAGGGCCGTATGCTCGTCATCGCCGAAAAGCCGTCGACGATGGCCGCCATGCACCCCATCATGCCGATGCCCGGGCCGGCAAGCCGGCGCGGATAGCCGCTGCCGTCGTAGCGTTCGTGATGCAGCAGCACCAGATCGGCGAGTCGCTGAGGCAGTCCGTGGGCGTCGCGCAGCATGGCCGCCGAATGCGCCACATGCAGCCTCGCCTGCTTCAATTCCTCGGCCGAAAGCCCGCCCTTCTTGTTGAGGATCGAGTCGGGAGTCTTCACCTTGCCGATGTCCTGCAGAAGTCCAACGAGACCTAGCAGGTCCATTTCATCCCGCGGCAGCTGCAGGAACCGGGCGAACGTCATCATCAGCACCGAGACGTCGAGCGCGCGCTCGAGCTGCTTTTCGTCCTTCTGGCGTACCTGGGTGAGAAGCAGCATGGCGTCGGGATTGCGCTCGATGCTGTCGGCGAGCTTTTCCATGGTGTTCTTCAGACCCTCGGCGTCGAGCTCGCCGCCCGCCGCCATGATCTTGACGAGCTTGTCGAACAGACGCCTGCAGTCGTCGAAGAGCGTCCTCGCGTGGACGAACTCGCGTTCTACGGGGACGCGCTCCGGGTAGCGCGTCGGCAGCGCGGCGGCTGCTGCGCCGGCGACCCGCGGGGCGAGGCCTTTCTCGGGATCGACGAACACGCTCTTGCAGGTCTGGCGCAGCCTGGCGAGATCGGCCTCCGAGGAGATATAGAAGCCCTGGAAAGGGAATTTGGTGTCGAGCCAGGGGCGATCGAGCTCGGCGACATACATCCCCAGCCTGAGCTGCTCGACGGCCACTTTCACTCTTGCAGGCACGAGTTGCTCGAGTTATTTCGCCCCATTGTGCCGCAAATCACCGCCCCATGTGCCCTTCGTGGAAAGTTCTAGAACGGCCGACGTCATCGAAGAGCGGTGCTGCCTCAGGCGTCGCTGACGGTCTTGTCGCCGAGCGCATCCTCGACGTAGAGCATGCTGATCGCGACCATCGCCGAGGCCGCGAGCGGAGTGGCCACCGCGACGCCTAGGGCGCCGACGATGACGCCCATCAGCACCTGGGTGAAGAGGATGACCGCCGGCGGCAGATACACAGCGCGGTGCTGGACGAGCGGCGCGAGCAGATAGCTCTCGATCGACTGGATGGCGAGGAAAAGCAGCGCCACCCACAGCGCAAGCTGCGGGCTTTCGGCGAATGCCACGAGAATCGCCGGCACCGCCGCGACGAAGGGCCCGATGTAGGGAATGAACTCCATGAAGCCGGCGAGGAGCGCGAGCGCCACGGGAAACGGCGCGCCGAGCAGCGCGAGGCCCGCGCCGGTGAGCAGTCCGACGCAAAGCGACAGGAACGCCTGGCCGACGAGCCAGCGGCGCAGGACGCGGCCGATCTCGTGGAGCACTTCCCTTACGCGGCTGCGCCGGTTGCGGGCGACGAGGAAGAGAAACCCCTCGACGTACGGGCGCGGCTCCGCGGCCATGAAGGCGGCGAAGAAAACCGCGATGGCGATGTTCGCGACGATGCCGAACGTGGAGCCGAGAAGGCCGAGGCCCCTGCCGAGAAACTGGCCGTCGCCGCCGGAAAAGAAACCGCTCGCCTCGGCCACGCGCAGCGCCCGAGCGCCGAACTCGCTCTGCCGCAGGCGCTCCCTGATCGCTTCCAGGATCTCGGGGAGTCGGTCGACGAGCTGCAGCGCTTCGCCCGCCACGCCACGGCCGAAGAGCACGCCGCCCAGGACGAGGAGGGCAAGCGCCGTGATGCCGACGAGGGCGAGCGACCAGGACTCGCCCAGCCCGGTCCGGGCCGTCAGCCAGTCGGCCGGCGCGCGCAGCAATATTGCAAGAAGTATCCCGATGAACGCCAAAAGGACTACGTCGATCGCATACCAGATGAGCACCAGGATGACGACAACGGCGACCGCGATCGCGGCGTGGAGCAGAGCGCGCTGCGCGGTGTCCTTGCGTTCCGGCCTGTCCATCGTTCGGATGGACCCTGTACGATTCGTCGAGTTCATGAGTCGCAGCATCCGCTTCGATCCCAGCCTGCCGGTCAGCGCGCGGCGCGACGAGATCCGCGCCGCCATCGTGCGGCACCCGGTGGTCGTCGTCTGCGGCGAGACCGGCTCGGGAAAGACCACGCAGCTGCCGAAGATCCTTCTCGAGATGGGCCGCGGCAGGCGCGGCCGCATCGGCCATACGCAGCCGCGCCGCATCGCGGCGCGCTCGGTCGCCGCGCGCATCGCCGAGGAGCTCGGAACCGAGCTCGGCGCGCTCGTCGGGTACAAGGTGCGCTTTCACGAGAGGGTCCGTCCCGACTCGGCGATCAAGCTGATGACCGACGGCATCCTGCTCGCCGAGACGCAGGGCGATCGCGAGCTGCGCGAGTACGATTCCATCATCCTCGACGAGGCGCATGAGCGCAGCGTCAACATCGATTTTCTGCTCGGCTACCTGAAGCAGCTCGTCGCCAAGAGAAGCGATCTGAAGGTCGTGGTCACCTCGGCGACGATCGACGCGGAGCGCTTCGCCGCGCACTTCGGCGGCGCGCCGGTGATCGAGGTGTCGGGGCGGCTGTACCCGGTGGAAGTGCGCTATCGCCCGGTGGCCGGCGACGAGGAGGACACCACCCGCGAAGAGGAGGAGCAGGCGCTCGCGGACGCGGTCGACGAAGTGTGCCGCGAAGGCGGCGGCGATGTCCTGGTGTTCCTGCCGGGTGAGCGCGAGATCCGCGACACCGCCGAAGTCCTGCGGAAGCGCAAGCTCGGGGCCGAGATATTGCCGCTGTACTCGAGGCTCAGCGCCGCCGAGCAGGACCGGGTCTTCAGGCGTGGTGAGGCGCGGCGCATCGTGCTCGCGACCAACGTCGCCGAAACCTCTCTCACCGTTCCCGGTATCCGCTACGTGGTGGACACCGGCCTCGCGCGCGTGAAGCGCTACAGCTACCGCAACAAGGTGGAAATGCTGCGCGTCGAGCCGATCTCGCAGGCCGCTGCCAAACAGCGCGCGGGGCGCTGCGGGCGGGTGGCCGACGGCGTGTGCGTCCGGCTTTACTCCGAGGAGGACCTCGCCAAGCGGCCGCCGTTCACCGACCCCGAGCTGCTGCGCTCCTCGCTCGCTTCGGTGATCCTGCGCGCCAAGAGCCTCGGGCTCGCGGACGTGGAGGACTTTCCCTTCCTCGACCCGCCGAGCCCGCGCGCCGTCGCGGACGGCTATGCGCTCCTGAACGAGCTCGGCGCCGTCTCCGAAGAAAAGGCGCTGACGCAGGTGGGCAAGGAACTCGCCCGGCTGCCGCTCGATCCGCGCGTGGCGCGCATGCTGGTCGCGGCGCGGGCCGAAAGCTGCCTCGATCAGGTGCTTGTCATCGCCGCGGCGCTTTCGCTCCAGGACCCGCGCGAGCGCCCGATGGAGAAGGCGGCGGCAGCCGACGAGCGGCACGCCCGGTTCGCCGACGAGCGCTCCGACTTCCTGGGCTTCCTCAAGCTGTGGAAGCTGCAGGACGAGCCCGGGCTGCGGCGGCTGTGCCGGGAGAATTTCCTGTCGTATCCGCGCATGCGCGAGTGGCGCGACGTGCATGCGCAGCTCCAGGCGGCGCTCGCCGAGGCCGAGTGGCCGCGTTCCTCGGTGGATCCCGACAAGGGATATCGCGCGATTCACCGCGCGCTTCTCTCCGGGCTGCTTGGCAATATCGGCATGCGCGACGAGTCGGAGGGAAACTACACCGGCGCGCGCGGCATCAAGTTCTGGGTCCATCCCGGCTCGTGGACGAAGAAGCCGGGCAAGTGGATCGTCGCGGCCGAGCTGGTCGAGACGACGCGCCTTTACGCGCGCTGCGTGGCTCACATCGACGTAAAGTGGCTGGAGGATCTCGCCGGGCATCTCCTCAAGCGGGAACGCCACAATCCGCACTGGGAGAAAGCGCGCGCGCAGGTGATCGCGCTCGAGCGCGGCACGCTCTACGGCCTGCCGCTGTATTCGGACCGCCGCGTGGCGTTCGCGCCCTTCGATGCCGAGCTCGCGCGCGAGATCTTCATCCAGTCGGCCCTGGTGGAGGGCGACTTCGATACGCGCGCGCCGTTTTTCGCGCACAACCGGCGCCTCGCCGCCGACATCGAGCGCCTGGAGCACAAGTCGCGGCGCCCCGATATCCTGGTGGACGAGGCGCTGATCCACGCGTTTTACGACGCGCGCATTCCCCGGGATGTCAGCAGCGGCGCGGATTTCGAGCGCTGGCGAGGCGAGGCGGAGCGCAAGCGGCCGAAGCTGCTGTACCTGGCACGCGAGGATCTGATGCGCCACGAGGCCGCCGGCATTACTACCGAGAATTTTCCGCCGGCCCTCGAGCTCGGCCCGAACCGTTTCGTGCTGGACTACCACTTCGAGCCCGGGTCGGCGCGCGATGGCGTGACCATGACGGTGCCGCTCGCGCTGCTGAACCAGGTGCCGGCCGCGCGCTGCGAATGGGTGGTTCCGGGCCTGCTCAGGGAGAAAGTGAGGGCTATGGCGAAGTCGATGCCGCAGCGCCTGCGCCACAAGCTGGGCCCGCTCGAGGATTTTGCCGAGCGGTTTGTCGCCGGGGCGCGGCCGGCGGACGTGCCGCTCGCCGAGGCGCTCGCGCGCACCATCCGCGCCGAGCTCGACCTGGAGGTGCCGCGCGATGCCTTCCGGCCCGACTCCGCGCCGCCGCACCTGCACATGAACTTCCGCGTGGTCGACGAGCATGGCCGGCAGCTCGGCACGGGAAGGAATCTCGTCGAGCTCAAGCGCGAGCTGGGAGGCAAGACCGAAGCGATCCTGCAGGAACAGTCGCCGATTGCCGAGGGCGAGCGCTACACCGGCTGGACCATGGGGGACCTGCCCGAGCTGATGGAGCTCGAGCGCGGCGGCCAGACGCTCGTGGGCTATCCCGCGCTGGTGGACGCGTCGGACGCGGTGACGCTGCAGGTGTTCGACTCTCCGGAGAAGGCTCGGGAGATCCACCGCGCCGGCGTGCGGCGCCTCTTCGCGATCGCCTTTCGCGACCGCATCCGCGACCTCGAGCGCATGCTCGCCAAGGACATGACGCTCGGCCCGCACAAGGACGACATCGTGACCGCCGCGCTCGAGCGCAGCTTTCTCGCGCAATCGGTCCCTTTGCAGCATGCAGAATTCGCCCGGCGCGTAGATGAGGGGCGCAGCCGGTTCAATCTCATCGCCCAGGAGATCGGCCGCACCGTAGGCGCCATTCTCGCGGAGCAAGCGTCCCTCGCGAAGAAACTCGGCGTCGCCGGGAAGGGCTTCCCGCGAGCCGCGGAAGACATCGGGCAGCAGCTCGCGCGCCTGCTTGCTCCGGGCTGGATCGCGCGCACGCCATGGGAGCGGCTGCAGCATCTGCCGCGCTATCTGAGGGCCGCTTCGCTGCGGCTGGACAAGCTGCGCGTCGATCCGGCACGCGACGAGCGGCTCGCCGCGCAGGTGGCGGCGCTCGAGCGGCCGTATCGGCGCGAGCTTGCGACGCGCGCCCGGCACGGAGCGCCGAGCGCCGAACTGGCGCAGTTCGGCTGGCTGCTGGAGGAGCTGCGCGTGTCGCTTTTCGGCCAGGAGCTCAAGACTCCGGTTCCGGTCTCCGCGAAGCGCCTCGCCAAGCTGTGGGAGACTATGCGGCGATGAGCATCCTCGGGTCCGTGCTGTACGGCCTCGCCAACCTGCTGCATCCGCGGATGCTGTGGCTCATGATCTGGCCGATGCTCGTTTCCCTCGTCGTGTGGGGAGCCGTGGCCGTTGCGCTGTGGACGCGCGTCGCGCTGTGGCTCGCCGAGCTGATGCGGCGCTGGCTCGAGCCCGCGGCGGGTTTCGTGCGGCTGGACTTCGGCGACGCCACCCTCATCGCCGCGCACGTTGTGCTGTTTCTGCTTTTCGTGCCGCTCGTCTACATCACGGCGCTGTTCATCCTCGGCGTGTTCGGCATGCAGAAAATGGTCGACCACGTCGCGGCGCGCTCGTTTCCCGCGCTCGAGCGCCGGCGCGGCGGCGGCACGGCGGGTAGCGCCTGGAACGGCCTGGTGGCGCTCGCCGGCATGGCGGCCATGTTCGCGGTCAGCCTGCCTTTGTGGCTTCTGCCTCCGCTGTGGCCGCTCATCCCGCTCGTGATCCTTGCCTGGGGCAACCAGAGGCTGCTGCGTTACGACGCCCTGGCCGAGCACGCCGACCGGCAGGAGATGGCGCGCATCTTCGGCCGCCGGCGCCAGGGAATGTACGTCCTGGGGCTGCTTTTGGCCCTGGCGGCGTACGTTCCGCTGGTAGGGTTCATCGCGCCGGTCGTGTTCGGGCTGGCGTTCATCCGCTACCTGCTCGGCGCGCTGCAGGACTCCAGACAGGCGGGGCATTGAGGGCCCCTATGGCGCCTATGCGTACAAAGAATTGGCCGCGCGGAACGCGGCTTTCTACACTGTGTCATTCCTTTTGACACTGACGTGGAGAGCCGAACCGTGTTACCCAGCCAAGAAGGACAGAAAGTACCTCAGGCCACCTTCCGGACCCGCACGGAGAGCGGCGATTGGAAGAGCATCGCGACCGATGACGTTTTCAAGGGCAAGACCGTCGTCGTATTCTC
Source organism: Burkholderiales bacterium (assembly GCA_035550695.1). Taxonomy (GTDB): domain Bacteria; phylum Pseudomonadota; class Gammaproteobacteria; order Burkholderiales; family SG8-39; genus SCGC-AG-212-J23. Next base: position 41,629 of record DASZOS010000052.1, on the reverse strand, counting down.
GCTGCCGGGCGCGTTCACGCCTACCTGCTCATCGACCCATGTGCCGCGCTACAACGAGCTTGCGCCGGCATTCTTCGCCAACGGCGTCGATCGCATCGTGTGCATTTCGGTGAACGACGCTTTCGTGATGAACGAGTGGGCCCGCACCCAGGAATGCGGCAACATCACCATGCTGCCCGACGGCAATGGCGAATTCACCGGCAAGATGGGGATGCTGGTGGACAAGTCGGAGCTCGGCTTCGGCAAGCGCTCGTGGCGCTACTCGATGCTGGTGAAGGACGGCGTCATTGAAAAGATGTTCATCGAGCCGGAGAAGCCAGGCGATCCGTTCGAAGTCTCGGACGCGGACACGATGCTGAATCACATCAACCCCAAGGCGAAGAAGCCCGACCAGGTGGCGATCCTCACGCGCGAGGGCTGCGCCTACTGCGCCAGGGCGAAGACGCTCTTGAAGGAGCTGGGCTACGCCTATTCCGAAGTGAAGCTCGACCATAGTGACCGCTCGCGCGTGGTCGGCGCGATTACCGGGCGCGGCACCGTGCCGCAGGTCTTCATCAACGGCAAGCACATCGGCGGGCTCGAAGAGCTGCAGCAATGGGCGAAAAAGGCAGCCTGATTGTTCGGCGCCTACATCATCGGGGATGAAATCCTCGTTGGAAAACGGCAAGACAAGCACCTTGCGTTCCTCATCGAAGCCCTCGCCATGCGGGGGCTTCGGCTTTCCTGGGCCCTTTATCTCGGCGACGATCCGCAGCGCCTCATCGGGGCGCTCGCCCGCAGCCTCGCATCCGGCGATATCGTCTTCAGCTTCGGCGGGATTGGCGCGACGCCCGACGACCACACCCGCCAGTGCGCCGCCGCCGCGGCCGGCGTGCGGCTGCGTCTGCATCCAGACGCGGAGCGCGAGATCCGCGCGCGCTTCGGCGCCGAGGTCACTGCCCAGCGGCTGCAGATGGGCGAGTTTCCGGAGGGCGCCTCGATCATTCCCAACCCGGTGAACCGCATACCGGGATTCACGCTCGGCGAGCACCACTTCGTTCCTGGATTTCCCCAGATGGCCCGGCCGATGGTCGAGTGGGTGCTCGACACGCGCTACCGGAGTCTCTTCGAGCGTGACCGCTGGAGCGAGGAATCGATCCTGGTTTACGAGGCCGGAGAAAGCCAGCTCATCCCGGCGATGGAGGCGGTGGGCGCCCTGTACGCAGGTGTCAAGGTGTTCAGCCTGCCTTCCATGGGCGAGGACGGCAGCCGGCGCCACGTGGAGCTGGGGGTGCGCGGCGATCCGAGGCAGGTGAGCGAGGCTGCCGAGGCGCTGCGGCGGTCGGTGCGCGAAGCCGGTTTTCGCTTCGAGGACCCCAAATGAAAAGCCCGCCTACCGGCGGGCTTTTCGGGACTTCTTCTTCGGCTTTCTGCCGACGCGCTTCCTGGCGCCCAGGCGCCGCTTGGCGCTCAGGCGCCGTTTGGCGCTCAGGCGCCGTTTGGCGCTCAGGCGACTTTTTTTGGCTTCGCGAGGCCCTTCGCGGTCTCGGTCGCCGCGGCGACGTTGGCTTCGGCGATCTCGGTGGCCTGCTTCGCCACCTTCGTGAGGTTGTCATACGCCGAGTTGGCGGCGGCGAGCATCGACTTCACCGCGGCGACGGCGACGTCCGAGCCGGCGGGCGCGTTCTTCGAAACCTTGTCGAGCAGCGTCGCAAAGTTCTCGTTCCATTCCGCGATGCGGCGCTCGGTCACTTTCGACAGCTCGGCGTTGGCGCCGGTGGCGACTTCGTACACGCTCTTCGAGTAGGCGATCGCCTTCTCCATGGCGGGCTGGGCGAAGGAATTCTGCAGGCTGACGAATTCCTGCACGTCCTTCGCGCCGAGCAGGGCTCGGGTGTTGGCGATCGAGTCCTCGAAGGCGCTCTTGATCGCGCCGGCCTGGATCGAGGCCAGCTTCTCCAAGGCGGCGAACTGCGCGTTCGCTGCGGCCAGGAACGCTTCGACGTTCGCCTTGTTGGCCGCTTGAATCTGTTCTGGGGTGACGTACATTGGGTTGCTCCTGTCCGTGGTTTGGTTCGTTGGCACTGCCAGCATTTGTGCAATGCAGCAATCAGCATTTTAGTGCCGCCGAGCGGTAAGTCAAGAATTTTGTGCGTAGCAGCAACCATGATTGCTCTATCGCTGTCTTAACTACATCTCGGAGTTAGCGTTTACTTACAAAGATAACGATTTGAGCGCCGAGGCGGATCACCTACCGCGCCGACTGTGGTGGGTTCACCGCCTGGAAGGCGCTCGGCACGCTGTTGCAGAAGCGCTATCCGGTGCGCCTGCCGGCAGGCGCGCACACCGCCTGGATCATGCTGCTCGGCGGCGTGCCGATTTTCGCCGGCGCGCTGCCGCTGGAGGATCTTCGCGCGCTGCGCAACGTCGGGCTCTGGCCCGCGCTCGGCGTCGCCTATAACGTGCTCGTGGCCTTCGCTTTCGCGCACTGGGCCTGGATCAAGATCGCGGTCTCGGTGCCGGTGACGTGTTCTCCATCAGCATGCTCATCATCCCCGTGATCGGCGTCCTGAGCGGCGTGGTGTTTCTCGGCGAGCGACCCGGCTGGTCCGAGGTTGCGGGGCTCGCATGCGTGCTCGCGGCTCTGGCCACGGTCATCCGTCGCCGCCCGGGATAGCGCGCCGCCGCGGAATGCGGTTCGCGTCCCAGTTGGCGATCGCTTCCTCCAGATCCGGTGTCGGCACCTGCCCGAGAAAGCGCAGGGCATTGCAGATGGCCTGCTCCCGGTGCGCCGCATCGATCGGCCGCGCGCCGGTCTGCTTGGAAAGCTTCTCGCCCGCGGCGTTGACCGCGGCCGGCACGTGGAGATAGCGCGGGGTCGCATAGCCGAGCAGGCGCTGAAGATGGATCTGGCGCGTCGTCGAATCGAGAAGGTCGGCGCCGCGCACGACGTCGGTGATGCCCTGGTCCGCGTCGTCGACCACGACGGCAAGCTGGTAGGCGAATTGACCGTCCGCGCGATACACGACGAAATCGCCGATATCCCTCTCGAGGATCTGCGCTTGGGCTCCCTGCACACGATCGGTGAACGAGACGGGCTCGCTGCCGGTCTTCACCCGCAATGCGCGCGCTGCCTTGCCGGGCGGCAAGCCGGCGCGGCAGGTGCCCGGATAGATCCGGGCACCGTCGGCGGCGACCGCGAGCGACGAGTCCGAGATCTCGCGCCGCGTGCAACCGCACCCGTAGGTGTGCAGGCGCAGTTTCTCCAGAGCCGCCTCGTAGTTTCGCAGCCGCAGGCTCTGGTAGAGGACCGGTCCGTCCCAGTTCAGCCCGAATCGCTCGAGCGTGCGCAGGATGAGGTCTGCAGCGCCTTGCTGCTGGCGCGGCGCGTCGAGGTCTTCCATGCGCACGAGCCAGCGGCCGCGCGCCGCTCGTGCATCGAGCCAGCTCGCGAGCGCAGCCACGAGCGAACCAAAGTGCAGCGGCCCGGTGGGCGAGGGCGCGAACCGGCCTGCGTACATGCTGTCTAGAGTACACTGCACGCCTTTTTTCGAAAGGAGCGCCGTGGCTACCGTCGAGCTCACCAAGGAGAATTTTGAATCCACCGTCAACGACAATCCCATGGTGATCGTCGACTTCTGGGCGCCGTGGTGCGGCCCTTGCCGCGGCTTCGCGCCGGTGTATGAAAAAGCCTCCGACCAGCACCCAGACGTGGTGTTCGCCAAAGTGAACACCGAGGAGCAGCAGGAGCTCGCCGGCGCTTTCAACATCCGCTCCATTCCGACGCTCATGGTGTTCCGCGAGAAAGTCATCCTGTTCCAGCAGGTCGGCGCGCTGCCCGGCAGTACGCTCGAGCAGGTCATCTCGCAGGCCAAGTCCCTCGACATGGCGAAAGTGCACCAGGAGGTCGCGGCGCAGCAGGGGCAAGGCAAAGCAGGTGGAACTGCGTAAAGCGAGCGAGCGCGGTCACGCCGGCCACGGCTGGCTCGACTCGTATCACAGCTTTTCGTTCGCGGATTACTACGATCCGCGGCACATGGGCTACGGCGTGTTGCGCGTCATCAACGAAGACCGCGTGCAGCCCGGCTGCGGCTTTCCCACGCACGCTCACCGCGACATGGAGATCATCAGCTACGTGCTCGAGGGCTCGCTCGGCCACCGCGACTCGATGGGCAACGGCTCCACGATCGTGCCGGGCGACGTGCAACGCATGAGCGCCGGGCGCGGTGTGACGCATAGCGAATACAACAACGAAAGCACCGGGGTCACCCATTTCCTGCAGATCTGGATCGAGCCGAGCGTCGTCGGCATCGAGCCGTCGTACGAGCAGAAGCGGTTCACCGCGGAGGCGAAGCGCGGGCGGCTGCGCCTCATTGCTTCGCCGGACGGTGCCGAGGGCTCGGTCAGCATCCATCAGGATGCGCGCGTGTACGCCGGCCTCTTCGAGGTCGGCGAGCGTGCAGCGCACGCGCTCGCCCCGGGACGCAGGGCCTACGTTCATCTCGCCCGCGGCCGGCTCGCGGTGAACGGGCAGCGGCTCGCCGCCGGCGACGCCCTCAAGATCGATACCGGCCCGGTCGCGCTGCACGACGGCGAGGGCGCCGAAGTCCTCGTCTTCGACTTGCCCGACTAGCTTTCCTCAATATCCGCCGCGCACGGCGCGCGGGCTGCTGCCGCTCGCGGACGACGAGTCGACCCCAGATCTGTTGACCCACGCATGCAGGTGCACGAGAGAGCGCGTGGATGTTGCGCAGCCTGTTGAAGAAGTAACATAGCTGCCGCGATGAGCGGCGTACGCATCGAGAAGGACAGCTTCGGCCCCATTGAAGTCCCGGCGGGGCGGCTATGGGGCGCGCAGACCGAGCGCAGCCGGCGCTTTTTCCGTATCTCGGGCGAGCGCATGCCGCTCGCGGTGATCCGCAGTCTCGCCCTGGTGAAGCAGGGCGCCGCGGGGGTCAACGCCGGGCTCGGCCTGCTCGACAAGGCGAAGGCGCAGGCGATCCAGCGTGCAGCCGAGGAAGTGATCGAAGGCCGGCACGACGAGGAATTCCCGCTCGTGGTGTGGCAGACCGGATCGGGCACGCAGAGCAACATGAACGTGAACGAGGTGCTTGCCAACCGCGCCTCCGAGCTCCTCGGCGGCGAGCGAGGTGAGCGCCGTCTCGTGCACCCGAACGATCACGTCAATCTCGGTCAGTCCTCCAACGACGTCTTTCCGACCGCGATGCACGTGGCGGCGGCGCGCGCGATGCACGACGATCTCATCCCTGCGGTGCAGGCGCTGCGGGCGACACTCGCCACGAAGAGCGCAGAGTTCGATGCGATCGTGAAGATCGGGCGCACGCACCTGCAGGACGCCACGCCGCTCACGCTGGGACAGGAGTTCTCCGGCTACGCGGCGCAGCTCGACGAGGCGCTCGCCGCGCTGCGCGCGGCGCTTCCCGCGCTGTTTCGGCTGGCGCTCGGCGGCACCGCGGTCGGCACAGGGCTGAACACGCATGCGGATTTCGCGCCGCGCGTATGCGCGGCGCTCGCGCGCGCAACCTCGCTGCCGTTCGTTGAAGCACAGAACAAGTTCGCCGCCCTCGCCGGCCACGAGCCGCTGGTGTTCGCGCACGGCGCGCTGAAGACGGTTGCCGCCGCGGCTGCGAAAATCGCCAACGACGTAAGGCTGGCGGCGTCCGGCCCGCGCTCGGGGCTGGGCGAGCTGCGCATCCCCGAGAACGAGCCCGGCAGCTCGATCATGCCCGGGAAGGTGAATCCCACGCAGGCGGAAGCACTCACCATGCTGTGCGCGCAGGTGATGGGCAACGACGTCGCCGTCAACATCGCCGGCGCCTCCGGGCATTTCGAGCTCAACGTCTACAAGCCGCTGATCATCCATGCGTTCCTGCAAAGCCTGCGGCTGCTCGCCGACGGCTGCCGCTCGTTCGAAGAGCATTGCGCCCGGGGTATCGAGGCCAACCAGGGACGCATCCGCGAATTCCTCGAGCGCTCGCTGATGCTCGTCACGGCGCTTTCGCCGCACATAGGCTACGACCGCGCCGCGGAGATCGCGAAGAAGGCGCACCGCGACGGCAGCACGCTGCGCGAGGCCGCCCTCGCGCTGGGATACGTGAAGCCCGACGATTTCGATCGCTGGGTACGCCCCGAATCGATGCTCGGGCCGACAAAATGAAGCGGCGCGAGTTCGTGCGCGTGGCGCTGATACTGTGCGCGACGCCCGCGCTGGCCGCACCGTCGAAGCGCTTCCAGCGCGGCCTGCTGTGGCGCGTGACGCGCAAGGAAGTCGCTCCGAGCTATGTCTACGGGACGATTCATGTCGCCGACGCACGTCTGCAGGCGCTGCCGCCGGCGGTGAAAGAAGCTTTCGACGGCGCCAGGACGCTCATGCTGGAGTTCGTTCCGGACCGCTACACACGCGAACGCTTCCTCGAAGCGGCGATGTTCCACGATCATCAGACGCTCGAGGGGAAGATCGGCGCCGAGGATTTCGAGCTCGCGGTGCGCCACCTCGCGCCGATCGGCCTGCAGCGCGAGTTCATCAACAAGCTGAAGCCCTGGGGAGTGCTGCTCAACCTGCGCAACCCCCGCGGCCACGACGGCTCGCCGCTCGATAGCCAGCTCCTCGAGCGGGCGCGCGAGCGCCGCATGCCGCTCTACCAGATCGAGGACGTCGAAGAGCAGATCTTCACGTTCGACGAGTTCCCGATGGACTCGCAGGTGGCGCTGCTCAAGCACAGCCTCGCCCACGACGCGGAGCTGCGCGATCTCGCGGACCGGACGCTCGAGGCCTACCTTGCGGGCGATCTCGCCGCGATCTGGCGCCTGCGCGAGGATTTCGTCGCGCGCTACCCGGCCATCGCGGCGCACCAGGCGGTGATGACCAAACGGGTCGTGTACGACCGCAGCGTGGTGATGGCCTTTCGCATGCAGCGACAGCTGCGCCGCGGCAAGGCCTTCATTGCGCTGGGCGCGCTGCACCTGCACGGCGAAAAAGGCGTTCTCGCGCTGCTCGAGGCCGACGGTTATCACGCGACGCGGGTGCTCTGAGTGATCGTCGCGCTCATTTCCGGCCGCGGCAGCAACCTGCAGGCGTTGCTCGAGGCCGGCCTGCCGGTGTCGGGCGTGATCAGCAATCGGTCGGAGGCGAAGGGACTCGACGTGGCAGCCGCGCGCGGCATAGCGACGCGGGTCGTCGACCACAGGCAGTTCGCCAGCCGCGAGGCCTTCGACGCCGCTCTTGCCGGGCAAATCGACGCTCTCCGGCCGCGCCTGGTCGTGCTCGCCGGATTCATGCGGGTGCTGACGCGGTCCTTTGTGACGCGCTATGAGGGGCGGCTGCTCAATATCCATCCCTCGTTGCTGCCCGCTTTCCCGGGACTCGATACGCACGCCCGCGCGCTGGCCGAGGGCGTCAAGCTGCACGGCTGCACGGTGCACTTCGTCACCGCCGAGCTCGATCACGGGCCGATCGTCATCCAGGCCGCCGTACCGGTCAGGCAGGACGATACGGCAGAAACTTTGGCGGCGCGCGTGCTGCGCCAGGAGCACGAGATCTATCCGCGCGCCGCGCGCTGGTTTCTCGACGGCAAGCTGGTCATCGAATCGGGCGTGGTGCGCGTTAAGGGCAATGATGCGCAGCTGGTGCTGGCTCCTGATTAGCGCGGTGGCGGGCGCGGCGCAGGCCGCGCCGCCGGAGCGCGTCGAAATCGCCTCGCAGATCATGCGCAACGGCTCCGCCGTGGCCGAGGTGGTTTACCGCTTGCAGCACGACGGGCGCGCCTACGAACTCACTGAGACGTGGAAAGGCAAGGGGTTCTTTGCCCTGCGCGGTTCCGCGAAGCGCACCAGCCGAGGGCTGGTCTCCGCCCAGGGCCTGAAGCCGCTCGAGTTTACCGACGAGCGCACCGGGCGCCGCACGGCACGCGCCCAATTCAACTGGGCTGCGAAGACAGTCACCCTGCAATACCGCGGAGACGCGCGCAGCGAGCCGCTGCCGCCGCACGCGCACGACCGGCTCGCTTTCATGTTCACCTTCGCGTTCGCGCCGCCGCCTCCGGGAAGCCAATTCACTTTCGATCTCCTGGACGGACGCGGTCAGTCCCGCCATGTCTATGCGGTCGATGGCCGGGCCCCGCTCAAGATCCCGGCAGGCGAGTTCAATGCCGTCAAGCTGGTGCGGCCCGACACCGACGAGCTGGTCGAGATGTGGCTCGTCCCGGAGCTCAGCTACTTGCCGGTGCGCGTCCTGGCGGTTGACAAGGACGGGACGCGCTACGACCAGGTAGCGACGAAGATCTCCGCCGAGTGAACGCATCGCGCGTCTCGCTCAGGCACGCTGCGGCGGTGCTGTCGAAGCTGCTCGAGTTTTCAGCGCCGGCCGACGACACGCTGTCGCGCTATTTCAGGGAGCACCACGAGCTTGGGCCGCAAGAGCGCGCCTTCGTGGCGGAGGCCGCATTTGCCGTCCTACGCCGCCGCCGCTCGCTCGAAGCCGCAGCCGGGTCGTCGGCGCCTGAGGCGCTCGCCGCAGCGGCGGCGATGCGCGTGATGGGGTTTTCCGCACGCGCGCTTCACGGCATGGTCGACGAAGCCCTGGCGCAGCGAGTCCGCGCCTTTCGCCCCGACAGACTTCCGGCGGCGGTCCGCGCCGACCTCCCCGACTGGCTCTGGGAGAAGCTGGCGGGCGAGCATGGCGAAGCCGGGGCGCTGAACATCGCCCATGGAATGCTGAACCCGGCGCCGCTCGACCTGCGGGTCAACCTGGCGCGTGCAAGTCGCGACGAAGTGCTCGCCCGCTTATCGGCAGACCGTATGGAGGCGCGGCCAACGCCCTATTCGCCTGCCGGCCTACGCGTCGCCGGCAAGCCACCCATCAACCGCCACGCGCTGTTTCGCGAGGGCCTGGTCGAGGTCCAGGACGAGGGCAGCCAACTTCTCGCCTGGCTGCTCGCACCGCGGCGCGGCGAGATGGTCGGCGACTACTGCGCCGGTGCGGGTGGCAAGACGCTGGCTATTGCAATGCTTATGCGCGGCACCGGAAGGGTGTATGCGATGGACGTATCGCCCAAGCGGCTGGGCGCGCTGGGCCAGCGGGCGGCGCGCGCCGGAGTCACCAGCGTGCACGCCATCGCGCTCTCCGGCGACAACGACGCCCGCGCAAAACGCCTGGCCGGAAAGCTCGATCGCGTCCTGGTCGACGCTCCCTGCAGCGGCTTCGGCACGCTGAGGCGAAACCCCGATCTCAAATGGCGCCATGGCGTCGCCGCCATCGTCGAACTTGCCGCAAAGCAACGCGCCATCCTGGGTTCCGCCTGCCGGCTGGTGAAGCCCGGGGGCCGACTGGTCTATGCCACCTGCAGCATCCTGCGCGAAGAGAACGAGAACGTGGCGGATGCGTTCCAGGCGGCACATCCGGAGTTTACGTCGCTTGCCTGTAACGCCCTGCTCGCCGCGCAGCGCATCGCTCTGGATACCGGCCCACGCCTTCGACTTTGGCCGCACGCGCACGGCACCGACGGCTTTTTCGCCGCAGCTTTCGAGCGCTCCCGCTAATGCGAAAAATCCTTCCGGGGCTGGGTCCAGGAAAATAAGACTGGCCGAGCGCATTCGCGTAGAATGGCCCTCGCCTCCTTTGCACAACCACGACTAGGGCATTCGACACCTGATGATTTTTGCCGGCTTTTTCGACCTTCCGTGGTGGGGCTACGTGCTTACCGCGCTGGGCCTGACGCATATCACCATCGCCGCGGTCACGATTTTTCTCCACCGCTGCCAGGCGCATCGCGCGCTCGAACTGCACCCGGCGATCGCGCATTTTTTCCGCTTCTGGCTGTGGCTGACGACCGGAATGGTCACGAAGGAGTGGGCGGCCATTCACCGCAAGCATCATGCGAAATGCGAAACCGCCGAGGATCCGCACAGTCCCCAGATCTACGGCATCAACCGGGTGCTGTGGCTGGGCGTGTTCCTCTACGTGAAGGAGTCCTACAACAAGCAGACGCTGGAGCGCTACGGCCACGGTACGCCGGACGACTGGATGGAGCGTAACGTCTACACCAGCCATGCCTCGGCCGGCGTGATGCTTCTGCTTGCCCTGGACTTACTCGCTTTTGGCGTGGTGCCGGGCGTGCTCATCTGGGTGACCCAGATCGCCTGGATTCCATTCTGGGCCGCGGGCGTCATCAACGGCGTGGGGCATTTCTTCGGCTACCGCAGCTACGACGTGGCCGACGCGAGCACCAACATCGTTCCATGGGGCATCCTGATCGGCGGCGAGGAGCTGCACAACAATCATCATGCCTTTGCGTCTTCGGCCAAGCTGTCGTCGAAATGGTACGAGCTGGACATCGGCTGGCTGTATATCCGGGTGCTGGAGGCGCTCGGCTTGGCGACCGTGAAGAAGCTCGCGCCCAAGCCGCGGTTCGCGGCGCCCAAGCCCGCGGCCGATCTGGACACGCTGCATGCCGTGATTGCCAACCGCTACGACGTGCTGTCGCGCTACGCCAAGTCCATCCGTCGCACGTATGCCCAGGAGGTCGACCGGCTGACGCGCTGGTCGCCGCGCGATGCCGAGGTGCTGCGCTCGCTCAAACGTGCGCTGCTGCGCGGGCAGGCGCTGGCCGGCGCGGAGCGCGCCCGGCTCGCCGAGGCGCTGAAGAAGTCGCGGGCGCTTGCGACGGCGATCGCCATGCGCGACGAGCTTATCGCGTTGTGGGACCGTTCCACGGCGTCAAAAGAACAGTTGCTGCGCCAGCTGCAGGACTGGTGCCATCGCGCCGAGGCGAGCGGCATTCCGCCGCTGGTCGATTTTTCGCAACGCCTGCGCTCGTACTCCTGATTCAGGCCGCACCAGCAAAAAGGCCCGCTTGCGCGGGCCTTTCTTATTTCAGCTTGGTTTCCTTGTAGATGACGTGCTTGCGCGCCTTCGGATCATATTTCTTGATCTCGAGCTTGTCCGGGGTCGTACGCTTGTTCTTGGTCGTGGTGTAGAAGTGGCCGGTGCCGGCCGAGGACTCGAGCTTGATCTTCTCGCGCATGGCTATTTCCCTTTTGCCTTGGCTTTGGCCTTCGCCTTGATCTCGGCGAGGACGGCTTCCACGCCCATCTTGTCGATGCGGCGCAGGCCCGCGGTGGACACGCGCAGGCGAACCCAGCGGCTCTGGCTTTCGACCCAGAAGCGCCGGTAGTGCAGATTCGGTTCGAACGTGCGGATGGTCTTGTTGTTGGCGTGCGAAACGTAGTGGCCCTTCATGGGCTTCTTGCCGGTGACCTGGCAGACTCGCGACATCGGAATACTCCGGAATTAAGGCGCGTAAATCGCGGAAGGCGCGGATTTTACTACAACAATCCGCGCTCGGCGAAGGAAATGGCCTGGTTGCCGGCGATGATGAAATGGTCGAGTACTTTCACATCGACCATGGAAAGGGCTTCCTTCAGATTGCGGGTAAGCAGCTCGTCGGCCTGGCTGGGCTGGGCCGCTCCGGACGGATGGTTGTGCGCGAAGATCACCGCGGCGGCATTCGCACCGAGCGCTGATTTCACGATCTCTCGCGGGTAGACGCTGGTCTGCGTCAGCGTGCCGCGGAACGGCTCTTCGAACTTCACGACGCGGTGCTGCGCGTCGAGCCAGATACAGACGAAGACTTCGTGCTCTCGGGCGCTCAGCGCGAGCCGCAGGTAGTCTCGGACTGCGCCGGGCGACGTCAGCGCGGCGCCTTCCTTGAGCGTTTCGCCGATCGAGCGCTGCGCCAGCTCGATCACCGCGGCGAATTGCGCCCGTTTCGCCGCTCCGAGGCCTTTCACGCTAGCCAGATCTCGACCGGCGGCGAGCAACCCGCCCAAGCCATCGAACCGCTTCAGCAGGTCACGCGCAAGCTCGACCGCGCTCTTGCCGCGCACGCCGGTGCGCAACAGCACTGCCAGCAACTCGGCGTCAGTGAGCGCTTTTGCCCCGTGGGCGAGCAGCCGCTCACGAGGGCGCTCTGCCGCCGGCCAGTCGGAAATCGCCATGTCCGGGCCTTTACCTTAGAATCCTCTTAACCCTTAACGGCCGCGTGGCTGGATCGGATGACCTTGAAGGGCAAGCGAGTACTTCTGGGCATCACCGGCGGCATAGCCGCCTACAAGTCTGCCGAGCTGACGCGTCTGCTGACCCGCGCGGGCGTCGATGTGCGCGTGGCGATGAGCGAGGCTGCCACCCGCTTCATCACGCCTGTCACGATGCAGGCGCTGTCCGGCCAGACAGTCTGGACCGACCTGTGGGACGCACGCGTGCCCGACAACATGGGCCACATCCAGCTCAGCAGGGACCGCGAATTGATCGTCGTAGCACCGGCGACCGCGGATTTCATGGCCAAGGTGGCGCATGGCCTGGCCGATGACCTGCTGTCCACGGTTTGCGTTGCGCGCCGCTGTCCCCTGATGCTGGCGCCGGCAATGAACGTCGAGATGTGGGAAAACGCAGCCACCCAGAGAAACCTGCATCTGCTGCGTGAGGACGGCGTGCTGCTCGCCGGTCCGGCCGCCGGAGATCAGGCCTGCGGCGAGATCGGCATGGGCCGCATGCTCGAGCCGGCGCAAGTCGCGGCCGCAGTCGAGAATTTTTTCCAGCCCAAGCTGCTCGCGGGCAAGCGCGTGCTGGTGACCGCCGGACCCACGTCGGAGCCGATCGATCCGGTGCGCGTGCTCACCAACGTCAGCTCGGGCAAGATGGGATATGCGGTCGCGCGTGCGGCCCGCGACGCGGGCGCGCACGTGACGCTGGTGAGCGGGCCGGTCGCGCTTGCCACGCCGCCGGGCGTGGCGCGCATCGACGTGCGCACGGCCGAGGAGATGTTCGAGGCGGTGAGGAAGGCGGTGAGGTCGAACGATGTGTTCATCTCCGTCGCTGCCGTGGCCGACTACCGCGTGAAGAACCGCGCCTCGCAAAAAATCAAGAAGGGCAACGGCGGCCTGTCGCTCGAGCTGGAGGAGAACCCGGACATCCTGTCCTGGGTGGCCGCGCTGCCGACGCCGCCGTATTGCGTCGGCTTCGCCGCCGAAAGCGAAAACCTCGCCCAATACGCCAGGGAAAAGCGGCTGAAGAAACGGGTGCCGCTCATCGCGGCGAACCTCGTCCAGGAAGCACTCGGGGCCGACGACAGCTCGATCACGCTCTACGACGAGCGCGGCGAGCATCCGCTCGGGCGCGGCCCCAAGCTCGAGTTGGCGCGCAAGCTCGTCGAGCACCTCGCCGGCACGCTGAGCCAGAAGAAATGAGAAAACTCGAAGTGAAGATCCTCGACGAGAGGATCCGCGGTATGCTGCCCCATTACGCCACCGCGGGCGCCGCCGGACTGGATCTGCGCGCCTGCGTCGAGGCGCCGCTGACCCTGCAGCCCGGAGACAGCCAGCTGGTGCGCTCGGGCATCGCGATCCACGTGGGCGATCCGCGCTACGCGGCCATCGTCCTTCCCCGTTCCGGCCTCGGTTCCAGGCACGGCATCGTGCTCGGCAACCTGGTCGGGTTGATCGACTCGGATTACCAGGGGGAGGTGCTGGTCTCGGTGTGGAACCGTGGCAAGGCCGTATTCACGATCCAGCCGCTCGACCGCATCGCGCAACTGGTGATCGTGCCGGTCGTGCAGGTCGAATTCGACGTGGTCGAGGAGTTCGCCGCCAGCGCGCGCGGGGCCGGCGGCTTCGGAAGTACTGGGAAGGGATAGGGGTACGGGGGAAGGGGGGAAACTGCCCCTTCCCTGTTGGTGACTTTCCAGGCGATGTTGACCGTTTTAGGTCAACATATCAGCCCAGATATTCTGGGCCCACGCCCAGCCGTACGCGGCTTCGAGCTCGTTGCGCGCGGGCGAGACCCCGCCCGCTCCCTTGACCGGAATGATGGTCGACTGCCCGGCATTCCACTGGTGCACCGACGCGACGTGGACCACTTCCTTGTCGGAGACAAAGCTGTAGCAGGTATTGGTCATGACCGGCGCCGGATCGGGTGAGCGCCCGTTCAGCAGCTCGATCACCGCGGCGGCGCACACCTTGGCCTGCTGGTTGGCCATGTGCCCGGACTTGGGCATGCCGGGCGCGGAGAGCGTCGAGTCGCCGAGCACATGCACGCCCTTGACGGTCTTCGACTCCAGCGTGCGCCAGTCGACATCGCACCAGCGGTTGTTGTGCGTGATGAGGCCGGCCTTGACGGCGATGTCGCCGGCGCGCTGCGGCGGCACCACGTTCAGCACGTCGCCCTTCACCGTATCGAACTCCGTCCGCAGCGTCATCGATTTCGCGTCGACGGCCACGACCTTGGCGCTGCCGCGGTACTCGATCATTCCCGTGTAAAGCTCCTGCCAGGCGCGCTTGAACAGCGGCCCCTTGGAGGTCACGTCGGGATTCGCGTCGAGCAGCAGGACTTTCGAGCGCGGCTTCGCCTGCTTGAAGTAGTGCGCCACCTGGCAGGCGCGCTCGTAGGGTCCCGGCGGGCAGCGGTACGGCGCCAGCGGAATGGCGACGACGTACACGCCGCCGTCCTTCATTGCCTGCAGCTGCTGGCGCAGGCCGATGGTCTGCGCGCCGGCTTTCCAGGCGTGCAGAATGCGCGCCTGCGAGGCCTGGTAGCCCTCGATCTCGTTGAACATGAAGTCGATGCCGGGCGAAACGACGAGCCGGTCGTAGGGCAGATCGCCGCCGCGCTGGAGCTTCACGACCTTCTTCGCGGTGTCCACCGCGGTCGCCTCGTCCTGGACCACGCGCACGCCGTGCTTGCCCAGGCCGTCGTAGCTGCGCCGGATGTCCTCGATCGAGCGGCTGCCTCCCAGGACCAGGTTCGAGATCGGGCAGGAGGTAAACATGCTTTCCCGCTCGACCATCGTCACTTCGATGCCCGGGTCCCACAGGCGGATGTATTTGGCGGCCGTGGCTCCGCCGTAGCCGCCGCCGATCACTACCACGCGGCCCTTGCCCGCGCCCGTGGTCGCGCAGCCCGCGGCCGAAAGGGTGGCGGCCGCGCCGACGAATCCGATGAAGTCGCGTCGTTTCATTGCCTACCTCCTCTGCGCCGCGAAATAGCCTGCCATGAGATCGATCTGCTGGTCGGTATAGCCCTTCGCCAGCTGGTGCATCACCGTGGCCGGGCGCTTGCCGTCCTTGAACGCCTTCATCTGCGCGACGAGGAAATCCTTCGGCAGGCCGGCAAGCGGTATCACCTGCGTGTTAAGGGCGCGACCGTCGGTGCCGTGGCAGTTGGCGCAGGTCGCGGCGAGATTGCGTGCGGTGGTGTTGTCCTGTGCCGCGGCGGCAAGCGGGAACGCGGCAAGCGCCGCAACGAGCATCGCGGAAGCCCTCATTTCGGATCCCCCTGTGAGTGTGGTGGCGAAAAGTCTCCGCCCGCGAGCCGCATCTCGTCAAGGACCGGTAGTGCGAATAAGTCCGTTCGCTTCCGGCATAAGAAAGGCCGCGCGTGGCGGCCTTTTCGATGCTTCGCTGCCGTTTTCAGGTCACGGCGGCCGGCTCCTCCTCGAACTTGAGAATGATTTTCTCGGCGTCGCCGATGTCGATGGTCACTTTGCCGCCGTGCTGCAGCTTGCCGAAGAGCAGCTCGTCGGCCAGCGCGCGCCGTATCGTGTCCTGGATGAGCCGTGCCATGGGGCGCGCGCCCATCAGTGGATCGAAGCCTTTCTTCGCCAGGTGCTCCTTCAGCGCCTGGGTGAACGCCGCCTCGACTTTCTTCTCGGCGAGCTGCTCGTCGAGCTGCATCAGGAACTTGTCGACCACGCGCATGATGATGTCGTGATCGAGCGCGCGGAACGAGATGATCGCATCCAGCCGGTTGCGGAACTCCGGCGTGAACATGCGCCTGATCGCGTCCATCTCGTCGCCGACCTGCTTCGACGGCGTGAATCCCATCGTGTTCCTGGCGAGCGACTCGGCACCGGCGTTGGTGGTCATGACGATCACCACGTTGCGGAAGTCCGCCTTGCGGCCGTTGTTGTCGGTCAGCGTGCCGTGGTCCATCACTTGCAGCAGGATATTGAAGATGTCGGGGTGCGCCTTCTCGATCTCGTCGAGTAGCAGCACCGAGTACGGCTTCTTGGTGATCTGCTCCGTGAGCAGGCCGCCTTGCTCGAATCCCACGTACCCCGGCGGTGCGCCGATGAGCCGGCTCACCGCGTGGCGCTCCATGTACTCGGACATGTCGAAGCGGATCAGCTCGATGCCCATGCAGTAGGCGAGCTGGCGCGCCACCTCGGTCTTGCCGACCCCGGTGGGCCCGGAGAACAGGAAGTTGCCGATCGGCTTTTGTGGATTGCCCAGACCCGAGCGGGCCATCTTGATGGCCGAGGCGAGCGCGTCGATCGCCTGGTCCTGGCCGAACACCACGGCTTTCAGGTCCCGATCCAGATTCGCCAAGGCGCTACGGTCATCGGTCGAGACGCTGCGCGGCGGGATGCGGGCGATCTTGGCGATGATCTCCTCGATCTCGGATTTGCCGATGATCTTCTTCTGTTTCGCCTTGGGCGCGATGCGTTGCGCGGCGCCCGCCTCGTCGATCACGTCGATCGCCTTGTCGGGCAGGTGGCGGTCGTTGATATAGCGCGCCGAAAGCTCGGCCGCGGTCGTAAGCGCGTTTGCGGTGTACTTCACGCTGTGGTGCGCCTCGAAACGCGTCTTCAGCCCTTTCAGGATCTCCACGGTCTCGTCGATCGAGGGCTCGACCACGTCGATCTTCTGGAAGCGCCGCGACAGCGCGTGGTCCTTCTCGAAGACCCCGCGGTACTCGTTGTACGTGGTAGCGCCGATGCACTTGAGCTGCCCGGTCGAGAGCACGGGCTTAAGGAGGTTCGAGGCGTCGAGCGTTCCGCCCGAGGCGGCGCCCGCGCCAATCACCGTGTGAATCTCGTCGATGAAGAGGATCGCGTGCGGGTTGTCCACGAGCTGCTTGAGCACCGCCTTCAGGCGCTGCTCGAAGTCGCCGCGATACTTCGTTCCGGCGAGGAGGGCGCCCATGTCGAGCGCGTAGACCGTGCACTTGGCAAGCAGGTCGGGCACATTGCCCTCGACGATGCGGCGCGCCAAGCCCTCGGCAATCGCTGTCTTGCCGACCCCGGCTTCGCCGACGAGCAACGGGTTGTTCTTGCGGCGGCGGCAGAGCGTCTGCACCACGCGCTCGAGCTCCTTGTCGCGGCCGATAAGCGGGTCGATCTTGCCGGCAAGCGCGAGCGCGTTCAGGTTCTGGGTGTAGTTGTCGAGCGGGCTATTGGCGGTCTCTGCCTGGCTTTCCTGCTCGTTTTCCTGCTCGGATTTCCCATGGTGGGCTTGCGGCGTCTTCGTGATGCCGTGGGAAATGTAGTTCACCACGTCCAGCCGCGCGATGCCCTGTTGCTGGAGGAAATAGACCGCGTGCGAATCCTTTTCGCCGAAGATCGCGACCAGCACGTTCGCGCCGGTGACTTCCTTCTTTCCCGAAGACTGCACGTGCAGGATGGCGCGCTGGATCACGCGCTGGAAGCCGAGGGTCGGCTGGGTGTCGACCTCACGGTCGGCGGCGATGCGCGGCGTCTGCTCCGCGATGTGCTGAGTCAGATTCTTGCGCAGCTCGTCCATGTTCGCCCCGCAGGCACGCAGCACCTCCGCCGCGGTCGGGTTGTCGAGCAGGGCGAGCAGCAGGTGTTCGACGGTGATGAACTCGTGGCGCTTCTGCCGCGCCTCGACGAACGCCATGTGCAAGCTGACTTCAAGCTCCTGGGCAATCATTTGCTACGTTTCCTCCATCACGCACTGCAGCGGGTGCTGGTGCTTCCGGGAGTATGCCGCGACTTGTTGCACTTTGGTGGAGGCGACGTCCCTGGGGTAAACCCCGCATACACCGATTCCCTCCCGATGCACCTTCAGCATCACCTGGGTGGCCCTTTCCCTGCCCATGCCGAAGAACTTCTGGAGCACCACCACCACGAATTCCATCGGCGTGTAGTCATCGTTCAGCAGCATGACCTTGAACATCGGCGGAGGCTTCAGCTTGCTGCGCTGCGCCTCGAGTATGGTGTCGTCCCTGTGCTGCGCCATTCCGCCTGACTACGCGCCCTCGAACCCCCCAAAATCGGACAATTTCCGTGCTCGCCCGTTCCCGCTTCATTTACTGCTCATCCCGCGGTCTATCCTAATCTTTGTGAGGGGGCGGTGCAATGCGGTGAAAGGACACGAACGCCAGGAATGCGGTGCTTTTTCACGGCCTTGGCGACCGCGCCACACTTCCGGCCGGGGTTCTTGACGACGCCCTGCGGGGCGCGTAAAAGGCGGGCTGTGTTTGGATTCAGGCTGTCTGTTTGCCACTGAGGGCGGCGGGGTCGTGGAGTTCCAGGCATGCGCGGGACGGAACGCCCCGTAGCTCAATCAACAATCAGGGTACAGGGAGAGAGCATGGCAACAGGCACCGTTAAGTGGTTCAACGACGCGAAAGGCTACGGGTTCATTACGCCGGACGATGGCAGCGAGGACCTGTTTGCGCATTTTTCCGCGATCAACATGTCCGGCTTCAAAACCCTCAAGGAGGGCCAGAAGGTGAGCTTCGACGTGGTGCAGGGCCCCAAGGGCAAGCAGGCGTCGAACATCCAGAAGGTCTGAGCGCGTCTCGGAAGGAACAAAGGCCGCCCCCGGGCGGCCTTTGTTTTGCGGCTTCTTTCTGTAGGTGCGCCCGCTACATCCGCTCGATCATCGCCTGACCGAAGCCTGAGCAAGACACCTGCTTGGCGCCCTGCATCTGGCGCGCGAAGTCATAGGTGACGATCTTGTCTTGGATCGTCTTCTCCACGGAGCGGATGACGGCATCGGCGGCCTCGACCCAGCCCATGTGGCGCAGCATCATTTCGGCCGACAGGATTTCGGAGCCGGGATTCACGTAATCCTTGCCGGCGTACTTCGGTGCCGTTCCGTGCGTGGCCTCGAACATCGCCACCGTATCGCTGAGGTTCGCGCCGGGTGCGATACCGATTCCGCCGACTTCGGCGGCCAAGCCGTCGGAGATGTAGTCGCCGTTGAGGTTGGTCGTGGCGAGCACGTCGTACTCCGCCGGCCGCAGCAGCACCTGCTGCAGCATCGCGTCCATGATCACGTCCTTGACCACGATATCCGGGCCGCCCTTGGGATTCTTGAAGCTGTGCCAGGGGCCGCCGTCGAGCGGCTTGGCGCCGAACTCCTTCACTGCCAGCTGGTAGCCCCAGTCGCGAAAGCCGCCCTCGGTGAATTTCTGGATGTTACCCTTGTGCACCAGCGTCACGGACTTGCGCTTGTTGTCGACGGCGTACTGGTACGCCCTGCGGATCAGCCGCTCCGACCCCTCGATCGAGACGGGCTTGATGCCGATCGCCGCGGACCCCGGAAAACGGATCTTGGTGACCTTCATTTCCTTGATCAGGAAGTCGATGATCTTCTTCGCCTCCGCCGAATGCGCCGGCCATTCGATGCCGGCGTAGATGTCTTCCGAGTTCTCGCGGAAGATCACCATGTCGACCTTGTCGGGCTCTTTCAGCGGAGAAGGCACGCCCTTGAACCAGCGCACCGGGCGCAAGCAGACGTACAGGTCGAGCTGCTGGCGCAGCGCGACGTTGATCGAGCGGATGCCGCCGCCGACCGGCGTCGTCAACGGGCCCTTGATCGACACGACGAACTCCCTGGACGCCTCGAGCGTTTCATCCGGCAGCCAGACGTTCTCGCCGTAGACCCTGCAGGACTTCTCGCCGGCATACATCTCCATCCAGACGATCTTCTTCTTGCCGCCGTACGCCTTCTTCACCGCAGCGTCGACGACTTTCAGCATGACCGGCGTGATGTCTACGCCGGTGCCGTCGCCCTCAATGTAGGGAATGATGGGGTTGTCGGGCACCGCGAGCGAGAAGTCCTTGTTGACCCGGATCTTTTCGCCGGCCGAAGGAACCTTGATGTGCTGATACGCCATGAACTCTCCTGCAAGGATCTGGATTGAAGTGGAACAGCGGTAATCGGAAGGGCTCGAATTATACTGCCAGCTGCCCTTTTGCCCCTCTAGCGTGTTGATTTGCAATAACTTCCGTGACGATTCGGCGGATCAGGTCAACCGCCGGCCAGACCGCGCGTTTAACGGACGGACCGGTTTCGAGCCGGTCTTTCGATTACCACTCTAGAGAGGAAGGGGATACCCATGAAGCAGCTCATTTCGGTCCTGGTCGCGGCCATGTTCGCCGCCGCTAGCGTCGCCGCCGTCGCGCAGGACAAGGCCCCGGAGAAGGGCACGAAGGCGAAGACCTCCCAGAAGGCGAAGGCCGGTGACAAGGCCAAGCCCGCCAAGGCCAAGACGGCCAAGAAGACCCAGAAGAAGGGCGAAGACACCAAGAAGGTCAAGTAACCGGTCCAGCCCCAGGTAAAGGCAGGGGATCTCCCTGCCTTTTTCATTTATGCGTTTCTTACGCTTAATCCTCATGCTGGCCGTGCTGCCGGCCATGGCGCAGCCGCTGCCGGTCGTGCAGCTCAACGCCGGCATGCACCTCATCCGCGCAGAGCTGGTGGCGGACTACGAGACCCGTGCGCGCGGGCTGATGCACCGCAAGAGCCTGGCGCAGAACGCCGGGATGCTGTTCGTCTTCGACGACTACGGCATCCACTGCATGTGGATGAAGAACACCTTGATCCCGCTGTCGGTCGCCTTTATCGACGACCGCGGCACGATCGTCAACATCGCCGACATGGAGCCGCACAGCGAGGTGTCGCACTGCGCCGCACAACCGGTGCGCTATGCGCTCGAGATGAATCGCGGCTGGTTCGCCGCGCGGGGAATCAAGCCGGGGGCTCGCCTGGGCGGCGTGCCCCCGAAGTAGGTTTCTCCTGCTACAGCCCGGCGTTCTGCTGGGCCACCATGAAGTACAGCATCGGAATGGAGAACATGGTGTTGAAGCGCGAGGTGAGCATCGCCTTGCGCGCCGCGGCGGTCTTTTCCTCGGCGGGCACGGTCACCATGCCGAGCGCCTTCTTCTGGTTCGGCCAGATGATGAACCAGACGTTGAACCACATGACGATGCCGAACCACATGCCCAGGCCGATCGCCGTGAACGGCTTCTGCAGGCTGAGCGCCTGGACCAGGTAGCCGTTCATCCAGCCGAGGATCAGGCCGGTGATGATGGTCGACATCGCGCCCCAGCGGAACCAGAACAGCGCCGCCGGCGCGATCACCTTGCCTATCGCCGGCTTCTGCTCATCCGGAATCTTCGGCATCGAAGGAATCTGCACGAAGTTGAAGTACCAGAGGATCCCGATCCACATCACGCCGGACAGCACGTGCAGCCAGCGGAAGAAGAACCGCCACCAGTCCATCTGACCGAGCATGGAAAAGGTGCCGGCGATTCCCATGACGATAAGCAGGATGATGACGCCCGCAGTGACCGTCCGCCCCAACGACTGGAATATCGCACCCATTTCTTTTCTCCTCGTTTCGTATGATGGGCTTGAAGCGGGAAAAGTCTAGCACGCGTCAGTGATTTGCCGCTAAGAGCCCGGACGCAGCGGCCAGCAGGACGAGTATCTGAGCCGCTGCAAGAAGGGCGAGGGTACGCTCGCGACGCCGCAGCAACATGGGAAGCACCCGCAGGTAGCATGCCACCGTCACCAGGCCAAGCATCGCTATTCCGACGAGATTGGCGTAATCCCCCTTTTCGGCCACGGCCAGCCAGCTCCAGCCGGTGGGCGCGCCGGTCACGGCGACAAAGCGGTCGACCGGGAGGCTCCAGACCTGCGGCAGGCGCTGCAAGGCGATCAGCGGCTCGCTGAGCTGAAAGAGGTACCCGAGAAACGCCGCCGCAAGCACGCCGAGCGCTATGCCGGTGCACCAGCCGAGCCAGCGGGCGTAGGTCAGTTCCATATGCCGAGCCCCTTTAGCATCGCGCGCAAGCCCGCGGCCAATAGCAACGCGAGCACGACGCGCCGCACCACCCGGGACGGCGCCACCCGCAATAGCGCGACCCCCACCTTGGCGCCGAGCATCACACCGATGATCGACGGCGCGACCAGCATGGGAAGGACGGCGCCGCGATGGAGGTAAATCCATGCCGCGGAAGTGTCGATCACCGAGAGCAGAAAGCCGGAAGTGCCAACCGAGAGCTTGAGCGGCGCGCCCATTACCAAGTTCAGCACCGGCACGTTGGCCCAACCGGCACCGAGGCCGAACATGCCGGCAATCACGCCGATCGCAGCGAAGCCGAGCAGGCCGGCGGGCGTGCGGTGCACTGTCCAGTCAACGTCGCGAGCGCTTGCCCGGTCGTGATACACGCCGTGCATGCCGAGAAGCGCGGCGAGCGCATCCGGCTGCGCCGCGCGGGCATCGGGGTTGCGCCCGCCCCACCACATCAGCGCAACGATGCCGAGGATCGCCGCGCCGAGCGCGATCTGCACCACGTTGGTCGGCAGCGCGAGGCCGAGCATCGCCCCGACGATGGACGTGCACGAGCCGACCACCGCAAGAGGCATGGCGAGCCGCAGGCTGGCAAGCCCGCTGCGCAGCAGCGCCGGTCCCGCGGAGAGCGCTCCCGATAGCGCGAGCAGCAGGCCCGCGCCGCGCACGAAATCCAGGTGGAAAGGAAAGAACCCGCCGACAATCGGAACGAAAAGCACGCCGCCGCCGATACCCGCGAGCACCGCAACCGCGCCGATGGCGAAGCTCACCGCGAATAGCGCTGCCGGCCACAGCCACCACGGCGCATCCGTCCCGGCGGCGAGCGCGGCCGGCGACGCGGCGAGCAACAGCAATGCGGCTACCGTACGGCAGCCCGAGCGCGTGGCTATCGAGCGAATCATTGTTCTTTGCACAATCATTATTCCACGCAGCGCGGCGTAGCTTGCCCAGAACCCGCTTATGGGCCTATGGTCGACTTGTGCCCAGACTCGCCGCCAACCTTTCCATGCTGTTCAAGGAAGTCGGCTTCCTCGAGCGCTTCGCCGCGGCCCGCAAGGCCGGCTTCCGCGCGGTGGAATATCAGTATCCGTACGAGTTCGCGCCGCAGGACGTGGCGGCGGCGGCGCGCGATGCCGGCGTGCAGGTGGTGCTGCACAACGCCCCGCGGGGCGACGCAGCGCGCGGCGAGCACGGCACGGCATGCTTGCATGGGCGCGAGGCGCGGTTTCGCGACGACCTCGAGCGCGCGGTCGCGTACGCGGCCGCGGCAGGTTGCGCGAGCTTGCACTGCCTTGCCGGTGTCATACCGGCGGGCGCGGAGGGCGCGCAGTTGCAGGCTACCTACGTGGCGAACCTGCGATACGCCGCCAAGAGGCTAGCGCGGGAGAGCATGAGGCTGCTGATCGAGCCGCTGAGCCCGGCTACGGCGACAAACTATTTCCTGCACGGCAGCGCGCAGGCCGTGCGTGTCCTGGACGAGGTGGCCGCGGACAACGCCTTCCTGCAGTACGACGTGTTTCACATGCAGCTGCTCGAAGGCAACCTGGCCCGGACGATTGCCCGGCTGCTGCCGCGCATCGGCCATATGCAGATCGCCGATGCGCCGGGCCGCAACGAGCCGGGCAGCGGCGAAGTCAACTTCGATTTCCTGCTGCCGCATGTCGATGCGCTGGGCTACGCCGGCTGGATCGGCTGCGAATACAATCCGCAAGGTGACACCGTCGAAGGCCTGAAGTGGGCGCGGTCCTATCTGAATCGAGGCAGCGCGAGGTAGCCGAGGCGCTGCGCGTTTTCCTTCCGGCGCGCGCAGTGCTTTGCGAAGAGGAGGACACGCGCCCCTACGAGTGCGACGGTCTCACCGCCTATCGCCGCCTGCCCATGGTGGTCGCGCTGCCGGAAACCGAGGAGCAGGTGCGCCGGGTGCTGCAGACCTGCGCGGCCATGGGCATCCCGGTCGTTCCGCGCGGCGCCGGCACCGGTCTCTCGGGCGGTGCGCTGCCGCCGGGCGACGGCATTCTGCTGTCGATGGCGAAGTTCATGCGCATACTGCGCGTGGACCCGCTTGCGCGCGTCGCGGTGGTGCAACCGGGGGTGCGCAACGCCGCGATCTCCGAAGCGGCGGCGCCTTTCGGGCTGTATTACGCTCCGGACCCTTCGAGCCAGATCGCGTGCACGATCGGCGGCAACGTGGCCGAGAATTCGGGCGGGGTGCACTGCCTGAAATATGGCCTGACGGTGCACAACGTCCTGGGGTTGCGCGGCTTCACGATCGACGGCGAACCGGTCGAGATCGGCTCCGAGGCGCCCGACGCACCGGGGTACGATCTCCTCGCGCTCGCGGTCGGCTCGGAAGGCATGCTGGTCGTCGTGACCGAGGTGACGGTCAAGCTGCTGCCGCAACCGCAATTCGCGCAAGTGGTCATAGCTTCGTTCGACGACGTCGAGAAGGCCGGGCGCGCGGTAGCCGAGATCATTGCCGCGGGAATAATCCCCGCGGGCCTCGAGATGATGGACCGGCCGGCAACCCATGCGGTCGAGCAGTTCGTCGGCGCCGGCTACGACCTTGAGGCCGCAGCCATCCTGCTGTGCGAGTCCGATGGCACTCCTGAAGAGGTCGAGGACGAGGTCGAGCGCGTACGCGAAGTGCTGCAGCGCGCGGGCGCGACCCGGATGAGCGAATCGCGCAACGAGGCCGAGCGACTGCGCTTCTGGTCCGGGCGCAAGGCGGCTTTCCCGGCCGTGGGCCGCATCTCGCCGGACTATTACTGCATGGACGGCACGATTCCGCGCAAGCGCCTCGGCGAGGTGCTGAACTTCATCGGCCGGATGGAGACGAAGTATGGCCTGCGCTGTCCGAACGTGTTCCATGCCGGCGATGGCAATCTGCATCCGCTGATCCTGTTCGACGCAAACAAGCCGGACGAGCTGCACCGGACGGAGCAGTTCGCCGCCGAAGTTCTGGAGAAGTGCATCGAGGTCGGCGGAACCATTACCGGCGAACACGGCGTGGGTATCGAGAAGATCAACCAGATGTGCGTCCAGTTCCGGCCCGAGGAGCTGGAGCTGTTCCTCGCGGTGAAGCGCGCCTTCGATCCGGCCGGGCTGCTCAACCCCGGCAAGGCCGTCCCGACCCTCGCGCGCTGCGCCGAATACGGCCGCATGCGCGTGCACCGCGGCAGGTTGCCGCATCCCGAGCTGCCGCGGTTTTGAACCTCGAAGCCCTGCAGAGCGTCATCCGGGACGCGGCGGCGAGCGGCGCGCCCTTGCGGCTGCGCGGCGGCGGCAGCAAGGATTTCTACGGCAACGAGCCGCGCGGCGCGATCCTGGACACGCGTGCCTACGCCGGCATCGTGAGCTATGAGCCGACCGAACTCGTGGTCACCGCGCGCTGCGGCACGCGGCTTTCCGAGCTGGAGAGCGCGCTGGAGCGCGAAGGCCAATGCCTGCCGTTCGAGCCGCCGCATTTCGGCGAGGAGGCGACGTTGGGCGGCTGCGTCGCCGCGGGGCTCTCGGGGCCGCGCCGGGCAGCCGCGGGTGCGCTGCGCGATTTTGTCCTCGGCGTAAAGATCGTCGACGGCCGCGGCAGGACGATGAGCTTCGGCGGCCAGGTGATGAAGAACGTCGCGGGCTACGACGTGGCGCGCATGATCGCCGGCACGCTGGGCACGCTCGCGCTCATCGCCGAAGTGTCGCTCAAAGTCCTGCCGCGTCCGGCAGGCGAGCTCGGCTTGCGGCTCGAGATGCCGCTCGAGCGCGCCATCGAAGCAATGAACCGCTGGGCCGGGCGTCCGCTGCCGATCACGGCGACCGCCTGGCACGAAGGCGAGCTTACGGTGCGTCTTTCCGGATCCGAGGTGGCGCTGCGCTCCGCGCGCCAGGCGATCGGCGGCACGACCCTCGACGCGGTGCAGGCGCAAGCCTACTGGCGGGCGATCCGCGAGCATACGCATGCGTTCTTTGCAGGGCACGAGCCGCTCTGGCGCATCGCGGTACCTTCGGCCGCGGGGCCGCTTCGGGTCGAGGACAGAACGCTCATCGAGTGGAGCGGGGGCCTGCGCTGGCTGCGGTCGGCCGCGGACGCCGGCGCGGTGCGCGATGCGGCGCGCAGCCTCGGCGGGCATGCGACGCTGTTTCGCGCCTCGGACAAGTCCGCGGGCGCTTTCATGCCGCTGCCGCCGGTGCTTGCCCGCCTGCATCGGGAGCTGAAAAAGGTTTTCGATCCGGCCGGGATTCTCAACCCCGGCCGGCTCTACCCGGAACTCTAGGACTTTGCCAGCTTCTTCTTTTGCGCTTCCACCGCGGCGCGCGCTTGCGCGGCGTAGCTGCTGTCCGGGTAGCGGGAGAGCAGCCGGGCATACAGCTGGATCGAGAGCACCGCTTCTCCGGCCTCGCCGGCCTTGGTCGCCGCCTCGAGAAGCAGCTTCTGCTTCGCGAGAGCGGCGAGATCGGGCGGCGGTGGTGCCGTCTTCGTCTGCGCGCTTGCCGAGGAGATGGCCTGGGCCATGAAGCTCGCGAAGCGTTCTTCCGAGGCGCGCTTGCGCTCGGTCCAGCGGCGCTGCCAGCTCCACAGCCAGTACGCGAGGCCGGCGGCCAGGCCGAGGGCGACCATCCAGACGAGCGGCTTCATGTTGGAAAAAAAGTATAGCGGTTCATGCAGACCGAGCTAGCCGACTTCATCCGTGAAACCGGCGCCGGCAAGGAGGCCGAGGCCATCCTGCGCAAGTGCGTTCACTGCGGATTCTGCACCGCCACCTGCCCGACCTATCAGCTGCTCGGGGACGACCTCGACAGCCCGCGCGGCAGGATTTACCTGATGAAGCGCGCGCTCGAGGGCGCTCCGGTCACGCAGAGGACGCGGCTGCACCTCGACCGCTGCCTCACCTGCCGCGCGTGCGAGAGCACGTGCCCCTCCGGCGTGCGCTACAGCCGGCTCGTCGATATCGGTCGGGCAGTGGTCGAGGAGCGCACGGCGCGGCCGCTCCGGGAGCGGCTGCGGCGCGCGCTTCTGGCTTTTGCTCTTCCGAAAACGAAGCTGTTCGGCGTGGCGCTCAAGCTAGGCTGGCTCGTCCGGCCGCTTGTGCCTCGATTCGTTCGAAACAAGATTCCCTTGCCGGCGAAGCCGGCAGGCGAGTGGCCCGCGCCGCGGCATGCGCGCAAGATGCTGGCGCTTGCCGGTTGCGTGCAGCCCGCGCTCGCGCCGTCGATCAACGCCGCCGCGGCAAGAGTGCTCGACCGCTTCGGCATCTCGCTCATCGAAGTGCCGCACGCCGGCTGCTGCGGCGCGGTGCGCTTCCATCTCAACTACCAGGAGGCCGGCCGCGACGACATGCGCGCCCTCATCGATGCCTGGTGGCCGAGCATCGAGCGCGGCGAACTCGAGGCGATCGTCTTCACCGCGAGCGGCTGCGGCTCCACGGTCAAGGACTACGGCGAGCTGCTTGCCGGAGACCCGGATTATCGGGAAAAGGCGCGGCGCGTCTCGGCGCTCGCCAAGGACCTGAGCGAAGTCGTGCCCTTCGACGCCATTCCGGCGGGCCTCGCGACCGGGCTCGTGGCGTTCCAGTCGCCGTGCTCGCTGCAGCATGGACAGCAGATCCGCGGCACTGTGGAAGCGCGCCTTGCGCGGGCCGGGTTTACCACGACGCCGGTGCGCGATGCCCATTTGTGCTGCGGATCCGCCGGCAGCTATTCGCTGCTCCAGCCCGAAATCGCGCGCGAGTTGCGAGCGCGCAAGATCCAGAGCCTCGAGGAAGGCGGGCCGGCATGCATCGCGACCGCGAACATAGGCTGCTTGGCGCATCTGCAGCCGGCGGCATCCGTGCCGGTGCGCCACTGGATCGAGCTTCTCGACGAGGCGCTCGCGCGTAAAATCCCCGGATGAGCGCCGAAGCGGCCTCCGCAGTGGTGCGTGCAGCCTGTCCGCACGACTGTCCCGATACCTGCGCCATGCTGGTTACCGTCGACAACGGCGTCGCCACCGCAATCCGGGGCGACCCGTCGATGCCGTTCACCGACGGCACGCTGTGCACGAAGGTCGCGCATTACCTCGAGCGCACTTACTCGCCCGAGCGCCTGCGTCATCCGATGAAGAGGGTCGGCAGGAAAGGCACGGGCGAGTTCCGGCGCATCGGCTGGGACGAGGCGCTGGACGAGATCGCTGCGCGCCTGAAAGCGCTGGCGCAGGAAAATCCGGAGTCGATCCTGCCGTGCAGCTACGCCGGCACCATGGGCATGGTGCAGTACGGTTCCATGGACAGGCGCTTTTTTCACCGCCTCGGCGCGTCCCTTCTTGACCGCACGCTGTGCTCGACCGCGGGCAAGGTCGGCCTGAAGGCGACGCTCGGCGGCTCGCTCGGCATGGATCCCGAGCGGTTCGCGGAAGCGCGGCTCATCGTGCTGTGGGGCGCGAACCCGATCGTCTCGAATCTGCATTTGTGGTCTCGCGTGCAGGAGGCCAAGCGCCGCGGCGCCAAGGTCGTCGCCATCGATCCCTACCGCAGCCTCTCCGCAGAGAAATGCACGCAGCACATCGCGCTGCTGCCCGGCACCGATGGCGCTCTCGCCCTCGGGGTGATGCACGTGCTTATCACCGAGGGGCTCATTGACCGCGAATACATCGCCGACTACACCCTGGGGTACGAAGCCCTCAAGCGAAGGGTCCTTGAAAGGTATTCGCCCGAATGGGCTGCGCGCACCTGCGGCATCAGCCGGCACGAAGTGGTACAGCTCGCGCAGGATTACGGCGGCAGTCGGCCGGCGGCCATCCGCCTCAATTACGGCATGCAGCGCCATTGCGGGGGCGGCATGGCAGCGCGCACCATCGCCTGCCTGCCCGCCCTGGTTGGCGCGTGGCGCGAGCCGGCGGGCGGCGTCGTGCTCTCCACGGCTGACTTCTACAGCTTCGATCAGGCAGCGCTCGAGCGCCCCGACCTGCTGCGCGGGCGGCGGCCGCGGGTGATCAACCAGGCCCGACTTGGCGAGGCATTGACCTCGGCGCAGCCGCCGGTGCGCGCGCTCGTCGTCTATAACAACAACCCGGTCGCCGTCTGCCCCGAATCCGACAAGGTGATCGCCGGGTTCTCGCGCGAGGACCTTTTCACCGTGGTCATGGACCATTTCCAGACCGACACCGCGGATTACGCCGATATCCTGCTTCCGGCGACCACGCAGCTCGAGCACTACGACGTCCACAAGTCCTACGGCCATCTTTACGTGCTCGGAAACGACCGCGCGATCCAGCCGCTCGCAGAGTCGCTGCCAAATTCCGAGGTGTTCCGGCGCCTGGCGAGCCGCATGGGCTTCGACGAGGCCTGCTTCCGGGATTCGGACGAGGACCTGTGCCGCACCGCGCTCGCCTCTTCTCATCCGCGCATGGAGGGCATCGCCTGGGAGAAGCTCAAGCGCTCGGGCTGGCAGAAGCTCGCGGTTCCGGAGCGCTTTGCGCCTTTTGCGGCCGGCGGCTTCGCGACGCCCTCGGGCAAGTGCGAGTTCTACAGCGAGTTCCTGGAGAACCAGGGCATCGACCCGCTGCCGTTCTACAACCCCCCTGCAGAAGCGAGCGACGAAGGGCTTCGGCAGCGCTACCCGCTCGCGTTCCTGTCGCCGCCGGCTCGCCACTTCCTGAATTCGACGTTCGCCAATCTGGTGCGCTTCCGCGACTCCGAGGGCGAGCCGCGCCTGGACATGCACCCGGGCGACGCCGGCGCGCGCGGCATCCGCGACGGCGATCGCGTGCGCGTGTTCAACGACCGCGGCAGCCAGACGCTCAAGGCGCGGGTGAACGGCAAGGCGCGGCCGGGCGTCGTGGTGGCTCCGTCGGTGTGGTGGAAGAAGTACTCGCCGGACAGGGCTAACGCGAACAACCTCACTTCGCAGCGCACCACCGACCTCGGGGGCGGCGCCACGTTCTACGATTGCCAGGTGCAGGTCGAGCGTGTCGACGCACCTCTTCGTTAGTCCGGCGCTTGTGCGCGCCGCCTGGATCTCGGCGTAGTGCTCGCGCAGCGCCCAGTATGTCTAGCGCGTCAGGCAAGCCTCCCGCGCCGGCGACGGTTATCGAGGGCGTGCGCCGCCTGTGCATGCTCGCCGAGCAACACGCGCAAGGCCGGCTGATGGCGTTCGGCGGCGGTGGCTGCAGCCTCGAAGGCCTGGCGATGCCATGGTGCGCGGTGCTGGAGGCCCTGCAGCAGTAGCATGGTCGCCGGCATGAGATCTTCCGCCCGGGCGCTGGCACGGCTGGCGCGCTTTCTGCTGCCTTACCGCGCACGCGTGGCGGGCGCTCTTGGCGCTCTCATCGCGGCGGCGGCATGCTGGCTCGCCATCGGCCAGGGCTTGAAGCAGGTCGTGGACAGCGGATTCGGCACCGGCGAGCCGCAGCTTCTCGACTCGGCGCTCGTCGCCATGATGGCCCTCGCCGCGGTGCTCGCGGGCGCGACCTGGGCGCGCTTCTACCTGATGATGACGCTCGGCGAGCGGGTCGTGACCGACCTGCGGCGCGCGGTCTTCGACCATATCCTCGGGCTCGAAGCGGCATTCTTCGAGACTACCCGGACCGGCGAGGTGATCTCCCGGCTCACCAACGACGCCACGCTGCTGCAGCAGGTGATCGGCTATGGCCTTTCCATGTTCCTGCGCAACGCGCTCATGATGGTGGGCGCTGCCCTGATGCTGTTCCTCACCAGCTGGAAGCTCGCGCTGCTGGTGCTGCTCGGCGTGCCCGCGACGCTCGCGCCAATTCTTCTCCTCGGCCGCCGCGTGCGGCGGCTTGCGCGCGACACCCAGGACCGGGTGGCGGAGGTCTCGGCCTACATCGACGAGGCGGTGCACGAGATCCGCACGGTGCAGGCCTACGCGCACGAAGAGCTCGACCGCAGCCGCTTCGGCGCACATGCGGAGTCGGCCTACCGCACCGCCGTGGGCCGCGTGCGGTACAAGGCGTTTCTCATCTCATCGGTGATGCTGATCGCTTTCGGCGCGGTCGGCATCATCCTCTGGATCGGCGGCCACGACGTGCTTGCCGGGAGGCTCTCGGCGGGAGAGCTATCGGCGTTCGTGTTCTATGCCGCCGTGGTGGCGGGCGGCGCGGGTACCGTGGCCGAAGTGTGGGGGGAGCTGCAGCGCGCGGCGGGCGCCACCGAGCGGCTCATGGAGCTGCTCGACACCGCCCCGCGTATCGTCGCGCCGGCCGCGCCGGCAGTGCCGGCGCCGCGCGGCCCCCGCGCCATCGAGTTCGACCACGTCGAGTTCGCCTACCCGGCGCGGCCCGGTGTTCCCGCGCTGCAGCGCTTTACCCTGCGCGTGGCTGCCGGCGAGCGCGTCGCGCTCGTCGGTCCGTCGGGCGCGGGCAAGTCGACGGTGTTCGCGCTGCTGCTGCGGTTCTACGACCCGCAGCAAGGCGCGGTGCGCATCGACGGCTTCGATGTGCGCAGCATGGACCCGCGCGTGCTGCGCGGCATGCTCGCCGTGGTGCCCCAGGAGCCGGTGATCTTCGCCGCGAGCGCGCTCGACAACGTGCGCTATGGCCGCCCGCAGGCTACGCGCGAGGAAGCGACAATCGCCTGCGCGCAGGCCTTTGCGCTCGAATTCATCGAGCGCCTGCCGCAGGGCCTGGACACGCTGCTCGGAGAGCGCGGGGTCACGCTCTCCGGCGGCCAGCGCCAGCGCCTGTCGATCGCGCGCGCGCTCCTCGCCGACCGGCCGATCCTGCTGCTCGACGAGGCGACCAGCTCGCTCGACGCCGCAAGCGAGCTGATGGTGCAGCGGGCGCTCGCGAACCTGGAGCAGGGCCGCACTACGCTGACGATCGCGCACCGGCTCGCCACCGTGCAGCACGCCGAACGCATCGCCGTCATGGAGCGCGGAACGCTCGTCGCGCAGGGGACCCACGTGGAGCTACTGCGTCAGGGCGGGCTTTATGCGCGGCTCGCGGCGCTGCAGTTCCTCGGGGACGGCGCGGCGCGCAAGATCGAGCGCGTTGCCTAGCTTGCGCACCGCGGCCTTCGCCCTGCTGCTTGCCGTCTCATGGAGCACGGCGTGCGCCGATACGCTGAGGGTGGGCTCCAAGCGCTTCACCGAGTCCTACGTCCTGGGCGAGCTGCTCGCGCAGGCTGCGCGCGCCGAGCACAAGCCGGGGCTCGGCAACACGGCGATACTGCACGAGGCGTTGAAGAGCGGCGCCATCGACGTGTATCCCGAATACACGGGCACGATCGCGCGCGAGATCCTCAAGACCGACGAGCGCCTGGATCTCGCCGCGCTTAACCAGCGCCTGCAGCCGCTCGGCCTTGCCGCTTCGGTTCCGCTCGGTTTCAGCAACAGCTACGCGCTCGGCATGCGCGATGCCGATGCGAAGCGTCTCGGCATAAGCACCATCTCGCAGCTCGCCAGGCATTCGGCGCTGCGCTTCGGCTTGTCGCACGAGTTTCTCGGCCGCCGCGACGGCTGGCCGGGCCTGCGCGCCGCCTATGGCCTAGCGCAGCCGGTGCGCGGTCTTGACCACGGGCTCGCCTACGAGGCGCTCGCCGCCGGCGAGATCGACGTCATGGATCTCTATTCCACGGACGCGAAGATCGCGCGCTATCACATCAGGGTGCTCGACGACGACCGGCAGTTCTTTCCGGCGTACGACGCGCTGCTTCTGTATCGCGCCGACGCGCCGGCGCGCTTTGCCGCCGCTTTCGAGGCGTTCAGGAAGCTCGAGGGCCGCATCGACGCCACGACCATGGTGCGCCTCAACGCGCGCGCGGAGATCGACAAGATCCCCTTCGCGCAGGTGGCGCGCGAATATCTCGGCGGCCCGGCGAACGGGGCGCGCACGCTTTGGTCCGCGCTCTTCGCGCCGGACTTCGGCCGCCTGCTCGCCGAGCACCTCGGGCTGGTATTCGGTTCGCTTGCGGTTGCGGCGCTGATCGGCGTGCCGCTCGGCATGCTGGCAGCCCGTTCCAGAGTGCTTGCGCAGCCGGTACTTGTCCTGACAGGCCTCATCCAGACGCTGCCCTCGCTCGCGCTACTGGCGTTCCTCATTCCGCTCACTGGAACGATCGGCGTATGGCCGGCGCTGATCGCGCTTTTCCTTTACGCCCTGCTTCCCATTACCCGCAACACGCACGCCGGACTGGTTCAGGTGCCGGGGGGCCTGGTGCACGCCGGCACGGCGCTCGGCCTCACTTCGCGCCAGATCCTTGCGCATGTGGAGCTGCCGCTCGCATTGCCCACGATCATGGCCGGGGTGAAGACATCGGCGGTGATCAACGTCGGCACCGCGACCATTGCAGCGTTCATCGGCGCCGGCGGCTTCGGCGAGCGCATTTCGCAGGGTCTCGCGCTCAACGACCACACCGTGCTGCTCGCGGGCGCGCTGCCTGCCGCAGCGCTCGCACTTGCGGTGCACGCGCTGTTCGAGGTCGTAGAGTGGACGTGCCTTCCGCGCTCCGCTTGATGCAGGTCAAACGTGACACGCGTTCGCGCCGCGGCGGCCGTGCCGTGGCGGGTAGAATTGCGCGCGAAGAATCAGGCCGACCTTCGTAATGCAGCGATCCACAGAGGGGAATCCATGCCGCAGTTGATCGGAGTGCCGCGCGAGACCGCGGCGGGCGAGAAGCGCGTCGCCACCGTGCCCGAAGTCGTCGAGAAGCTCATCAAGCTGGGGTTCCGGGTCGCGGTGCAGTCCGGCGCCGGCGACGCGGCAAACTTCGCGGACGACACCTACCGCGCCGCGGGCGCCGAGATTATCGAAGACGCGGCGCGCCTCTGGGCAGCCGCGGACATCGTGTTCAAGGTGCGCGGGCCGAGCATGGCCGAAGTCGGCCTGATGCGTGAAGGCGGCACCCTGGTGAGCTTCATCTGGCCGGCGCAGAACCCCGAGCTGATGCAGGCACTCGCGGCGAAGAAGGCGACCGTGCTGGCGATCGACTCGCTGCCGCGCATGTTGAGCCGCGCCCAGAA
The DNA here is from genome assembly GCA_035550695.1 of Burkholderiales bacterium. GTDB lineage: Bacteria > Pseudomonadota > Gammaproteobacteria > Burkholderiales > SG8-39 > SCGC-AG-212-J23. The sequence goes on along the minus strand of DASZOS010000052.1, from coordinate 7,806 downwards.
GATGGACGCGCTGACTTCCATGGCCGGCATCAGCGGCTACCGCGCCGTCATCGAGGCGGCCAACGCCTTCGGCCGCTTCTTCGCCGGCCAGGTGACCGCCGCCGGCAAGATTCCGCCCGCCAAGGTCTTTGTCGCCGGCGCCGGGGTCGCGGGGCTCGCCGCGATCGGCACCGCCGTCGGATTGGGCGCCATCGCGCGCGCGAACGACACCCGTTCGGAAGTGGCCGACCAGGTCAAGTCGATGGGCGGCGAGTTCGTCAAGGTCGATTACGAGGAAGAAGGCTCGGGCGGCGGCGGCTACGCCAGGGTCATGAGCGAGGGCTTCCAGAAGGCGCAGCGCGAAATGTATGCCAAGCAGGCGAAGGAGGTGGACATCATCATCACCACCGCCCTGATCCCGGGCAAGCCCGCGCCGAGGCTGATCACCGCCGACATGGTGAAGTCCATGAAGCCGGGCAGCGTGATCGTCGACATGGCGGGAGAGCAGGGCGGCAACTGCGAGCTGACCGAACCCGGCAAGGCCGTCGTTAAGCATGGCGTCACGATCATCGGCTACACCGACCTGCCCAGCCGGCTGGCGAAGCAGTCCTCCACGTTGTACGCCACCAACCTGTTCCGGCTGACCGAGGAGCTGTGCAAGACGAAGGACGGCGTCATCAACGTCAACATGGAAGACGATGCCATCCGCGGCCTGACGGTGATCAAGGAGGGAAGCATCACCTGGCCGCCGCCGGCGCCCAAGCTTGCCGCGGCACCCGCTGCCCCGGCCGCCAAGCCGCCGGTCGCGGCGCCGGCGAAGGCGCCGGCGAAGGCGCATGGCCACGGCGGCGCCGGCGCGCCGGCTTCGGCAAGATCGACCGCGATCATGTTCCTGGTGGCGGCGCTGCTCTTCTGGTTCATCGGCGCCAATGCGCCGGCGGCGTTCCTTGCGCACTTCACCGTCTTCGTACTTGCCTGCTTCATCGGTTACATGGTGATCTGGAACGTGACCCCGGCCCTGCACACGCCGCTGATGAGCGTCACCAACGCGATCAGCAGCATCATCGCGATCGGTGCTCTGGTGCAGGTCGCCCCCCCGATCGAGGCGGCGACCGAGCGGCCGGAGCTCTGGATCATCGGCCTCGCGGTGGTCAGCATCGCGCTCGTCTCGATCAACATGTTCGGCGGTTTCGCCGTCACCCAGCGCATGCTGGAAATGTTCCGCAAGTAAAGGAGACACGATGATCTCCGCAACTCTCGCAACGGTCTCCTACGTAGGCGCGACGATCCTTTTCATCCTGAGCCTCGGCGGCCTTTCCAATCCCGAGACCTCGCGCCGCGGCAACCTCTACGGCATCATCGGCATGACGATCGCGGTGCTCGCGACCGTCTTCGGGCCGCAGGTCACGCCGGCCGGGTACGGCTGGATCGCGGGCGCTATGCTGGTTGGCGCCGTCATCGGCCTTTACGCCGCCCGCGTCGTCAGGATGACGCAGATGCCCGAGCTGGTCGCGCTCATGCACAGCCTGGTCGGTCTCGCGGCGGTGCTGGTCGGATTCGCGAACTACATCGACCCCGCGGCGACAGCGCATTTCCAGGGAGCCGAGAAGACCATCCACGAACTGGAGATCTACGTCGGCGTGCTGATCGGTGCCGTGACCTTCTCCGGCTCGGTGATCGCTTTCGGCAAGCTCTCGGGCAAGATCAGCGGCAAGCCGATGCTGCTTCCGGCACGCCACTGGATCAACCTCGTCGGCCTGCTGGTGGTGATCTACTTTGGCGGCGTCTTCATCAACACGCATTCGATCGCCGAGGGCATGACGCCGCTCATCGTAATGACGGTGATCGCGCTCGCTTTCGGCATCCACATGGTCATGGCGATCGGCGGCGCGGACATGCCGGTCGTCATCTCGATGCTGAACAGCTACTCGGGGTGGGCGGCGGCAGCCACGGGCTTCATGCTGAACAACGACCTGCTGATCGTCACCGGCGCGCTCGTCGGTTCGAGCGGCGCGATCCTTTCCTACATCATGTGCCGGGCGATGAACCGCCACTTCATCAGCGTGATTGCCGGTGGCTTCGGCACCGAGGGCGGGGCGCCGGTCGCGGCGGGCGGCGCGCAGCCTGCCGGCGAGGTGTCTGCGGTCACCGCGGCGGAGACCGCCGAGCTGCTGCGCGGTTCCAAGAACGTGATCATCGTGCCGGGCTACGGCATGGCGGTGGCGCAGGCGCAGCACGCGGTGTACGAGATCACCAGGTTCCTGCGCGACAAGGGCGTGAACGTGCGTTTCGGCATCCACCCGGTGGCGGGCCGCATGCCCGGCCACATGAACGTGCTCCTCGCCGAAGCCAAGGTGCCCTACGACATCGTGCAGGAGATGGACGAGCTGAACGGGGACTTCCCGGAGACCGACGTATCCATGGTGATCGGCGCCAACGACATCGTCAATCCCTCGGCGCAGGAAGACCCGGCGAGCCCGATCGCCGGCATGCCGGTGCTGGAAGTGTGGAAGGCGAAAACCTCGATCGTCATGAAGCGCAGCATGGCCTCGGGTTACGCGGGCGTGGACAATCCGCTCTTCTACAAGGACAACAATCGCATGCTGTTCGGCGACGCGAAGAAGATGCTGGATGAGGTGCTCGTCGCGCTGAAGGCCTGACCAAGGTAGTGGGGGAGCTGGCCAAGGCGCTAGACTGAGGGGGTGATCCCCCTGCGGCACGCGGCGCATTCGCTGCGCCGGGCATTGTCGAGAAAGGTCTCCCCCGATGCGCTGAAGATCGGCGTATCGCCGCGCCTGTTCCACCCCCGGCCGGAAGGCAAGGGTATCCAGTCGAAGACCCTGCAGTACCTCGAGCAATCCATCGCGCACTGGGTGATGTCGCGCGACGTGCTGGTTTTCATGGTGCCCACGGTCGCGAAGGACGGATTGATCCATCCCAGCAATATCCGCGTCGCCGACTACGCGCGCGCGCTGGACGGCCTGGTGCTGCAGGGCGGCTCGGATGTCAGCCCGCTCAGCTACGGCGAAGAGCCGCTCAGCCAGCAATGGGCGGGCGACCGCCTGCGCGACGTCTACGAGATCGAGCTGGTGCACGAGTTCGTCGAGGCGGGCAAGCCCGTGCTCGGCATCTGCCGCGGCGCCCAGCTCATCAATGTCGCTTTCGGCGGCACGCTCTACCAGGACGTCGCGACGCAGGTCGCCGATGCGCGGGAGCACGTCACCGACGAGTACGAAAAGCACCGCCACGACATCCGCTTCGAGCCCGGGTCGCGGCTCGCGAGCCTGTACCGCGGCGTGGAGCGGCCGCGCGTCACCTCCATACACCACCAGTCGGTCAAGGCGCTCGGCCGGGGCTTGCGCGTCGAAGCGTGGTCGGAGCCCGACGGCATTGTCGAAGCGCTCCGCGGCAGCGGCAAGGGCTATGTCCTGGGGGTGCAATGGCACCCGGAATTCCACTATCCCGGCCAAGGCGATTCGCTCGACAGCGCGCCGCTTCTCGAAGAGTTCCTCGAGGCGGCGCGCGGCGGTCCATGAGCGCCGATTTCTTTCCCGCGCTGCCCCCGAGCTTCTCGCATGCGGCGCTCTTCGGCGCGCTGGTCGTCGTCGGGCTGCTCGCCGGAGAAGCGGTCCGGCGCTACGCGTCGTTGCCGCGCATCACCGGCTACGTCGTCGCCGGAGCGATTCTCGGACCACAGGGCTTTGGCCTGCTCAGCGGCAACATGCTGTTCGACCTGCGATTGCTGATCGACTTGTCGGTCGGCCTGATCGTGTTCGAGCTCGGCTTCCGGCTGGACTTCAAGTGGCTGAGGGCGAACCGCTGGCTTCTCGCGACCGCGGTCGCCGAAAGCGTATTTTGTTTCTGGGCGATCTTCGGCGCCCTGGTGTATTTCGACTTCAGGCCGCTGCTCGCCGCCATGGCCGCGGCGATCGGCACTGCGACCTCGCCGGCCGTGGTGATGCTGGTCGCGCACGATCTGCGCGCCGAGGGCCAGATCACGGAGCGGATGCTGCTCTTTACCGCGGTGAACACCGTGTTCGCCTACGTGCTGCTCACGCTGCTGATGCCGTTTCTGCATCTGGAGCACAAGGCGACCTGGGAGCAGGCGCTGTTCCATCCCCTGTACGTCCTTTGGGGATCTATCGTCGCCGGTTACCTCGCGTGCGTGCTGATGCTGCGGCTCGCCGCCTGGCTCGGCAAGCGCGAGGAACTGCAGTTCGTTCTCCTGGTCGCCATGGTCATCGTGACGGTGGGGCTGGCTCATGCGCTGAAGCTCTCGGTCAGCCTGACCCTCATCAGCTTCGGCATCCTCGCCCGCAACCTCGACAACGAGCACGTCCTGCTGCCCATCCATTTCGGCTACGGCGCGCAGCTTTTCTTCGTGATCCTCTTCGTGCTGGTGGGGGCGAGCCTCGAGTTCTCGGCCTTCAACGCCGTGGCGGCCACCGTCGTTGCCGCCTATATCGTCGTGCGCTTTCTCGGCAAGGGCCTCGCGCTTCTCGTCTTCGGGCCGCTGTCGGGCATCCGGCCGGGCGGGGCCGGCTTGCTCGCGGTGGCGCTCATTCCCTTGTCCGGATCGGCCGTGGTCATGGTGCGCGATACGACGACGCTGTATCCCGCCTTCGGCAAGGAGCTTGCCGCGGTGGTGCTTTCGGCGGTCGTGGTGCTGGAGCTGATCGGTCCTCTTGCGACGCAGTTCGCCCTGCGCGGCGCCGGCGAGGCGCATCCCGATGGATGAGCTCGGCTTCAGGCCGTCGGCGGCGCTCACGCTCGGCGTCGAGATCGAGCTGCAGCTGGTGCGGCCGCACGACATGGATCTATCGCGCGACGCCGCCGACCTGCTCGCGCGCCTTTCGAAGCGCAAGCTCCCCGGCGCGGTGAAGCCGGAGATCACCGAGAGCATGATCGAGCTGAACAGCTCGGTGCACTCCGGCAGCGCCGCGCTCCTGGAGGAGCTCGACGTCATGCGGCAGGCCGTGGTGCGCGAGGCAGGCGTGCTCAACGCACGCGTCTGCGGCGGCGGATCGCACCCGTTTCACGACTGGGCGGACCGCCGCATCTACCCGAACGAGCGCTTCCGCAACGTCGTCGAGCGCTACGGCTACCTCGCCAAGCAGTTCACCGTGTTCGGCCAGCACATCCATGTCGGCTGCGCGGGCGGCGACGAGGCGATCTATCTCACCCACATGCTGACGCGCTACGTGCCGCACTTCATCGCGCTGTCGGCCGCCTCGCCTTTCTATCAGGGCGAGGACACTTCGTTCCAGTCCTCGCGCCTGACCGCGGTCAGCGCCTTCCCGCTCGCCGGGCACATGCCGTTCGTTTCCGGCTGGGCTGAGTTTCTGGAGTACTTCTCGACCATGAAGCGCTTCGGCATCGTCACCAGCATGAAGGATTTCTACTGGGACATCCGGCCGAAGCCCGAATACGGCACGGTCGAGATCCGGGTCTGTGACACTCCGCTCACCACGCGCCGCGCGGCCCTGCTCGCGGCGTACGCGCAGGCGCTCGCCGCGCACCACCTGGACGACCGGCGGCGCGAACCCTCGCGCACCGTCTACCTCGTGAACAGCTATAACCGCTTCGAGGCGTGCCGCTTCGGCGCGCGCGGCGACATGGTCGAGCCTTACGCCGGAGTGAAGAAGAAAATCGGCGACGACATCCTGGAGACGATCGGGCTGGTGGCGGCGCATGCTTCGCGGCTCGGGAGCTCCGCGCTCCTGGAGGAGCTCGCTGCCGGCGTGCGCATGGGCGAGTCCGACGCAGGCTGGCTGCGCCGCCGCCATGCGGCGCGCGGCTCGCTGGCCGACGTGGTGCGCGAAGCCTGCGCGCGCTGGGAGCAAGGCAGTTGAACCTATAATCGCCGCAAACGGGAGGCAGCAATGAGGCTATTCGCACTCGCCGTCGCGGCGGCGGTGGTGGCCGGCGTGCTGGGCGTGCCAATCGACTTCGTGCTCTTCGGCCTCACTCTGGCCGGCGTGGCGCTGTTTCACCACCACACGCTGCGGGTGGCGCTGATCGGCCTCGCCGTCGTCACGCTGTACAAGCTCGGCTTCACCGGCTTCAAGACCGGGCCGGGCGTGGGCGGGCTGGCGCTCCACATGGCGCACGAATGGGTGATCCTCACCAACCTGCTCGGCCTGCTGCTCGGCTTCGCGCTGCTTTCGCGGCATTTCGAGGACAGCAAGGTGCCGGCGGAGCTGCCGAAGATCCTTCCGGACAGCTGGTGGGGCGGGTTCTGGCTCCTTGCCATGGTGTTCGTGCTGTCCTCGTTTCTCGACAACATCGCCGCGGCGCTGATCGGCGGCACGATGGCGCGCGTCGTGTTCCGCGGCAAGGTGCACATCGGCTACCTCGCCGCCATCGTCGCCGCGTCGAACGCCGGCGGCTCGGGCAGCGTGGTCGGCGACACCACGACCACGATGATGTGGATCGACGGCGTCGACCCGCTCGATGTCCTTCACGCCTATGCCGCGGCGGTCGTGGCGCTGGTGGTGAGCGGCCTCGTGGCGGCGCGCCAGCAGCATGCGTTCGCTCCCATCACCAAGGAGGCGCCGGCCGGCATCAGCGTGGACTGGGCGCGCGTCGCGATCGTCGCCTTCATCCTGATCGCGGCCATCTCCGTAAACGTGATCGCCAACCTCAAGTTCCCGGTGGCGCTCGAGCGCTTCCCGGTGATCGGCGCGGCAGTCTGGATAGCGATTCTCGTCTGCACGCCGCTGCGCAGGCCGCAGTGGGGCCTTCTACCCGAAGCACTCAAGGGCTCGATCTTCCTGCTCTCGCTCGTGACCATCGCCTCGATGATGCCGGTCGAGAAGCTGCCGCCGGCCTCCTGGCAGAGCGCATTCAGCCTGGGCTTCATCTCCGCGGTGTTCGACAACATCCCGCTCACCGCCCTCGCGTTGAAGCAGGGCGGCTATGACTGGGGGGTCCTCGCCTACGCGGTGGGCTACGGCGGCTCGATGATCTGGTTCGGCTCCTCGGCGGGGGTAGCCATTTCCAACATGTACCCCCAGGCCAAGTCCGTCGGCCGCTGGCTGAAGGAGGGCTGGCACGTGGCGGTGGCGTACGTGCTTGGCTTCTTCGTAATGCTCGCCACGGTGGGCTGGCAGCCGCACGCACCGCACAAAGACAAACGCGAGTCTGCGCCCGCGTCGCAAGCCGCAGCGGCGCCGGCAGATTCCGTATCGTGGCTCGCCTTGCCGGTGCACGAAATACGAGAGTAGAATCGCCTGCGCCTTGCGCGGACTACTACGATTCCCGATATGGCAGGGCCCGGCCCTTCCCTAAAGTACGAACGTCTGAGACAGGAGACAACGAATGAGCAAGCAGCAGGTAAGACCTGAAGCGTCGCGCCGCAAGTTCCTTACGGGCGCGGCGGCGGCGACCGGCGCGGCATCGCTTGGCTTCCCGATGATCGTCAAGGCCCAGGGGCCGATCAGCTTCCGCTGGCAATCCACCTGGCCGGCGAAGAGCATGTTCAACGAGTACGCCACCGACTATGCCAAGAAGGTGAACGACATGACCGGCGGCGACCTCAAGATCGAGGTGCTGCCGGCCGGCGCGGTGGTCCCAGCCTTCGGCCTGCTCGACGCGGTGTCCAAGGGCACGCTCGACGGCGGCCACGGCGTGCTCGTTTACCACTACGGCAAGCAGAACGCGCTTGCGCTGTGGGGATCGAGCCCGGCGTTCGGCATGGACGCGAACATGCTGCTCGCCTGGCACAAGTACGGCGGCGGCAAGCAGCTGCTTGAAAAGGTGTTCAAGGCGATCGGCGCGAACGTGGTCTCGTTCCCCTACGGCCCGATGCCGACGCAGCCGCTCGGC
>DASZOS010000051.1:0-85136 GCA_035550695.1 Burkholderiales bacterium | reverse complement strand
TCTTGCAGAAGTTCGGATGCTGGTGCGGCCGCAGCGAGCGGCCGTGCTTGCGCAGGTCGAGCGCGTAGAACGCATAGCCTTCCGCGGCGAAGCGCTGCGCCATGTGCCGCTGGAAGAAATAATCGGCAAAGCCGTGCACGTAGAGCACCGCGCCGCGCGGCGCGGCGCCTGCCGGCAGCCGCACCAGCGTCGCCATCACGGGCCCGTCGTAATCGTCGGGGAAACCGAGCTCGAGGGCCTCGAAGCCCGGCAGGTGGCCGTCAGGCCGCCACGCGCTCATGCCGCGAGAGGGCCCATTCCACGTGTTCTCTTACGAGAGGAGAAGGGTGATTTCTTTTGGAGCGTAATGCTGCGATGACTTCGGGCGACGTGGGCGCGTTGCCGAGGCCGACCGCGAGATTGCGCAGCCAGCGCTCGTAGCCGATGCGCCGGATAGGCGAGCCGCGCAGGCGCTCGTCGAACTCGCGCTCGGTCCAGGCGAAGAGCTCCACCAGGCTCGCGCGGTCCAGGCCGTTGCGGACCGCGAAATCGCCTTCCTGCGACAAGCGCGCGAAGCGGTTCCAGGGGCAGACGAGCTGGCAGTCATCGCAACCGTACACGCGGTTGCCGATGAGCGGGCGCAATTCCTCCGGAATCGCGCTCTTGTGCTCGATCGTGAGGTAGGAGATGCAGCGGCGCGCCTCGAGTTGATAGGGCGCGCGGATCGCCCGCGTCGGGCAGATGTCGATGCAGCGCTCGCAACTGCCGCAATGGTCGGTCTGCGGGCTGTCCGGCGGCAAGGCGAGATCGCAATAGATCTCCCCGAGAAAGAACCAGGATCCGGCGTTGCGGTCCAGCAACAGCGTGTGCTTGCCGCGCCAGCCGAGCCCCGCCTGCGCCGCGAGCTCCACCTCGAGCACGGGTGCCGAATCCGTAAATACCCGGTAGCCGAACCTACCGATCTCGTGCTCGATGCGCCCGCACAGCGCCTGCAGCCGCGCGCACAGCACCTTGTGATAGTCGCGCCCGCGGGCGTAGCGCGCGATATATGCCGTGTCCCAATCCAGGTCGATGCCTTGGGGAATGTCCTGCAGGTAGTCCATCCGGCACGAGATTACGCGTAGCGTGCCCGGCTTGAGCTGGGCGGGCCGCGCCCGTAGCGCGCCATGGCGGGCCATATACTGCATCTCGCCATGCCAGCCCTTGCCGAGCCAGTCGAGCAGCCGCGGCTCTGCCGCGGCGAGGTCCGCCGAGGCGATGCCCACCGCCTGGAACCCGAGCTCACGTCCCCAGTGCTTTATGCGCTGCGCTAGCGCTGCGTGATCCATGCAGCTCGATATTAATTTGCCGGATGCCACCGCCACCGAGGCCCTCGGGGCGGCGCTTGCCGCGGGGGTGGCCCCAGGAAGGGTTCTGCATCTGCGGGGCGACCTCGGCAGCGGCAAAACCACCCTCGTCCGGGGTCTCTTACGGGCTCTTGGATATGCCGGACGGGTCAAGAGCCCGAGCTATACACTGGTTGAACCTTACGAGGTTTCGAGCTTACACTTCTATCACTTTGATTTCTATCGCTTCAAAGATCGGTCGGAATGGCTGAGCTCGGGCTTCCGGGAATACTTCAATCCGCACTCGGTGTGCGTTGTCGAGTGGCCGGAAAAAGCCGAGGACCTGCTCGCACCCCCGGACCTCGAACTGCAGCTGCAGTTCGCAGGGGCGGGGAGGCGTGCCATCGTGGAAGCCTGCAGTCCGTCTGGCGAAGCCTGGCTGTCTTCCTTGCGCTCCTTTTTGTAGGCGCAGCGCAAGCCCAGATCGTCTCGAGCCGCATCTGGCCGGCGCGCGACTACACGCGGCTCACGCTCGAATCGAAGTCGGAAATCAGGCACAGCGTGTTCGGCCTGAAGAATCCCGAGCGGCTGGTGCTCGATCTCGAAACCGACGAGCTCTCTGCGGGGCTCGCCGAGCTGCACGGCAAAGTCGCCGAAGACGATCCCTACCTCCAGGGCCTGCGCGTGGCGCGCAACCGCCCGGGCGTCGTGCGGGTCGTGCTCGATCTCAAGACCGAGGTGAAGCCGCAGGTGTTCACCCTGCCGCCGATCGCCGAGTACGGGCACCGGCTGGTGCTCGACATCTATCCGGCGGTTCCTCTCGATCCGCTCGCGGTGCTCATCGAGCAGACGGAGAGAAAGCCGCAGCAGCCGAAGCCGGCGGAACGAGTGCTGCGCCTCGCCACCATCGTGATCGACGCCGGCCACGGTGGCGAAGACCCCGGAGCGATCGGCCGGCACGGCTCGCGCGAGAAGGACATCACGCTCGATATCGCCCGCAGGCTCAAGGATCTGGTCGACGCCGAGCCGAACATGCGCGCGCTGCTCACGCGCGAGGGTGACTACTACCTCCCGCTGCAGACCCGCGTCGACAAGGCACGCAAGGTAAGCGCGGACCTCTTCGTCTCCATTCACGCCGATGCCTTCATCCGCCCGCATGCCCGCGGCTCGTCCGTGTTCGCGCTGTCGGAGCGCCGTGCGACCTCCGAGATGGCGCGGCTGCTCGCGAAGAAGGAGAACGAGGCCGACCTGATCGGCGGCGTGAATCTCCAGGCGAAGGATTCCTACGTGAAGCAGACGATTCTCGACCTGTACCAGACCGCCACCATCGACCACAGCCTGCGCCTGGGCAGCTCGGTCCTGAAGCGGCTCGGCCGCGTCAACACCCTGCACAAGCCGCAGGTCGAGCAGGCGAGCTTCGCGGTCCTCAAAGCACCCGATGTGCCGTCGATCCTGGTGGAAACCGCGTTCATTTCCAACCCGGAGGAGGAAAAGCGGCTGAACGACGAGGCCTACCAGAACCGGCTGGCGCGCGCGCTTCTCGAGGGGATTCGCGACTACATCGCCAAGCACCCGCCGCGGCCGCTACCCCTCGCCATGAACTGAGCCGCGGCTGCGCAGCCAGGCGACGATGCCGGGCGACACCGACGCGAGCACGATGGCGAGAATCACCACCGTGAGATTGTTCTTCACTACCGGGATATTGCCGAAGAAGTAGCCCGCGAGGCACAGCGACCCGACCCACAGCGCCGCGCCAAGAACGCAGTAGGCGAGGTAGCGCACATACGGCATTTCGCCGACGCCGGCGACGAAAGGAACGTAGGTGCGCACGATGGGCACGAATCTCGCGAGGATGATCGTCTTGCCGCCGTGCTTTTCGTAGAACTCGTGCGTGCGCTTGAGATACGCCGGGTTCAGCCATCGCGAGAAAAGGCGCATCCCCGCCCAGCGGCCGATCCAGTAATTCGCGTTGTCGCCCGACAGCGCCGCGGCGACGAGGACAGCCATCACCAGGGCGATGTCCATGCCGCCCACCGCGGCGAGCGTGCCGACCACGAAAAGCAGCGAGTCGCCCGGCAGGAAAGGCGTGACGACCAGGCCGGTCTCGCAGAACACGATGAGGAAAAGAAGCAGATAGACCCATCCGCCGTACTGCGCGACGAAGGTCGCGAGGTGCCGGTCCAGATGCAGCGCGAGATCCCAGGCCCACGCGAGAAGCTCCAACATCGCCCGATTGTATAATCGCCGCGCGCTTTTCCGATGTCCTCGAACCCCGCCATTCGGGTGCTGCCCGAGCTGCTCATCAGCCAGATCGCGGCCGGCGAGGTGGTCGAGCGTCCGGCGTCCGTGCTGAAGGAACTGGTCGAGAACAGCCTCGACGCAGGCGCGCGCGCAGTGAGCGTCGCGCTCGAGGAAGGCGGCGCGCGCCGCATCCAGGTCGAGGACGACGGCACGGGCATCCCGCGCGAGGAGCTGCCGCTCGCCCTCGCCCGGCACGCGACGAGCAAGATCGCGAGCCTGGAAGATCTGGAAGGCGTCGCCAGCATGGGCTTTCGCGGCGAAGCGCTGGCGTCGATCGCCTCGGTGTCCCGCCTTACGCTTACCAGCCGCATGCGCGAGGCGGCGCACGGCGCCACGATCGCCGCGGAAGGCGCGCGGCTGGGCGAGCTCGAGCCTGCGGCGCGCGCTCCGGGCACCACCGTCTCGGTCGCCGACCTTTACTTCAACACGCCGGCGCGCCGCAAGTTCCTGCGCACCGAGGCGACCGAGTTCGGCCACTGCGACGAGGCTTTCCGCCGCATCGCGCTCGCGCGCTGCGACACCGCCTTTATCCTCAAGCACAACGGCCGCGTGAGCCGCCACCTGCGCGGGCAATCGGCGCTCGAGCGCATCGGCGCGCTCCTCGGCGAGGAGTTCCTTCGGGCGAGCGTGCCGATCGATGCCCGCTCCGCGGGCCTGCGCCTGAGCGGTGCCGCGGGCACGCCTCAGGCCGCCAAGGCGCGCGCCGATGCACAGTACTTCTTCGTGAACGGTCGCTACGTGCGCGATCGCCTGCTTTCGCATGCCGCGCGCGAAGCGTACTCCGAGCTGCTGCACGGCGAGCGCCAGCCGGCCTACGTGCTCTATCTCGAGCTCGATCCGCGGGCGGTCGATGTCAACGTGCATCCGGCGAAAACCGAAGTGCGCTTTCGCGATGCGCGCGCGGTCCACCAGTTCGTGCGGCATGCGCTGGGGCGCGCGCTCGCGCCGAGCGCTGCCGAGGCGCCGATCAGTTATGCCGAGGTTTCGCAAAGCGCTCCGCTCCAGGGTGCTTTTTCGCTCGCGCAACCCGCGCGGGCCTACGAGCGCTTCATGGCGGCGGCCGCACCCCTTCCGGCCGCCGACAAGGCGCCGCCGCTCGGCTACGCGCTCGCGCAGCTGCACGGCGTCTATGTCCTTGCCCAGAACGAAGCGGGACTCGTCCTCGTCGACATGCATGCCGCGCACGAGCGCATCGTGATGGAGCGGCTCAAGCGGAACCTGGACGCCGGCGCGGTGGAGCGCCAGGCGCTGCTCGTGCCGGCGGTGTTCTCGGCCGAGGCGCTTGATATCGCGACCGCGGATGAAAACCGCGAAGCGCTGGAGCGCCTGGGGCTGGAGCTCAGCGTTTCGGGGCCGAACGAGCTCTCGGTGCGCGCCGCGCCGGCCGCGCTCGCCGGCGGCGACGTCGTCGGCCTGGCGCGCGACGTCCTGAAGGAAATCCGCGAGTACGGCGCAGCCGAGGCGCTTTCCGCGCGGCAGAACGAGCTGCTCGCAACCATGGCTTGCCACGCCGCGGTGCGCGCGAACCGCGCGCTCGGGGCCGCCGAGATGAACGCGCTGCTGCGCGAAATGGAGCACACCGAGCGCTCGGGGAGCTGCAACCACGGCCGGCCCACGTGGTACCAGCTCACGCTCTCCGATCTCGATCGCCTGTTCATGCGCGGCCGCTAGCGTGAGCAAGGTCGTTCTCATTACCGGCGGCGGCCGCGGCATCGGCGCGGCGACCGCCCGCCTTGCCGCAAAGCAGGGCTACGCCGTGGGCATCAATTACCTGCGCGATCACGATACGGCGGACTCGCTCGCTGCAGAGCTACGCAAGGAAGGCGCCAAAGCGACCGCCGTCGCGGGCGACGTCTCCTCCGCGGACGACGTGCTGCGCCTGTTCGAGACGGTCGAGCGCTCGCTCGGGCGCCTCAGCGCGCTCGTCAACAACGCCGGCATCGTCGACCGCGGCATGCGCGTTGCCGACATGAGCGCCGCGCGCATCGCGCGCATGCTCGCAGTCAACGTCACGGGAAGCTTCCTCTGTGCGCGCGAGGCGGTGAGGCGCATGTCCACGCGCCGCGGCGGTGCGGGCGGCGCGATAGTGAACATCTCCTCGGTTGCCGCCCGGCTCGGCGGTGCGGGCGAATACGTGGACTACGCGGCCTCGAAAGGCGCGATCGACAGCTTGACGCTCGGCCTCGCGAAAGAGGTCGGACCCGAGGGCATCCGGGTGAACGCCGTGCGTCCCGGCATCATCCGCACCGAGATTCATCTGGCGAGCGGCGATCCGGGCCGCCTGGAGCGCATCGGGAAAAGCGCGCCGCTGGAGCGCCCGGGCGAGCCCGAAGAAGTGGCGCGCACGATCCTCTGGCTGCTCTCGGGCGAAGCTTCGTACGTGAGCGGCGCGATCGTCGACGTCGCGGGCGGCCGCTAGCGCCTTGGGCGGCACGGCGTACGCGCTGCTCGGGCCCACCGCGAGCGGAAAATCGCGCCTGGCGCTCGAAGCGGCGGGCCGCTTGCCCATCGAGGTCGTCTCGCTGGACTCTGCGCAGGTCTACCGCGGCATGGACATCGGCACCGCGAAGCCGGGCGCAGCCGAGCGGCTGCGCGTGCCGCATCATCTCATCGATCTCATCGATCCCGACGAGCGCTACTCCGCCGGGCAATTCCGCGCCGATGCGATCCGCGCGATCGGCGGCATTCTCGACAGAAAAAGGATTCCGCTGCTCGTCGGCGGCACGATGCTCTATTACCGCAGCCTGTGCGGCGGACTGGACGAGCTGCCCGCAGCCGACGCCCGGGTGCGCGCCGCGATCAACGCCGAAGCGGCGCAGCGCGGCTGGCCGGCGCTGCATGCCGAGCTGGCGAGGATCGATCCGCAGGCCGCGCTGCGCATCGCGCCGAGCGATCCGCAGCGCATCCAGCGCGCGCTCGAGGTGTTCCGCATCGCGGGAGAGCCGATCTCGGCGCTGCAGCGTGGCGCAGCCGATCCGCCTCCATTCGCCATCAAGGCTTGCGCGCTGCTGCCGGAGCGTTCAGCGCTCCACACGAGCATTGAAAGCCGCTTCGATGCCATGCTCGCCGCCGGCCTCGTGGAAGAAGTGAAGGCGCTGAGGAAGCGCTATCGGCTTCGCGCCGACATGCCGAGCATGCGCGCGGTGGGTTATCGGCAAGCCTGGGAGTTCCTCGAAGGCGAATGCGACGCGGCGACCATGCGCGCTCGCGCCATCGCCGCGACGCGCCAGCTCGCCAAGCGGCAACTGACCTGGCTGCGCGCGTTCCCCGACCTGCTGCGGCTGGACGCCGGGCGCCTGGAGGATGCAGCGCTCGCTTTCCGCGAGCTCCTCACTCGTTCTTCCTGACGCCGCGAATATTGAGCGCGGCGAGGAAGAACTGCAGCCCGACTAGCGCCCACGCGCGGTCGTGCAGGCCCCAGGCGACCCACAGTGTGTTGCTCGCCAGAAAGCACCAGAAGCCGATTGCCCGCTTGGGCGCCGAGCGCGATGCCACGAGCCAGGCCGCGGCCACCGTAACCACCATGGCGGGCCATTGCAGCAGGTCGAGATAGTCCATGACAGTCCTAGACCCTAGAATTCAGCCTCTCGTTCGGGAGGGGTCCATGCAAATAGGCATCGTCGGTCTGGGCACCATCGGCACGGGGATGGCGCGACGGCTGGCGCGGGCCGGCGTGCAAGTCGTCTGCTACGACGAGCGCGAGCCGGCGCGCCGGGCGCTCGCCGCCGAGCCGGGAATCCACTGCGCGGAGTCGCTCGCGGCGCTTTGCGCACGCATGGAAGGCGAGCGCGTGATCCTGCTGATGGTCCCCCCAGGGACGGCAGTGGACGACGCGGTGCGCGACCTCGCGCCCATGATCGCCACGAGCGACACCCTGGTCGACGGCGGCGATAGCTACTACCGCGACTCGATGCGCCGCGCGCTTGCCCTCTCGCAGCAGGGGCTGCGCTACGTCGACGCCGGCGTGGCCGGCGGCGCGCAAGGCCTGGAGCACGGCTACTGCCTGATGCTCGGTGGCACGCCCAAATCGATCGAGATCTTCGCCCCGTATGCCCGCATCCTCGCGCCGCATCCCGAGCACGGCTGGCTGCACTGCGGGCCGAGCGGCGCCGGGCATTTCGCCCGAATGATCCACAACGGCATCGAGTACGGGATCATGCAATCGCTCGCCGAAGGCTTTGCGCTGCTCGCCGCGCGCCCCGATCTCGACATCGACCTCGCGCGGCTCGCCGAGACCTGGCGCCACGGCAGCGTGGTGCGCTCTTCGCTCCTCGACCTGTGCGCGAGAGTCCTGACCCAGGCCCACGACATCTCGCGCATCGCGCCGGTGGTCGCCGATTCGGGCGAGGGGCGCTGGACCGCGCTCGAATCGATCGAGCTCGGCGTACCAGCGCCGGTGATCACGCTCGCGCTGATGAACCGCTTCTCCAGCCAGGGCGGCTCGGACTACGCGCGCAAGCTCATCGCCCTGATGCGCGGGGGATAGCCGCTACTGGCCGATGTGCACCTGGTAGCGCGCGCCGTCCGAAAACAGGCAAGTCCCCGCGCCCTGATAGGGCGTGTTCATCTGGTACTCGCAGCTCATGTAGGCGCCGCCGCGCCCGTACGCGCTCGCGACGCCCTTGCGCTCCTCGCCCGACACCCGCGTCGCTTCGCCGCTGAGCAGCTCGCCGCGGTAATCGAGCACGAAGCGCCCTTTGCCGCTCATCATGTTGGTCACCGTTCCGGACACGATCCCGGTCGGGGTGGCGAGCTCGTTCGCCGGGTACAGACGCGCCTGGAGCGTGGCGGGAACGGTGGGCTTCTGCGCGGGTGCCGGTGCGGTCACTCCGCTCGACGGCGTTACACCGGGGCCCCACACCGCGCCCGGGGGCCAAGCGGGACTGCCGTCCGGGTTGACCGGAATGACGTAGCAGCCCGAAAGGGCGAACGCGGGAACAACTGCAGCGATGGCAAGACGTTTCGATATGTTCATGACTCCCTCCTGTCAGCGTCCATGATGCGGAGGGAGCGCAGCCGGATCGCTTACCGATCGCTTACCTATAGCTTAAAGCCTGCCTCTGGCACCGCCTGCGAGTCGATTTCGCGGCATTTCTCGTAGGCGTCGCGAGCCCGCTCGAGCTGACCGCTGCTCTCCCATTGGCGAAACACCCGTCCCAGGGCGCGCGCCAGACGGCTGCGCATGCGTTCGCGCGGCGCAATGACCCAGGCTGCGTCGTCTTCGCCGGCCATGAACGGGGCGCGGTAAAGGGCGAGCATCTGCTCGGCAAGCTGTTCGGCGCGCAGCGGATCGGAAGCGCGCTCGGTTTCGGCGGCGAGCGCCTCGAAAGCCCAGGCGTCGACCCAGAAATAGCGCCGATCGAGGGTGAGACGGCCCTCGTGCAGGACGACGGCCCGGTCCTCGCCCAGGAGCTTGCGTAGCCGGTGCAGCGCGCTGGTAAAGGAGCGGTGCGCCGAATCGCCGTCGATCCGCGGCCACAGGGCGTCGGTCACACGGCTTTCACTCACCTGCTCGCCGCCGTAAGCGATCAGGACCTTCAGCAGCTCGAGCGGGCGGCGCTGCGCCTTGCCGGTCATGGGCAGCGGCTCGTCGTGGCGCAGCAGGCGAAAGCCGCCGAAGGTCTGCACCCGATAGGCCCACGGCCAATCGGCCGACCCCGGCGCCGTCTCGGGCACGAGGCCGCGGCTTTTGATCAGGCCGCGGGCGTAGTCGACCTCGATGCCGGCCTGGAGCGCATGGCCAAGCACGCGCGCCACTGCCGTCGGCCGCCACCACAGGAAGTGCGCGTAGCCGTATTGCCGCCCGAGCTCGAGTCCCCGGCGCAGAGCGTTGAGCCCGGCGCGCTGGCGGCCGTGCTCGAGCGCGATCTGCGCGAAGCCGACAAGGCAGGTGAACTCCAGGTGGCGGTTGTCGATATCGCGCACCAACTCGCGCAGCGCGAGCAGGTGCGAGGCGCATTTGCGCTCGTCGCCGCACTCGGCAAGGATTGCCGCGAGCGCGAGGCGGCAAAGCGCCTCGAAATAGGGGCAGCCGACTTCGATCGCCATCCTGAGCGCGGCTTTCTCGTGCTGCAGCGCGCCCATGAGGTCTTTGCGCAGCATGGCTTCCCAGGCCTGGAAGTGCCGGAACAGGCACAGGTTGAAGCGCCCGCCGGCGGCGGTATGCGATTCGAGCTGGCGCGCCAGGCTCGCCGCGGCTGCAAGGTTGTGGCGGCCGAGCGCGCCTCCGTAGCCGTACGCGAGAAGCTGGAACGTCCAGGTATGCACTCCGGTCGCGCGCGCGAGCGCGAGACCCTCGCGCACCGCTTTCTCCGAGGCAGCGCCCTCGGCCGTGAGCATGCCGTGCATCGCTTCGACTGTCTTCAGCGTGAGCAGCGAGAACACCGTGATCCCGGTCGCCTCCGCAAGGCGGCGCATGTCGTCGATGAGCTCGGCGGCGCGCGCGTAGAGACCGGTCCACATCAGGGTCAGCGCCGCGAGCAGGCCGGTCGAGATCTTGAGGTTCACTTCGGGCACGCCGCGCGCCGCGGCGAGCGCGCGCTCGATCCATTGCCCGATGTCGCGCCGCTGCGGCTGGCGCAGCGTGAGAGACACGAACATGCTGCACGCGACCCGCGCCTCGAGCTCCGGCGAGCCGAGCGGCGTATTGCTCGCCGCTTCATCGAGCACCGCGATCCAGCGGTCGAGCAGCGAGAAGTCGTCGAGCTCGTAGAGGATGGCGTCCATCGCGCCAGAGCACGCGAGCACCATGCCCTTCGCATCCTGCTGCGCGCGGAACAGCTCGAAGGCTTTTTCGTACAGCAGCCTTGCCTCGCGCGGCGCAAGCTGCGCCCGGCTCGCCGCCGCCCAGTGCACGGTCCAGGGATGCTTGAGCTGCATTTCGGGCGGCAGCTCCTCGACCCAGCGCGCCACCGTCTCGCCGCGGCCCTGGGCGAGAAGCGCTTGCGCGTGACGCTCGATCACTGCAGCCATGTCGCTCCAGCCGTGGCTGTCGCGATACAGCGCGAGCGCCTCCGCCGCGTGCCCGCCCTGCTCCAACTGCTGCGCGGAGGCGCGCTGCAGCTGCCTGCGGCTCTCCTTGTCGAGCGTCTCCTCGGCGCGCGCCTGCAGGAAGTCGCGCAGCATCGGGTGATACTGGTAAAGCGGCTCGCCGCCAGTCTCGCGCAGCGAGAGGAAATAGTTGCTGCGGTGGAGCTCGGAGAGAATCCCCCCCGCATCCGGGTCGCCGGTGAGCGCGGCCGCCGTCGCCGCGGTCATCTGCGGCAGATATGCGGTCTTCAACAGGAAGTTGCGCGCGCGCGCATCCGACTTCTGGAAGATCTCCCCGGCGAGATAGTCGAACACCAGCTTGCGGGTTTTCGCGGGAGGCTCGGCGAGCGCGCCGCCGGAACGTGCCTGCTCCAGCATGAGCACGAGCCCGGCCGCCCACCCTTCGGTTCTCGCGCAAAGCCGATCGAGGTCGGCCGCAGGCAGGCGCGGCAGCCGCTGTGCGACGATCGAGGCGGTTTCTTCGCGCGTAAGACGCAGCTCGTCCCAGCCGACGAGGGCGAGCGCGCGGTTCGCGACCAGGCGCGCGAGGCTCGGCCCCGGATCCTCGCGGCTCACGAGGATCAGCGTTCCCCCCGGCGGCAGCTCCTGGATGGCAAGCCGCAGCACCTCGTGCAGCGGGGAGGAGGCCGGCACCTCGTGGCAGCCGTCGAAGACGAGCGCAAAAGGCGCTTGCAGCTGCGAAAAAAGCTGCTGGAAGTAGCGCCGCGTGAACTTGGCGAGCCCCGCCTGGTGCTCCGGGGCGAGCAGCGGCAGGCGTGCACCGTCGAGCTGCTCGGCTGCCGCGCTGAGGTAATAGAAGAACGTCGCGACGTCGGCGTCGCCTTCGTCAAGCTGGTACCAAAGGGCTGGGATGCCCGCCTGATCGAGCCAGCTCGCCACCAGGGTCGTCTTGCCGCATCCCGGAGGGCCCGAGACCCACACTGCAGGTCCCTGGCACACGTGGTCAAGCAGGGTGAATAGGCGCTTGCGCGCCAGAATGCCCGTCAGGCTCGGGCGCGCGGTCTTACCGAGCGACGCCCTTCTCGGCTTCATCTCGGCTCCCTCCCGGTGCCGCAATCATTCTAGTCTCAGTCGCCCCGCGCCGCGCCTTCGCGGCGCGGATCGGCGCCGCCGCCCCAGCCGCCCGCAATGCGCTCGATCGCGTGCAGGCCGCTCGGCAGCGGAACCGACTCTACGACGTGGTTCCGGCTTTCCAGATCCGCGCGCAGCGCCTCGTAGACCGTGCCGCGCTCCAGCAGGGTCGGGCCGTTGCGCGAGCCGAAGTTGGGCAGCCCGATGGCCGATTGCACGTCGAACCCCCAATCGAGCGTCGCGACAAGCGCCCGGGCGACGTAGTTGATGATGTTCGGCCCGCCGGGCGAGCCGACGACGAGCCGCACCTCGCCGTCGCGTTCGAAAACCAGGGTCGGCGCCATGCTGCTGCGCGGGCGCTTGCGCGGCGCAACCTGGTTCGCCCCGCCCGGCGTGAAGTCGAAATCGGTCAGCTGGTTGTTGAGGAGAAAACCGCGCACCATGATGCGACTGCCGAAGGTGCTCTCGATCGTTGTGGTCATCGCCACCACGTCCCCGACCGCATCGACGATGGAAAAATGGCTGGTCCCCGCCTCGAAATCGCCCGGCTGCGCCTGACGTACGGAGCGCTCGCCAATGCGCCGCGCGCGTTGATCGAGATACTTCCGATCGAGCAGGCGCGCGACGGGCACACGCACGAAATCCGGGTCGCCGGCGTAGCGCGCGCGATCCGCGTACGCGAGCCGCCCCGCTTCGGTGAAAAAGTGGACGGCGGCCTCCGAGTGGCGCGCGGCGCTCGCGAACGGCACGCGCTCCAGTACCCCGAGGATCTGCAGGACCGCGACGCCGCCCGAGCTCGGCGGGCCCATCGAGCACACGCGCCAGGCGCGGTACGGACCGCACACTGGCTCGCGCTCCACCGCGCGGTAGGCTGCCAGGTCCTCCTCGCTGATATCGCCCGGCCTGGCATGCGAGCGCACCGCGCCGACGATATCGCGCGCCACCTCGCCGCTGTAGAAGGCGCCGGCGCCGCCCATCGCCACCATGCGCAGCGTGGCGCCATACCGCGGATTGGTCACGCGCGCGCCGACTGGTTTCGGCTTTCCGTCCGCGCCATAAAAAACGCGCCGCGCCTCCGGGTCGGCCGGCAGCATGCGCTCGCGCTCCAAGTGGGCGTGAAGCTGTGCCGGCATCGCAAAGCCTTCTTCGGCGGCAAAGATGGCGTACTGGAAGAGCTCGGCCCAAGGCCGCCTGCCGTGGCGCCGGTGCGCAACCTCGAGCATGCGCAGTACGCCGGGAACGCCGACCGAGCGGCCGCCGATGGCATGCGCAAACGCCATGGGCGTGCCGTCGCTTTCCAGGAATCGATCCGCTCTCGCCGCGGCGGGCGCGGTTTCGCGGCCGTCGTAGCTGCGCAGGCGCTTGTCGCTCTGCGACCAGTGCAGCAGGAACGCGCCGCCGCCGATGCCCGAGGATTCCGGCTCCACCAGCCCGAGCACCATCTGCACCGCCACCGCGGCATCCACCGCGGTTCCCCCGCCTTTCAGCACCGCGTAGCCGGCATCGACCGCCAGCGGATGCGCCGCCGCGACCATGAAATGGCGCGCCGTCTGCGCCTGGCAGGCGAGCCCGGAAAACAGAAGGGCGGCCGCAGCCGCCCTTAGACATGCGCGGTATGCCGAGCGGATCACGCCATCAACGGCACGATGAGGAGCGCCACGATGTTGATGATCTTGATGAGCGGGTTCACCGCCGGGCCGGCCGTGTCCTTGTACGGGTCGCCGACCGTGTCGCCGGTCACCGCCGCCTTGTGCGCGTCCGAGCCCTTGCCGCCGTGATGGCCGTCCTCGATGTATTTCTTCGCGTTGTCCCAGGCGCCGCCGCCGGTGCACATCGAGATGGCGACGAAAAGCCCCGTGACGATCGTGCCCATCAGCACGCCGCCGAGCGCCTGCGGCCCGAGGACCAGGCCGACGAGAACCGGCACCAGCACCGGCAGCAGCGACGGGATCATCATCTCCCTGATCGCCGCGCGCGTCAGCATGTCCACCGCGGTGCCGTACTCGGGCTTCGCGGTACCTTGCATGATCCCGGGGATCTCCTTGAACTGGCGACGCACTTCGAGCACCACCGCGCCCGCGGCGCGGCCCACCGCCTCCATCGCCATCGAGCCGAAGAGATACGGCACCATGCCGCCGATGAATAGCCCGATGATCACCATGTGGTTCGAGAGGTCGAAGCTCAGGCTCCTGCCGCTCGCCTCCAGCGCGTGGGTGTAGTCGGCGAACAGCACCAGCGCGGCAAGGCCGGCCGAGCCGATGGCGTAGCCCTTGGTCACCGCCTTGGTGGTGTTGCCCACGGCGTCCAGAGGATCGGTGATGGCGCGCACCGAGTCCGGCAAGCCGGCCATCTCGGCGATGCCACCGGCGTTGTCGGTGATCGGCCCGTAGGCATCGAGCGCGACGATGATCCCGGCCATCGACAGCATCGAGGTGGCCGCGATCGCGATGCCGTAAAGGCCGGCGAGCCCGTAGGACACGAGGATCGCGACGCACACCGCGAGCACCGGCCAGGCGGTCGATTTCATCGACACGCCCAGCCCGGCGATGATGTTCGTCGCGTGGCCGGTGGTGCTCGCCTCGGCGACGTGGCGCACCGGCTTGAACTGGGTGCCGGTGTAGTACTCGGTGACCCAGACGAGAAAGCCGGTGAGCGCCATGCCCACCACCGCTGTGCCGTAGAGGTGCCATATGGTGATCATCCGGCTGCGGCCGCCGATGTCGAAAGGCACCGACTTCACGACGTCGTCCATCATGAGCAGCGTGATCGGATAAAACGCGATGAGCGCGATGACCCCCGCCACGGCGAGCCCCTTGTACAGCGCGGGCATCACGTTCACGTCGCCAGGCCGCGCCTTCACGAACCAGGTGCCGATGATGGACGCGATGATGGCGAAGCCGCCGATGACGAGCGGGTAGATGAGCGCCGCCGGTGTGGCGCTCTTCACCATCAGCGCGCCGAGTATCATGGTGGCGATGATCGTGACCGCGTAGGTCTCGAAGAGGTCCGCCGCCATGCCGGCGCAGTCGCCGACGTTGTCGCCGACGTTGTCGGCGATCACCGCCGGGTTGCGCGGATCGTCTTCCGGGATGCCTGCCTCGACCTTGCCGACCAGGTCCGCGCCCACGTCGGCCCCCTTGGTGAAGATGCCGCCGCCGAGACGCGCGAAGATCGAGATCAGCGAGCCGCCGAAGCCGAGGCCGACGAGCGGCTGGATCACGTGCGCGAGGTTCGTCCTGTCGACGGCATTCGCGTACAGCAGCGCAAAGTAGCCGGCAACGCCGAGCAGCCCCAGGCCGACCACCAGAAGGCCGGTAATGGCGCCGCCGTTGAACGCCACCTGCAGCGCCTCGTTGAGCCCGGTGCGCGCCGCTTCGGCGGTGCGCACGTTGGCGCGCACTGAGATGTTCATGCCGATGATCCCGCACGAGCCGGAGAGCAGCGCGCCGAGAAGGAAGCCCCACGCGGTCGCCCAGCCGAGGCCCGGCACGAAGCCGATCACCAGGAAGAGAATCACGCCGACGATCGCGATCGTCTTGTACTGGCGCCACAAGTACGCGATCGCGCCTTCGCGTATAGCCGCCGAGATCTCGCGCATGCGCTCGTTGCCGTCGGGCAGGCGCAGGATGCGGGTGCTTTGCCAGACGCCGTAGACGATCGCAAGAACCGCGCACCCGAGCGCGAAGACGAGGCCGCCAGTCATATTGTTCTCCCCGAAAAGGGCTCGAATTTTATCAGGTCAGCGCTGGCCGGCGTCAGGCGAGCGCTTCCAGCACGCGCCGCTTGATCTCATCGACCGTGCCCATGCCCGAAATCTTGCGATGCTTGGGCGCCAGCTGGTCGCCGGACGCCGCCCATCTGCCGTAGTACTCGATGAGCGGCCTGGTCTGCGCGCGGTAGACCTCGAGGCGCTTGCGCACGGTTTCCGCGCGGTCGTCTTCGCGCAGCACCAGCGGCTCGCCGGTGGCGTCGTCGCGGCCCTCGACCTTGGGCGGATTGAACTTGATGTGGTAGGTGCGGCCGGACGCCGGGTGCACGCGGCGCCCTCCCATGCGCATGACGATCTCCTCGTCCGGGACGTCGATCTCGAGCACGTAGTCGAGGGCAACCTGAGCGCTCTTCAGCGCCTCGGCCTGCGGCAGGGTGCGCGGAACGCCGTCGAGGAGATAGCCCCGCGCGCAGTCGGGCTGCTTCAGGCGCTCCTTCACCAGGCTGATGACCAGCTCGTCCGAGACGAGCTGGCCCGCGTCCATCACCTTCTTCGCCGCGAGGCCGAGCGGCGAGCCCGCCTTCGCCGCGGCGCGCAGCATGTCGCCGGTCGAGATCTGCGGAATGGCGAATTTTTGCGTGATATGCGTCGCCTGCGTGCCCTTGCCGGCGCCGGGCGGACCGATAAGGATCAGCCTCATACGAGCATTCTACGCACGGCCTCGAGGTCTTGAGGCGTATCGACGCCCGGCGCGATGTCGATTTGACTTATGACAACAACGATGCGGTGCCCGTGCCACAGCACGCGCAGCTGCTCGAGCGCTTCGGTGCGCTCTAGCGGCGAAGGCGCCATCGCACCGTAGCGCTTGAGAAAGCCCACGCGGTAGCCGTAGATGCCCGCATGGCGGTACCAGCGGCCGGCACGCTCGCGCGGGTAAGGAATCTGCGAGCGCGAAAAGTAAAGCGCGTAGCCGCGCGCGTCGAGCACCACCTTCACCACGTTGGGATTGCCGAGCGCCGCGGGGTCGTGGATCTCATGGCAGGCGGTGGATACGGCGGCGTCCCTGCGCTCACGCAGGAGGCTCGCGACTTGCGCAATGAGCTCCGGGGCCATCAGCGGTTCATCGCCCTGCACGTTGACCACGATGTGCTCATCCTCCAGCCCGAGCGCGGCGGCGGCCTCGGCGATGCGCTCGGTTCCCGAACCGTGATCGGCGCGGGTCATGAGCGCGCTGTGGCCGTGGGCGCGCACCGCGCTGGCGATGCGCTCGTCGTCGGTGGCGACGTGCACCGCGGAAGCACCGCTTCTCGCCGCGCGCTCGCACACGCGCGCCACCATCGGCTTGCCCGCGAGATCGGCGAGCGGCTTGGCGGGAAAGCGCGTCGACGCATAGCGGGCAGGGATGATTACGGTGAATCCCGCCGGCGGGTTCACGCGATTTCTTCTTCCGGCGGGAGCTTTCGCGCCTCCTCCTCCAGCATGACCGGGATGCCGTCCTTCACCGGATAGCCGAGCCGGTCGGCCTTGCATACCAGCTCGCTCGCCTCCTTGCGATACACGAGCTTGCCCTTGCACAACGGGCACACCAGGATCTCAAGCAGCTTTGGATCGACGCGCATGCAGTTTCCCCAGCAGCCAGTCGCCGAAGGCAGGATCGAGCTTTGCGCTCACCGGTAGCACCCACCAGTTCGCGCGGGCGTAGCGGCGCAATTTTACCGCGTCCTTCTCGGTCATCAGCACGTCGGCCCCGTCGTCGAACGCGAGCTCCTCGGCGACGAAGCGGTGGTGGTCGGGAAACGGGTGAGGGATCAGGCGCACGCCGAGCTTCTCAAGATGCAGAAAGAAGCGGTTCGGGTTGCCAATGCCGGCGACCGCATGAACGTTCTCGCCGGCGAAGCCTTGCGCCGGCCGGCGCTCGCGGGCATCGGTCATGCGATGCAGCTCCGAGCCGACGAGCGACATGCGGAAGCCCGCGAATGCCTCGTTATCGTGGCATACCACGGCATCCACGGTCCGCAGCCGGCGCGCGGGCTCGCGCAGCGGCCCGGCCGGCAGCAGGAAGCCGTTGCCGAGGCCGCGGGCGTCGACCACCGCAATCTCCAGGTCGCGGCGCAGCCGATAGTGCTGCAACCCGTCATCGAGGATGACGACATTCACTTCGGGGTGCTGGAGCCGCATCGCTTGGATCACCGCGGCGCGGTCCCCGCCGACCCAGACCGGGCAGCCGCTGCGCCGGGCGAGCACTACGGGCTCGTCGCCGACGTCCTCAGGCTCGGAGGAGATGGTGGCCGCGCGCGGGGCGCCGCCTGCGCCGCCATGGCCGCGCGAGACGATGGCGGGCGACCAGCCCTTCCCCTTGAGGAACTCGGCGATCCACAGCACGAGCGGCGTCTTCCCCGCGCCGCCGGCGGTGAGGTTGCCGACGACGATGACCGGGATGCCCGGATGCGAGCTGTCCAGGATGCGCAGGCGGTACAAGAGTCTGCGCGCGAAGGCGAGCAACCCGAAGACGATGCTCGCCGGCCACAGCAACCACGCCATGGCGCCGCGCCGGTACCAGTGCTTCACGTTACTTGTTCGACTGCGTGGTGAAGGTAATCTGCGACAGGCCGGCGAGCCGCGATGCTTCCATTATGCGTATGACCGACTGGTGCGTCGCTGTCGCGTCCGCGCTGATGACGACCACCGGCTCCTTCAGCGTGCCGCCCGCACGCCGCAGCTCGTCGGCGAGCTGCTCGACCGAACGCCAGGCGACCGGGTGGTGGTTGATCACGTACTGTCCCTGCGCATTCACCAGCACCGAGATCTCGTTGGGACGCTCGAGCTGCTTCTCGGCATCGGCGCTCGGCAGGTTGATTTTGAGCTCGGTGTATTTCGAGTAGGTAGTGGTGATCATCAGGAAGATCAGGATCACCATCATCACGTCGATGAGCGGCACGAGGTTGATCTCGAGCGGCTCCTTCGCCTTGCCGCGCTGGAAATTCATCCGCGCGGCTGGCCCTGGAATTCCACCCGCTCCCCGTGCACGATGTCGACGAGCTTGGAGGCCTGGTGCTCCATTTCCACCACGTACGTGTCGACCTTGTTCCTGAAATGCCGGTAGAAGATGAGCGAAGGGATGGAAATGGCGATGCCGAAGGCGGTGTTATACAGCGCGATGGAAATGCCGTGCGCGAGCTGCTGCGGATTGGTCCCGGTCGGCGACTGCGAGCCGAAAATCTCGATCATGCCGATGACCGTGCCGAAAAGCCCGAGCAGCGGAGCGGCGGTCGCGATGGTGCCGAGCGTGGTCAGGAAACGCTCGAGCTGGTGCGCAACGCCGCGCCCCGCCTCCTCGATCGCCTCCTTCATCACGTAGCGCGAGCTGCGATGATTGCGCAGGCCCGCGGCGAGCACCACGCCGAGCGGCGAATCCATCGAAAGCTTGTCGAGCACGTCGCCCGACACCCCCTGCCGCTGGTACACGGACACCACCTGCTCGAGCAGCGTCGGCGGGACGATTCTGTCGTCGCGCAGGGTGATGGAGCGCTCGATGATCAGGGCCACGGCGATGATTGAAGCCAGCAGCAGCGGCCAGATGGGCCATCCGGCTGCCTGAATGATTGCGAACAACCTTTTTCCTTCTGTTTTTTCCGTCCCCGCGCGCCGGACTCTAAGCAATCCCTAGCGGCGCGGCAAGCTTGCGCAGTGCACTAAAACTATATGCGTTGTCGCCGATGCGCGGCAGCTTGTGGTCAAGAAAGCGATATCCACAAAAATCTGTGGATAAGTTTGTGGATTATCACTGAATACCACGCGACGTGCCTGTAACAGCGCGCTCGAAGACGGTAGCGGTGAAAATTTGAGCAATCATTTTCGCTGCGCGAACAGCCCCTTACGGGAAAGAATCGGGCTCGGCACGCGGTCTGTGACGAGGCCGCGGGTAGCGGGCGCAGGTGTGGATTAGTGTACGCTCGCTTGCGCTCTTGACTTCGATCTACGACGACCTCAGACCCGATTCTGCGCCGCCCGGCGGGCGCGCTGTCACGGTATCGCAGTTGCTGCGCAGCGTGCGCGACACGCTCGAGCGCCGCTTCCCGCTCATGTGGGTGCGCGGCGAGCTGTCCAACCTGTCGCGCGCGCCTTCCGGACACTGCTATTTCACGCTGAAGGACGATGCCGCGCAGGTCGATTGCGTGATGTACCGCAGCCGGCTCGCCGCGGTGGACTCGGAGCTGCGCAACGGAGCACAGGTCGAGGTGCGCGCCCTCGCCTCGCTTTACGAGCCGCGCGGCCGCTTCCAACTCACCGTCGAAGCCATCCGGCAGGCGGGTCTCGGTCCACTCTACGAACGCTTCGTGCGCGTGAAGAAGAAGCTCGAGCAGGAGGGATTGTTCGACGCCGCGGCCAAGCGCCCGCTGCCCGCGCATCCGCGGGCGATCGGCGTCATCACTTCGCTTGCCGCAGCCGCGCTGCGCGATGTGCTCACTGCGCTCGCGCGCCGCAATCCCTCCATACCGGTGATCGTCTACCCGGCGCCGGTGCAGGGCGAAACCGCGGCGGGCCGCATCGCGGCGATGCTCGCCAAGGCCAGCGCGCGCGCCGAATGCGACGTGCTGCTGCTCGTGCGCGGCGGCGGCTCGATCGAGGACCTGTGGCCGTTCAACGAAGAAGCCGTGGCGCGCGCCATCCGCGCGTCCTCGATTCCGGTAGTGGCGGGCGTGGGGCACGAGACCGACTTCACGATCGCCGATTTTGCCGCTGACCGGCGCGCGGCGACGCCTACCGCGGCAGCCGAGCTGGCGAGCCCGGCGCGCGCAGAGCTCGCCGCACGGCTTGCCGAATGCCTTCGCTCGCTCGCGCGCGAAATGCGGCGGCGCCTCGATTACGCCGCCCAGGCGGTCGATGGCTGCGCGCGGCGCCTCGTGCATCCGAGCGAGCGCCTGCGGCGCCACCAACAGCTCTTGACCCAGCTGTCGGCCCGGCTAGGCTTCTCCTTCTTGCAGGGCGTGCGCTCGTGCGAGGCGCAGCTCGCCAGGCTGCGCGCGAGCCTGGACGGGCTCGACCCTGCCGCGGTGCTCGGCCGCGGCTACAGCATGACGTACAACGGCGCCGGCGAGCTGCTGCGCGACGCCGCGCAAGCGCGCCCCGGCGAGCGCCTGCGCACGCAGCTTGCTCGCGGCGAGTTGGATAGCGCGGTGATTGCCAAAGGGGGAGACTCGACGTAATGGGCCATCGGCTATCGAAGATCACCACCCGCACCGGCGACGCCGGCGAGACCGGTCTCGGAGACGGCACCCGCGTGGCGAAAGACGACGCGCGCATCAGCGCGCTGGGCGAGCTCGACGAGCTCAACTCGGCGATCGGCATGGTGCTCGCCGAAGAGGTTCCCGAAAAGCTGCGCCAGGTGTTCTCGGACGTGCAGCACGATCTGTTCGATCTCGGCGGTGAACTGAGCATTCCGGGACATCGCCTGGTCACGGCGCAGCAGGTGCAAAGGCTGGAGAAGCAGCTCGAAGCGTGGAACGCCGATCTCGCACCGCTCAAGGAATTCATTCTGCCGGGCGGAAGCCGGGCGGCGGCGGCAGCGCATCTCGCGCGCACGGTGTGCCGCCGGGCTGAGCGCAGCGTGGTCGCGCTCGGGCACAAGCAAGCCGTAGGCGAGCACGCGCGGCAATACCTTAATCGGCTGTCCGATCTGCTGTTCGTCGCGGGGCGCGTGCTCAACCGGGCTGCCGGGCGCGACGACGTCCAGTGGCGCCGCGAACGCAAGCGATAAGCGGACGAAAAGCGCAGCGTGTCGTGCAGGCGGGTTCTATACTCCGGCTCGTGCGGCAACTACTCCTCGCACTCGCGGCGCTCGCATCATCCGCATCGCTTGCCACCGCGCCGGACGCGGCGCGCCGGGAGCAGGATTTCGACCTGATCAGCCTGCAGGCGCAGGCGAGCCGCGAAGTGGAGAACGACGAGCTCGCCGCGGTGCTCGCCGTCGAGCTGCAGGGCGGCGACCCTGCGGCTCTCGCCGCCGAAGCCAATCGCCGCATGCAGGAGGCGCTCAAGATCGCGGCGGCGTTTGCGCCCCTGAAGCTGCGCTCAGGCAACTACCACACATTGCCGCGCTATCGGCAAGACCAGCGCAGCATCGACAGCTGGCAGCTCACGCAGGAGCTCAGGCTCGAGAGTCGCGACTTCGCTTCCGCCGCGGCGCTGATCGGCAGGCTGCAGCAAACCCTCGTACTGCGCAGCCTGTCGGTGCGCGTGTCCGCCGAGACGCGGCGCGCCGCGGAGGACGGCCTCATCGCCGACGCGCTGGCGGCATTTCGCGCACGCGCCGAGCTGGTGCGCCAGTCGCTGAAGGCCGGCGGCTACCGCATCCGCAACCTCGACATCGGCTACGGCGGTGCACCCGGCCCCGTGCCGCTCGCACGCGCAACGGCGGCTGCACCGGGCCCCGTGGCGCTCGAGCCGGGCGTGTCGCAAATCACCGTTACGGTATCCGGCAGCATCCAGCTGCGCTAGCCATGGCGCGCGAGGAGCCCACCCCCCGGCAGCGCATCCTCATCGTTGACGATGAGGAGTCGACGCGGTTGCTTCTGGCGCGCATGATGTCCAAGGAGCTGAAAGCCGAGGTGCACCTCGCCGGAACTAGCGTGCAGGCCCTGAGGCTCGCCGAGAGCTCGGTTTACGACGCGATCCTGCTCGACATCCTGATGCCCGGCATGGACGGCTTCGAGCTGCTGCGGCGAATCCGCGAGGCCACCCCGAATGCCACCACGCCGCTAATCGTGGTGTCGGTCCTGTCCGATGAGAAGAGCGCCGAACGCGCCCGCACGCTCGGCGCCAATGCGTTCCACGTGAAGCCGGTACGCCGCGCCGAGCTGATCAACACCGTCAACCGGGAGCTCGCGGCGGCGCGCCGGGCGGAATCGAGGTAGGAGGCCATGGCCGACATCAAGATCTACAACGTCGAAGCGCTGGGCAAGCCGCTCGGCCAGTACTCGCACGTCACGCGCGTCAAGTCAGCCGAGCAGCTGCATATCGCGGGCATGCTCGCCGCGGGCGAGAGCTTCGAGGCGCAGTGCAGCGGCGTGTTCGCGCAGATCGAAAAAGCACTGCAGTCGGCAGGCGCCGGCTGGGGCAACGTGGTGCAGTTCACCACCTACCTGGTGCATTCGCAGGACATCCCGAGATTCATGCAATGGCGGCTGCGCGAGTTCCCGCGCATGTTTCCCGGCGGCCAGTACCCGCCGAACACCCTGCTCGTCATCGACCGCCTGGTCCACGAGCAGTACCTGATCGAGGTGCAGACCCTGGCGGCGCTCTAGCCCTACAGCTCTTCTACGAATACCTCTTCGCGCTTCTTGCGCAGCGCCGGCAGCGCCACGATCACCAGCAGGATCACCGATGCGACGATGAAGCCGGCGCTGATCGGCTTGGTGACGAACACCGTCGGGTCGCCGCGCGACAGCAGCATCGCCCGGCGCAGGTTCTCCTCCATCAGCGGCCCGAGGATGAAGCCCAGGATCATGGGCGCCGGCTCGCATTCGAGCTTCACGCACACGTAGCCGAGCACGCCGAAGATCGCCATGATGAGCACGTCCCAAGGGTTGTTCGACAGGCTGAACACGCCGATCGTCATGAACACCAGGATCGAGGGGTAGAGGTAGCGGTAGGGCACCGTGAGGAGCTTGATCCACATGCCGATGAGCGGCAGGTTGAGGATCACCAGGAGCGCGTTGCCGATCCACATCGAGGCGATCAGTCCCCAGAAGAGCTCCGGCTTCTCGTTCATCACCTGCGGCCCGGGCGCGATGCCCTGGATCATGAGCGCGCCGATCATCAGCGCCATCACCGCATTGCCCGGAATGCCGAGGGTGAGCATCGGGATGAACGAAGTCTGGGCGCCAGCGTTGTTCGCCGCCTCGGGACCCGCTACGCCCTCGATCGCGCCCTTGCCGAATTCCTCCGGATGGTTCGACACCTTTTTCTCCAGGGTGTAGGCGCCGAAGGATGCGAGCAACGCGCCGCCGCCCGGGAGGATGCCGAGGAACGACCCCAGGGCGGTACCGCGCAGGATGGGAGCCCAGATGCGCTTGAAGTCATCCTTGGTCGGGAAAAGATTCTTCACCTTGCCGGTGAACACCTCGCGGCGCTCTCCCTGCTCGAGGTTGGTGATGATCTCGGCAGTGCCGAACATGCCCATGGCGACGATCACGAAGCCGATGCCGTCCGAGAGCTCCGGAATGTTGAAGGTGAAGCGCAGCACGCCGGAGTTCACGTCCGTGCCGATCAGTCCGAGCAGCAGCCCCAGGATCACCATGGCAATCGCCTTGATGAGCGAGCCGTGGGCGAGCACGGTCGCGGCTACCAGGCCGAGCACCATCAGCGAGAAGTACTCCGCCGGGCCGAACTTGAGAGCGACTTCGGCGAGCGGCGGCGCCGCGACTGCGATGACCAGCGTCGCCACGCAGCCGGCGAAAAAGGACCCGAGTGCCGCGGTGGCAAGCGCCGGCCCGGCGCGCCCCCGGCGCGCCATCTGGTAGCCATCCAGGCAAGTGACGACCGACGCGGCCTCGCCCGGCAGGTTGACCAGGATCGCGGTCGTCGAGCCCCCGTACTGCGCGCCGTAGTAGATGCCGGCGAGCATGATCAGCGCGGCCACCGGGCTCAGGTTGAAGGTGATCGGCAGCAGCATGGCGATCGTCGCCACCGGACCGATTCCGGGGAGCACGCCGATCAACGTGCCGAGGAGCACGCCGATCAACGCGTACAGCAGATGGATCGGCGTGAACGCGACCGAAAAGCCGAGGATCAGGTTGTGGAGGATGTCCATCGCCGCTGCTCAGTAGCCGAGAAACTCGGGCCACAGCGGGAAGGGAAGCGTCAGCCCCTTCACGAACACCAGCACCGAGAACACGATGAGCAGGACGTAGAGGATCGTGACCTCCTTCCACTTGAACTGGTGCCCGCCGTAGGCGGAGATGAAAACCAGCGCGGCGGTCGCGAGCACCAGGCCGAGCGGCTTCATCAGATAACCGTAGGCCACGCAGGCGGCGCTGATCAGCACCAAGGGCCGAAAGTTGAAGCGCGCGACCGCGGGCCCCTGCACGCTGATCGACTCGACCAGCACGGCCAGGCCGAGCACCGCGAGCAGCCCGCCCAGCAGGGTCGGGAAGTACGCCGGCCCCATGCGCACCGCGGTGCCCATTTGATAATTCGCCACTGCCCACACCGCGAAGAACAATCCGAAGCCGAGGAACATCAGCCCGGCCCAGAAGTTCCTCGGACTTTTGACTTTCATGTGTCCCCTCCAACGCCGCTCGCCACGGTCTTTTGCGCGCGAA
The DNA here is from genome assembly GCA_035550695.1 of Burkholderiales bacterium. Taxonomy (GTDB): domain Bacteria; phylum Pseudomonadota; class Gammaproteobacteria; order Burkholderiales; family SG8-39; genus SCGC-AG-212-J23. The sequence continues at coordinate 60,378 of DASZOS010000051.1, read as the reverse complement.
AGTGTAACATGCCCCTCTCAGCGTCCAGCTTGCCTGCGATGTCAGCCTGCCGCGTACTGCTCCTCGCCGCGTTGCTCGCCCTCGCGGGTTGCACGGAGCCCAAGCTCGAGCGCCTTCCCGACGACGCGGTGGTGCTCGCTTTCGGCGACAGCCTCACCTTCGGCACCGGAGCCGGGGAGAATGAAAGCTATCCCGCGCAGCTCGAGCGGCTGATCGGCCGCCGCGTCATCCGGGCCGGCGTTCCCGGCGAGGTGACGGCGCAAGCGCTTGCCCGGCTGCCGCGCGCTCTGGACGAGCATGCGCCGCGGCTTTTGTTGCTGGCCATCGGCGGCAACGATTTCCTGCACCGGCTCGGCAACGCGCAGGCCGAAGAAAACGTGCGCGCGATGGTCAAGCTCGCGCGCAGCCGCGGCGTCCAGGTGCTGCTGATCGGCACCCCCGAGCCCGGGGTTTTCATCGCGCCACCCGCCTTTTACGCCAGCGTCGCCGAGGAGTTCGGCGTTCCCTACGAAGACGCGGTGATCGGCGAGGTGCTGAAGAATGCGAGCCTCAAATCCGATCCTATCCACCCCAACGCGGCCGGCTACCGGGTGATCGCCGAGCGCGTCGCAACGGTATTGAAGAAAAGCGGAGCGATCTGAGCCGCTCCAGGTCTTCGGGCCGGTCGACATCCCAGAGCATTCGCAGCGCGCGCCAGCGGTACGCCAGCGAATCGAGCCTTTGCGCAGTCGCGGCGTAAACGCCGGGACCGCCCCATTCGATGCCGGCGAAAAGGCGCGGCGACGCGCGCCGCACGCCGATCAGCACGTAGCCGCCGTCCTCGACCGGGGCGAGCACTGCCTCGCAGCCGCCCGCGAGCAGCCGCGCGGCGCGCCGCAGGTCCGATGGCCGCAGCGCCGGGCAATCGGTGCCGACGAGGATAGCGCCGCGGTGCCGGCGCAACGCGCCGGACAAGGCGTGATACATGCGGCTGCCGAGGTCCGCGCCGCGCTGCTTCGCCGTGTCGTGGAGTTCCACCGGGCCGCAGGCCGCCGCCGCCGCGGTGTGCATGGCGTGCGCGGTAAGCCGCGCGTGCAGCCGGGCGGCCTGGAACGCGCCGAGCCGCGGGATGAGGCGCGTCTTGGCGCGCCCGGGAATCGGCTCGCGCGCGAACACCAATATCGCTACATCAAGATTCGTACAGGCGCGCAAGGCGCTCCGGTCGCGCGCCGAGGAAGTACAACAGGCGCAGCCGCCACATGAGCAGTATGGTTCTCAGGACGCCGCGCGACTCCCAGCGCCGCCCCGAAGTCCGCACGCGCGCGCGCAGGCAGGCGGGCGCAGCCCGCCGCTTCATCGCCTTGCTGAACGCAATGTCTTCCATGAGAGCAATCTCGGGAAAGCCTTCGAAGGCGTCGCGCCGCACGAAGATCGCCTGATCGCCGGTCGCAATGCCGGTGAGGCGCGAGCGCAGGCTCATCGCCCGGGCGACGACCCTGAGGAGCGGGTGACTGGCGTCTATCGCGACATCGAACCTGCCCCAGCAGGAGCCGCTCAGAGCCGAGGCGATCAGCGCGTCGGCGTTCGCCGGCAGGCGCGTGTCCGCGTGCAGGAAGACGAGCGCATCGGCGCTCGCCGCGCGCGCCCCCTCGTTCATCTGCCGCGCCCTGCCGCGCGCGCCGCCAACGATCCGGTCGCACAGGCCCTGCGCGAGCCGGGGCGTCCCATCGTCGCTGCCGCCGTCGGCCACGATCACCTCGTGGCCGCGCGCGCGCAGCGGCGCGAGCGCTTCGAGGGCGGCGCGGATGCGCCGTGCCTCGTTCAGCGCGGGAATGATGACGGCGAGCTTCATCTCTTTGCGTCGTTCAGCGACCAATCGTAATCGAGAAAGTGAAGCGAATATCCGCCGGCGCGGATCGCGCCGCGCTCTCTGGCGTCCTCGCCGAGGACCTCGGCGTAGCGCGCGAAGTACCCATCGCGCGGCTCGAAGTCCTTGCTGAACCAGTCGAAGATCTTCGACACCTCGAGCCGCGCTCCGCGCAGCCGGTTGCGGCTTCGGTCCGACAGGAAGCGCCGCGCCTGCTCCTCGAGCTGCGCATCGAGCCGCGCCGCAGCGTAAGCCTCCTCGCGCAGCATCGGGCAGCCCACCGAGGCGCAGTTCACCGCGTAATGCACTCTCGGGTCGCCGTAGTTTTTCCGCAGGCTCTCGTGCTCGATCCAGTCGAGGCTTCGTTTTTCTCCGAGCAGGAGGAAGAACTCGTCCTTGAACGGGTTGCCGATGAGACGACCGAAGTCCCAGATCGAGCGGATCTCCGGGTAGCGCGTGAGGATCTTCTCGACCGTGAAGGCGTTGTAGGCGTTGATGAGAAAGGCCATCTGCTCGGCTCGGGACCATCGGGTAAATTCGGCCGGCGCCACCCTCGAAAGCGCTTCCAGGTACTTTTTCAGCGCCGTACGCTCCTGCGCCATGGCCGAGTAGCGCAGCTGCGAAGCCTTTCCATCGTCGAGCAGCACGACGTGCTTTTTCAGCAGCTCGTCCCACGCCTTGTGCTCGAAGCCGTGGCAGGCGAGCGGCAGCCACAGCAATAGCGCGAGGATCAGCCGCGCATCCATGCGTGGAAGCGCTCCAGCCTCCTCAGGGTGCCTTGCGGCGCGTGCGCCTTCTTCCAGACGCCCGCGGCGTGCTTGTTCGCTTCGGCGAGCGTCGGGTACACGTGGATGGTGCCGAGAATCTTGTTCAGGCCGATGCCGTGCTTCATCGCGGCCACGAACTCTGCGATCAGCTCGCCGGCACTCTCGCCGGCGATCGTCGCGCCGAGAATCCGGTCCTTGCCGGGCACGGTGAGCACCTTGACGAGCCCGTGCGTCGCTTCCTCCGCGATCGCGCGGTCCAGCTCTTCCATGCGATAGACGCTCACCTCGTGGGCAATGTTCCGCGCCTTGGCCTCGGTTTCGTTGAGGCCGACGCGCGCCACCTCCGGATCGGTGAAGGTCGCCCATGGAATCACGCGGTAATCCGCCCGCCAGCGGCGCAGCCCGCCGAAGAGCGCGTTGACCGCCGCGTACCACGCCTGGTGCGACGCGGTGTGCGTGAACTGGTAGGGACCGGCCACGTCGCCGCAGGCATAGATATTGGGGTACAGCGTCTGCAGGTATTCGTTGGTGTCCACCGTGCGCGCGGCGGTGAGCGCAATGCCGAGCTCTTCGAGCCCGTAGCCCTCGGTGTTCGGCATGCGGCCCACGGCGCACAGCAGCGCATCGAACTCGATGCGCCGCTCGCCGCCGCCGTGCTCGCAGACGAGCAGGTTCGCGCCTTCGAAGCGCTTGGCGCGATGTCCGGTAAGCACCTCGATGCCTTCGGCGACAAAGCGGCTGCGCACCAGCTCGGAGATCTCCGGATCCTCGCGCGCGAGCAGCCGCGGCAGCATCTCCACCTGGGTGACCTTCGCGCCGAAGCGCGCGAACGCCTGCGCGAGCTCCGCGCCGATCGGCCCTCCGCCGAGCACCACGAGGCGCGCCGGCAGCTGGCGCAGTCTCCAGACGGTGTCCGAAGTGAGCACCTCCACGGCGTCGATTCCCGGAATCGGCGGCACGAAAGGCCGCGCGCCCGCAGCGATGATGATGCTGCGCGTGCTGAGGGTTCGGCCGTTCACCTGCACCGTCCAGGGCGAGGTAATCCTCGCCTCGCCTTGAAGGCACTCCACGCCGAGCGCGCTGTAGCGGGCAACCGAGTCGTGCGGCTCCACGGTCCGGACTACGCGCTGTACGCGCTCCATGATGTCGGCAAAGTCGAACTGCGCCGTGGCGCTGCGGATTCCGTACTTCGAGGCGCTGCGGATCTGCGCGAGCACCCGCGCGGACTTGATGAGCGCCTTGGAGGGCACGCAGCCCGTGTTGAGGCAGTCCCCGCCCATGCGGTGCTTCTCCACCAGAGTCACCTTCGCGCGCACCGCGGCCGCGATGTACGCCGAGACGAGCCCGGCGGAGCCTGCGCCGATGACGACGAGGTTGCGGTCGAACTTCGCCGGCCGCGGCCAGCGCGCATAGATGCGCCGCGCGCGCAAGACGCCGACGAGGCGCTTGGCGAGCAGCGGAAACACGCCGATGAGGAGGAACAGTCCGATGAGCCCCGGCGAGAGGATTCCGGCCGGGCCGTCGACCGCGGCGAGCCTGCTGCCGGCGGCGACGAACACGAGGGTGCCGGGCAGCATGCCGAGCTGGCTTACGCCGTAGAAGGTGGGCACGCGCATCGCCGTGAGCCCCATCGCCAGGTTGATGGCGAAGAAAGGCACCGCTGGAATGAGCCGCAGCGTGAAGAGATAAAAGGCGCCTTCGCGCCGTATGCCGGCGTCGATCGGTTCGATGAAGCGTGCGAATTTCGCGCGCACCCAGTCGCGCAGCACGAACCGCGACGCGAGGAAGGCGAGCGTCGCGCCGCCGGAGGAGGCGAAGGACACGATTACCGTTCCCCAGAGGAAACCGAAAATCGCACCGCCGGCGAGCGTCATGACGAGCGCACCGGGTAGCGAGAGCGCCGCGACCAGCACGTAAAGGAGAAAGTACGCCGCGGCGGTTTGCAGGCGGTGCGTCTGGTAGTACTCCTGGAAGCTCGCCGCCTGGCCCTTCAGGAACTCGAAGCTGACATAGCGCGGGCCGCCCGCCGCGAAGAAGGCGAGTACCGCAACGGCAATGAGGGCTGCGACGACAAGCCGTCCGCGGCTCACGCGGCGAGCGCCGTCTCGCGGCGCAGCGCCTGCTCGGTACGGTATCCGGGCCCCTCGCAGATGCGCCCGAAATACGACGCGTGGGCCGCCGAGCCTTCAGGCCACTGCGCGATGAAGCGCCCGCGCCACGCCCGCGCGTCATAGTCGAGCGCCACGGTCTCGACGAAAAGATGCGCCGCGCGCGCGCCGTACAAGGCCCCCGCGCTCGCGCGCACCGAGATGCGCGTCGCCAAGCCGAAGCGGGTGCCGCGGAAATTCGGCATGCCGGCGGCACCGTTGTTCGCGATCACATGACCGCCGGCGAACTGCTGCAGCACCGGCAGGCAGCTGTGGCTGGAAGCGAAGATTCTCGCGTTCGCCTCCGCGAACGCCCGCGCGGCCGCGGCCCGGCCCGGCTCGGTGCCGAGCGTTTCCTGCGAAAAGCCCCAGCCGGCGAGCGAATCGGCGTCGCCGTGCACTACGGCGACGCGCTCGCCCCCCACAGCAGCCACGAGGTGCATCGGCAGGCGCGCGAGCCGCTCGAGCGCCCGCGGGAAGCAGGCAGCCGTGGCGCGCAGGCGCTCGATCACGCGGTTGGAATGCTCGACCGTGGCGTCGTCCACCCAGTCCGGATAAGCGCAGCCGCAACCCGCTCCTGCGAACGGCGCGGCAAGCTCGGTCTCAACATTGCCGCGCGTGGCGAGGTACCGCGACACGCCGCGCTCGATCTGCGCGAATTCCTCGGGAAAAACGTCGAACCAGTGAAAATCGCCGTTGAACACCAGCGCCTTCGAGCCCGGCTCCGCTTCGTAGAGCTGCAGCAGACGCTCGAGGGCGAGCGGATTGCCATAGAGCCCGCCAGCGACCCACAGGGTATCCACCTCCAGCAAGGCCGCGCCCGCCAGCGCGCGCGCTCCGTGCCGGTAGGAGACCGGGCAAGCTCTTCCCGGTGCGCTCACGCGAGCGCTCCGCCGCAAGAGGAACCCTGACCCGCGGTGCAGCCGTAGCAGTGGTCGCGCACGGCGATCGGGTTGCCCGTGACATCGCGCCCGATGAGGTCCGAAAGCGCTGCCCTCTTGCCGCCGGGCAGCGCGAGCGGCAGGCCGAGCATCTGGTTGAAGTCGCAGTCGTAGAGGTAGCCCTGCCAGTCGACCGACACCAGGGTTCGGCACATCACCGCGCCGAGATTCTCGTCGCGATGCGCGCCGTGCAGCAGCGCCATGTACTCGTTGAATCTGCCCTTGGAGATGAGCGTGGAGCCGAAGCGCTGGATCGGCATGTTGGCGAGCACGAGCAGCCGGTTGAACACCACGCCGAAGCGCTCGCCCAGGACGCGCTTGTACTCGGCCTCCAGCGCCGCTTGCGGCGGCGGCAGCGAGGCGCCTTGCGGGTTGTAGACCAGGTTGAGGACGAGACCGCTGCCGGCCGCGCCGTAGCCGAGCGCGTTCAGCTGCTTCAGCGCCTCGATGCTTTTCGCGTAGACCCCCTTGCCGCGCTGGCGGTCGACCAGCTCCTCGCTGTAGCACGGCAACGATGCGGTCAGCTCGACCTTGCGCGCCGCCAGGAAAGCGCCCAGATCGGCCTGGCCCGGCTCGAGGAGCACCGTGAGATTGCAGCGGTCGATGACCCGCGCGCCGAGCTCGCGTGCGCGCGCGACCAGGCTGCGGAACCGCGGGTGCAGCTCGGGCGCCCCGCCCGTCACGTCGAGCGTCTTGATGGAGGCGAGCGCGATCACGGTGAGCACGTCTGCAACGACCTCGGCCGACATGCTCTCCGTGCGGGTCGGGCCGGCGTTGACGTGGCAGTGCAGGCAGCTCTGGTTGCACTTGTAGCCGAGGTTGACCTGCAGCGTCTCCAGCCGGCCGCGGGCGAGCGCCGGAAAGCCGTAACTGCGCATGAGGGGAAGCGTTGCGTGCATGGTGTCTAGTCGGGCGACCCGGCGCGCAGCTTACAGCAGCGGCGCGGCCGGCTGCGAGTGCTCGTCCATCAGGCCGAGCAGCCGCTCGCCCGTGGCGCGCAGCCGCTGCGAGAGCATGAGCACGAGCTCCATCAGGATCTTGGCGCCGAGCATCGGCTGCTCGACGATGATGCGCGCCAGGCTCTCGCGGTGCAGCACGGCGATGAGGGTCGGCTGCGTCGCCACGCAGGTGGCGAAGCGCGGCTCGCCGTCGATCATCGACATTTCACCCAGCGACTGTCCGGCCTCGACCACCGCCATGAGCTGCGGCGTGTTCCAGCGATCGCGCTTCTGCACTTCGACCTTGCCTTCGACGATCATCAGCATGAAGTCGCCGCCGTCGCCCTCGCGGATGATCTCGATCGCCGGCTCGGCGCGGTACACCTCCAAGAAGTGCGCGAGCAGCCTCACCTCCTCGGAGGAAAAATTCTCCAGCAGGGGGCACTTCGGGATCAGCGCGTGGATCTGGTTCGCGAAGCGCAGCGCGTCACCCAGGAACTCGAGGTGCGCGAGCTGCTGCGGGCGTTCGGCCATCCTGGCGCATTATGCCGAATTATCCGCGCCGGCTGCGGCGCTTGCGTACCGCGTCGGCGAGGCGCTCGAGGAGCGCGGCCGAATCCTCCCAGCCGAGACACGCATCGGTGATGCTCTGGCCGAACTTGAGCGGCTTGCCCGGCCCGGCGTCCTGGCGGCCTTCCACCAGGTTCGACTCGACCATGACGCCGAGGATTCGGCGCTCGCCGTTTTCGACCTGCCCGGCCACGTCCGCCACCACCTCGATCTGGCGCCTGAACTGTTTCGCGGCGTTGGCGTGCGAGCAGTCGATCATCAGCCGCTCGGGCAGTTTCGCTTTCGCGAGCTCGCGGCAGGCGGCCTCCACGCTCGCGGCGTCGTAGTTCGGCGCCTTGCCGCCGCGCAGGATGATATGGCAGTCCTCGTTGCCGCGCGTCTCGACGATCGCCACCTGGCCGCTCTTGTGCACCGACAGGAAATGGTGCTTCTGCCGGGCCGCGAGCAGCGCGTCGACGGCGATTTTCACGTTGCCGTCGGTGCCGTTCTTGAACCCCACCGGCGCCGAGAGACCGGAAGCGAGCTCCCGGTGCACCTGGCTCTCGGTGGTGCGCGCCCCGATGGCGCCCCAGGACACCAGGTCGCCGATGTACTGCGGCGAGATGACGTCGAGGAACTCGCAGCCCGCCGGCACGCCGGTCTGGTTGATGCGCACCAGCAGGTCGCGCGCGATGCGCAGTCCTTCGTTGATGCGGAAGCTGCCGTTCATGTAAGGGTCGTTGATGAGGCCCTTCCAGCCCACCGTGGTGCGCGGCTTCTCGAAGTACACGCGCATCACGAGCTCGAGCTCGCCTCGGTGCTTCTTCCTTTCCGAGGCCAGTCTTTCCGCGTACGCGATGGCGGCCGCCGGATCGTGGATCGAGCAGGGTCCCATGACCACCAGCAGCCGGTCGGCCGGCCCGTGGAGGATCTGGCGCAGCTTGCGGCGCGTCTCGGTGACCAGGGTTTCGACCTGCGTGCCCTGGATCGGAAAGAAGCGGATCAGGTGCTCCGGCGGCGGCAGCGGGACGATGTTGTCGATGCGCTCGTCGTCGGTGAGCGAGGTTTTGTCCGCGGGAACGATGGCGAGGTAGTTGTCGAGTGGGGTGGTCATTGTTTTCACCTTGGCAAAAAAAAACCGCCAGGCTTTTGGCGCTGGCGGTTTCCTGGATTCCGTGGGCTGGAGCTTAGCCGGTCCCTTCCGCCAGCAGGCAGGGGAAATAAAAGAAGAAGCCGAAGGAGAACCGGTGCGTCATCTGTTGGAATTGAAGCACAGGAAAAAGGGTTTTGGCAAATCCCTAGCGCGGCCAGAGCACCATCTGGGTACAGCGAAATAGGGCGATCCTTGCCCCGCTCGCCTCGGCAGTGACTTCGGCGTCCCACACTTGGGTGGTCCGGCCAAGGTGCACCGGGGTCGCCCGGCACAGGATCGTGCCGTCGCGCACGGTGCCCAGGAAGTTCGACTTCAGCTCGACGGTGGTGAACCCGCTCGCGCCTTGCGGCAGGTAACATAAGGAGGTTAACCGAGGAGGGTTAGCATGAACATCCCGCGCGACAAGTCCGTCCTGGCCGCCACCACGCATCTGCTTCGCTCGACGCCGGAAACGGTCCACTGGGGATTCTTCGACGCTTCGTTGCCGCCTGTGCTCACGGTGGATTCCGGGGACCGGGTGGTGATCGAGTGCGTGTCCGGTAATCCGGAGTGGCTCCCGCCGAAGACGAGAGGGTTCAAGGTCCCACCGGAGCTCCTGGACATCCATGCGAAGGTCAAGCGCGGCACGGGCAACCATATCCTCACGGGCCCGGTCTTCGTGCGCGGCGCTGCGATCGGCGATGTGCTGGAGATCCAGATCCTCGAGATCGGGCTGCGCCAGGACTGGGCGTACAACCTGTTCCGCCGGTACATGGGGACGCTCCCCGGGGACTACCCCTATTACCGCCTGATCCATATCGCCCTCGACGAGGGCAGCAACATGGCTGTCCTGCCCTCGGGGCTACGCGTGCCGATGCGGCCGTTCTTCGGGCAGCTTGGCGTCGCGCCGCCGGCGGAGGCGGGGCGGCAGAACAGCAAGGAGCCGCGCGAGTTCGGCGGCAACATCGACTGCAAGGAGCTGGTGGCGGGGAGCACGGTGTTTCTCCCCGTGCTGAACGAGGGCGCGCTCTTTTCCACCGGCGACGGCCATGCCATCCAAGGCGACGGCGAAGTGAACGGCACGGCGGCCGAAACGGCGCTCGAGGGCACGTTCGAGTTCCGCGTGCGCAAGGACCTGGAGTGGCGCCTGCCGCGGGCGGAGACGCCGACGCACTACCTCACCTTCGGCCTCGATGCGGACCTGGACGACGCGGCGCGCCAGGCGCTGCGCGAAATGCTCCAATGGATCGTCGACCTGACGGGAATTTCCCGCGACGAGGCCTACGCCCTGGGCAGCCTTGCGGTAGACCTGCACGTGACGCAGACCGTGAACAATATCAAGGGAGTTCACGCCATGCTCAACAAGAACATCCTCAGAAAACCGACGTGAGGCTCGCGGAGCTGCGCCGAAAAACCGTGCGCCGCGTCCTGCCCTGGGCGGTGATCACTGCTTTCTTCATCTTGTGGGAAATCGTCGTGCGGGCGCTGAAGATCGAGCAATTCGTGCTGCCGGCGCCTTCGGCGGTGTTCGAGGCCATGTGGCAGTTCCGCGCGCCGCTTCTCCTGAGCGGCTGGCAGACCTTCGTCACCACCGGGATCGGCTTCCTGCTCGCGGTGGTGTTCGGCCTGCTCGCGGGCATCGCCATCGGCTCTTCGACGCTGATCTACGATGCCTTCTATCCCGCGCTGATCGGATTCAACTCGGTGCCGAAGGTCGCGGTGATCCCGATCCTCGTCATCTGGTTCGGCATCGGCATCGTGCCCGCCATCATCACGGCCTTCCTGATTTCGTTCTTTCCGATCCTCGTGAACGTGGCCACCGGCATCGCGACCCTGGAGCCCGAGCTGCGCGACGTGCTGCGGGCCCTCGGGGCGACGCGCTGGCAGATCATCCAGAAGGTGGGCCTGCCGCGCTCGATGCCCTATTTCTTCGCCTCGCTGAAAGTGGCGATCACCGTGGCGTTCGTCGGCTCCATCGTGGCGGAGACGGTGGCCGGCAACAAGGGCATCGGCAATCTGATGCTCGTCGCCTCCTCGAAGTTCGAGGTGCCCCTCGCGTTCGCTGCGCTGCTAGTGACCGCCGCGATGGGCATCGCGATGTACCTCGTCGCCAACGTGCTCGAACGTCGCATGACCGGCTGGGCGACCCGCGGCGCGGACGGCGGCGTGTTCGCGGTGCAGGGCTGAGCGGCTACTTCTTCGGCACCATCCGCTCCGCCTGCGGCGGCAGGAACTTGTCGGTGTAGACCGTCGCCGGGTCTGGCGATTTGCCAAGCTGGTAGGCGGCCACCGTCGCATCGATGTTCTGCTTCAGCCTTTCGGGAGTCACCGAGCTCAGGCCGTGCTGCTGGACGTAGGGCGTGACCGTGTGCCCGAGGACGATCTGCAGGCGCACCTTCTCGGTCTCCACCTTGATGAGGGGATCGCGTGCCTTCATGATGGCGAGCGCCTGTTCCGGATTGGCGATGGTGTCCTTCAGCCCGCGATTGAAGGCCCTGACCAGGCCGCGCACCGCCTCCGGGTTCTCATCGGCGAATTTCTTGGTGACGATGAGCCCGAGGCCGTAGAGATTGGCGCCGAAATCCGAGTACTTCAGGACCGAAAGCTCCTCCATCTTGAAGCCGAGGTCGAGGAGCGCCGGGATCTGCGAGTTGGTGAAGGCGCCCAGGCCGTCCACTTCCCCCTTGCGCAGCACCGAGGGAAAGAGCTGCGGGGTCACCGGCACCCAGTTGATCTTGACGTTCTTGTGGCCCGACGCGTTGAGCAGGATCGAAATGGTGTCGTGGACCGCGGCCCCGGGGCCGCCCGCGATTTTCTTGCCCTCCAGGTCGGCCGGCGTGCGGATGCCTTTGGACTTGAGCGAGACGATGCAGTTGGGCGACTCATCGAAGCTCACGTAGACAGTGGTGAGCGGCGAAGCCGGGTTCTGCGCGTTGAAGCGGATCATGGTCGGCAGGTCGCCGTAGCCCATCTGGTAAACGCCGCTGGCCACGCTCACCGCCGTGTTGGTCGCGCCCTTGCCGGCGTCGATCACCACCGCCAGGCCCTCGCTCTTGAAATAGCCCTTTTCGTCGGCGACGAAGAACGGGGCGTGCGTGCCTTGGACGACCCAGTCCATCATGATCCGGACGTTCTTGGGCTGCGCCTGGGCGGCGGAGGCGGACAGCAAGAGCAGGAACGACAAAAACACGCCACTACGAGCTCGGACCATTGTTCACCTCCTCAATTTGCGGCTCTTATAATGAACTCGGTTCAGGACCTGGCCAGCGAAGGCAGCGTATTACATGCTGGCAGGGCGGTCAATGAACGCCGGACGACCAACAAGAGGAGGCACCCAACATGAAGATGCCACGCCATGCCCGCTATGACCATTCGCCGATCGTGAAGCGGCCGGATTACAGCTGGCCGGAAGGCAAGCGGCTCGCCTTCTATGTCGCGCTGAACATCGAGCATTTCGCCTTCGGCGCCGGGACGGGGATGGACCCGACGAACCGCGGCGGCCCGCAGAACACGCGCACCTACGCTTGGCGCGACTACGGCAACCGGGTAGGCAACTGGAGCCTGTTCGAGATCCTGGACGATCTGCGCTGGCCGGCCTCCATCCTCCTGAACAGCGACGTCTGCCTGCACTATCCGGACATCATCGAAAAGATCCGGGCCCGCGGTGACGACGTCCTCGGCCACGGGCGCACCAATTCGGAGCAGATGCAGATGTACTGGGAAGAGGACGAAGCCCGGATCATCAAGGAAGTGGCCGAGACCATCGAGAAGCACCTCGGCAAGCGGCCGACCGGATGGATGGGGCCAGCGGCGCTCGAATCCAGCCTGACGCCCGATCTCCTGAAGGAAGCGGGCTACACGCACCTGCTCGACTGGCCGTTCGACGACCAGCCGATCTGGATGCGAACCCGCTCGGGGCCGCTGCTCTCGGTGCCCTATCCGCTGGAGATGAACGACGCCACCAAGCTCGCGACGCGCGACCACTCGGGACGCGAGTTCGCCGACATGATCATCGATCAGTTCGAGGAGATGCTGGAAAGGTCCGAAAGGCAGCCGCTCGTCTTCGCGCTGTCCCTGCATGGCTTTATCACCGGCCACCCGTTCCGCGCGCGCCCGCTGCGCCAGGCGCTCCGGCATTGCGCGCAGCACAAGCTGAAGGACCGGGTCTGGTTCACTCGCGCCGGCGACATCGCGAAGCACTGCACGGCGCTGCCCAAGGGAATCGTTCCGGGCAGCGCATAACGGGGCGTCGCGCCTTTCCGCGCTGGCCGAGCAGCCCTGCTACCGCGGCCAGAGCACCATCTGGGTACAGCGAAACAGGGCGATTCTTGTCCCGCTCGCCTCGGCGGTGACTTCGGCGTCCCACACTTGGGTGGTCCGGCCAAGGTGCACCGGGGTCGCCCGGCACAGGATCGTGCCGTCGCGCACGGTGCCCAGGAAGTTCGACTTCAGCTCGACGGTGGTGAACCCGCTCGCACCTTGCGGCAGGTGGGTGACGCAGCCGTAGCCGCAGCTCGTGTCCGCCAGAGCGATGACCGAGGCGGCGTGCAGAAACCCGTTGGGTGCCATCGCCTCGCGGCGCACCGGGAGCCGGCTTACGACCGCGTCTGCGGAAATTTCCACTATGTCGACGCCGAGCAGCCCCGGGAGATGCCCCTCGCTGCGGCGGTTGAACACTTCGGCGGTCAACTCCGGGTGGTAGGAAGTCGTTCTAGTAGTCATGTCGGCGCAGGGAAAATTAGCACTCGGGAGCAGCCTCTGCCAGGCCTGCGGTTTGCTAGTCACAAAGCGTCATGCTAGCGTTTTCGCTGGAGGTGGCTTTACCGGCGACAAAAAAGGAAGGTAGGTGACAAATGTCGGCGAGCGTCGCTATTCCGATCGCGGGCTTCAAGGACGTCTACGACGTCGGGAACGTTGAAAAGGCGCTGCAGCAGCTTCCTCCGACGGCGAACGAGGCGCTGCGTTCGATCTACGAGAAGATGCTGCGCCTCGGCGGCCAGCGCTTCACGGTGAAGCCCTCGGCGCTGCCCGAGATGGATGCGCTGTTCGACCAGCTGCCGAACTTCACGCGGGTTCTCGAGGATATCCGCAAGCACCTCGCCCTTTGCGTCGACTCGAACGACTCGATCGAGCTGCCGCCGATGCTGCTGCTCGGCGAGCCGGGCATCGGCAAGACACATTTCGCACGCAAGATAGCGCAGCTCCTCGGCACCGGATTCGGCTTCGTGCCGATGAGCTCCCTCACCGCGGGCTGGGTGCTGTCGGGCGCCTCCTCGCAGTGGAAGAACGCCAAGCCCGGCAAGGTGTTCGACACGTTCGTGAACGGCGATTACGCCAATCCGGTGATGGTGGTGGACGAGATCGACAAGGCGAGCGCCGAGGGGCAGTACGACCCGCTCGGCGCGCTGTACGAGCTGCTCGAGAACGAGACGGCAACCCGCTTTGTCGACGAGTTCGTCGAGTTGCCGATCGATGCCTCGGGCGCGGTATGGCTCGCGACCGCCAACGACGTGGCGCGCATACCCGAGCCGCTGCTCAACCGGCTTGCGGTCTACGAGATCGACCCTCCCGACGCCGACGGTGCGGCGCGCATCGCCGGTAACATCTACCGCGAGATCCGCGACTCGCACGACTGGGGGCGTCAATTCCCCGAGACGCTGTCGCAGGCGGCGCTCGACAAGTTCGCCTCGCTGCCGCCGCGCGAGATGCGCCGTGCCATCCACTCGGCGTTCGGCAACGCGAAGGTGGCCGGAAGGCGCGAGGTCGGGCCGGACGACATCCGGGACGCTCGCGCGCGGAAACAGAGAATCGGCTTCTAGATCTAGAAGTAAGCGAGAAGCCGCCCGCAGGCGATCACCGCGATCCACGCCGCGAGCGACAGCGCGGCCGCCGCGCGCGCCGTGGCGGGCGGCGGCGCATCGATGTCCCAGGTGCCGACGGTGCGGAACACCCCCATGTGGAACACCGCGGCGTTCACCCCGGCGAGCAGGATCAGGCCCATCTTCACGGCAAAAACTCCGCTGGCGATGAAGTCGGCCGCGTGCGCGGTGAACATCATGAGGCCGCTCGGCACGATGAGCACGAAGCTCGCCGCGGTCCACGGCAGCACGTGTCCGGCCAGCCGTTTCGCCGACACGCGCCGGGACCAGCCGAGCAGCCGCAGATCAAGCACCGCAATCGAGCCGAACAGAAGCGCGATGCCGACGATATGGACGATCTCGACGCTCGGATACAGCCACAGCCACTCGCGCATCGCGCGGCCCAGCCCGGATGCTTCGAGCGCACCGAGCGGGCCTGCGCGCGGCGTCATCGCAGCTCGATGGTCTTGCCGTTCACGCGGATGCGCTCGGCGCGCATCTCCTCGCCCTTGTTGCGATTGGGATAGCCCTCGACCGTTACCGTGGCGCCGGGCGCGAGCGCCGACTTCTCCAGGCCGCGGCGCTCCATGCGCGAAGGCGGGGCAAGCACGACGTGCCAGGTCTTGCCGGGCGCTGCCAGCCGGACGTGCCCGTGGGGATGCTCGTATCCGGACTGCACGACCTTGCCCGTGAGAGTCAATGCCTTGGACGAGTCGTATTCGCTCCAGCCGTGATGCGCCCCCACAAGGCCCGGCGCCGCCAGTGCCGCTGCAATGACGATTCTCTTCATACGCGTTGCTCCACCCAGTTCTTCACCGATTCGAGCGCGTGCGCGAGCTTGGCCGGCTCGGTGCCGCCGGCCTGCGCCATGTCGGCGCGGCCCCCGCCCTTGCCGCCCACCTGCTGGGCGACGAAATTGACGAGTTCTCCCGCCTTCAGCCTGGCGGTGAGGTCGGCGGTGACGCCCGCTATCAGCGACACCTTGCCGTCGTTCACCGCGCCGAGCACGATCGCCGCGGTCTTCAGCCGGTCCTTCAGCTTGTCCATGGTCTCGCGCAAGGTTCTGGGATCCGCCCCTTCCAGGGTCGCGGCGAGCACTTTGGCACCCTTCACCTGCACCGCCTGCGCCGCGAGGTCATCGCCCTGGCTGGAGGCGAGCTTCGACTTCAGGCGCGCCAGCTCGCGCTCCAGGCTGCGCACGTTGTCAAGTACCTGGTTGAGCTTGACCGTCATCTCGGCAACGGGCGCCTTCAGCACCGCGGCCGCCTCGGCGAGCTTCGCCTCCTGCTGCTGCACCCAGGCGAGCGCCGCTTCGCCGGTGATCGCCTCGATGCGGCGGATGCCGGCCGCGACTCCCGACTCGGACACGACCTTGAAGAAGCCGATCTCGCCGGTGCGCCGCACGTGCGTGCCGCCGCACAGCTCGGTCGAGAACTCGCCCATGGTGAGCACCCGGACCTCGTCGCCGTACTTGTCGCCGAAGAAGGCGAGCGCTCCGGCGCGGATGGCGTCGTCGTACTTCATGATGCGCGCCGCGACGTCGTAGTTGCGCTGCACGGCGGCGTTGACCAGCGCCTCGACGCGGTGGATTTCCTCCGCGGTGAGCGGCCTGCCGTGCGAAAAATCGAACCGCGTTCTCTGCGGGTCGACCAGCGAGCCTTTCTGCTCGACGTGCTTGCCGAGCACCTGGCGCAGGGCCGCGTGCATCAGATGCGTCGCGGAATGGTTCCACATCGCGCGCTGTCGCGAAACGGTATCCACCTGCGCCGTCACTTCCTCGCCGACGCGCAGTACGCCGGTGCGCTGCCGTCCGTGATGGCCGAACACCTCGGCCTGGATCTTCTGCGTATCGTCCACGCCGAAGGTGCCGGCGGGCCCGGCGAGCTCGCCGCGGTCGCCCACCTGGCCGCCCGATTCGGCGTAGAAGGGCGTGCGATCCATCACCACCACGCCGGTCTCGCCCGACTGCAGCTCGCGCACTTGCGTGCCCTCGCGGTACAGCGCAATCACCTTGGCGCGCAGCGTGAGCGTCTCGTAGCCGTGGAACTCGGTCTTGTTCCCCGAGTACTCGAGCCCCGCCGCCATGGTAAAGCGCGAAGCGGCGCGCGCACGCTCGCGCTGCTGTTCCATCGCCGCCTCGAAGCCCGCCATGTCGATGCGCACGCTCCGCTCGCGGCAGATGTCGGCGGTGAGATCCACGGGAAAGCCGTAGGTGTCGTAGAGCTTGAATACCGTGTCTCCGTCGAGCAGCTTTTCGCCGGAAGCGAGGGCCGATTCGAGCACGCTCATGCCGTTTTCGAGCGTCTCCGCGAAGCGCTCCTCCTCCTGCTTCAGCACCTCGGACACGCGGCTGGCCTGGTTCCTGAGCTCCGCGTAAGCCTCGCCCATCGTCCGATCGAGGTCCTCCACCAGCCGGTGGAAGAACGGCCGGTGCTGGCCGAGCTTGTAGCCGTGGCGGATGGCGCGCCGGATGATCCGGCGCAGCACGTAGCCGCGGCCTTCGTTGCCGGGAATCACGCCATCGACGATGAGGAAGGAGCAGGCGCGGATATGGTCGGCGATGACATTGAGCGAAGGATTCTTGAGGTCCTTTTGCCGGGTCTCGCGCGCCGCCGCGCGGATGAGATCCTGGAAAAGGTCGATCTCGTAGTTCGAGTGCTTGCCTTGCAGCACCGCGGCGATGCGCTCCAGTCCCATCCCGGTGTCGACCGACGGCTTGGGCAACGGATGCAGCACGCCCTGGTCGTCGCGGTTGAACTGCATGAACACCAGGTTCCAGATCTCGATGTAGCGGTCGCCGTCGGCCTCCGCCGATCCCGGCGGCCCGCCGGCGACGCCCGGGCCGTGGTCATAGAAAATCTCGCTACACGGGCCGCAGGGACCGGTGTCGGCCATCTGCCAGAAGTTGTCCGACTGGTATCTCTGCCCGCCCGGCTTGTCGCCGATGCGCACTACTCGGCTGCCCGGCACGCCGACCGTTCCCGTCCACAGCTCGTAGGCTTCGTCGTCGGTGTGGTAGACGGTGGCCCACAGGCGCGCCGGATCGAGCTCGTAGACGCGGGTAAGCAGCTCCCAGGCGAACTGGATCGCGTCCTTCTTGAAATAGTCGCCGAAGGAGAAGTTGCCCAGCATCTCGAAGAACGTGTGATGGCGCGCGGTGTAGCCGACATTCTCCAGGTCGTTGTGCTTGCCGCCCGCGCGCAGCGAGCGCTGCGAGCTCGTGGCGCGCACGTATTGGCGCCTTTCCTTGCCGAGGAACACGTCCTTGAACTGCACCATGCCCGAGTTCACGAACAGCAGCGTCGGGTCGTTCGCCGGCACGAGCGGGCTCGACGGCACCACGGTGTGGCCCTTGGAGCGGAAATACTCGAGGAACCCTGCGCGGATTTCGCTTGACTTCATCAGCCCGATTCTACTTCAGAGGCAACAGGCCCCGGGGCGCCGCGGACGCCCCGGGGAAATGCCTGCGGCTACGCGTTGATGCGGCCGTACTTGAGCAGTCGCGCGCGGACCGCGCCCATCGTGCGCTCGTGCGCGGCGGCGAGCTCCTGCAGCGCGCGGCCGGCATCGAACGCGGCAAGGAGCTTGCGATCCTCGTCCTCGCTCCACGGCTCGCCGGTCTTCTGCGGCATCTGGCTCCTGCGCCGCTCGAAGCGCTCGATGCGCTCGAGAGCGCTCGCCGCTTCGTACAGGGCTCTCACCACCTGCGGCCGCTGGTAAGGCGTTTCCGGCGCGAATACTTCGCCGCTTTCCGGATCGACGCCGTTGGCGAGCGACCTGACCACCGCCAAGGCTTGTGCTGCGTCCATACCCTCACCCCCTCTCTACAGGCAGCGCCTGTGAGAGTATGAACGTTTGTACAGTAGTATTGGATGACGCGAAATCAGCGCGCGCCGCGGTTCGCGCTCCGCAACCCTTGCGGAAGGAACTTCATTGAAGCCCCTGGCGGCAATCCCGAGAACGCTGTGGACCTTGGCGGAAGGAACTTCGCCAAGGCGCACGCCGCCGTGCACACGAGGATGCACGATTTGTGAGCTAGTCACGGAAATTCCTCGCTGCTCCTCAGCAATCGTCCTATGACCGCAATGGAAAAACCGCGTCCCTGCAGAAAGCGCGCACGCCGCGCCAGCTCTTGACGGCTCTCGGCCGGGTTCCGATATTTGCGATTGAGGATCGCGCGGGCGCGTTCGAGCTCGTCGCCGCTCGATACCGCATCGATCACCTGCGGGTCGATGCCTTTCGTCGCCAAATCCTGGCGGATGCGCGCCGCGCCGTATTTGCGCGCAAGGCAGCGCGCGCGCTCCTCGGCGTAACGCTCGTCGGAAAGCTGCTTCTTCACGGCGAGCTCGTCGAGAAGCCTCTGCAGCGACTCGGGCGACTCGGCATGCGGCGCGAGCTTGCGCGCGAGCTCGGCACGGGAATGCTCCCGGCGCACGAGATGCCTGAGCGCCCGCGCCTTGAGCTCGGCAGGCGTATCAGGCTCGGCCATCTATTTCTCGGCCCGCTTGCGGGTCGGCAGATGCTCGACTTTCTTTTCTTGCGCGGCCTGCGTCTCGGTGACCGGCACGGGGGCGGCGACGCCCGCCTTCTCGCGGATCCGCGCTTCGATCTCGCGCGCGAGCTGCGGGTTTTCCTTCAGGAAGTCGCGCGAGTTGTCTTTGCCCTGCCCCAGGCGATCGCCGTTGTAGATGTACCAGGCGCCGGATTTCTCGAGCACGCCGAGATTCACGCCGATCTCGAGGACCTCGCCTTCGCGCGAGATGCCGTCGCCGTACATGATGTCGAATTCCGCCTGCTTGAAGGGCGGCGCGACCTTGTTCTTCACCACCTTGACGCGGGTCTCGGAGCCGATCACCTCGTCGCCTTTCTTTATCGATCCGATCCGGCGGATGTCCATGCGCACGGAGGCGTAGAACTTGAGAGCATTGCCGCCGGTGGTGGTTTCGGGATTACCGAACATCACGCCGATCTTCATGCGGATCTGGTTGATGAAGATCACGAGCGTATTGGTGCGCTTGATGTTGGCCGTGAGCTTTCTCAGCGCCTGGCTCATGAGGCGCGCCTGCAGGCCCATCTGCGGCTCGCCCATCTCGCCCTCGATCTCCGCCTTCGGGGTGAGCGCTGCAACCGAGTCGATGACGATCACGTCGACCGCGCCCGAACGCACCAGCATGTCGGCGATCTCGAGCGCCTGCTCTCCGGTATCGGGCTGCGAGATGAGCAGATCCTCGGTTTTGACGCCGAGCTTCGCGGCATAGGTGACGTCGAGCGCGTTCTCGGCGTCGATGAACGCCGCGGTGCCGCCCAGCTTTTGGACTTCGGCGATGACCTGCAGCGTGAGGGTGGTTTTGCCGGAGGATTCGGGCCCGTAGACCTCGACCACGCGGCCGCGCGGCAGGCCGCCCACGCCGAGCGCCAGATCGAGCCCGAGCGAGCCGGTTGAAACCACCTCGATATCCTTGATCGCCTCGGCGTCCATCTTCATGATCGAGCCCTTGCCGTACTGCTTCTCGATCTGCGACAGCGCCGCGGCTAGCGCCTTCTGCTTGTTGTCATCCATCGCTGTACCTCTTGTTTTGAGCTGTCGGCATCTAACGGCAGCGCGCTCGAAACCTGCGCCTGGGCCGGCACCGGATACTGTATAAACGTCCATGCCATTGTAATGGTTGACGGCGCCCTGTCAACGGCCTGGTGTACCATCGAAAAAACCTTTCGGAGACAAAGCCATGGCGAAAGTTTCTTTCCTCGGGCTGGGCGTGATGGGTTACCCGATGGCGGGCCACCTGGTGAAAAAGGGTGGCCATGACGTCACCGTCTATAACCGCACGGCCGCCAAGGCGCAGCAGTGGGCGAAGGAGTACGGCGGAAAGCATGCCGCCACCCCGCGCGCGGCGGCCAAGGACTGCGATTTCGTCATGATGTGCGTCGGCAACGACGACGACGTGCGCTCGGTCGTTTACGGCGACAGCGGCGCCCTCGCTGGCATGAAGCGCGGCGCGATCCTCGTCGATCACACCACTGCCTCGGCCATCGTGGCGAGAGAAGTGCACGCCAGGGCGAAGGAGAAAGGCATCGGCTTCATCGACGCGCCGGTTTCGGGCGGCCAGGCCGGGGCGCAAAACGCCCAGCTCGGCATCATGTGCGGCGGCGAGCCGGCGGATTTCGCCAGGGCGAAGCCGGTGCTCGACGTCTACGCCAAGATGTGCGACCTCATCGGCGGCCCTGGGGCGGGCCAGCTCACCAAGATGGTGAACCAGATCTGCATTGCGGGCCTGGTGCAGGGCCTCGCCGAAGGCATCGCGTTCGCCAAGCGCGCGGGCCTCGACGTTGAAAAGGTCATCGGTGTCATTTCCAAGGGCGCCGCCCAGTCCTGGCAGATGGAAAACCGCTGGAAGCAGATGAACGAAGTGAAGTTCGACGGCTTCGGCTTCGCGGTCGACTGGATGCGCAAGGACCTCGGCATCTGCCTCGAGGAAGCGAGGAAGAACGGCGCGCGCCTGCCGGTGGCGGCGCTCGTCGACCAGTTCTACGCCCACATCCAGGCGCGCGGCGGCAAGCGCTGGGACACCTCCAGCCTGATGAATCTGCTCATGAAGGACTAAAAGGGGTCAGAGCAATTTTCCGGAAACAAGTCGGGCAGTAGCGCAACTTTTTTCGCTGTGATGCGTTGAGGAGGCATGGCCCGGCCCCCTCGGCTAGAGCTTGTTGGTGTTCCGCAGCATGTAATCCAGCGCGGCAACAATCGCGCTGGGTGCTTCTTTGGCGACGTCGACCGCCGCTTTTATCTCAAATGCCTGAGAGAATCCGCCGCCCGAAGAGGCTGCGCGGTGCATGCATACGTCCTGATGAGCAACCACGTACACCTGCTTGTTACGCCCTCGGAGCAAGGCGCTGTCGCGGCGACGCTGCAAGACCTGGGACGTCGCTATGTACGCGTCATCAATAGCGTTCATGGGCGCACCGGGACGCTTTGGGAAGGACGTTTCAAATCAAGCTTGGTCGATTCGGAAAACTATCTGCTCACGTGTCACCGGTACATAGAACTCAATCCGGTACGCGCTGGCTTGGTATCAGATCCTGCAGACTATCCATGGTCAAGCCATGCGCATTACACGGCAAGCCGCGTTAACAGCCTGATTACCGAGCACCCGATTCACGCACGCTTGGGCACGACCGCGCAGGAACGGCAAGAGGCGTTCCGCTCCTTGTTTTCCGTTTCCATGGATGAATCCGTAGTCGCGCAAATTCGCAACGCCATCAATACGGATTCGGCGCTCGGTTCGGAGGCTTTCTTGGAGGATGCGGAGGCGAAACTTGGACGATCGGTGAGGCAACCGCGGCGTGGTCGTCCACCCAAAGATGTTACGGGAAAATTGCTCTGACCCCTTTTTTGACCCCTTTTTTCTGGAAGACGAGCATGCGATTGTTCGCGGGCATGGCATTGTCCTCTTCCAGCCCGAGTCCCGCACGCCTGGCCAACTCGTTTATCGCTTCGAAATCCCGCAGCCCGCTCGCCGGGTCGCGCGCGCGCAGCATGGCGTCGAAGCGCGCGTTGCTCTCGGACGTGTGCCGGCCGCCGTAGTTGAACGGGCCGTAAAGCGCGAACACGCCGCGCGCGGGCAGCAGCCGGCCGACGCCCGCGAACATGCGCTCGACCTGCGGCCAGGACATGATGTGGCAGGTGTTGGCCGAGAACACCGCGTCGGCCTCGAGCTGCGGCCAGTCGCGCCCGGCGTCGAGCTCGATCGGCGCGCGCAGGTTCGGTGCAGCGCAATCGTCGACCCATTGGCGGATTCCATCCAGATGCTCTGCCAGGTCGCTCGGTTGCCAGACGAGGTGCGGCAGCGCCGGCGCGAAATAGGCCGCGTGCTGCCCGGTGCCCGAGCCGATCTCCAGGACGAACCGGCGGTCGGCGAAAACGCGCTCGAGCACCTCGAAGATAGGCGCGCGATTGCGCTCGCACGCCTCAGAGCACGGCTTCATAGTTTCTGCAGTCGCCGAGTGGCCACCGGACCTAGCAATCCTCCAATGCCGAGCGTCGCCCAGGCGATGCCCCAGGCGTACGCATCGGTCGAGCTCTTGCCGCCGCCCGCGAAGTCGAGCGCCCAGCCGAAAACGAACGGGCTAATCACGCCCGCGCCGAAACCGATCACGGAGCGCACCGCGAAGGCTACGCCGAGGTAATGGGGAGGCACGCTTTCGGCGAGCACGGTGGAGTGAGTGGCGGAATCGGCAATGCCGGCGAAGTTGTACAGGCAGGCGAGCGCCACCAGCAACGCGATCGGCAACGCGATCAGCCAGCCGATGGAGAAGGATATCGCGAGGCTCAAGCAGGACCAGGTCAGGATGGTCTGCGTGCGGCCCCACCTGTCGGCCATGGTGCCGCCGGCGATGGAGCCGGCGATGTTCGCGACATAGGTCATGCCTGCGAATAGCAGCGCGTTTTCCGGCGATGAGCCGTGCGCGAGCAACGCCGCCGTGAGAAAAGCCGGCAGCCAGGCCCAGATGCCGAGGAGCTCCCAGTTGTGGAAGCTGTAGCCCCAGATCGAGAGCATGCCTTTGCGGTTTCCCAGCACCGCAGGCAGCGCAGCGAACAGCGGCTCGCCCACCGGGCGCTCGTGCACGAAGTTCGGGGTGTGCCGCAGCACCAGAACGCCCGACACCCACGAGATCAGCGGCAGAACCGCGACCACGCCCAGCGCTCCGCGCCAGTCGGTGAATTTCATGGCGAGCCCCGCGACCCCGAGGCAGATGGCGTAGCCGGCGCTCGATCCGGCGATGAAATAGCCCATCGCGCGGCCGCGGCGCTCGTGCTCGACGTTGTCGTTGATGAGCGAGAGCGCCGGCGTGTACGTGCCGCCCTGGCACAGGCCGGTAAACGCGTGCAGCCAGAACGCCGACCAGAAGCCGTCGGCGAACAGCACGAAGGCC
The DNA here is from genome assembly GCA_035550695.1 of Burkholderiales bacterium. Lineage (GTDB taxonomy): Bacteria > Pseudomonadota > Gammaproteobacteria > Burkholderiales > SG8-39 > SCGC-AG-212-J23. Next base: position 37,269 of record DASZOS010000051.1, on the reverse strand, counting down.
CATGGACTGAGGCAGGCCGCCACCCCGGTGACGATATAGGCGCGCTTCGCGCCGAAGTGGTCCGCGATGAAGCCGACGATGAAAAGCGAAGTGAGGTAGCCGAGATGGAAACCCGACTGGATGAGCCCCGCCTGCTTGCCGGACAGGCCCCATTCGACCTGCGTGAGCGGCAATACCGCCGAGTAGGCGACGAACCACGTCGCGGCGAGCATGCGGCTCGTGCACAGCGCCGCGACCCACGCACCCGAGCCGGGTGCGGCTTTCAAACCGCGGCGGCGAGTCGCACCGGGATACGGCGCGGGCCGAAAGGCCGGCTGAACTTCTGGAAGCGGCCGGCAACCCTCGTGCCGCAATGCGCGCAGCTGCCGTCATCGTGCAGATCGTAGCCGCGGATGTCGTACCAGTCGCGCCGGATCACGGGCTTGCCGCACGACGGGCAGTAGGTCGAACCGCCGGCCTCATCGTGCACGTTTCCGGTGTAGACGTAGTCGAGGCCCGCGCGCTGCGCGATCTCCCGCGCGCGCGTGAGCGTCGCGGGCGGCGTCGCCTGCACGTCGGTCATCTTCCAGTCCGGATGGAAGGCGGTGAAATGCAGCGGGACGTCGGTTCCGAGGTTGTCGCGGATCCACTTGCACTGCGCCGTGAGCTCGGCATCGGAATCGTTCTTGCCCGGAATGAGCAGCGTGGTGATCTCGGTCCAAACCGATGTCTCCTTCACGAGGTACACCAGCGTATCGAGGACCGGCTGCAGCCGCCCGCCGCAGATCTTGAAGTAGAAATCGTCGGTGAAGGCCTTCAGGTCGACGTTCGCCGCGTCCATTTTCGCGTAGAACTCGCGCCGCGGCGCCGCGTGGATGTAGCCGGCGGTCACGGCGACCGCCTGCACGCCCTTGGCGTGGCAGGCGTCGGCGATGTCCATGGCATACTCGGCGAAGATCACCGGGTCGTTGTAGGTGAACGCGACCGACTTGCAGCCGAGCCGCAGCGCGGCCCGCGCGATCGCTTCGGGGCTTGCCTCGTCCTGCAGGCGGTCCATCTCGCGCGACTTGGAGATATCCCAGTTCTGGCAGAACTTGCACGCGAGATTGCAGCCGGCGGTGCCGAAAGAAAGAATGCTCGAGCCGGGATAGAAGTGATTGAGCGGCTTCTTCTCCACCGGGTCGATGCAGAAGCCGGAAGAGCGGCCGTACGTGGTTAGCACCATGCCGCCCTCTTCCATCTTTCGCACGAAGCACAGCCCGCGCTGCCCCTCGTGCAGCCTGCAGTCGCGCGGGCACAGGTCGCACTGGATGCGGCCGTCGTCGAGCTTGTGCCACCACTTACCTTTCATCGAATTTCACCACCCGGTACCGCGAAATCTTGCAGCGCGCGAGCCGCGTGTCCGCCGGCAGCCCCGCCTTCCTGATCAATTCATCGAGAAAAGCGCGCGGCTCCGGGACGCTCTCCCAGACCTGCGGCAGGAAAGTCGCGCGCCTTCCCTGCGCTTCGAGAATGAGCCCGTCCTCGCCGGCGACGACCTGCTCGAGGAGATCCGCCTCGTCGGCAAAGCGCAGCGGCTTGGGCCGCGACAGCAGCGACACTTCCACCCGGCACTGCGGCCATTCGTCGGACGCCAGCGCCGGAAAGCGCGGATCGCGAAACGCGGCGCCTACCGCGTTCTCCGCCACGTCGGCGCCGAGCGCACGCAGCGCGTCGAGGCTGCCGATGCAGCCGCGCAGCGCGCCGCTCTTCCTCAAAGTGACGAAGCTTGCACCCGCCTGGTTGAGCCACGGGTCCTGCGCAAGGCTGTGCTCGGCGCCGGACAACCGGCTCTCGATCGCGCCGCGTGCGACGCCGAGGAGCACGCGCCCCGCGACATCGAGCGACACGCCACTGTTCTCGTACAGGGCGAACGACGAGTAGCCGACGACCTGTCCTTTCCCTCCCGCGGTGTCGCCGGAGTTGCATGCCGCGAGCAGCTTGATCGGCACGTTCTTCTTCTTCGCCAGCGCAAGCAGGCCGTTCAGCGGAGTCGCGCCGCAGGCTTCCTCGTGGTCGATGTCGCAGGCGTAACCGGCGATCCGCGCGAGCGTCTCGCCATCGATGCGCCGCGCCTCGTCGTAGCTGTGGTAATGCGAAAGGTCGGTCGAGATCACGACCAGCGTCTCCGGTCCGCCCCACAGATGCTCGAGGAGTTGGGCGACTTCATCCACGCTCGCCGTGCCGACCGCGAAAGGCACGAGCGAGAACTCGCCGAGCAGCTTCTGCAGGAACGGCAGCTGCACTTCCAGGGAATGCTCCATCGCATGCGCCGAGTCGCTTCGCACCACCTGCGGCAGCGCCTGCGCCGCCTGCACCGCGGCGCGGTCGATCGGCACGCGCCCCAGCGGCGTTTCGAAAGCGTCGCAGGTGGGCACGGCGAGTCCGCGCACCGGCACGCGGTGCACCGGGCCGAGCAGCACCACGCGGCGCACGATGTCGCGCGCCGGGCCGAGCTCATCGTAGGCGCGCGCGGCGACGGGGCCGGAATAAACGTATCCGGCGTGCGGGACGACCAGGGCCTTCGGAAAGCCCAGCCGCGGCGCGAAGTGCGCGACGTCGCCGAGCAGATCTTCGAGCTCCGCGCCCAGCGCGCGGGCGTCGCGGGGATAAAACATGCCGGCGACGGCGGCAGGACGGACGGAAGCCATGTCCCTATGTATGGGCTCCCTCAGGCCGCGTCAAGACGCCTCAACACCCCTTCGAGGGCATGGATAACCGACAGGCGGCGCACCGCTTCGCGATCGCCCGTGAAGCGCGCCGTCTCCGAGCGGCACCCCGCCGCATCGGCCCACGCGAAGCAGACGGTGCCGACGGGCTTCTCGCGGCTGCCGCCGCTGGGCCCGGCGACTCCGGTGATCGCAAGCGCATGCGTGCCCTTGCCGCGAGCGAGCGCTCCGAGCGCCATTTCGCGCGCGGTCTGCTCGCTGACCGCGCCATGGCGCGCGAGCGTTTCCGCGCGCACGCCGAGCAGTTCCTGCTTCGCGGCGTTCGAGTAGCTCACGAACCCGCGCTCGAACCATTCGGAGGACCCCGGAACGGAGGTGACGAGCTGTGCGGCCCACCCGCCGGTGCAGGATTCGGCGGTGACGAGCATGGCCCTGGACGCCTTGAGGCGCTCGCCCAGCCTCTTTGCCAGCGCTTCCATCAGAAGGCGAGCCTCTTGACGACGGCGAGGACGAGCAGTGCGCAGGCTGCGGCCACGATGTCGTCGACCATGACGCCGAAGCCGCCCTTATAGCGGCGCTCTAGCCAGCGAATCGGCGGCGGCTTGACGATGTCGAAGAAGCGGAATGCCACGAAGGCCCCGAGCTGCCACCCGAGCTCGCGCGGCACGATGGCGAGCACCAGCAGAAAGGCGACGAACTCGTCGCATACCATGGAAGAGTGGTCGTCGATGCCGAGGTGCGTGCCGGTGAGCCCGCAGGCCCAGACGCCCAGGATGAAGAACGCCCCGACGATGCCGAGCACGACCGCGGCGTTGGCCCCGGCGAGCGCCCAGCCTACCGGCCAGGCGGCGAGCGTGCCGAAGGTACCGGGGGCGATGCGCGCGAGGCCCGCACCGAAGCCGAGCGCAATGAAATGCGCGGGATGCGAGAACGCGAAGCCCGCGCTCGGCCGGAAGACGATCATCGGGCGCCGAAGTGGTCGAATCCGCCGCGGCAGGCGATGGGCTTCTTGTGCGCATCGAGCACGACCACCTCGGCCGCGCCTTTGTGCACGCTACCGATGCGCGTCAGCGCGATGTCGAGCTCGCGCGACAGCGCTTCGAGCTCGGCGCGGCGCTCGCGCGCAGCGGTGAACAGCAGCTCGTAGTCGTCACCCCCGGACAGCACGCAATCGCGCTCCAGATTTTCGTCGTCGAGCTTCGCGAACGCTGCCGGCCGCGGGATGTCCGCGTAGTGCACCACGGCGCCGAGATCGGAGCGCTCCGCGATGTGCCGCAGATCCCCTGCGAGGCCGTCCGACACGTCGATCGCGGCGTGCGCTAGGCCGCGCAAGCGCTCCCCGAGCTCGGCGCGCGGCTCGGGGCGGTGCAGCCGCAGCGCCGCTTCGGGGATCTCGGGGTGCACGAGGGCGAGCGCCGCACCGCCCAGCTCGCCCGAGACCCAGATGTCGTCGCCGGCGCGCGCGCCACCGCGGTAAAGCGCGAGTCCCGAAGGCACCTCGCCGAGCGCCGTAACGCTGATCACGAGCTGCGGCCCGCGCGTGGTGTCGCCGCCGATGAGATCCACGCCGTGGCGCTCGGCGAGTGCGAAGAAGCCCTCGGAGAACGCGGCAAGCCACGCTTCGTCGGCCGCCGGCAACGCAAGCGACAGCGTCACCCATCGGGGCGCGGCGCCCATTGCGGCGAGGTCGGACAGGTTCACCGCGAGCGCCTTGTGGCCGAGCGCGCGCGGCTCGGCGCCGGGCAGGAAATGCCGCCCCTCGACCAGCAGGTCGGTGGTGACCGCGAGATCGAGCCCCGCGTCCGGCCGCACCAGCGCGCAATCGTCGCCCACTCCCATCAGCGCCCTTTTCGGCCGCCGGTCGAAGTAGCGCCTGATGATGTCGAACTCGTTCAGACGTTCGTTCTGGCGCGCGCGACCTCGTCGGGACGCAGGTCGGCGGCGATTTTCTCGAGCACGCCGTTGACGAAGCGGTAGCCGTCGGTGGCGCCGAAGCTCTTGCCGAGCTCCACCGCCTCGTTCAGCACCACCTTGAAGGGCGTTTCGGGATGCGCGGCGAGCTCGAAGGTGCCGATGTAGAGGATGGCGCGCTCGACCGGCGAGAGCTTCGCGAACTCGCGGCTGAGATGCGGGCTCATCATGTCGCGCAACTCGTCGGCGCGGCCGAGTACTCCGCGCAGCAGGACTTCGACAAACCGGGCATCGGTCTTCTCGAAACCCTCGATCGAGCGCGCTTGGGCGAGCGGATCGTCGCCCGACAACTGCCAGGCGTAGAGCGCCTGCAGGGCGATCTCCCGCGCCTGGCGCCTAGCGCTCTTCATGCATGCGCTCCTTCAGCCTCGCCATTTCCACCGCCACGCGCACCGCCTCGGCACCCTTCTCCAGCCGCGCCATGGCCTGTACCTCATCGCGTACGGTGAGGATTCCATTGCCGATCGGCAGGCCGAACTCGAGCGCGACGTCCATCAGACCGCGCGCCGACTCGTTCGCCACCACCTCGAAATGATAGGTCTCGCCGCGGATCACCGCACCGACGGCCGCGAGCGCACCGAAGCGGCCCGATTGCGCCATCCATTGCAGCGCGATCGGGATTTCGAGCGCGCCGGGCACGTTGATCACTGTCACCTCGACGCCCAGCTCGCGCGCCGCCGCGCGCGCACGCTCGAGCAGCTGCGAGGAGATCTCTTCGTTGAACCGGCTGGCGACGATACCGAGGCGCATGTGAGGCTCCCGCCTAGCGCTTGGGGAGGTCGGCGTAGCCGGTGACTTCGAGGCCGAATCCCGCCATGCTCGGCATCTTGCGCGGCGCCGCCATCAGTCGCATGCGCCGCACGCCGAGCTCGCGCAGGATCTGGGCGCCGATGCCGTAGAGGCGCAGGTCCATTGCCCGGCGCGGCACACCGCTTTCGGCGAGCCGCGCCTCCAGCGCCTCGGTGCTCTGCGTGCAGTTGAGCAGCACCATGACGCCGGCCCCGGCTTTGCGGATGGCCTCCAGCGCCTCGCCCACGCCCCACGAGTGGGTGCTCGGTCCAGCGTCGAGCAGGTCGATGAGCGAGAGCGGCTCGTGCACGCGCACGAGGATATCGTCTTGCGCGCTCGGCGTCCCCAGGACCAGCGCGAGGTGGATCGAACCGAGCGCCAGGTCGCGATACGCCACCAGGCGGAACTCGCCCCAGGGCGTGCGGATGTCGCGCTCGGAGGCGCGCTGCACCAGCGATTCGTTGCGGCTGCGGTATTCGATCAGGTCGGCGATCGTGCCGATCTTGAGCTTGTGCTGCGCGGCGAACTCGATGAGATCCGGCAGCCGCGCCATGGTGCCGTCGTCGCGCATGATCTCGCACAGCACCGCCGCCGGCGTGAGCCCGGCGAGGCGCGCGAGATCGCAGCAGGCTTCGGTATGCCCGGCGCGCACCAGCACGCCGCCGGGCTGGGCCACCAGCGGGAAAACGTGGCCGGGATGCACGATGTCCTCGGTCTTGGCGTCGGGCGCGGCGGCGGCCTTGACGGTCAGCGCGCGGTCGTGCGCGGAGATGCCGGTGGAGATGCCCTCGGCGGCCTCGATCGAGACGGTGAAATTGGTGCCGTGGCGCGAGCGGTTCTGCTCGACCATCGGCCTCAAGCCCAAGCGCTGCGCGTGCGGCTCGGTGATCGGCATGCAGATCAGGCCGCGCCCGTGCTTCGCGAGGAAATTGATCTTCTCGGGCGTGACGAAGTCGGCCGCAAAAACCAGGTCGCCTTCGTTCTCGCGGTCCTCGTCGTCGACGAGGATCACGATGTCGCCGGCGCGGATCGCCGACACGATCTCGGCGATCGGGCTGATGGCAGCGGTCTCTCTGCGCATAGCCCGATTTTATGCTTGTTTTATTCGGCTGCTTCCGTTTCCTGGCCGCCGGTGCGCTCGCGAATGCGCGCCGACTTGCCGGAGCGGCTGCGCAGGTAGTACAGCTTCGAGCGGCGCACGTCGCCCTTGCGCTTCACCTCAATCGAGGCGATGAGCGGCGAGTGGGTCTGGAAGGTGCGCTCCACGCCTTCGCCGGACGAGATCTTGCGCACGATGAAGGAGGAATTGAGGCCGCGGTTGCGCTTGGCGATCACCACGCCTTCGAACGCCTGCACGCGCTTTCTTTCGCCCTCGACGACGTTCACGTTCACCACCACCGTGTCGCCCGGCGAGAAATCGGGGATGTTCTTGGCGAGCCGCTTGATTTCTTCCTGCTCGAGTGTCTGGATCAGGTTCATGACTTCGCTCCGCTTTCTTGCTGGAATTCCTCCAGCAGACTGCTTTCCTCTTGGTTCTGCTTCCGGACCGCCAGCAGATCCGGCCTTCGCACCCAGGTGCGTCCCAGCGCCTGCTTCAACCGCCAGCGCCGGATCTTCTCATGGTGCCCCGAAAGCAGCACCTCGGGTACCCGATCGCCCCGGTACACCTCGGGTCGCGTGTACTGCGGGCAATCGAGCAGCCCGTCGGCGAAGGATTCTTCCGTCACCGAGAAGCTATCCCCCACCGCGCCAGGCAGCTGCCTGACCACCGCGTCCATCAGCGCCATCGCCGCCAGCTCGCCGCCCGAAAGGACGAAGTCCCCGATGGAGACCTCCTCGTCGACGCGCCGCCGGAGCAGCCTTTCGTCGACGCCCTCGTAGCGCCCGCAAAGCAGCGTGAGCGCTTCTTCGTGCGCGAGCTCCATCACCCTGTGGTGATCGAGCTTCCTGCCCTGCGGCGACAGGTAGATCACCCGGCCCCCGCCCGCGGTCTTCACCGCGTCCAATGTTCGCTCCAGCGGCTCGGCCAGCATCACCATGCCCGGCCCGCCGCCGTAAGGACGGTCATCGACCATCCGGTAATTGTCCGTCGTGAAATCGCGCGGATTCCACGTCGTCAGCGCCCACAACCCTTTCTCGAGGGCCCGGCCGGTGATGCCGCTCCCGGCCACCGCGGCGAACATCTCGGGGAACAGCGTCACCACGTCGAAGCGGATCACCAGTCCGCTCCCCAGTCCACGTGAATTTGCTTTTTCGACAAATTCACTTCTTTCACTACCGCGGCCACCCAGGGGATCAGCCGCGTGCGCTCGCCGGCCACTTCGATCACGTCCTGCGCGCCGCTCGAGAACGTCTGCTTCACCACGCCGAGCGTCTCGCCCTGCTCGTTCAGCACCTCGAGGCCCACGAGGTCCGCGAGGTAGTACCTGCCTTCGCCCGGCTCGGGCAACGCTTCGCGCCGTACCGCGACCGGCTGTGCCTTCAAACCCAGCGCCTGCTCGCGGGTTTCGATTCCGGCGAGCTTGCCTACCACCGTGGCGCCATGGATCTTCGCCTGCGCTACCGGATAAGGCTCGGCGCCGATCCACCATTCCTTCGCCCCCGCCAGCGCTTCCTCGGCGCCACGGTCGGGCGCTACCTTCACCCATCCGCGCACGCCGTAGGATCCGGCTACGCGGCCCATCCTTATCAGCCGCTCAGGCGGCTTTCTTTGCAAACTGCTTGACCAGGCGCTTCGCCGTCGCCGAAAGCTGCGCGCCCTTGCCGGTCCAGTGCTTCACGCGCTCCATGTTCACCCGCAGCGCTTCGCGCCCCTGCGGCGCCTTCGGGTCGTAGAACCCCAGCCGCTCGATGAACTTGCCCGACGCCGCGCGCCGCGAGTCCGCCACCACGACGTGAAAGAACGGGCGCTTGTTCGCGCCGCCGCGCTGCAGTCGAATCACAACCATTGGGAGGTCCCCGTAAACCGCGAAAAGGCGCGGATTATACGGGAGAAATCAGGTTTCTGGGAAGCTTCTGGCGCTCAGAGCTTCTCGCACACCGCGGTCCAGACGCCGTCGGCGAACTCCGGCTCCTGGACGAGCACGGCGCCGCGGTCGACGAGATCCGCGACCTTGGCAGCGACGGCCTCGCGCGTGGGCGCGGACACGATGCGCTTGAAGCCGAACTCCTCGACCGTTGCCGCGACTGCGAGCTTGGGATTGTCCACGCCCGCCAGCCACTTGCTGCCCACCTGCACGACCGCCGAAACGAGCTTGTGGCCCTTTCCTTCGAGCTGCCGGACCAGCTCGCGCACCGCCGCCTCGCTGTAACCCGAGACGACATAGTGGGTGCCGGCATCGAATACCCGAGGCGGGGCGGCGTCAGCGGCCGGCGCAGCGCGGCGCTCTTCCTTCATGCGCGCATGCGCCTGGGCGACGCGACGGCCGACGCGCACCGCGTCGCTCATCGAATACAGGTCGTGCGCGCGCTCGTGCTTGTCGGTGCGCGGCGCCTCCTGGTTGAACAACGCCGCGTACTCCTGCGACAGGCGCGAGACGACCTCGAAGAACGAGCGCGACACGAGCAGCTGGCCCTCGCGAGCGAATCCCATGATGCGCTCGGCCGAGTTGATGCCGTCGCCCACCACGTTGTCGCGCCCGTTGATGTCCTCCATCAGCGTGACCGGTCCGAGGTTGATGCCCATGCGTACGGGCACCTCGCCGATGTGGTCCAAAATCCCGAGCGCCGAAAACAGGGCGCTCTCCGGGTTCTCCAGGAAACTGATGGCGGCGCCGTCGCCGGTATCGACGACGATACGCTCGTGGCGCGGCACCTGCTGCAGCGCGCCCGAGATCACCGCGTTGAACTTCTGCTTGAGCCGCACCTGATCGTCGACGCCCCGCTTCGAGTAGCCGACGATGTCGATGAACAGCACGCTGCAGACGAGCGTGCGGTTGGCGGCCTGGGACATGCCTTCACTCTACCGGTTCTTCATGTGCGCCGGCAGCTGCCATGCCGCCCACATTCCGAGCAAGTTCACGCCCGCCGCGATGAGCACGGCGGTGCCGTAACCCCGCGTCAGGTCGTAAAGCCAGCCGGCAAGCACGGGCAGGCTGACGGCCGCGACGCACCACGCGATGTAGAGCCGGCCAGCGACGCGGCCGAATGCGTTGCGGTGCCAGTACCGCGCGATCGCCGCGGCGGTGAGGCCCGAGACGAGGCCGTAGCCGATGCCGATCATGGAGAGAGCGGACACCGCCACAATCGGGCTCGGCCACACCGACAAGGTAACTGTTCCCAAGAGAGAAATGAGGTGGGCGCCGGCAGCGACCACGGGCACGGCGAAGCGGTCGACGAGCCAGCCGCCGGCGATGCGCGCGGCCCCGACCGCGCCGGTGATGAGCGTGGTCGCGCCGACCGCGATGGCCGTGTCCCCGCCGTAGGCCTGGACCATCCCCGCGGCCTGGCTCATCACCATGAGGCCCGCGGCCGCGGCGAGAAAGAACACGCTCGCGAGCAGGAAGACTAGCGAGTGCTGCGCGTCTTGCTGCTCCTCGGAGGTAGCCGAGGCGTCGTGCATGCGGATCTCGGCGGCGCGCAGTAGCGCGGCGGTCAGCGCGCAGCCGGCGAACACCGCGACGCCGAGGACGGCGAGCGTGGCGCGGATGCCCCAGGCCTCGATCGTCCAGCCGAACAGCGGCGCGCCGATCATGGCGCCCAGCGGGTAAAGACTGACGACGTATCCGTTGGCGAGCCCGGTTCGGCTCGACACGGTCTGGTTCACGCCCTGCTGCACGAGAATGTAACCGGCGCCCGCGCCCACGCCGAAGAGCACGCCGTAGCCGAAGGCGAACTGCGCGAAGCTCGAGGCGCCGGCGGCGAGGGCGAGCCCCGCCGCGCTGCAGGCTCCGCAGCCGAGCGCGAGCAGCCAGGATGGATGTTTCCCGTAGAGCCACGGCGCGAGATTCATCGCCACGGTGAGAGTGATGGTGGCGAGCGCGAAAACCACGCTCATCTCTGCGCGTCCGACGCCGAGCAGCGCCTCCATGGGCCTCAGGAAAACGCTGAAGGCGTACAGCGTGCCGAACGGCAGATTCAGCGCCGTCGCCGCGGCGAGGGCAGCGGCGCCGCGGCCGCGCACTAGCGCATTCCGGGCAGCATGCCCTTCATGTTGCGCATCATCCGCTGGAGATTGCCGCCCTTCATCATCTTCATCATCTTCTGCATCTGCTCGAACTGGTTGAGGAGCTGGTTCACGGCCTGCACCGGCACGCCGGCGCCGGCGGCGATGCGGCGCTTGCGCGAGGCCTTGATGAGCTCGGGCTTGGCGCGCTCCTGCGGCGTCATCGCGTTGATGATGCCCTCGATGCGGCGGAACTGCTTGTCGTCCTGGAGCTGCGCCGGGTTGATCTGGCCGACGAGCTGGGCCGGCAGCTTGTCGATGAGCGAGGCGACGCCGCCCATCTTCTTCATCTGCGAGATTTGCGACTTGAAGTCTTCCAGGTCGAACGCCTTGCCCTTGCGGACCTTGTCGGCAATCTTCTTCGCTTCCTCGAGGTCGACCTTGGCGTGCGCCTCCTCCACGAGCGACAGGATGTCGCCCATGCCCAGGACGCGCGCCGCCATGCGCTCGGGATGGAACGGCTCGATGCCGGAGAGCTTCTCGCCCACGCCGGCGAACTTGATCGGCTTGCCGGTGACATGGCGCACCGAGAGCGCGGCGCCGCCGCGCGCGTCGCCGTCGAGCTTGGTGAGAATCACGCCGGTGAGCGGCAGCCGCTCGTTGAACGCGCGCGCAACATTGACAGCGTCCTGCCCCTGCATCGCGTCGACGATGAAGAGCGTCTCGACCGGCTTCACCGCGGCATGCAGCTCGGCGATCTCGCGCATCATCTCCTCGTCGATGGCGAGCCGCCCGGCGGTGTCGACGATGAGCACGTCCATGTAGTGCGTGCGCGCGTGGTCGATGGCCCGGCGCGCGATGTCTACGGGATTTTCTCCAACGTTTGATTCAATAAAGGAGACGCCCGCCTGGCCTGCAACGGTCTTCAGCTGCTCGATGGCGGCGGGCCGGTACACGTCGCACGACACCACCGCCACTTTCTTCTTGCCGGCAGCGAGCAGCATGGCGAGCTTGCCGGTGGTGGTGGTCTTGCCCGAGCCCTGCAAGCCCGCCATCAGGATGACCGCCGGCGGCTGGACCGCGAGATCGAGGCCGACGTTCGCCTCGCCCATCAGCCTGGTGAGCTCGCGGTGCACGACGCCGACGAGCGCCTGCCCGGGCGTCAGGCTGCCGACCACTTCCTCGCCCAGGGCTTTCGATCGCACCGCGTCGATGAAGTGCTTCACGACGGGAAGCGCCACGTCCGCCTCGAGCAGCGCGATGCGCACTTCGCGCAGCGCTTCCTGGATATTGGCTTCGCTCAGGCGCGCTTCGCCGCGGATGTGCTTTACGATCTGCGTGAGGCGCGCAGTCAGGTTGTCGAGCATGGAGTGATAGACTGGGGAGGTGCCCGACATTGTAATTCACGGCATCGCCTCGGCCATGTACGTGGGCTTGGCGTGGCACTTCTGGAACACGCGCTGGCGCAACCGCCGCCGACTTGCCGAAGCCGAGCCTGCGGCGCGCCGCGGCCTGGAGGCCTGGGAGCGCAGCGCCCTGCTCGTTCCCCTCGCGCTGCACGGCTGGGTGCTCTACCAGGGCGTGTTCGCCCGCGAGCTGCACTTCGGCTTCGCGCAGGCGCTCTCGGTGATGATGTGGCTCGGCGTCGCGATCTACTGGATCGAGAGCCTTTTCTACGACCTCGAGGGCATGCAGCCGCTGGTGCTGCCGCTCGCCGCGATCGCGGTGCCGCTGCCGGCGGTCTTTCCTGGGCTCGCCTCCAGCGTGGCGCATGCGCAGGCGGTCGGGTTCAAGCTGCACCTTGGGCTGGCGATGGTCGCCTACAGCCTGTTCGTGATCGCGCTGCTGCACGCCACGCTGATGGCGGTGGCCGAGCGCCAGCTGCACGGCAAGGGATCGCCGCTGATCTCCAACCTGCCCCCGCTACTCACCTTGGAGAAGCTGCTGTTTCGCGTGATCGGCGCAGCATTCGTGTTCCTGACGCTCACGCTCGCGACCGGCATCGCGTTCTCCGAGACCCTGTTCGGGCGGCCGCTGCGCGCAGACCACAAGACCGTGTTCGCGGTGCTCTCGTGGCTGACTTTCGGCCTGCTGCTCGCCGGCCGCGCGCTCTACGGCTGGCGCGGGCGCACCGCCGTGCGCTGGACGCTAACCGGGTTTCTCATGCTGCTGCTCGCGTACGTGGGCAGCCGTTTCGTGCTGGAAGTGGTCCTCCAGCGCGCGTGACCGCTGTGCCGTGAGGTGAACGCATGGACATCCTGATTCTTGCCAGCCTCATCGTGCTCAACGGCCTGTTCGCCATGTCGGAGGTGGCCCTGCTCACGGCGCGCAGGCCGCGCCTCGCGACGCGGGCGCATCAGGGCGACGCCCTGGCATCGGCCGCGATAAACCTCGCCGAGCATCCGACGCGCTTCCTGTCCACCATCCAGATCGGCATCACGTCGATCGGCCTGCTGAACGGGATCTTCGGCGAAGCGCTGCTTGCCGGCCCGCTCGCCGCTTGGCTGCAGTCGCTCGGCCTGGAGCGCAAGGCCGCCTCGATCGTCGCCACGTCGGGAGTAGTGATCGGCGTGACCTACGCCTCGATCGTCGTCGGCGAGCTGGTACCCAAGCGGCTCGGACAGCTGAACGCCGAAGGCATCGCGCGGCTGGTTGCCTGGCCGATGCGCGTGCTCGCCGTCATTTCGGCGCCGTTCGTGCATCTGCTGACCAACTCCACCGAAGTCATCCTGCGCCCGCTGCTGAAGCTGTTCCGCCTGCGCGCTCCCGAGGCCGGCGCCCAGCCGATGTCGCCCGAGGAAATCCGCACCGTCGTCCTGGAGTCGTCGAACTTCATGCCGAAGAAACACGTCTCCATCCTGCTCAACCTGTTCGACCTGGGCAACGTGACGGTCGAGGACATCATGGTGCCGCGCTCGCGCGTGGAGTCGGTGATCCTCGAGGAGGGGATGGAAACCGTGTCGCACAAGCTGGCGACCAGCTACCACATGCGCCTGCCGGTATTCCGCAACCGGGAAGGAGAGCTCGCCGGCGTGCTGCACCTGCGCCGCATCCTCGGCGCCCTGCATTCGGGAGGGCTCGACGAGCAGGCCATCCTCGAGGTTCTGGAGGAGCCGTATTTCGTGCCCGCCGGGACCACGGTGCTCACACAGCTGCAGTACTTCCAGGAGAACAAGGAGCGCATCGCGCTGGTGGTCGATGAATACGGCGAGCTGATGGGACTGGTGACGCTCGAGGACATCATCGAGGAGATCATCGGCAAGTTCACCACCTCGCTGCCCGCGGCCATCGCGCTCGCCTGGGACCGCAGCGGCGCCGCCACCGCCGATGGCGCGACGCCGGTGCGCGAGGTGAACCGCGCGCTCGGACTGTCGCTTCCGACCGACGGACCTAAGACGCTCAACGGGCTCATCGTCGAGCACCTGCAGGACATCCCGGAGGCCGACGTCTCGATCAAGATCAACAATGTACCGATGGAAATCGTTCACGCGCAGGGCCGGACGGTCAAAACCGTGCGCATTTTCCGCCCCCCGGAATCGGTAGAAAATACCGAGGCGTCAGAAGCTTAGAAGCGGGACTTAAGCCTTCACAAAAGGCTCTCGCGGCGCTATGCTGCGCGCGGGGGTCAACGAAGGGAGCGAGCGCGGATGGCGACGGCAGCGGCGGTTGCGAAGGGCAAGGAAGCCACCTTTTCCTGGGAGGGAAAGGACAAAGCGGGCAAGACGATCCGTGGCGACATACGCGCGAGCAGCGTAGCCGTGGTCAATGCCACGCTGCGCCGGCAGGGCATCCTGGTCACCCGGGTCAAGAAGCACCGCAAGGGGCTGGGCGGCAAGGTCACCGAAAAGGACATCTCGCTCTTTACCCGCCAGCTCGCGACGATGATGAAGGCCGGCGTGCCGCTGCTGCAATCGTTCGAGATCGTGAGCAAGGGCGCCACCAACGCCGCGGTCGCCAAGCTCCTCGGCGAAATCAAGACCGAAGTGGAGACCGGCTCGTCGCTCGCCGCCGCGTTCCGCAAGTATCCGCTGTACTTCGACGCGCTGTTCTGCAACCTGGTGCAGGCCGGCGAGCAGGCGGGCATTCTTGAAAGCCTGCTCGATCGTCTCGCCACGTACAAGGAAAAGATCTTGGCGATCAAGTCCAAGATCAAGTCGGCGCTGTTCTATCCCGTGGCGATCGTCGCGGTGGCGATCATCATCACCGCGGTTATCATGATTTTCGTAATCCCCGCGTTCAAGCAGGTATTCAGCAGTTTCGGCGCGGACCTTCCGGCGCCGACGCTGGTGGTGATGGCCATCTCGGACTGGTTCGTCGACTACTGGTACATCATCTTCCCCGCTCTCATCGGCGCGATCTGGGGGTTCCTCGAGACCTGGAAGCGCTCCGTGCCAGTGCAGATCTTCATGGACCGCTTGATGCTGCGCATGCCGATCTTCGGCGAACTGGTGCGCAAGTCGGCCATCGCGCGCTGGACGCGGACGCTTTCGACCATGTTCGCCGCCGGCGTGCCGCTCGTGGAGGCTCTCGACTCGGTGGGGGGCGCCGCGGGCAACTACGTCTACCAGGCGGCCACCAAGCAGATCCAGAGCGAGGTGGCGACCGGTACGTCGCTCAACGCAGCCATGCAGAACGCGAATGTGTTCCCGCCCATGGTCATCCAGATGTGCTCCATCGGCGAGGAGACCGGAGCGCTCGACGCGATGCTTTCGAAGGTGGCCGATTTCTACGAGGCCGAGGTCGACGATGCAGTCGAAGCGCTCTCGTCCCTGATGGAGCCGATCATCATGGTGGTGCTCGGCACGCTCATCGGCGGCATGGTGGTCGCGATGTACCTGCCGATCTTCAAGCTCGGCGCGGCCATCTAGGCGATGGCTAGTTTGGGCTGGCTCGCTCAGCCAGCCGCGTTTACTTGGCTGGCACTCGTGCTCGGGCTGTGCGTCGGGTCGTTCCTGAACGTCGTCATCTATCGGCTGCCGCGCATGATGGAGCGCGAATGGCGCGCCCAGTGCGCCGAGCTCGCTGGCGGGGCCGCAGCACCCGAGGAGCGCTACAACCTCGTCGTTCCGCGCTCGGCCTGCCCGGCATGCGGCCATCGCATCCGGCCGTGGGAAAACATTCCGCTGGTCAGCTGGCTCGCGCTGCGGGGGAGGTGCTCGGCCTGCCGCGCGCGGATCAGCGTCCGATATCCTCTGGTGGAACTCCTCGCCGGAGCCGCCGCCGCCTACGCCGCGTGGCGTTTCGGACCGACCCTTAACGCCGTGGCGGCCGCCATTTTCGCCTGGTTCACCATCGCCCTCGCCTTCATCGATCAGCAGACTGGCTACCTGCCCGACGACCTCACGCTGCCGCTGATGTGGATCGGATTGCTGGTGAACCTCGCCGGCGGCTTTGTTCCGTTGCGCGACGCGGTTATCGGGGCGGCGGCTGCGTATCTCTTCCTGTGGTGCGTCAACGCGGGATTCAAGGCGCTGCGCGGCGTGGACGGCATGGGCTACGGCGACTTCAAGCTCTACGCCGCGGTGGGCGCCTTCCTCGGCTGGAAGCTGCTCCCGCTTGTGATCCTCCTTTCCTCGGTGGTGGGGCTGGTGTTCGGCTCGCTGCAGATGTTCGCGGCACGACGTGGCTGGGACTGGAAGTTCAAGTTCCACTTCGGGCCCTACCTGGCCTTCGCCGGCATCGTCGCCATGTTCTGGGGACCGGGCATCCTGCAGCGTCTCCCGGCGCTGCGCCTCGCGGGATGAGCTTCGTGGTCGGCCTCACCGGCGGAATCGGTAGCGGCAAGAGCGCGGCCGCCGAGGAGTTCGCGCGCCTGGGGGCGACGGTGGTCGACACCGACGCGATCGCGCACGAGCTCACGGCGACCGGCGGGGCCGCGATCGCCAAGGTGCAGCGGCTATTCGGCAAGGAGGTCATCGGCGCCGACGGGGCCATGGACCGCGCCAAGGTGCGCGCGCGCGTATTCGCCGACCCGGTGGCGAAAAAGGCGCTCGAGGCGCTGCTGCATCCGATGATTCGCGACGAATCGCGCCGGCGCATCGCAGCCGCAAAGGGACCTTACGCGCTGCACGTGGTGCCGCTGCTTGTGGAATCGGCCGACTACGGGAGTCGCGTGGACCGCGTACTGGTTGTCGATTGCCCCGAAGCGCTCCAGATCGCCCGGGTGCGCGCCCGCAGTGGGCTCGCAGAGGCCGAAGTGCGCGCGATCCTTGCCAGCCAGGCGAGCCGCGCCGAGCGCCTTGCCGCTGCCGACGATGTCATCGACAACAGCGGCAGCCTCGATGCATTGCGCAAACAGGTGGCCGCGTTGCACCAGAGGTACCTTGAATACAGCAAGGCGAAGCCGACTTAAGTTGTGCTGCGAGCGCAAATCGCTCAGAATCCGGCAGGCTCACGCGGTGAAGATTCAGTGATCACCTACGAATATCCGCTCAACGAGCGCATCCGCACGCTGCTGCGCCTGGAAGACCTGTTCGAGCGCTCGCGCCATTTCATCGCGCGCACCGACCCGCACGACCACCACATGGCGCTGCTCACGTTGTTCGAGATCCTCGAGGTCTCGAGCCGCGCGGATCTCAAGTCGGACCTGCTGCAGGAGCTGGAGCGCCAGAAGCAGGTGCTCCTTTCCTTCAGGAACAACCCGGATATCGCCGAAGAGGCGCTGGCGAGCGTGCTGCGCGATATCGAGCAGGCGTCGGCGGCCCTATTCTCGATGACCGGCAAGATCGGACAGTACCTGCGCGAGAACGACTGGCTGATGTCGATCAAGCAGCGCACCGGCATTCCCGGCGGCGCCTGCGAGTTCGACCTTCCCTCGTATCATTACTGGCTGCACCGGCCGGCCGCGGAGCGCACCGGCCAGCTTGCCGCCTGGACCGGGCCGCTCTACCCGCTGCGCGACGGCTCCGCCATCATCCTGCGGATCCTGCGCGAGTCGGGCAAGCCGCAGACGCTGTGCGCGCAGCAAGGCATGTTCCAGCAGATGCTCGGCGGCCGCACGGCACAGATGCTGCGGCTTCGGCTCGAGCGCGCAACCCCTTGCGTGCCGGAGATTAGCGCCAACAAGTATGTGCTGAACATTCGCTTCATCGCCCAGAACGGTGAAGATCTGCGGCAGCGGACCGCCGACTGGGACGTCGCGTTCGAGCTGACCTTCTGCAACCTGTGAAGAACGTTGCCTGCCCGCGCTGCGGCAAGCTGACGGCCTTCGCGCCCGACAACAAGTGGCGCCCGTTCTGCAGCGAGCGCTGCAAGATGATCGACCTCGGCGCCTGGGCAACGGAGTCCTACCGCATGCCCGCGGAAGATCAGACCTCGGAGGAAGAGGAAGAGCCTAGCTCCAAGCGCCGCGAATCATAGCGAGGCCGTGTGCGCCCGCGCGCCACGCGTCCTCGAGATCGGCGCGCGCCAGGCCGCCGATCGCGTACACCGGCATGCTCGCGCCGCGCGCGATCTGCCCAAAGCGCTCCCATCCGAGGGGCGGGCGTCCCCCCTTCTCCTTCACCGGCCCGAGCACCACGAAGTCGCATTCGAGCTCCATGGCGTGCTCGAGCTCTTGGCGGCTATGGCAGGACGCGGCCACCAGGCCGGTGGACGGTTTCTCCTTCAAAGCCATAAGCTCCGAAGCCGTGAAGTGCAACCCATCGGCGCCGGGGAACGGCTGCTTGACCATGACCTTGCAGCCGTAGCGGCGGGCCAGCCCGATCGCGCTTTCGCTGAAGACCTTTCTTTCTTCGAAGTTCAGACCAGGCTCGCGCACCTGCACGAGCTTCAATCCTTGCTCCAGCCGGCGCCCGAGCTTGTCAAGCATCACCGCGGTGCCGAGTCGCGCGGCGTCGCTGATGGCATATTCCCATGGCAGTTGCAGGGAGGCGAGCACCGGCGCATTCGCCGGCAGCATTGGCGCAGCCATCGTCACACCCGGCGGCTGCCAGGCGATCGCCTGGTCTTCTTTCGGATGCGGCTCGCCGCTCCATCGCGTGACCCGGAAAAAGTTCAGACGTACCCTGGCATGTGGATACGTAAAGGTCCGGGTGATCCAGGGATAGCATTGCTGAACATCGATCCCGAGCTCCTCGTGGAGCTCGCGAGCGAGCGCCGCGGCGACGGGCTCGCCTGGCTCGACCTTGCCGCCGGGAAATTCCCAGTAGCCGGCGTACACCTTGCCGTCTGGCCGCTGCGCAAGCAGGAACGAGCCGTCGCCGCGCTGGATCACGGCGGCCGCTACTTCAACGATATCAGCGCTTCTTGAAATGCCGACCAGCCCAGTCGCGTGCGAATTGGTAGGCCACCCGGCCACTGCGCGAGCCTTTCTGCAGCGCCCACTGCAACGCCTCCTCCTTCGATTTCTCGCTCGTGGAGACGCCGAAGTGCTTGAGCCAGTGGCCGACGATGTCGAGATACTCGTCCTGGTCGAAAGGATAGAAGCTCACCCACAGGCCGAAGCGCTCCGAGAGGGAGATCTTTTCCTCCACCGTCTCGCCGGGATGGATTTCCTCGCCCACGTAGCGGGTCTCGAGGTTCTCGGCCATGTACTCCGGCATCAGGTGGCGCCGGTTGGACGTGGCACAGATGAGCAGGTTCTCGGAGGTGGTGGAAATCGAGCCGTCGAGCGCCACCTTGAGGGCGATGTACCCTTCCTCGGCGCCGTGGAAGGTGAGGTCGTCGCAGAACAGGATGAAGCGCTCCTTGCGCGAAGCGACCTGATCGACGATGAACGGCAGGTCGACGAGGTCGTTCTTCTCCACCTCGATGAGCCGCAGGCCCTGCCTTGCGTACTTGTTGAGCAGGCCCTTGATGATGGAAGACTTGCCCGTGCCGCGCGCCCCGGTAAGCAGCACGTTGTTTGCCGGCCTGCCGTCGAGGAACTGCCGCGTGTTCTGCTCGACGCGCGCGATCTGCTTGTCGATCCCGCGCAGGTCGGAAAGGCGGATGCGATGGATGTGGCGCACCGGCTGCAGCCAGCCCGGAGCCCCTCGCCGGCCGGCGCTGCGCCAGCGCATTGCCACGCTCGCCGACCAGTCGGTCTCCCGCGCAGGCGCCGGCAGGATCTCGGCCAGCCTCTCCAGGATCTGCTCCAGGTCCTTGTTCAAGTGCGGTACTCGGCGTTGATTTTCACGTAGTCGAAGGAAAGATCGCAAGTCCACACCGTCGCTTCGGCCTTGCCCCGGTTGAGCACCGCGCCCACGGTGAACTCGGGCTTTTTCATCGCCGCGATGGCCTGCTCCTCGCGGTAGCCCGGGTTGCGGCCGCCGCGCGTGGCGACCAGCACATCGTCGATGTACAGGCTCAGGTTTCCGACCTCGATTCCCGAATTGCCGATGGCGGCGAGAATCCTTCCGAGGTTCGGATCCGAGGCGAAAAATGCCGTCTTCACCAGCGGCGAATGCGCGATCGCATACGCGACGCGCCTGCATTCCTCGACGCTGCGGCCGCGCGCGACGCGCACCGTGACGAACTTGGTCGCGCCCTCGCCGTCGCGCACGATCGCCTGCGCGAGCTGGCGCGC
The DNA here is from genome assembly GCA_035550695.1 of Burkholderiales bacterium. Taxonomy (GTDB): domain Bacteria; phylum Pseudomonadota; class Gammaproteobacteria; order Burkholderiales; family SG8-39; genus SCGC-AG-212-J23. The sequence continues at coordinate 17,210 of DASZOS010000051.1, read as the reverse complement.
GACGTCGGTGACGGCACCCCCGAGCAGCGCGAGATCCTTGGGCGATGCCGCCGCCGGTCCGGCGCCGCTCGCGACGACGATGAACGAATCGTTGGTCGAGGTATCGCCGTCCACCGTGATGCAGTTGAACGACGCATCGGCCGCGCGCCGGCAGATGGCGCGCAGCTTGGCGGCGTCGACCTTGGCGTCGGTGGCGACGAACGCCAGCATGGTCGCCATGTCGGGCCGGATCATCCCGGCGCCCTTCGCAATTCCGGTGACCGTCGCCTCGCCGCTTGAGAGCTTCACCTTAGCCGACGCGGCTTTCGGCACTGTGTCGGTCGTCATGATGGCTTGCGCTGCGCAAAGCCAGTCGCTTTCGTTCTCCACGGCCTGCGGCAGCTCAGCGATGATGCGCTCGTCGGGCAGCGGCTCCATGATGACGCCGGTCGAGAACGGCAGGATCTGCTGCGGCCTGCAGCCAAGCTGCGCAGCGAGCGCGGCGCAGACCCGGTTCGCACGCCGCAGCCCGTCGGCGCCGGTTCCCGCGTTGGCGTTGCCGGTATTGACGACGAGCGCGCGCACGGCATTCTTGAGACGCCTCCTGCACAGCGTCACCGGCGCGGCGCAGAACCGGTTGCGCGTGAAAATCCCGGCAACCCGCGCGCCCTCGGCAAGCCGCATGACGAGAAGGTCCCTGCGGTTCGCCTTCCTGATGCCCGCCATCGCCACGCCCAGCTCGACGCCGGCGACCCGATGCAGACGGGCCGGGTCCGGCGGCGACAGATTCACCGCCATTTAGGCGAGCTTGCCGTGGCAGTGCTTGTATTTCTTGCCCGAGCCGCAGGGACAGGGATCGTTGCGGCCGACCTTCTGGCCCACGCGCACCGTCGGCCGCTTCTTGGTGGCCGCCTCGGCGAGCGCGACGTCGCCCGCGCCGAGCGACTCGCCGGCGCTCTCATCGAACTCGGCGTGCTGCAGCTGCACGTTCTCGACATGCTGCTTGTCGTCGACTTGCGGCAGCTCCTCGCGCGCCCGGATTTCGACCGCCGTCAGCGTCTTCACGACCTCGAGCTTGACCGACTCCAGCATGGCGCCGAACAGCTCGAAAGCCTCGCGCTTGTATTCCTGCTTCGGATTCTTCTGCGCGTAGCCGCGCAGGTGGATTCCCTGGCGCAGGTGGTCGAGCGCCGCCAGGTGCTCGCGCCAGTGCGCGTCGAGGATCTGCAGCATGACGTAGCGCTCATACTGGCGGAACTGCTCCTCCGCGCCGGCGGGGACCTTCGCCGCGTAGGCCTCGCTTGCCTTGGCGACGATGCGCTCTAGCAGCGTTTCGTCGTGCAGCTCGGCGTCGGCCTCGAGCCAGCCGCGCAGCGGCAGGTCCAGGTTGAACTCCGCCTTGAGGGCGTTTTCCAGCCCGGCGATGTCCCACTGTTCTTCGACGCTGTCCTCGGGCACGTAGATGCGCAGCATGTCGCTCAGCACCCCGCCGCGCAGGTCGCCGACGCGCGCCGAGACGTCGTTCGATTCGAGCAGCTCGTTGCGCAGCCCGTAGATCGTCTTGCGCTGCTCATTCGCAACGTCGTCGTATTCCAGCAGCTGCTTGCGGATGTCGAAATTCCGCGCTTCGACCTTTCTTTGCGCGCTCTCTATGGAGCGCGTCACCATGCTGTGCTCGATCGCCTCGCCCTCGGGCATCTTCAGCATCACCATGATGCGGTTGATGCGCTCGCCCGCGAAAATGCGCAGCAGCGGGTCCTCGAGCGCCATGTAGAAGCGCGAGCTGCCCGGGTCGCCCTGCCGGCCCGAGCGGCCGCGCAGCTGGTTGTCGATGCGCCGTGACTCGTGGCGCTCCGTGCCGATGATGTGCAGGCCGCCGGCCGCGACCACCTGGTCGTGCAGCTGCTGCCACTCGCCGCGCAGCTTCTCGACGCGCGCTTTTTTCTCCTCGGCGGAAAGCTCCTCGGCTGCCTCCACCATGTCGGCTTGCTTCTGGACGTTGCCGCCGAGAACGATGTCGGTACCGCGGCCGGCCATGTTGGTCGCGATCGTGACCATCTTCGGCCGGCCGGCCTGCGCCACGATCTCCGCCTCGCGCGCGTGCTGCTTGGCGTTGAGCACCTGGTGCGGCAGCTTCTCCTTGGTGAGCTGCCCGGAAATGAGCTCGGAGTTCTCGATCGAGGTGGTGCCGACGAGCACCGGCTGGCCGCGCTCGTAGCAGCTGCGGATGTCCTTGATGACCGCCAGGTACTTCTCCTTGGCGGTCCTGTAGACCTGATCCTGCCGGTCCTCGCGGATCATCGGCTGGTGGGTCGGAATGACGACGACTTCCAAACTGTAGATCTGCTGGAACTCGTAGGCTTCGGTGTCGGCGGTGCCGGTCATGCCGGAGAGCTTGCCGTACATGCGGAAATAGTTCTGGAAGGTGATCGAGGCGAGCGTCTGGTTCTCGTTCTGGATCGCCACGCCCTCCTTCGCCTCGACCGCCTGGTGCAGGCCGTCGGACCAGCGGCGGCCCTGCATCAGGCGCCCGGTGAACTCGTCGACGATGACCACCTCGTCGTTCTGCACCACGTAATGCTGGTCGCGGTGGAACAGATGATGCGCGCGCAGCGCCGCGTAGAGCTGGTGCACGAGGTTGATATACGCAGGCTCGTACAGGCTCGCGCCCGTCGGAAGCATGCCGACGCGGGCGAGAATCTCCTCGGCGTGCTGATGCCCGGCCTCCGACAGCATGATCTGGTGGTTCTTCTCGTCGACGAAGAAGTCGCCCGGGGGTTCCGGTTCGTTGGGTTTCTTCTCCTCCTTCTGGCGCGTGAGCAGCGGCGCGACCTGGTTCATGCGGATGTAGATCTCGGTGCGATCCTCCGCCTGGCCCGAAATAATGAGCGGCGTGCGCGCCTCGTCGATGAGGATCGAGTCCACCTCGTCGACGATCGCGTAGGCAAGGCCGCGCTGGTAGCGCTCCTCGACATGCATCGCCATGTTGTCGCGCAGGTAGTCGAAGCCGAACTCGTTGTTGGTGCCGTAGGTGATGTCGGCCGCGTAGGCGCGCCGCTTGTCCGCCGGGTCCATATTCGGCAGGTTGACGCCCACGGTGAGCCCGAGGAAGCGGTAGATTTTCCCCATCCATTCGGCATCGCGGTTCGCCAGATAATCGTTGACCGTGACGATGTGCACGCCCTTGCCGGTGAGGGCGTTGAGGTATGCGGCGAGCGTCGCGACGAGCGTCTTGCCCTCGCCGGTCTTCATCTCGGCGATCTTGCCGTGGTGCAGCACCATCCCGCCAACCAGCTGCACGTCGAAATGCCGCATGCGCAGCGTGCGCTTGGACGCCTCGCGCACCACGGCGAACGCTTCGGGGAGCAACTCGTCGAGCGTCGCCCCTTCGGCGCAGCGCCTCTTCAGCTCCTCGGTCTTGTCGCGCAGCTGCGGATCGGTGAGCTTCGCGGTCGCCGGCTCGAGCGCGTTGATTTGCGCGACGACGCTCGAATATTGCTTGAGCAAGCGCTCGTTGCGGCTGCCGAATATCCGCGTCGGAACACTATAGAGAAACTCGAATACGTCGCGGGAGGCTTGGAGGACTTTGGGGTTCATGTAACCGGTTCCGGAGAGGTCATGCGCCCTCCCGGACCCGCAAAACTGTTGATTTTATCCGGAAAAACGGACTACTTGGCGCGCGCGGACTGGGTGTTCGACATCAGGAACTTCATCGGGTTCTGCGCTGCCCCGCGATAGCGAACCTCGAAGTGCAGGTGAGGACCCGTCGAGCGGCCGGTGGAGCCAACCTCGGCGATCTTGCGGCCGCGCTGCACGACATCCCCCTCCTTGACGAAAAGCCTGGAGGCGTGCGCATAGCGCGTGACCAGATCGTTGCCGTGATCGATGTCGACCATGTAGCCGTACTGGGGGTGCAAGCCGGCGAACACGACCACGCCACTCGCCGCGGCCGCGACCGAGGAACCCGCGTCGGCGAGAAAGTCGATTCCCTCGTGCATTGCCCACTGTCCGGTGAAAGGATCGATGCGGCGGCCGAAGCTCGAGGCGTTGTACGGCGCCCGCACCGGCATCATCGTGGGCAGCAGCTTCTTCTTCACCGCCTGCTCGAAAAGCTGCGCGTCCAGCACTCCGAGCATGTCGTTGCGGGTCTCGACGCCGCGCGCCAGGGAAGCAAGCTTGTCGCTGAACTCGACGAGCGACAGGTTCTGCAGCGGCAGCAGCGTCGGCGCTGCGCCGCCGAGTCCGGGCGCCTCGGAAAGACGGAATTCCTGCGGCCGCAGGCCGGCAACGGAGGAAAGCCGCTCGCCCAGGGCATCCAGGCGCGCAAGCTGCGCTTGCATCTCACCCAGCTTGACTGCCATGGCGTTGAGGTTTTGCTGTACGAAAGCGCGTCCGCGCTCGGCCTCGGCCTGGTTCGCCGCCAGCAACATGCGCTGCAGCACCGGGATGCGCGCTTCGCTGGCATAGCGCAGCGTCAGCCAGTACAGCGCGCCAGTCGCGGCGAAGATGAAAAGCAAAGCGGCGAACGCGGTGAGCGCGAGGTGCGCCGACGACAGGCTGAGGGACTTTGCCTTGGCCAGCCGGTCAGAGATCAGGATAATCTGCACCTACTTCCCTCCCGTTCTCATTCCCCGTGCGACTACCCAAAATCGACCGGATTCTTTCGGCCGAACGCGAACTTCAGCCCCTCCTGGAGAAAGCGCGCGATCTTCGCGCGCTCGCGGGGCTTGTGGACGGTTTCCTGGCGCCGGAGCTGGGCCGTCAGGCCCGCGTCGCCAACTTCCGGGAAGGAGAGCTAGTGCTGCTGGCCGTCAATTCGGCGGCTGCGGCGAAGCTGAAATTGCTGGCTCCTTCCCTGAGCCGTTTCTTGTTGAACCAGCGCTGGCAGGTTAATTCAGTTTGCGTGAGGGTGCAACCAAAGGCGTCACGAGAGGCGGTTGGTGCGTCGCAAAAAAATGCGCATTTCTCCACACGTACGCTCGACTCCTTGAAACAGCTTCACGAGCACATGAGCGATTCACCCGCGCGCGCGGCTTTGCGTGCGTTGCTCGAACGACGCGGCGCTATCCCTGCAGGAGGGCCTCGCCGGCGAACAGGACCAGGATCAGGGCCAAGCCGAAAACCGCGTACTTGAACACCACCCAGGCGATGCGCAGCCACTTGCGCTCGCCGGTGAGGACCCAGGCAAGCATGCAGACGGCAAGCGCGACTGCGACCGCGAGGCCGACGAGCCGGAGAACGACTAGCACTTAACCGAATTGAGAAGCTAGGCGCGCCACGCCGGCCGGTGCTTCCTCGGCGGGCCCGAAGACTACCGGTCGCAGCGCGCCCGTATCCGCGAGCGCGGCGCGCAGCAGGCGGTTGTTGAGCGCGTGACCCGACTTGTGCGCAGTGAAGGCGCCGATGAGCGGCTGCCCGAGCAGGTACAGGTCGCCCATGGCGTCGAGCAGCTTGTGGCGGATGAATTCGTCGGCAAAGCGCAGCCCTTCGCTGTTGAGAACGCGGTACTCGTCGAGCACTACGGCGTTGTCCAGTCCGCCGCCGAGCGCGAGGCCGCTGTCGCGCAAGTCCTCCACCTCGTGCATGAAGCCGAAAGTGCGGGCGCGCGCGATTTCCTTGAGATAGGACGTTTCCGCGAAATCCACGGTGACCGCCTGCGTCGTGCGCTCGATCACCGGGTGGCGGAACTCGATGGAAAAGGAAAGACGGAAGCCGTCATAGGGCTCCAGGCGTGCCCACTTGTCGGCGTCCCTCACCTCCACGCGCCGCTCGACGCGGAGGAATTTCTTCGGCGCGGCTTGTGGCTCGATGCCGGCCTGCTGCAGCAGGAGCACGAACGGCGAGGCGCTGCCGTCCATGATCGGCACCTCGGCCGCATCGAGGTCGACGTAGACGTTATCGATGCCCATCCCGCCGAGCGCCGACATGAGATGCTCGACCGTGTGCACCTTCACGTTTCCCTGCACCAGGGTCGAGGCGAGGCGCGCTTCGCCGACGAGCTCGGCGCGCGCCTGAATGTCGACCGGCGAAGCGAGGTCCACGCGGCGGAACACCACCCCGGTATCGACCGGCGCGGGCCGCAGGGTGATTCGGACTTTCTGGCCGGTGTGCAGACCGACGCCCGAGGCGCTGACCAGCGATTTGAGAGTGCGTTGCCGGAGCATTGCTAAGTGCTTGTACGGACGTGAATTCTAGCAGACAAGGGAATACGCGGCCGTGCACCCGGCAAGGAAGTGGGCGCCGGCCGCGTCTTGCCGCTCAGTCTGCCTGCTTTCTCAGGAAAGCAGGGATGTCGTACTTGTCGACGCCGGACTGCTGCAACGCCTCGACTTGCGAGGCGCGGTTGCGCCGGATGACCGCCGGCGTCGCGTCGAGCTGGTTGTAATCCACCGGGCCCGGGAGATTGTCGGTGCCGGTTTTCTGCGACACGACGAGCTGCGGCTTCGGCTGCCGCGCGGCCTGCGCCAAGCCCAGGCCCGTCGCCACCACGGTGACGCGCAGGTCCTCGGCCAGCGCATCGTCGTACACGCCCCCGTAGATGATGGTGGCGTCCTCCGCCGCGAAGGTGCGGATGATGTTCATCACCTCCTTGGTCTCGCGCAGCTTCAGGCTGGGCTTCGAGGCGGTGATGTTCACGAGCACGCCGCGCGCGCCGGCGAGGTTCACGCCTTCGAGCAGCGGGCAGGCGATCGCCTGCTCGGCGGCGATGCGCGCGCGGTCGATGCCGCTCGCCATCGCCGAGCCCATCATCGCCATCCCCTGCTCGGACATCACGGTGCGCACGTCCTGGAAGTCAACGTTGACGAGCCCCGGGTTGTTGATGATCTCGGCGATCCCCGCGACCGCGTTGTTGAGCACGTCGTCGGCGGCGCGGAAGGCGTCCTCCTGCGTCACGTCTTCGCCGAGCACCTCCTCGAGCTTGTCGTTGAGGATCACGATGAGCGAGTCGACGTGCGGCCCCAGCTCCTCGATGCCCGTCTCGGCGATCTTCATGCGCCGCGAGCCCTCGAAAGCGAACGGCTTGGTCACCACGGCCACCGTGAGGATGCCCAGCGCGCGCGCCACCTCGGCGATCACCGGCGCGGCGCCCGTGCCGGTGCCGCCGCCCATCCCGGCGGTAATGAACACCATGTGCGCGCCGGCCACCGCCTCCTCGATGCGTTCGCGGTCGGCGAGCGCCACGGCACGCGCCTCCTCGGGCCGCGCGCCCGCGCCCAGGCCGCTCGAGCCGAGCTGGATCTGGTTGCGCGCCTTGTTGCGCGAAAGCACCTGCGCGTCGGTGTTGACGGCGATGAACTCCACGCCCTGGACGCACTGCTCGATCATGTGGTTGAGGGCGTTGCCGCCCGCGCCGCCGACGCCGATCACCTTGATGATCGGGCCGCTTGCCTGACTGTCTACGATCTCGAACATGTTGTTGTCTCCTTGCCTGTTGACGTCAAAAGTTGCGTTGAAACCACTCGCGCATGCGCGCCACAACGGCCTTCACCGAGCCGTTCTGGCGCGAAAGCTGTCCGTGCTTCATCTGCGAGGCGCCCTCGAGCAGCAGCCCGACCGCGGTGGCGTAGCGCGGCGTGCGCACCACCTCCGCGAGCCCGCCCTGGTACTTCGGCAGCCCCAGGCGCACCGGCATGTGAAAGATCTCCTCGCCGAGCTCCACCATGCCGCGCATCACCGAGGAGCCGCCGGTGATCACCACGCCGCTCGAAAGCAGCTCCTCGAAGCCCGACTCGCGAAGCGCCTGCTGCACGAGTGAGAACAGCTCCTCGGCGCGCGGTTCGATCACTTCGGCGAGGGTCTGGCGCGACATGGAGCGCGGCGCGCGCTCGCCGATCCCGGGCACCTCGATCATTTCGTTAGGGTCGGCGAGCTGGCGCAGCGCCACGCCGCGGCGCGTCTTGATCACTTCGGCGTCGGCGGTCGGCGTGCGCAGCGCCATCGCGATGTCGTTGGTGATCTGGTCGCCCGCGATCGGGATCACGGCGGTGTGCCGGATGGCGCCGTGCGTGAAGACGGCGATGTCGGTCGTGCCGCCGCCGATGTCGAGCAGGCACACGCCGAGGTCCTTCTCGTCTTCGGAAAGCACCGCGCGCGAGGAGGCGAGCGGCTGCAGGATGAGGTCGTTCACTTCCAGCCCGCAGCGGCGCACGCATTTCACGATGTTCTGCGCCGCCGACACGGCGCCGGTGACGATGTGCACCTTCACCTCGAGCCGCACCCCCGACATGCCGATCGGCTCGCGCACGTCCTCCTGGCCGTCGATGATGAATTCCTGGCGCAGCACGTGCAGGATCTGCTGGTCGGTGGGAATGTTCACCGCGCGCGCGGTATCGATGGCGCGCTCGACGTCGAGCGCGCTCACCTCGCGGTCCTTGATCGCCACCATGCCGGTGGAATTGAAGCTGCGGATGTGGCTGCCGGCGATGCCGACGAAGGCCGTGCCGATCTTGCAGTCGGCCATCAGCTCGGCCTCCTCGAGCGCGCGCTGGATCGCGGTCACGGTCGCCTCGATATTGACCACTACGCCTTTCTTCAGGCCCTTGGACTCGTGGCCGCCCATGCCGAGGATCTCGAACGAGCCGTCGGGGCGAAGCTCCGCGACCAGGCAGGTGACCTTGGAGGTGCCGATGTCCAGCGCCACGATGAGGTCCTTGTTCTCCCTGGCCACCGGCGTCAGCCTTTCAGCTCCGGCACGCGCAGCGCGAAGCCGTTCGGATAACGCAGATCCACGTATTCGTGCCTGCGGGCGATCTTCCCCAGCGTCGCGGGATACGCGTCGACGAACCTTGTGAGGCGCGACTCGGCGCCGACATCGCGTCCGAGCATGATGTGCAGCCCGCTCGCGAGCTGCAGCTGCCACGCGTAGCGCGGCGTGAGTGCGACGCGCTCGAGCTGCGCGCCGAGCGGCGCGACGAGCCGCGCAAAGCGCGCATAGCGCTGCGCCACCTCGGGCTCGGTGCCGGCCGGCCCGAAAAGCACGGGCAGCGCCTGGTCGGTGTGGCCGTTGAAGCGTTCTCCGTAGCTGTTCACCAGCGCATCGTCTCCCCAGCGCGCGAGCGGCACGTGCTCCTCCAGAGTGACCTCGAGCCGGTCGGGCCAGACGCGGCGCACCGAGACGCGCCGCACCCAGGGAAGCTGCTCCAGCGCGGCGCGCACGCCGACGGTATCGACCGCGAAGAAATTGCCGTCGATGCGGCCGCGCGTCGCCGCCTGGATCTCCTCCTTGGTGGTTTTCGCGAGCGCGTTCTTGACTTCGAGCTCGGTCACCGGGAAGAAAGACGAGCGCAGCAACAGAGCGAGCCCCGCGACCGCGAAGGCGAGCACGGCGATGCCCACCAGGACGCCCGCGGCGATGTTCAGGATGCGCGGGTTATCCCACACGGGCGTCCTCGAGGATCGTCACGCAAAGGTCTTCGTACGATATGCCGACCGCGCGCGCGGCCATCGGCACGAGCGAGTGGTCGGTCATTCCGGGCGAAGTGTTCACCTCGAGCAGATACGCTCGGCCGCGCCGGTTGAGCATCAGGTCGACCCGGCCCCAGCCGCGGCAGCCGAGCGCGCGGAAAGCCGCGAGGCACAGTTCCTGCAGCTCGCGCTCCTTTTTCGCCGGCAGGCCGCAGGGCACGATGTAGCGCGTATCGTCCGCCAGGTACTTGGCTTCGTAGTCGTAGAACTCGCGCGGCGTCTCGAGCTTGATGAGCGGCAGCGCCTGCTCGCCGAGGATCGCGCCGGTGAGCTCGATGCCGTCTACGAACTGCTCGGCGATCACCACGCGGTCGTACTTCGCCGCAAGGACGTACGCCTCCTCGAGCTTGGCGGCCGAGCGCACCTTCGACATCCCGATGGAGGAGCCCTCGCTCGCCGGCTTCACCATGAGCGGCACGCCGAGGCGGCGCGCCGTGATGCGGAAGTTCGTGGCCTCGCCCAGCACCTCGTAGGCAGGCGTGGGCAGCTTCTCCGCGGCCCACAGGCGCTTGGTTCGCAGCTTGTCCATCGCGAGCGCCGAGGCAAGCACCCCGCTGCCTGTGTAGGGAATGCCCAGCCACTCGAGGATGCCCTGGATGGTGCCGTCCTCGCCGAAGCGGCCATGCAGCGCGATGAAGGCGCGGTCGAAACGCTCGTCGATGAGCGCGTCCAGCCCGCGCTCGCCCGGGTCGAAGGGCAACGCGTTCACCCCCCGGCTGCGCAGCGCCTTCAGCACCATGCCGCCGCTCTTGAGCGAGACCTCCCGTTCGGCCGATTTGCCGCCGAGGAGCACCGCCACCTTGCCGAAATGCGTCCCTACGCTCACGCGCGCTCTCCCACGATGCGCACCTCCGGAATCAGCTCGACGCCCGTCTTTTCCAGCACCCTTTTCTTGACTTCCAGGATCAGCCACTCGATATCGGCGGCGCTCGCCGCGCCTTCCGGGTTGACGATGAAGTTCGCGTGCTTCTCCGACACGCGCGCGCCGCCGCGCTGAAGTCCCTTGAGCCCGCACGACTCGATGAGGCGCGCAGCGTGGTCGCCGGGCGGATTGCGGAACACGCTGCCAGCGTTCGGGAACTGCAGCGGCTGGCTGGCGATGCGCCGCGCGAGGAACTCCCTGATGCGGGCCCTCGATGCTTCGCCGTCGCCCGGCTGCAGCCTGAAGTACGCGGCGGCGAACCACTCTTCTTTCGGACCAAGACAGTGGCGGTAGCCGATTTGAAATTCGGATTTGATCCGCTCGCGGAGCTCGCCCGCGCGGTCCAACGTCAGCACCTTCTCGACGATGTCCCAGGTTTCCGAGCCGTAGCAGCCGGCGTTCATGGCGAGCGCGCCGCCGACGGTGCCGGGAATCCCGGCGAGAAACTCCGCCCCGGTGAGCTGGTGCAGCGCCGCGAAGCGCGCCACCTTGGGGCTCGCGACGCCGGCTTCCGCGTACACGAGTCCGTCGCGCAGCCGCGGGCGCAGCGTCGCCGAATGGGTCAGCACCACGGTGCCGCGGAATCCTCCGTCGCGCACGAGAAGGTTCGAGCCGAGGCCGACGAAAAGCACGGGTTCCTTTTCATTCAGGTTCTTGAGAAAAGCGGCGAGGTCGTCCAGGCCGCGCGCGACGAAGAAGCGGTCGGCGGGGCCGCCGGCGCGCCAGCTCACGTGTCGCGCCATTGGCTCCTTGAAGTGGACGGATTCGGCCATGTTCATGTCAGCGCCGCTGGAACGTTGCCGATCGAGCCCGCGCCCATGGTGAGCACCACGTCGCCGTCTTGCGCCGTGCGGCGGACCGCGTCGGGCATCTCGGCGATGTCTTCGACGAACACCGGTTCGATCGCGCCGGCGACGCGCACCGCGCGCGCGAGCGAGCGTCCGTCGGCGGCGACGATCGGGGCCTCGCCGGCGGGATATACCTCCGCGAGAAGCAGCGCGTCCGCGCTCGACAGCACCCGCACGAAGTCCTCGAACAGATCGCGCGTGCGCGTGTAGCGGTGCGGCTGGAACGCGAGCACGATGCGCCGGCCGGGGAAGGCGCCGCGCGCCGCCTCGAGGGTCGCCGCCATCTCCGCCGGGTGATGGCCGTAATCGTCGATCAGCGTGAAGCTGCCCCCGCCCGCCGCGGGCACCTCGCCGTAGCGCTGGAAGCGCCGGCCCACGCCGTGGAACTCGGCGAGAGCCTTGAGGATGGCGTGGTCGCTGATGCCGAGCTCGCTCGCGACCGCGATCGCGGCGAGCGCGTTGAGCACGTTGTGCTGTCCCGGCAGGTTTAGCGCGACCTCCAGCGCCGGGGCCTTTTCGCGATGTGCCCGGAAGCGCATGCGGCCGGCATCATGGCGAATCGCCGTGGCGCGCACGTTGGCGTCCTCGCCCGTGCCGTACGCGAGCACCGGCTTGGTCACCGCCGGAAGGATGGCGCGCACGTTGGCGTCATCAATGCACAGGATGGCGCTGCCATAGAAAGGCAGGTTCTGCAGGAACTGCATGAACGCCTGCTTCAGGCGCTCGAAGTCGTGGCCATAGGTGCCCATGTGGTCGGCGTCGATGTTGGTGACGACCGCCATCACCGGCTGCAGGTGCAGGAACGAAGCGTCCGACTCGTCGGCCTCGACGACGATGAAGTCGCCCGCCCCCAGGCGCGCGTTGGAGCCGGCGGCGGTCAGCCGGCCGCCGATCACGAACGTGGGGTCGAGCCCGCCTTCGGCGAGCACGCTGGCGACGAGGCTGGTGGTGGTGGTCTTGCCGTGCGTCCCCGCGATGGCGATGCCCTGCTTGAGGCGCATCAGCTCGGCGAGCATCAGCGCGCGCGGCACGACCGGAATGCGGCTCTCGCGCGCCGCCGCGACTTCCGGGTTGTCGTCCTGCACGGCAGTGGACACCACCACGGCATCGGACCCGCTTATGTTTTGTGCTTTGTGATTCAGGGAAATCTTCGCTCCCAGTCCTGCCAGCCGGCGGGTCGCGGCGTTATCGGCGAGATCGGAGCCGCTCACCTGGTAGCCCAGATTCACCAGCACCTCGGCGATGCCGCTCATGCCGGAGCCGCCGATGCCGACGAAATGGATGCGGCGGACCTTGTGCTTCATGCCGCGGCCCTCGCGATCTCCACGCAGCGCTGCGCCACGAGGCGCGCGGCACCGGGCTTGCCGAGCGCACGCGCCTTCTTTGCCATCTCGAGCAGCTTCTTGCGGTCCAGCGACTGGATCAGCTGCGCGAGGCTCCCGGGATTCAGGTCCTTTTGCGGAAGAAGCACCGCCGCGCCGCGATCGGCAAGGAAACGGGCGTTCGCCGTCTGGTGATCGTCCACGGCGTACGGGAAAGGCACCAGCACGCTCGCCAGACCGCCCGCCGAAAGCTCGGCGACGGTCACCGCACCGGCGCGGCAAATCACCAGATCGGCCTGCGCGTAGCGCTGCGCCATGTCGTCGATGAACGCGAGGAGCTCGCCTTCGACCCCGGCGCCGCGGTAATGCGCCTTGAGCGCCTCGAGATGCTTTTCGCCGGACTGATGAACCACGATCGGCCGGTCGGGCAATAGCGCGATCGCTTTCGGCATCGCCTCGTTCAAGGCCTGCGCGCCGAGGCTGCCGCCGACCACCAGGATGTGCAGCGCACCGTCGCGCCCGGCAAAGCGCTCTTCCGGTGGCGCGAGTGCCGCGATCTCCCTGCGCACCGGGTTGCCGGTCCACTCGGCGTGCTTGAGCGCGTCGGGGAAGGCGACCATCACCTTGTCGCACACGCCGGAGAGCACGCGGTTGGCAAGGCCGGCGATGGCGTTCTGCTCGTGCAAAGCGAGCGGCCGGTTAAGGAGCGACGCCATCATGCCGCCCGGGAAGGCGACGTAGCCGCCAAGGCCGAGCACCACGTCGGGCCGGATGCGGCGGATGTGGCGGGCGCTTTCCCAGAAAGAGAGCAGCAGGTTCGCCGGCAGCACCAGCTTCTGCAGCAGCCCTTTGCCGCGGGCGGCACGCGCCCGGATCCATGCCGCCTGATAGCCGCGCGAGGGAACCAGGCGCTCCTCCATGCCGCCACGCGCGCCCATCCAGACGACGTTCCAGCCGGCCGCGCGCATCTCGTCGGCCACCGCGAGGCCGGGGAAGATGTGGCCGCCGGTCCCGCCCGCCATGATGAGGATGGTCTTCATGCGGGAAGACCCCTGCCGTCAAGCATTCAAACCTCTGGCCAGCTGGCGGCTTTCCCAGTCGATGCGCAACAGGATCGCGAGCGCGACGAAGTTGGCGAGCAGGGCCGAGCCGCCGTAGCTCATGAGCGGAAGCGTGAGTCCCTTGGTAGGCAGCAGGCCGAGGTTCACGCCCATGTTGACGAGCGCCTGGAATCCGAGCCAGATGCCGATCCCCTGGGCGGCGAGAGCGGCGAAATGGCGCTCGTGCAGGCAGGCGTTGCGGCCGATCGCGAAGGCGCGCGCCACGATCCAGACGAAAAGCCCGATCACCAGCGCCACGCCGAGGAAACCGACTTCTTCGCCGATCACCGCGAGCAAGAAGTCGGTATGCGCCTCGGGCAGGTAATGCAGCTTCTCCACGCTCGCGCCCAGGCCGACACCGAACCATTCCCCCCTGCCGAACGCGATCAGCGAATGCGAAAGCTGATAGCCCCGGCCGAAGGCATCGGCCCACGGATCCATGAAGCCGAAGATGCGCTGCATGCGATAGGGCGAGGAAATCACCAGCACCGCGAAGCCCGCCGCCAGCATGCCGACGAGCGCCGCGAAATGCCGGCCGTTCATGCCGCCGAGGAAGAGAATCCCGAACGCCGTGACCGCGATCACCACGAAGGCACCGAAGTCGGGCTCGCGCAGCAGCAGCCACGAGACGAGCAGCATCACGCCGAGCATCGGCAGCAGCCCCTTCTTGAAGCTCTTCATCACCGCGTGCTTGCGCACGGTGTAGTCGGCGGCGTAGAGCACGGCGGCCAGCTTGATCAGCTCGGACGGCTGCACGCTGACGACCGGAATATCGAGCCAGCGGCGCGCGCCGTTCACCTCGCGCCCGAGGCCGGGAATCAGCACCGCGACGAGGAGCGCGACGCAGCTCGCGAAAATCCACGGCGCCGCTCCTTGCCAGAACTTCACCGGCACCAGGAAAACTGCGATCGCCGCACTGAGCGCCGCGCCGAGGAACACCGCATGCCGCGTGAGGAACCAGGCCGGGTTGTTGCCGGTATAGCGGCTCGACTCGGCGGTCGAGATGGAGGCGGAATACACCATCACCAGCCCGGCGGCCGCGAGCAGCAACGCCGCCCAGGCGAGCGAGCGGTCGTACTCGGCGCTCGGCGCGCTGCGCGCGAAGACATAGGTGCGGCTCACGCCGGGAGCTCCCGCACCGCTTGCGCGAACACTTCGCCGCGGTGCCGGTAGTCGCGAAACATGTCGAAGCTCGCGCAGGCCGGCGATAGCAGCACCGCATCGCCGGCCCGCGCGCAGGCCGCCGCGCGCTTCACCGCCTCCTCGAGCGAGGCGCAGCGCTCGCTGCGCAGCCCGCCGAGCGCGCCTTCGACGAGTGCGGCGTCGCGGCCGATGAGCAGCACGCGCCTTGCGTAGCGCGCCACGGGCGCGGCGAGCGGCGAAAAATCCTGTCCCTTGCCCTCGCCGCCGAGAATCAAGATCGTCGGCCTGGCGAGGCCGTTCAGCGCCGCGATGGTCGCGCCGACGTTGGTTCCCTTGGAGTCGTCGTACCAGTCGACATCGCCGCGCCTGCCGACGAGCTGCAGCCGGTGCGGCAGCCCCTTGAAGGTTCGCAGCCCGGCGGCGAGCGCCTCGAGCGGGACGAGCGTGGACGCGAGCGCGCATGCCGCGAGGGCATTGGCGGCGTTGTGCCCGCCATGGATCGGCAATTGCGAGGCATCGATGATCGGCTGATTGCCGCGCACCAGCGCCCCGGCGCGCACGCCGAAGTCCTGCGGCGAGGGGGGCGCATCGAGACCGAAGCTCACGCATTGCCTGCCCTTCATCGCCATCGCGGCCGAGCGCGGATCGCCGCGGTTGAGCACTTGCACGCCGCGCCCGAAAAAGACGCGCGCCTTGGCGGCGGCGTATTCGTCCAGCGTGCCGTAGCGGTCGAGGTGGTCCTCGCTCAGGTTGAGCATCGCCGCCGCGTGCGGCTCGAGCGACCATGTCGTCTCGAGCTGGTAGCTCGACAGCTCGAGCACCCAGGCGAGCGGCGCGGTGGCGCGCTTCATGAGCGCTTCGAGCGCGGCCGGACCGATGTTGCCGGCGATTTCGCAGTCCATTCCGGCGGCGCGCAGCAGATGCCCGGTAAGCGCGCTCACCGTGCTCTTGCCGTTCGTGCCGGTGACGGCGAGCACCCTGGCGCGGTTGTGCCAGGCGAAGAGCTCGACGTCGCCGAGCACCGGGATCTTTCGTTGCACCGCTTCGACGATCAGCGGTTGGGCGAGCGGCAGGCCCGGGCTCACGCACACGAGGTCCACGCCGTTCAGCAATTGGGCCTGGAACGGCCCGCAGTGCAGCTCGCCCCCGTAATCGCGCGCGCGCGGCGGCGCGGCCCGCGTATCGGCCACGCGCGGCGATGCGCCCTGGCGCTCGACCCAGCGCGCGACCGAAAGCCCGGTGTCGCCCAGCCCGAGCACCAGCACGCGCAAGCCTTGAAGCGGCCTGTGCGCGGGTCTGTCGAGCAGCGAAAAAGCGGGCTCGCGCATCATCGCAGCTTGAGCGTCGAGAGCCCGAACAGCACCAGCATCATGGTGATGATCCAGAAGCGCACCACCACCTGGCTTTCCTTCCAGCCCTCGAGCTCGTAGTGATGGTGCAGCGGTGCCATGCGGAAGATGCGCTTGCCACCGCTCCACTTGAAGTACAGCACCTGGATCATCACCGAAAGCGTTTCGGCGACGAACACCCCGCCCATGATGAAGAGCACGATTTCCTGGCGCACGATCACCGCCACGGTGCCCAACGCCGCCCCGAGCGCGAGCGCCCCGACGTCGCCCATGAACACTTCCGCCGGATAGGCGTTGAACCAGAGGAAACCGAGGCCGGCGCCGGCAACGGCGCCGCACACTACGGCGAGCTCACCTGCACCGGCGATATAGGGCAGCCCGAGGTATTTCGAGAACAGGGCGTGTCCCGCGACATAGGCGAAGATGCCGAGCGCGCTGCCCACGAGCACGGTCGGCATGATCGCCAGGCCGTCGAGTCCGTCGGTGAGGTTGACCGCGTTGGAGGTGCCGACGATGACGAAAAAGGTGAGCGCGATGAAGCCGATCGTGCCCAGCGGATAGGCGATGTGCTTGAAGAACGGCACGATCAGCGAGTTCAACGCCGGCATGCTCTGCGACAGGTAGCCGAGGTAGACCGCCGCGGAAAGGCCGATCACCGACTGCCAGAAAAACTTGGTCTTCGCGGAAAGTCCCTTCGGATTGCGATGCACCACCTTGCGGTAGTCGTCGATCCAGCCGACGGTACCGAAGGCGAGCGTAACGAGCAGCACCACCCACAGCAGCCGGTTCGACAGATCGCCCCACAGCAGGATGGTGACGCAGATCGACACCAGGATGAGCGCGCCGCCCATGGTCGGCGTGCCGGCCTTGGTGAGGTGCGAGCGCGGCCCGTCGTCGCGCACCGCCTGCCCGATCTTGTAGGCGGTGAGCTTGCGGATGAAATACGGCCCGAGGATCAGCGACACCGCGAGCGCGGTCAGGCAGGCGAGCACCGCGCGCAGCGTGATGTAGTTGAACACGTTGAACAGCCGCACGTCCTTCGCCAGCCATTGCGCGAGCTCGAGCAGCATCAATGACCTCCC
>DASZOS010000050.1:0-56760 GCA_035550695.1 Burkholderiales bacterium | reverse complement strand
GGGTTCACGCTGCACCTGCTGCCGGCCTTCGGCACGGTGCTCGCGATCGTCTTCCTCGGCGAAGCCTTCGGCGCCTTTCACGCCGTGGGGATCGCCACCATCCTCGCCGGCGTAATGCTGGCCTCCTACTCCGAAAAGCGCTTGCGCGCGAAGTAGATCGCGGCCGCGTAGCCGGCGGCGGCATAGGCAAGCAGCACGAGCACGTGAAGCAGGGCGGAGTCCGGGAAACGGCCGGCTACCAGAGGCCGCACGAGCTCGACCCCGTGGTACAGCGGCAGCGCCTGCGCCACCGCGACGAGCGGCCCCGGCAGGCGCTCCACCGGGAAGAACACGCCGGAAATCATCATCATCGGCGTCATGAGGAGCGTCATGTAGTAGCTGAAGAAGTCCCAGCCGCGCGCGAGCACCGTCATGATGAGGCCGACGGCGGCGAACGCGAGCCCCACCAGGAAGGCCGCCGGCAGCGCGAGCAGCACCAGCGGCGAGGCGGCGAACCCGAACACCACCACCACGCCGAGGATGGTCGAGCCCGTGAGCCAGGCCTTGCTCGCCGCCCACATGATCTCGCCGGCGACGATGTCGTCGATCACCAGCGGCGCGTACAGGATCGCGTCCCAGGTCTTCTGGCCGTGCATGCGCGAAAAGCCGGAAAACATCGACTCGAAGGAAGCCGTGAACATCGTCGCGGTGCAAAGCTGCCCGGCCGAGAAGAAGGCGATGTACGACATCCCCTCGATAGAGGGCAGCAGCGTGCCCAGGCCGTAGCCCAGGCCGAAGAGCATGATCAGCGGGTCGGCGAGATTGGTGAGCACCGCGGCGGCGAGGAGCTTTCGCCATACCAGCATGTTGCGACGCCAGACTGAAACCCAGCGCATCTCAGTCCCTGAGGTCGCGCCCGGTGAGCTTGAGGAACACGTCCTCGAGGCTCGCCTGGCGGTGAAGGTAGGCGAGCTCATCCTGGCCCGCGAGCGTCTTCACGATCGGCGCGACGTCGTGCGCGTAGACGAATACCGTGTCGCCGGCGCGCTCGACGCGCGGCGCAAGGCTGCGCGCGCGAGCCACCCAGGCCTCGTAGCCCGGCCCATGGACCTCCAGCACCTGCGGCTCGATGTGCTCGGCGATGAGCGCGCGCGGCGAGCCCTCGGCGATGATGCGGCCGCGGTCCATGATGGCGAGCCGCTGGCAAAGCCGCTCCGCCTCCTCCATGAAATGCGTGGTGAGGAGGAGCGTCCTGCCTTCCTGGGTCAGCCGCCGCATCCGCTCCCAGATGAGATGGCGAGCCTGCGGATCGAGCCCGGTCGTGGGCTCGTCCATGAAGATGATCTGCGGATCGTTGACCAGCGCGCGGGCGAGGATCAGGCGCCGCTTCATGCCGCCCGATAGGGTGGTGATCTTCGCCGCTCCGCGCCCCGCGAGCCCCGCGAACTCGAGCAGCGCCGGCATGCGCGCTTCGATGTCGCGCGCCGCCATGCCGAAGTAGCGCCCGAAGACGACGAGGTTCTCGGCCACCGTGAAGTCCGGGTCGAGGTTGTCGAACTGCGGCACCACGCCCACACGGGTGCGCGCCTCGCGGGCGCGCCGCGGCACCGGCTCGCCGAGCAGCTCGATGTCGCCGGAGTCGGGCGTGATGAGCCCGAGGCAAAGCCGCAGCGTGGTGGTCTTGCCGGCACCATTCGGCCCGAGCAGCCCGAAGCACTCTCCAGGAGCCACCTCGAGGTCCACGCCCGAGACCACCTCCATGCCGCCGTAGGACTTGCGCAGCCCGCGCGCCGCGAGGACGCTCATCGCCAGTTCGACTGAACGATGCCGCGCAGGACGTGGAGCTTGCGGTGAAAGAAGTGGTCGGCGCCCGGCACGAGAATCACGGGCAGCTCCTGCGGCCGCGCCCAGTCGAGCAGCGCCGCGAGCGGCACGGTGTCGTCGTTCTCGCCGTGGATGACGAGCGAATCGCGCGGCACTTCGGGCACTTCGAGGCGCGTGACGGCGACCCCGACGAGCAAGAGCCTTTCAATCTTGAGCCTTTTCGAAAGCTGCGCCTGCAGCGCCGCCCCGAACGAAAAGCCGGCAAGCACCAGCTTCTGCGGCTGCAGATGCTCGACGATGGCCTGCAGGTCCGCGAGCTCGCCGCGCCCCTCGTCATGAGCCCCCTCGGTCGCGCCGACGCCGCGGAAATTCGGCCGCCAGGCCTCGTAGCCAAGGGCGACCAGGGCGCGCGCCAGGGTCTGCACCACCTTGTTGTCGAGGCTGCCGCCATACAGCGGATGGGGATGCGCCACGAGCGCGGTACCGCGAAACGCGGCTTCGGGAGCGTCCACCGCGCATTCGATGCGCCCCGCCGGGCCGCGGACGAACTCGCGACGCGTGCTCGCGCGCATCACATCTTCAGGCGCTCGACCACCCGCCCGTGCTTGAGGTGCTCCTCGATGATCTCGTCGATGTCGGACTGGTCGACATAGGTGTACCAGACGCCCTCGGGGTAGACCACCGCGCAGGGTCCTTCCTCGCAGCGATCGAGGCAGCCCGCCTGGTTCACGCGCACCTTGCCCGGGCCGGCGAGGCCGAGCGCCTTCACGCGGCCCTTCGCGTACTCGCGCATTTGCGACGCGCCCTTGTCGTTGCAGCAGGTTTTGCCGCCGTCGCGCTGGTTGCAGCAGAAAAAAATATGCCTGGCGTAGTAGGACATGAAGCGCGGGATTTTAGGCGATTTATTCGCGCGGCCGCCGCGCCGCGAGCACCATCAGATAGCCCAGGGCGGCGAACGGCCACAGCGCACTGACCAGTCGCGTGAGGCCGTTGAAATTGAGGAAGTGGCCGTGCTGCCAGACCCGCAGCGACGCGTCGACATAGGGATTCGGCGGCGCGAGATTGACGAGCACCGTCGCCGCCATGATGAGCATCGCCGCCGCCGGAAGGCGCGCGAAGCGCGGCAGCGCCACGGCGAGCAGGGCGAGCCCCGCTCCCGCGGCCAGCCCGACCTGGGCTCCGGGGGTCAGCCACGCGAACACGTCGACGGCCCGCATGAGGATCGCGAAGGCTGCGGTCTTCACGGCGATCGCGGCGCACAACAGCGCGGCGAGCGCGCCGCGCACCGGCGCGCCAGGGGCGGCGAGCGCGGAGAGCAGAAGCGCCACCGCCGTGAAATTCGCCGCGGCGGTGAAGGCTTCGAGCGCGATGAAGAATTCGGCGCCGTGCCCGCTTGCTTCGCGCGCGCCGATGAGCTCGCGCAGATCGCCTGCCCCGAAGAGCAGCGTCGCGGGGTGCAGCTGCACGAACAGCCACAGGCCGACGAGCACCAGCCCGGCGTCGATGTCGTTGCCCGACAGGAACGCGCCGTGGCGCACCCGGCTCACCGGTCCCTCGACGAGCAGCCGCGGCGCGTAGCGCAGGCCGAGCGCCGCGCCGGCGGCGCCGCCGATCAGGTTGCAGAACGCGTCGACGTTGGAGGCAATGCGCGCCGGCAGATAGGTTTGCAGCGCCTCGAGCAGGAGCGCGAGCGCAAGCGCCGAGGCGGCGGCCGCCGCGAAAGCCGGAATTCCGCGCACGCGCGGATGCAGCGCCGCTACCGCGAGAAAGCCGTAGGGCACGTAGCCGAGCAGGTTGACCGCGATGTCGAAGCGCGTGATGTAGCGCGGCCACGGTGCGCTCAGGTACGCGAAGGGCGAAAGCCCCGGGTCGCGCCATCCCTCCATGGGGTAGAGCGTCGCGTACACCGTCAGCACCGCGTACACCGCGAACAGGATCCGTGCCAGCGCGGAGGCACGCATGGCGGCCTATTTCTGCCTGGGCAGGAGCGAGCCGAGAATCATCCCGAGGAGCGAGAAGGCGAGGCCGACGAGCTGCGGCGGCAGCGTGGCCTCGGGCGCCGTGAGCTCCGCGATGCCCCAGGCGAGCAGCCCGAACAGCACCGAAAACACCGCGCCCGGGACGTTGGCGCGTTTCCAGTAGATGCCGGCGGCGAGCGGCACGATGCAGGAAACCAGCGTCACCTTGTAGGCGTTCTGCACCATCTCGTACATCGTGCTTTTCGAGTTGAGCGCGAACAGCAGCGCCGCCAGCGTGAACACCACCAGGACCGTGCGCAGCAGGAGCAGGAACTGGCGGTCGCCGAGGCGCGGCGCGAACGGCCGCACCACGTTCTCGGTGAACAGCGCCGTCGGCGCGAGCAGCGCCCCGCTCGCGGTCGACAGGATCGCGGAGAGCAGCGCGCCGAAGAACAGCACCTGCGCCCACATCGGGGTGCGCTCGAGGAGCAGATTGGGCAGGATGCGCTGGATCTCGCGCGCGTCCTCGTTCGCGAAGAGCTGCCCGTAGGCCGGGTCGATCACCAGCGCCGAGTAGGCGATGAACATGGGCACGAAGGCGAAGGCGAAGTACGCGACCCCGCCGAGGAGCGACCCGCGCACCGCGGTGCGCTCGTTCTTCGCCGAGGTGACCCGCTGGAACACGTCCTGCTGCGGGATCGAGCCGACCGCGAGCGTCATCCACATGCCGACGAACCACAGCCATTCCTTCGCGCCGCCTTTCGGCCAGAACTCGAACTTGCCCGCCTCGGCGGCCGCGGCGAGCACCTTCGCCGGGCCGCCCGCCATGCCGCCCACCAGGAACGCGACGGCGCTGAGCCCGATCAGGATGACGACCGTCTGGAACAGATCGGTGAGCGCCACCGACCACATCCCGCCCCAGATGGTGTAGCCCAGCACGATGAACGCCCCGATCAGGATTCCGGTATTGAGGCCGATAACGCCGCCCGAGAGCACGGAAAACACCAGCCCCAGGGCGGTCATCTGCGCCGAGGTCCAGCCGAGATAGGAGGCGGTGATGGCGACCGAGGTGACGACCTCCACGGTCTTGGAATAGCGCTTGCGGTAGAAGTCGCCGATCGTCAGCAGATCCATGCGGTAGAAGGCGCGCGCGAAGAACAGCGCCACGAAGAAAAGGCAGAACGACGAGCCGAACGGGTCGGCGACGATGCCGCCCAGGCCGTCCTTGGCGAAGGTGGCCGACACCGAGAGCACCGTCTCGGCGCCGAACCAGGTGGCGAACACCGTCGCCGTGTTCATGTAGAGCGGCAGGCTGCGCCCGGCGACGAGGTAGTCCCTGGAATTGTGGACGCGCTTCGCCGCCCACAGGCCGATGCCGATCGTGACGAGAAAGTACGCGACGACCGAGGCGATCAGCATGGCGGGCGAATCATATCTTCCGCCTCCAGAGCTGCCAAACCTCCTTGCCCTTGAACACCGGCCGTCAGAGAGCCGCGATCACCAGCCCGAGCAGCCCGGCGAACACGATGACCACGAAAGCCGCGAGCAGGTCGTTGCGGCGCGCGTTCTCGTCGGCGAGGCGCTCCAGCGTCTCGCGCAGCGCCCCCAGGCGGTCCTCGGCGAGCGCGCGGTGCGCGAGGCGCGGCAGCTGCGGCAGGGTGGCGGCCCAGAGCGGCGCTTCCTGGCGCAGCGCCCGCGCGAAGCCGCGCCAGCCGAGCTGCTCGCGCATCCAGCGCTCGAGATAAGGCTTGGCGGTGAGCCAGAGGTCGAGTTCCGGATCGAGCTCGCGCCCGAGGCCCTCTATGTTGAGCAGCGTCTTTTGCAGCATGACGAGCTGCGGCTGGATCTCGACGTTGAAGCGCCGCGAAGTCTGGAACAGCCGCAGCAGCAGCTTGCCGAAATAGATCTCCTTCAGCGGACGCGCAAAGACCGGCTCGCATACCGCGCGGATGGCGCTCTCGAAGGCGTCGAGGCGGGTCTCGGCCGGCACCCAGCCTGCCTCGAGGTGCGCCTGCGCCACGCGGCGATAGTCGCGGTTGAAAAACGCGAGGAAGTTCTGCGCGAGGTAGTTCTTGTCGCGCTCCGTGAGCGTGCCCATGATGCCGAAGTCGAGCGCGATGTAGCGCCCGTCGGCTGCCACCAGGATATTGCCCGGGTGCATGTCGGCGTGGAAGAAGCCGTCGCGGAATACCTGCGTGAAGAATACTTCGACCCCGGCGCGCGCGAGGGCGGGGATGCTGATTCCCGCGTCCCTGAGGAGCTGCACCTGGGAGATCGGCGTGCCGCGCATGCGCTCCATCACCATGACCCGCTGCGAGCACAGGTCCCAGTACACCTCGGGCACGCAAAGCAGCGGCGAGCGCTCGAAATTGCGCCGCAGCTGGCTGGCATTGGCCGCCTCGCGCATGAGATCGAGCTCCTCGTCCAGGTGGTGCGCGAACTCCGCGACCACTTCGCGCGGCCGCAGCCGCCGGCCGTCGGGCCACAGGCGCTCGACGAGGCTTGCGCCGGTATCGATGAGCTCCAGGTCGCGGGCGACCGCACGCTCGACGCCGGGGCGCAGCACCTTGACGGCGACTTCGCGTCCGTCCTTGAGCGTGGCGAGGTGCACCTGCGCGATTGAGGCGCTCGCGACGGGCGTGCGCTCGAAAGAGCTGAACAGCTCGTCGATGCGCTTGCCGAGCGAGCGCTCGACCTCCGCCACCGCCAGCTCCGAGGCAAACGGCGGCACGCGGTCCTGCAACCGGGCGAGCTCGTCGGCGATGTCGAGCGGCAGCAGGTCGCGGCGCGTCGAAAGGACCTGTCCGAACTTGACGTAGATGGGTCCCAGGGTCTCGAGCGCCTCGCGCAGCCGCTGCCCGCGCGGCTCGTCGCGGCGCCGCGCCAGCAGGCCGATGAGCGCGCTGCCCGAGAAACGCGGAACGAACTCGATTAACCCGAAGCGCAGTCCGATGCGGAAAATGCGCAGCAGCCGCGCGAGCCTAGCCAAGGCGCCGCGCCCGCTGGTCCAGCCGCTCGAGCGCCTCGTGCAGGCGCGCAATCTCCGCGCGGAATTGGTCGAGCTCGGCGCGGCCGACCAGCACGCGCTTTTCCTCGACCGCGTAGTCGGCCAGGGCCCCGCCGAGGCGCCGCGCCGCGTCCGCCGGCCACGCGGCGAAGGCGCGTGCGCCCTCGGCGAGGCGATGCGCCGCAACGTCACCAACGAGCCGCGAGAGGTCTTCCTCGAAGTCCCAGCGCAGATGGCGCGCGAGCAGCGTCACCTCGGCGGCGAGCTTTTCGTCGCCGGCAAGCTCGACCGGGCGCGCGAAGCTCCAAGTAGCGACGAGCGTCGGGGACTCGCCGCCCGCTTCCAGCCGCCCGCCGGGCAGGATCGTGAAGCGAAGCGCCGGGAACGGGCCGGCACGCAGCTCCACTGTCTGGCCGGCGTAGGGCGCCAGCCGCTCGCGCGCCCACGGCTCGGAGTCGAGCAGACGGTTGATCGCCAACGAAAAAGGCCACCCGAAGGTGGCCTCTGTTGCGCGCGGCGAGGGCTCGCTCAATGCATCTGCTGGATGCCGGCAAGCAGCCAGCCGCTCGAGCCATCCGATGGCTTCACCAGGTTCCACACCTCCTGGAAGCCCACCGGCGCCGTACCGGGCGCCTCGCGCACCATCCCCGAAAAGCGTACCGATACCCAATGCTTGTCGCCCTCGGTCGCGAGCTCCAGCAGCTCGGCGTCGAGCGACGTGACGTCCGTGCGCTGCGCCGCGCCGCGCTCGGCGAAGTCCTTTCTCACTTCCTCGAACATCTCGTCCGTGGTGAAGTCGCGGATCGACTCGAGCTCGCCAAGGTCGTTCGCCACCTGGAGCCTCGCAAAGTTCTTCTTCGCGGCGCGCAGAAAGCCTTCGGCATCGAACCCGGCGGGAACGCGCCCGGACGCGCGCACGGGGGCCGACGCCTGTCCGGGCGGCGGCGCGTACACCGTGTCGCGCCCCAGCCCCGCGTACTGCACCTGTTGCGGCGTTTCCCGGCGCCGCGCGAGGGCGCGGAACGCGAGCACCGCGGCGATCGCAAGCAGCGCGAGCAGAAGCACGCCGCCAAGCCCGTTGCCGGCGAAAAGCCAGCCGAGCAGCCCGCCGAGCGCGAGTCCGCCCAGGATCGGCCCCCACTTGCTGCCGGCCGCGGCAGGGGCGCCTTGCGCCGGCGCGCCTTGTTGCGGCTGGGCGGTCTGCTGCTGTTGCGCCGGACGCGCCGGGGGTGCGCTCTGGACATTGCGCTGCACGCCGATGCTGCGCCCACCGCCGAAGCGCCTTGCCTCGGCGTCCGGCATCACGAGAGCGCTGCTCACCAGGAGCACGCCCGCTGCCAATAACCATTTCGTCATGTCGCTTCCTCCGAATCATCCATCCTATCAAATCCTGTAGCCCCGATGCACCGCCACGACCCCCGCGAAGAGATTGAACACCTCTACGCGCGCGAGACCTGCCTGCTCGAGCATGGCGGCGAGCGTCGCCTGGTCGGGATGCACCCGGATCGACTCCGCAAGGTAGCGGTACGCCGCCGCATCGCCGGCAACGCGCTCCCCGAGCCACGGCAGCACCTTGAACGAGTACAAGTCGTACGCGCGCTCGAGCGGCCGCCAGACTTTCGAGAACTCCAGCACCACCAGCCGCCCGCCCGGCTTGAGCACGCGGGCCATTTCCGCGAGCGCCGCTTCCTTGTGCGTCATGTTGCGCAGGCCGAAGCCTACCGACACGCAATCGAAGTACCAGTCGGGAAAGGGCAGCCGCTCGGCATCGCACTGCACCGCCGGCGCAAGCAGCCCGCTGTCGAGAATCCGGTCGCGGCCGCGGCTGAGCATGTTGAGGTTCACGTCGCTGAGCCACACTTCGCCGCCGGGCATGACGCGCCGCGCGAATGCGCGCGCGAGGTCGCCGCTGCCGCTCGCCACATCGAGCACCCGTTCCCCCGGACGCGGCCGTGCGATGCCAATCGTGAACGCTTTCCATGCGCGGTGCATGCCGAGCGACATCAAGTCGTTCATGAGGTCGTAACGGTCCGCGACCCGGTCGAAGACCCCGGCGACTCGCCGCGCTTTCTCCGTTTCCGGGACTTCGTCGAAGCCGAAATCGGTCTTCTTGATCAAAGTGAGCAATCTCAAATGATTTCGTACGCGACGCGCTCGAAATCCACGCCGCGCTCGAGGATCTCGCCGAGCCTTACGTTGAGCGGCTTGTCGCCCGCGACCTCGAGCACCCGCTTCGGCCTGAACGAGGCCGCCGGCAGCACCAGGCTGGCGGGCGATTGCGCCGCCGGAGCCGCCCCGAGCGAAAGCGCCGGAAACGGGCGTGCGTTCTTCTCGTTAAGCGCGGTCGGGCGTGCCGTGGTCGCGACCGCTATCCCGGGCATCAGCTTCACGCCGGCGTGAAGCTCGCCGTTGACCGAAACCATCAGCCAGCGCACCTGGCCGAGGACGTAGTGCTTGGCATCGCCCGGGCGCACCGCCACGAGCTGCCCGTGCGTATAGCGCTTTGCGCTGCCGCCAGCCGCGCGCAGCATGCGCAGCCCTTGTGCGCTGTCGTCGACAATCTTCCACTCTTCGATGTCCGAGGAGACCGTTTCCTGCGGCCCGGTGGCGGTGCGGATATGCCCCAGCGTTTCGAGCTCCTGGCGCTGCTGCTGGGTCATTTCCTTCGCTTCCACCGGCCGGCGCGAGCTGCTGCCCGAGAGCTGCCGGTGGATGGCTTCGAATTCGACGCACACGCGCGCCGCATCGCCGCTGCGCTGCCGCGAAGCGGCGCGCGTGGACTTCGCCTGACACCACTGGCGAAACAGGAATACCAGCAGCTGCTCGCACGAAGGCTGCACGCAATCCTCGCCGAGCGCGAGCTTTGCGGGCGACTCGCCTCTGCGCAGCAGCCCGACGCGGTTTCTCAGGCTCTTGGCGAGCTTGCGGGTGTCCAGGTAGCGCGGCTCGGCGGCGGCAGGCTCCTCAAGCTGCGGGCGCCCCGGACAGGCCGCGCCTGCCAGGTCGGCGATGAGCGGCGGCTGTCCCTCGCCTTCGGCGACGGGCTCGAGCGAGACCTCGAGCTTCGAGGCCCAGCGCTCGAGCAGGAAGGCGACGAAAGTAAGCTGGCGCTGGGTGAGCTCGTTGGGGCTCGCCATGCCCATGAGCACCGCGCGCGCGTAGGCGATGCGCGGCGAGGAGTCGTGCACGTCGCGGTTGAGAAAATCCTTCACCGGCTCTTCGATCACGCCCAGCCGCTCGGCCAGCGCGTACGCCTCATGCAGCGCGCGCCAATCGCTCGGCGGCACCTCGCGGTAGGCGCGGTAGTAGTGGAACATCTTGAGGCCCGCGTAGGCCGCGAGGCGCTGCGCAATCAGCGCGGCCTGCGCGCGCATCGCGGCGTCGCCGCCCTGCGCGAGCTCGAGGCAGCGCTGGTACCCGAGGCGCATCTGCTCCCAGAGCTCGACGGTGTCCGCGAGCGCCGCCGACTCGGGCTGCGCCATCGGCAGCGGGCGGTTGATGAAGCGCTTCGCCTGCTCGATCTGCACGAAGTTGACCGCCTCGCGCAGCGTCTCCATCACGCCGAGCCGGTTGGCCGAGCTGGTCGGAAAGCGGTTCAATACCTCGAGCTCGGCGAGCAGCTCCTGCTGCGCGGCGCCGACGTTCGCGAGCGGCAGGTTCTCCAGCCACGCCTTGCACGAGGCGGCGTCGGTGAACTGCGGCGCGGCGCTTGCCGAGAGCTCGGGAAGCTTCACCTGGAACGATCCCTCACAGCAGCACTCTTTCGATTCCGCCGGCGTTCGCTTTCTCCACGAATCGCGGCAGCCAGTCCTCCCCGAGCAGCCGCCGTGCCAGCTCGACCACAATATAGTCGGCTTGCGCACCCGTGTCATCCGAGAAGCGCGCGAGTCCCTGCAGGCACGAGGGGCAGGTCGTGAGCACCTTGACGCGAGCGCCTTGGGAGAGAGCCGCTACGCCGGCGCGCAGCGATTCCTCCTTGCTGAAGCGCACCTGCGTCGACACGTCCGGCCGCGTCATCGCGAGCGTGCCCGACTCGCCGCAGCAGCGCTCGGACTTCGGCACGCCGCCGCCCAGCAGGCCGTTCACCAGGTTCATCGGCGGCATGGTCTTGATCGGCGTGTGGCAGGGGTCGTGGTAGAGATAGCGTGTTCCGGGGACGCCCTCGACCTTGATCCCTTTCTCGAGCAGGTACTCGTGGATGTCGAGGAGGCGCGAGCCGGGAAAGATCGCTCCGAACTCGTATTTCTCGAGCTGGTCGAGGCAGGTGCCGCACGAGACGATCACGGTGCGGATGTCGAGGTAGTTGAGCGTCGTCGCGAGCCGGTGGAAGTGCACCCGGTTCTGCACGATGATGCGGCTGCCCCGGTCGGAGTCGCCCGCGGCCGTCTGCGGATAGCCGCAGCACACATAGCCCGGCGGCAGCACGCATTGCACGCCCAGCTCGTAGAGCATTGCCTGGGTGGCGAGACCGACCTGCGAAAACAGGCGCTCCGAGCCGCAGCCGGGAAAGTAGAACACCGCGTCCGAATCCTCGTTCACCTTCTGCGGATCGCGGATGATCGGGATGACCTTGGCGTCCTCGATGTCGAGAAGCGCGCGCGCCGTCCTTTTCGGCAGCCCTCCGGGCATGGGCTTGTTCACGAAATGCACCACCTGCGAGCGCAGCGGCGCCTGGCCGCCCGTGGTCAAAGGGGGCCGCGCGGTCTGCGCTCTCGTGAACGGCTTCGCCAGCCGGTACGCGGCGCGCTGCGCCTTGTAGCCCCAGTCGATGAACAGGCTGCGCGCGAGCTTCACCGCGCGCGGGTCGGTGATATTGAGAAACAGCATCGAGGCGCGCGTGCCCGCGTTGAAGCGGCGCTTGCCCGCGCGCCGCAGCAGGTTGCGCATGGTGATCGACACGTCGCCGAAGTCGATGTCCACCGGGCACGCCGGGGCGCACTTGTGGCAGACGGTGCAGTGGTCGGCGACGTCGCCGAACTCGTCGTAGTGCGCGAGCGCCACGCCGCGCCGCGTCTGCTCCTCGTAGAGCATCGCTTCGATGAGCAGCGACGTCGCAAGAATCTTGTTGCGCGGCGAGTACAGCAGGTTGGCGCGCGGCACGTGCGTCGCGCACGGCGGCTTGCACTTGCCGCAGCGCAGGCAGTCCTTGATCGCGGCGGCGACGCGCCCGAGGTCCGTCTGCTCGAGGATCAGCGACTCCGCGCCGATGAGCGAGAAGCTCGGCGTATAGGCGTTCGAAAGATCGCCCCCGGCGAGGAGCTTGCCCGCGTTGAAGCGGCCCCGGGGATCGATCTCGTCCTTGTAGGCGCGGAACGCCTCGCGCTCCGCGGGCTGCAGGAACTCGAGCTTGGTGATGCCGATGCCGTGCTCGCCCGAGATCACGCCGCCGAGCGAGCGCGCGAGCGCCATGATGCGCGCCACCGACTGAGTCGCCCGCTGCAGCATGGCGTAGTCGTCGGAGTTCACCGGGATATTCGTGTGCACGTTGCCGTCGCCCGCGTGCATGTGCAGCGCCACGAACACCCGGCCGCGCAGCACGCGGCGGTGCACGCCTTCGGCGCCCTCCAGGACCCTGCGGAAGGCGCGGCCGTCGAAAATGCGCCGCAGCGGCTCGCGCAGCTCCGCTTTCCAGGACAGCCGGATCGCGTGCGACTGCAGCGCGCGGAAATTCTCCTCGAGGCTCGCGGCAATGCCCTGCCAGCGGCGGCGCACCGTGCGGATGAGCTCGAGCGCCTGCCCGGTGCGGTCGCCGAGCACCTCGACGCCCGGCAGCGGCTCCTCGGGCTGCAGGAGCGGCAGCTCCCCCGAGAAGTATTCCTCCAGCGCGTCCAGCAGCTCGAGCTTGTTGGCGGTGGACAGCTCGATGTTGATGCGCTCTACGCCGTCGCTGTAGTCGCCGAGGCGCTCCAGCGGAATCACCACGTCCTCGTTGATCTTGAATGCGTTGGTGTGCCGCGCGATGGCCGCGGTGCGCGCGCGATCCGCCCAGAAGCTCCGGCGCGCCTCGGGCGAGACCGCGATGAAGCCCTCGCCGTCGCGCGCATTCGCGAGGCGCACCACCGCGGAAGCCGCTGAGGCCACCTCGTCGACGTTCTCGCCCACGAGATCGCCGATCAGCACCATCGTCGGCCTCGCGGCTCGTCGCGACTTGGTCGCGTAGCCCACCGCCTTCACGTAGCGCCGGTCCAGGTGCTCGAGCCCCGCGAGCTGCACATGCGGGTGCTTTTCGAGATATGACTTGATCTCGACGATGGCCGGAACCGCGTCTCTTGCGAGCCCGAAGAACTCGAGGCATACGGTGCGCGCATGCGCCGGCATGCGGTGCAGGATGAAGCGCGCCGAAGTGATGATGCCGTCGGTACCCTCCTTCTGCACCCCCGGCAGGCCGGCGAGGAACTTGTCGGTGACGTCCTTGCCGAGCCCCGCCTTGCGGAAGTGGGCACCGGGTATCTCGAGCATTTTTTCCTCGAGAAGCTTCTTCCCGTCGCTGTATCTAAGTCGAAAGCGCGCGCTCGGCGCGTCGTGGATCCTGCCGAAGTTGTGGTCCAGGCGCTCGACCTCGAGCCATTGCGCCTGCGGCGTCACCATGCGCCAGGACACCAGATTGTCGATCGCCGTTCCCCACAACACGGCTTTCTTGCCGCCCGCGTTCATGGCGACGTTGCCGCCGATGCAGGAGGCGTCCGCCGAGGTGGGATCGACCGCGAACACCAGGCCGGCCGCTTCTGCGGCTTCCATGACGCGCTTGGTGACCACCCCGGCGCCGGCGCGGATGGTGCCCTGCTCCACGGCACCGAGCGCGTCGAGCTTCTCGGTATTGATCACCGCCGACCGCCGAACGAGCGGCACCGCGCCGCCGGTGTAGCCGGTGCCGCCGCCGCGCGGAATGATGGTGAGGCCGAGCGCGATCAGCTCGCGCACCATGGGCCGGACTTCCTCTTCGCTGTCCGGGGTCAGCACGACGAAGGGATATTCGACGCGCCAGTCGGTGGCATCGGTCACGTGGGCGACGCGGGCGAAGCCGTCGAAGAGGATGTTGTCGCGGCGCGTGACGCGCGACAGGCGCCGCAGCACCTTGGCGCGCAGGGCGCGCGACGCCGCAAAGGTCTCCTCGAAGCGGCCGACCGCCGCGACCGCGAGATCGAGAAGGCGCTCGACCTTGGCGCTGCCGGAGCGGCGCGCTTCGATCGCCTCGAGGCGCCGGCGCATGCCGGCAAGCAGCTCCGAGCGGCGCTTGGGCCGGCCGAGGAGCTCGTCCTCGAGATAGGGATTGCGTTCGATCGCCCACATCTCTCCCAGGACTTCGTACAGCATGCGCGCCGAGCGCCCGGTCTTTCTCTCGGCGCGCAGCTCCGCCAGCAGCCCCCAGGCCTCCTCGCCGAGCAGGCGCAGCACGATCTCGCGGTCCGAGAAGGAGGTGTAGTTGTAGGGAATTTCGCGGATGCGGTTCATGCGCGCGGCGCGCCGAAGACATCGCGGTAGCTCACATAGAAACTCGCGAACAGCGTCGGCAGCAGCAGGACGAGCAGCGGAAACACGAGCGACATGACCGGCGCTCTGAGCGCGCCGCCCGAGGCGAGCATCAGGCCCGAGAGCGCGGCGAAAGGCAGCACCACGGTTGCGAGCGCGGTGACCACCCCGTAGGCGAGGAACGCCCGCCAGTTGAGCAGGAACGCGGCCAGGCTGAAGAACAGCGCCTTCGCCGGCGGGCTCGAGTGCCAGGCGACGAGCGGCGGCGCGAACCAGAACATGGCCATGACCGGGGTGTAGAGGACAACCGCGGTGGCGAGCGCGGCGACGAATGCGCCGGACTCGAGCACCTCGTCGTTCGGCCTGCGGCCGTCGAGCATCCAGCCGACGAGCGCCCCGTCGTCGGCGAGCGCCGTTGCGCCCAGCACGAGCGCCAGGCACGCGAGGTAGGCGAAGCCCAGCGCGAGCTGCGCTTTCAAGGCATGCCGCAGTCCGTCGAAAAGCAGCGCGAGCTGCAGCCGGCCGCCGCGCTCCGCGGCACGCGCCGCCGCCATGAAGCCCACCGTAAATGCGGGCACCAGAACCGAGGCCGCTGCCAGACCGGCATAAGGCACGAGCGACACCAGGGTCATGATCAGCCAGTAGGCGAATACGAGCGCAAGCCAGCCCAGCGGCGCGGCGCGGAAGAGCTGCCAGCCTTCTCCCAGCCAGCGCGCGCCGCGGGCGGCGGCGACGATGCGAGCTTGCACCTTATGCCACCCAGATAGGTTTGGCGCGGATCCGCAATTGCAGAATATCCCTGAAATGCTCGGGATCGTGCTTGTGCACCAGCATTCCGGGCCGCGGCAGATAGTAGTCGTAGAGGCGCGACAGCCAAAAGCGCAACGCCGCTGCGCGCAGCATGGCGGGCCAGGCTTCACGCTCGAGCGGCGAGAACGGCCGCACCGCCTGGCAGGCGCAAAGTAGCGCGCGGGTGCGCGCCTCGTCCAGGCGGCGGTCCGAGCCATGCTCGACCAGGCACCAGTCGTTCGCGCACACGGCGATGTCGTAGAGCAGCGTGTCGACGCCGGCGAAGTAAAAGTCGACGACTCCCGAGATGCGCGCTTCGTCGAAGAGCGCGTTGTCGCGGAAAAGATCGGCGTGCACCGGTCCGCGCGGCAGATCGGGAAAACGGTGCTCGGCCTGAAAGGCGAGCTCGGCTTCCAGGAGAGCGTTGTTCTCGGCGCTCAGGAACGGCGCCACTTCGCGCGAGGCGAACCGCCACCACTTCGGCCCGCGCGGATTCTCCAGGTAAGCCGGGTACGAGCGAGCAGCGAGATGCATGCGTCCGAGCAGCGCGCCGAGCTCAGCGCACTCCGCGACACCGGGGTGCTCGATCGATCTTCCGGCAAGCCGCGTCACGAGCGCCGCCGGCTTGCCGTTCAGACGCTGCAGATACTGGTCCGCCAGATCGGCGATCGGCGCCGGGCAAGGAATGCCGTGACGCGCGAGATGCGCCATGAGGTCGAGGTAGAACGGCAGCTCCTCTGCCGGCAGCCGCTCGAACAGCGTCAGGACGAAGCGGCCCTGGGTCGTGGAGACGAAGTAATTGGTGTTCTCGATACCTGCCTTGATCGGCTCGCAGGCGAGGAGCTTCCCGACGGAGTAGTTGGCGAGCCAGGCCGACAGTTCGGGTTCGCTGACGGGGGTGTAAACCGACAAGTCAGTCGAATTCGTGGATGGGGAACATCGGGAAGCGCACGCCGTCGTCCAGCGAATCGCGGCGCATCCAGTTGCCGTTGCCGGTGGTGTCGATGAGAAAGTAGGGCCTGCCGTTGGGCGGCGTCACCTTCACCGCCACGACGCGCCCGCCTTGGCGCACCGGCTCGATCTGGTCTCCCTCCTGCACCGGGATGCGCACCCGGGGCTCGTCGGCGCCGCCGGGCGCGGGAGGCGGCGGCTCGGGCAACGGCTCGAGCTTGGGTGGACGCTGCTGCGCGGCGGCCGCGAATGCGACGCACGCCAGCACGAGGACAAGGAGACGCCGCATTGATCGATTCTACTAGAGGTTCAGCAGCACCTCGCGCTCGGCCGGCGAGGGCTCGAAGCCGCGCTTCTCGTAGAAGGCGAAGATCGCGTCGACCACCTGCTGCGGCCTGTCGCAGACTTGCAGAAGATCGAGCTCGGTGCGGTCGATCATGCCCTCGCCCGCCAGCCGCTCGCGCATCCAGTCGAGCAGCCCCCGCCAATACGGCTCGTGCACCAGGATGATCGGCATCTGGCGCGTCTTGCCGGTCTGCACCAGCGTGAGCGCCTCGAAGAGCTCGTCGAGCGTGCCGTAGCCCCCCGGCAGGACGATGTAGGCGGTCGCCACCTTGGCGAACATGACCTTGCGCGTAAAGAAGTGCCGGAAGCGCAGGCTCACGTCCTGGTAGCGGTTGCCGAACTGCTCGCGCGGCAGCTCGATGTTGAGGCCCACCGCGAGGCCCTTGCCGTGGAAAGCGCCCTTGTTGGTCGCTTCCATCAGCCCGGGGCCGCCGCCGCTCACCACCGAGAAGCCGGCGTCCGAGAGCAGCCGCGCGGTGTCTTCCGCGAGCTGGTAGTAGGCCGTGCCCGGCTGCACGCGCGCGCTGCCGAACACGGAAACGGCGGGAT
This sequence comes from Burkholderiales bacterium, assembly GCA_035550695.1. Classification (GTDB taxonomy): domain Bacteria; phylum Pseudomonadota; class Gammaproteobacteria; order Burkholderiales; family SG8-39; genus SCGC-AG-212-J23. The sequence goes on along the minus strand of DASZOS010000050.1, from coordinate 39,888 downwards.
GGATGCCGACCAGCCGCTCGGTCGCCTCGACGAACTCTGCCATAATGCCGAACACCCGCCAGGCCTCGCGTGCGGGAACCTCTTGGGCCATTTCGGCCAACTTCGGTTGCTTGTCTGTGGTCATGTCGGGAATGGGTCCTGAAAAGACGCTGCTGCTGGTCGACGGCTCGTCTTACTTGTATCGCGCGTTCCACGCGCTGCCGGAGCTGAGGAGCCCGAAGGGGGAGCCGACCGGCGCCATCTACGGCGTGCTCAACATGCTGCGCAAGCTTGCGTCCGATTATAAGACGCAGGCGCGCGCCTGCGTGTTCGACGCCAAGGGCAAGACCTTCCGCGACGAGCACTATCCCGAGTACAAGGCGAACCGGGCGCCGATGCCCGGGGACCTCGCTTCGCAGGTGGAGCCGCTCTGCGAGGCGATCCGGGCGCTCGGCTGGCCGGTCCTCACGATCGACGGCGTCGAGGCCGACGACGTCATCGCCACCCTCGCCGAGCAGGCGAAGCACGCCGGCTGGCGCACCGTGATCTCGACCGGCGACAAGGATTTCGCCCAGCTCGTGGGCGAGCGGGTGATGCTCGTGAACACCATGTCGAACGAAAGACTCGACGTCGAGGGCGTGCGCAACAAGTTCGGCGTGCCGCCGGAGAAGTTTCTGGACTACCTCACGCTGATCGGGGACGCCATCGACAACATCCCGGGCGTGGACAAGGTCGGCCCGAAGACCGCCTGCAAGTGGATCGAGAAGTACGGCAGCCTCGAAGGCGTGCTCGCGCACGCGTCCGAGATCACCGGCCTTGCCGGCGAGAACCTGCGCAGGGCAGCCGACTGGCTTCCCAAGGCGCGCGAGCTCCTCACGATCAAGCGCGACGTGCCCCTGGGGTTGACTTTCGAAGACTTGAAGACCGCCCCCGATGCGGCCAAGCAGCGCCAGCTCTACGAGCGCTTCGGCTTCCGCACCTGGGTGAAGGAAGTGGAGAGCGCCCCGGCTGCTGCCGCCGTGCAAAGCGAGCCGCGCGCGGGCCCGCGAAAGCGCCGGCACCGGGCGATCCTGAACGAGGACGAGCTGAAGGACCTGCTGCTTAGAATGCAGGCCGTGCCGCTCGCGGGCTTCGGCACCGCCTGCGTCGGCGAGGAGCCGATGGCCGCGCGGCTGGTCGGCCTCGCCTTCGCGTTCGGCGACGAAGCGCTCTACCTTCCGCTCGCGCACGAATACCCGGCCGCGCCTTCCCAGGTTCATTTGCAGGCTGCGATGGGGCTGCTGAAGCCGTGGCTCGAGCGCGAAGACCGCCGCAAGGTCGGCCAGAACGTGAAGTTCGATTGCCACGTTCTGGCGAACCATGGCGTGCGGCTTGCGGGCTGCGCGCACGACACGCTGCTCGAGTCCTATGTGCTCGAGGTGCACGAGCGCCACGACCTCGGCACGCTCGCCCAGCGCCACTGCGGCTGGAGCACGCTGCACCTGGACGAGGTGACCGGCAAGGGCGCCGGGCGCATCGCCTTCTCGGCCATCGAGCTTGCGCGGGCGACCGAATACGCCGCCGGGCAGGCCGATTGTGCCCTTGCTTTGCATGAAATCCTCTACGGCCGAATCGCTGACGACGAAAAACTGAAATTTGTTTACGAGCGCATCGAGATGCCGCTCGTCCAGGTGCTGTTCCGCATGGAGCGCAACGGCGTGCTGCTCGACGCCGCGAAGCTCCAGGCGCAGAGCCACGAGCTCGGAAAGGACATCTTCGAAAAAGAACAGCAAGCGCACGCGGCCGCGGGCCAGCCGTTCAACCTGGGTTCGCCCAAGCAGATCCGCGAGATCCTGTTCGACCGCCTGAAGCTGCCGGTCAAGAAGAAGACGCCCACCGGGGAGCCCTCGACCGATGAAGACTCGCTCGCCGAGCTGGCGCTCGACCACCCGCTGCCGAAGCTCATCCTCGAGCACCGCGGGCTCTCGAAGCTGAAATCCACCTATACCGACAAGCTGCCGAAGAGCGTGCACGCGCGCACCGGGCGCGTGCACACCACCTACTCGCAGACCACCGCGGTCACCGGGCGGCTTGCGTCGAACGACCCCAACCTGCAGAACATCCCGGTCCGCACCGCGGCCGGGCGGCGCATCCGCGAATGCTTCATCGCCCCGCCGGGGGCGAAGATCCTCTCGGCCGACTACTCGCAGATCGAGCTGCGCATCATGGCGCATCTTTCCGGCGACGAGAGCCTGCGGCGCGCCTTCCGCGAAGGCGAGGATGTGCACCGCGCCACCGCCGCCGAAGTCTTTGGGAAATCATTAAACGAAGTCGATGCGAGTGACCGCCGCATCGCCAAGGTGATCAACTTCGGGCTGATCTACGGCATGTCCTCCTTCGGCGTGGCGCAGAACCTGGGCATCGACCGCGCCACCGCCCAGACCTACGTCGAGACCTACTTCGCGCGCTACCCCGGCGTGAAGCGCTACATGGACCAGACGCGCGAGAAGGCGCGCGCGCAAGGCTATGTCGAGACCGTGTTCGGCCGGCGGCTGTGGCTGCCCGAGCTCAAGAGCGGCGCGCCGATCCGGCGCCAGGCCGCCGAGCGCGCCGCGATCAACGCGCCGATGCAGGGCACCGCGGCCGACCTGATCAAGCTCGCCATGATCGCCGTGCAGAATTTCATCCAGCAAAGCAATCTGAAGACCCTGCTCATCATGCAGGTGCACGACGAGCTGGTGCTGGAAGTTCCCGAGGCGGAGCTCGAGGCGGTGAAAAGCCGGGTGCGCGAGCTGATGCAGTCGGTGGCGAGCCTCGACGTGCCGCTCGTCGTCGACATCGGCGTGGGCAACAACTGGGACGAAGCGCACTGATGCGCTAGTCCGACGGCGATCGGGAGCGGCGCTTGCGGGAAGGGACCGGTCAACGGCGACCTCGGCAGGAAGACGCAGGCCGCGCGGGCGCAATTCCAGCTCTCCAGGGCGCTGCCGGCGAGCGGCCAGCTGGATGACCGGACCCTCGCCGAACTGGGCGTAGAGCGGGACGGGCAGGAGAGCGAGGGCAACGCTCGCTAGCGCCTGCGCATGGCCCAGAGGTTGAAGGCGCCGTAGACGAGGAAGGCGGCGAGCCATAGCGCGCCGGCGAGCTCGAGCGTGAGCCTGCCGCCGGCGGCCGCGAGCAGCGCCGCGAAAAGCGGCAGCGAGAGCAGCTCGCCCAGCGCGATGGAGCGCGTGCGCAGCATCGCGTAAAGCGCCGCAAGCGGCACCCATGAGGCGATGCGCGCCAGACTCCCGGCGAGAACCAGCGCGACCGCCGTGCCCGAGGGCACGAAGCTCGGGTCGTAGAGCGCCGCGAGCAGCGGGCGATGAAAGACGTACATGCAGAAAAACAGGGCCGCCGCGGGGAGAACGACGACGGCAAACGCCTCGCGCGCCACCGTGCCCACGGCGTTCTTCGAATGGGCGGCAGCGAGCCGCGGCAGGTAGAACACCGAAAGCACGCCCCAGGCGAAGGCGCAGATCCAGTCGCTCAGGCGCCACAGGGCCTGCAGCACGCCCGCGTCGTGCCAGGAGAGCGCATCGGCCACGAAGCCGCGCGAGGCGAGAAGCGAGGCGGGACTGAGAATGCCGATCGCAACGCCAGGCAGGACGTAACGGCGCAGGACGTGGTATTCGGGAGACCGCGCACGGAACAGGGAAGGACGGGCGAAAAGAACGAGCAGCACCGGCGCGGCGTGCGCCGCTGCCAGGGTCTCGAGAAGCAGCGATGCGGGCGTCGCGGCGGCGGCAGCGAGCGAAATGGCGGAGGAGCCGGCCGCGAGCGCGAGCATGCGGCCGCGATGCTCCTCGCCCAGCCAGTAGCTGTTGAGCAGCCCGGCGGCAATCGTCAGCCATCCGACAGCGCAGCCGAGCGCGATGGCGGCCGCGGAAATCCCCAACGGGTGGATCCAGGCTGCGCCGGCAAGCGCGGCCGCGACGGGAAACGCGACGCCGAGGCCCAGGCGCAGCGCTTCGTCGAAGAGCTCCCGGCGGCGCGCGGCGGGCGCCTGCGCGACCAGCACCGAAAGCCCGGCGCCGATTCCCGTCATCGCCACGCCGGCGACGAGCTCGATGACCGAGTAGAGCTGCGCCCACAGCGCGACCACTTCGCCGCCGCCGCGCAGTACCAGGATCTTGTCGAGCGCCGAGCGCGCCGCCAGCCCGACGCCGATGATCGCGAAAGTGAGGAGGAGCTTGATCGGCTAGCGCAGAGCGCCGAAGACCTTGCGGATGATGCTGGTGCCCGCGCTTACCGGGTCCTTGCGGATTCTCTTTTCTTCCTCGGCGACCATCAGGAAGAGCCCGTCGAGCGCTTTCTGCGTCACGTAGGCGTCGAGATTCGCGTCTTCCTTCTTGACCAGCCCGAAAGCGACGCCCTTCTCGGCGTACTCGTTGTAGCGCTGCGCGAGGCCGACCTTCGCCGTGGCTTTCTGCACGATCGGGGTAAAGCGCTTGCGCAGCTGTCCCTCGGTCGAGCGCCGGAAATACTCGGTCCCAGCGGTGTCGCCGCCCTGCAGGATGCCTTTTGCGTCCTGCACCGTCATCTTGCGCACCGCGTCGACGAAAAGCTGTCGCGCTTCGGGCACCGCCGCTTCGGCAGCGCGGTTCAGGGTGAGAATGAGCTCGTCGGCCTGGCTGCCCATGCCGAAGCGGCGCATCAGCTTTTCCACGCGCTGCGCCGAGTCGGGGAGGGGGATCTTGACCCGCGGGTTGCCGAAGAAGCCGTCGGTGCGCCCGAGCGAGGCGACCGCCGCCTGGGAGCCCTTCTCCAGCGCCGCTTTCAGCCCGGAAGCCGCCTCCCGGCTGGTGATCTGTTCCAGCTGCGCCAGCGCGGGTTGCGCGCATGTCATGACAACGGCACCCAACCACGCCAGAATAGCGCCCCTCATGAAGAAGAAGCTTATCGTCGCGGCTGCGGTCCTGGCAATCGGCTTCGGCGCTGCGTCCGCGCTGATGCAGCGCGCGGCCCCCGAGGTGCGCTTCGCCACGCTGTCGGGCGAGCCCCTTTCCACTTCAAGCCTGCGCGGCAAGGTGCTGCTGGTCAATTTCTGGGCGACCTCGTGTGCGAGCTGCGTGCAGGAAATGCCGAAACTCGCGGCGGCTTACCGCAAGTTCGCGCCGCGCGGCTACGAGATGGTCGCCGTGGCTATGAGCTACGACCACCCCAACCGGGCGGCGGAGTTCGCGCAGAAGCGCGCCCTGCCCTTCAAGGTCGCGCTCGATGGCGACGGCTCGATCGCCCGCGATTTCGGCGGCGTGCGCACCACGCCGACGAGCTTCCTCATCGACAGGAAGGGGCGCATTCTCAAGCGCTATCTCGGCGAGCCGGACTGGGCGGAGTTCTACACGCTGGTGGAACAGGCGCTGAACGACCCGACCTGAGCCGACCGCCGCAGCTCGAAGACCCTGGCGTTGAACCGGACCTCGTGCTCCGGGCAGACCCAATCGACGATCGGCATGAACTGGCCGCGCTCGGGCGCAGCGCCGTCCATCTCGAAAATCCCCGCTCCGCTCTCCGCCGCCTCGACGAAGGTCTCCGAATCGGAGAGCCGTGCGAGGAACGGCAGCCCCAGCGAATTCAGGAACCGCTCGAGCGGCTGGTAGACGGGCGTGGACCGGCGCACCCGGTTGGCGACGACGCCGAGGCGCGCCTTGCGCGCGCGCAAGCTGCCGCGCAGGAGCAGGTCGCGAATGAAATTCGCCGTGGCGTGGATGTCGATCGCCGAGGGCTGCACCGGCACGATGATGCAGTCGGCCCGCGCGAGCAGTTCCTGCAGCAGCAGCCCCGACGCGCCCGCCGGGGCGTCGATGACGAGCTCTCGCGTATCGCCGGGCACGCGCATGCCCAGGCTGCGCAAACCGGTTCTCTGGGGTGCGGCGTTGGCGCCGTGGATCCTGGCGGCAAAGGGCGCGCGCAGGCGCAGCCAGTTGAGGGAAGATCCCTGCGGATCGTAGTCCATGATCGCCGCCGCAATGCGGTTGGCGGCGAAGTAGCTCGCCAGGTTGGTCGCGACGGTGGTCTTGCCCGACCCGCCTTTCGAATTGATCACCAGCGTGGTGTGCATTCTCATGACCCGCCGCTCCTCGCGCAGACCGCAACATTGCAAGACTAGGTAAGAAACGCGGCCTGCGCTGTTAACTACTTCTCCAAATCATGGCGCAGACACCCCCGCCTCGCGCGCCTGCCGGTCGGCGTGGTAGGAGGAACGCACCAGCGGGCCGATCGCCGCGTGCCGGAAGCCCAGCCGGGCGGCCTCGGCCTCGAAAAGGCGAAAGACCTCCGGCGCCACATAGCGCTCCACCGGGAGGTGGTGCGGCGAGGGCCGCAGGTACTGGCCGATGGTCAGCATGTCGACCTGGTGCGCGCGCAGATCGCGCATCACCTCGAGGATCTCGCCGTCGCTCTCGCCCAGGCCGACCATCAGGCCGGACTTCGTCGGCACGCGTGGGTGCATTTGCCTGAACCGCTGGAGCAACGCGAGCGAGTGCGCGTAATTGCCGCCCGGCCTCGCAGTGCGGTAAAGGCGTGGAACGGTTTCCAGGTTGTGGTTCATCACGTCGGGCGGCGCCGCGGCGAGGATTTCCAGCGCCCGGTCCGCTCGCCCGCGGAAGTCGGGGACCAGGACCTCGATGGTGGTCGCCGGCGACATTTTCCTCACTTCCGAAATGCAGTCGGCGAAATGCCGGGCGCCGCCGTCCTTCAGGTCGTCGCGGTCGACGCTGGTGATGACGACGTGGGCGAGCCCGAGTTGCGTGATCGTCTGCGCGAGCTCGAGCGGCTCGCGCGCATCCGGCGGCAGCGGCCGGCCGTGCCCCACGTCGCAGAACGGGCAGCGGCGCGTACAGATGTCGCCCAGGATCATGAAGGTGGCGGTGCCCTTGCCGAAGCACTCGCCGATGTTGGGACACGAGGCCTCCTCGCACACGGTGTGCAGCTTGCGGCTGCGCAGCATGTCCTTGATCTCGTAGAAGCGCGAGTTGGGGCTCGGGCCGCGCACCCGGATCCAGGCAGGTTTCGCGAGCGGCGTGCGCGGCACGATGCGGATCGTCTTGCGCGCGCCTTTCTCCTTCACGCCGGGTTCACGCATGCTCGATTCTCTCCACGAGCAGGCGCGCGAGCCCGGCGCCGGCCGCTTCCACCGTTTCGGCGATGCCCAGATCGCGCAGCTGCGTGATGGCAAGCCCCGGATAGCCGCAGGGATCGATCGCCGAGAACGGCGAAAGATCCATGTCGACATTGAGCGCAAGTCCGTGGTAGGCCCGGCCCTGGCGCACGCGAATGCCCAGCGCGGCAATCTTGGCGCCGTCCACGTAGACGCCGGGCGCGCCGGGCTTGCGCTCGGCGCGCGGGCCCACGAGGTCAATGACCGCCTGCTCCAGAAGCCAGACGAAGCGCTTCACCGTGATGCCGCGGCGCGCGAGGTCGACCAGCGTGTAGAGCACCACCTGGCCGGGACCATGGTAGGTAATGTCGCCGCCGCGGTCGGCGCGCACCACGGCAATGGCGTTGGCCACGGTGCGGCTGCGCGCCCCCTGCCCCAGCGTGTAGACCGGCGCATGCTCGAGCAGCCAGAGCTCGTCGGGCGTGGATTCGTCGCGGCGCGCGGTGAACCCGCGCATCGCCTCGAGCGCCGCGGCGTAATCCACCCGGCCCAGCCGTTTGACGACGATCTCTTCGACAAGCGTCACAGCACCATCACCACCGCAGGATGATCGCAGAGCTCGGTGTACAGCGCGTCGAGCTGCTCGCGAGACTTGGCGCGCACGATACAGGTGACGCTGAGGTACTTGCCCTGGCGGCTCGGCCGCATCTCGACGGTGGCCGGATCGAAGTCGGGTGCATGCTTGAGCACGATGTCGGTCACCGCCTGGGCGAAGCCGCGTTCTTTCCTGCCCATCACCTTGATTGGAAAGTCGCAGGGAAAAGCTAGCGGTGATTCAGGCAGAGACCGCCTCGCGCTTTCCGGCGCGCATCACTCTCTGTTTGAACTCCTGGTACAGCGCATACATGCGCGCAAATAGCGGACCCGGCCGGCCCTCGCCGACCGGCTTGCTGTCCAGCGTCACGATCGCCAGCACCTCTTTCGACGAGGATGTGACCCAGAGCTCGTCGGCCAGCCGCACCTCCGCTTCGGTCACGTCGCGCAGCTCCAGCGGCAGGCCGTTCGCGCGCGCGAGCTCGGTCACCACGTCGTAGGTGATCCCCGGCAGGATGAGGTTGCTCTTCGGCGGCGAAAGCAGCACGCCGCGCCTGACGGCGAAAACGTTCGAAGCCGAGGCCTCGGTGAGCTTGCCGTCGCGGAACAGGATCGTCTCCGCCTCCGCGCGTTCGGCCGAGAGCTGCCGCAGCAGGCAGTTGCCGATGAGCGAGATCGACTTGATGTCGCAGCGCAGCCAGCGGTTGTCGTGCGCGCTTACCGCGGCGGCGCCCTTCTCCACCAGCTCGCGCGGCGGCGTGACCAGCGGGTTCGACATCATGAACACGGTGGGCTCGACGCCCTTCGGAAACGCGTGGTCGCGCTTCGCGACGCCGCGCGTCACCTGGAAGTACACGCCCTGATCGTCGAAAGGCTGCGCGTCCACGAGGCGATAGATGATGTCGCGCCACTCGACCCGGGTGTACGGATTGCGGATCCGGGTTTCGGCGAGGCTGCGCTCCAGCCGCTCGAGATGCTGGTCGAGCCTGAAAGCGACGCGTGAATAGACCGGCACCAGCTCGTAGACGCCGTCGCCGAAGATGAAGCCGCGGTCGAGCACCGAGACCTTCGCTTCGTCGACCGGCAGGAACTTGCCGTTTAGGAAAACCATGAATGCCCCGCTACTTGAGCCACAGGCGCAGTGTATCCCAGGCGCGGCCGAACAGGCCCGCGGGGCCGACCGCCTCGAGCGCGAGCAGCGGGTGCTCGGCGAGCGGCTTTCCCTCGAAGCTCACGCGCAGCGTGCCGACGCGCTGGTGCCGCGCCACCGGCGCGAGCAGCGGCTGCTGCGACACCAGCTCGGCCTTGAGCTTGTCGGCCTCGCCCTTCGGCACGGTGACGACGACGTCGGCTGCGAAACCGGCCTTGACCGCGTGCGTCGCGCCCTTCCACACCTCGAGCGCCTTCACCGGCTCGTTCGCCTTGTGCAGCTTCACGCTGTCGAAGAACTGGAAGCCCCAGTTCAGCAGCTTCTGCGACTCCTGCGCGCGCATCGCCTCGGAGGTGGAGCCGGTCAGCACCGAAACCAGGCGCCGGCCGCCGCGGTGCGATGAAGCGATCAGGCAGTAGCCCGCGGCCTCGGTGTGACCGGTCTTCACGCCGTCGACGCTCGGATCGAGCCACAGCAGCCGGTTGCGATTGGGCTGGGTGATGTTGTTGTAGCGGAATTCCTTTTGCGAGTAATACTGGCCGTACTCGGCGGGAAAGTCGCGGATCAGCGCCGAAGTAATGAGATTCAGGTCGCGCACCGTGGTGTAGTGCTGCGGGTCGGGAAGCCCGGTCGCGTTCATGTAGCGCGTGTCCTTCATGCCCAGGCGCGCCGCCTCGCGGTTCATCATCCGCACGAACGCTTCCTCGCTGCCGGCGACCGCTTCGGCGAGGGCGATGCACGCGTCGTTGCCCGACTGGACCACCATGCCGCGGATCAGCTCGCCCACGCTGACCGGCCTGCGCGGCTGGATGAACATGCGCGAGCCCGGGGCGCGCCCCGCGCGCTCGGAGACGTTCACCTGCTGCTCCAGGCTGATGCGCTTCTCGCGCAGCGCCGCGTAGACGATGTAGGCGGTCGTGATCTTGGTGAGCGAGGCGGGCTCGACGCGCTCGTCGGGCTTGTTCGCCCCGAGCACCTGCCCGCTGGCGAGATCGCTCAGCATCCAGGATCGGGCGACGACCGCCGGCGGCTGCGGCGCCGCGGCCTGCGCAGCCGCGGCGAACAGGAGCAACAATGCGCATGCCAGGTTTTTCATGAGACTCAACGCACGACGATCAGCGGCTTGAGGTCGAGCTGGCTTTCGATGCGCTCGGCGATGGAGCGCGCGTCTTCGCGCGAGCGGTAGGGCCCGACGTGCAGCCGCCACAGGTTCCCCGCGAGCAGCAGCTGCACGCTTTCCTTCACCCAGTCGAGCTCGGCGGCGAAGCGTGCGCGCAGGCTCTCTGCGTTTTCGCGCGCGCTGAAAGCGCCGAGCTGCACATAGACGGCAGGTGCCTCGCCCCCCGCAAGCACGGCCTCCAGCTCGACCTGCGCCGATCCCGCCTGCAGCAGGTCCAGCTTGAACGCGGCGACGTAGGAGAGATCGATGACGCGCCCGGGGTGGAAGGGGCCGCGGTCGTTTACCCGCACCACCACGCTGCGCCCGTTCGCGAGGTTCTTGACGCGCACATAGCTCGGAATCGGCGCGGTCGGATGCGCCGCCGTCATCGCGTACATGTCGTAGACCTCGCCGCTCGCCGTGCGCTGCCCGTGAAAGCGCCTGCCGTACCAGCTCGCGAGCCCGCGCTCCCGGAACGGCTGCAGCTGGGCGAGCGGCACATAGTTTCTGCCGAAGACCTGGTAGGGACGGTTGGCGTAGCGGTGCAGCGGCTCGAGCTTCGGCTCGGCGTCGGGCACTTGGGCAAGGTTGGCCGGCGGTTTGTCGTGCGGGCCGTCGTCCTTGTAATAGCCGCCCTTCGTTTGCGGCTCCGGCTGCGGCCTTGCGGGTGCCGGTTCCTCCGTCGGCACAGTGCTGCAGCCCGCGAGCACCACGCAAAGAACAAGCAAGCGCCTCAAGCTTCGTACACCACGTTGCCGGCGACGAGCGTGTAGCGCACCTGGCCGGCGAGCTCGTAGCCCATGAACGGCGTGTTCTTGCCCTGGCTTTTCAGCGTCTCGGGCGCAAGCCGCAGCGCCGCCTGCGGATCGAAGAGAGCGAGGTCGGCGGCCGCGCCCGGCGCGATGCACCCTGAGCGCACGCCGAGGATGGCTGCCGGCTGCGAGGTGATGCGCGCGAGCGTCGCGGCGAGCGGCAGCTTCTGCGCCGCACCCCACTTCAGCGCGAGCGGCAGCAGGAGCTCAAGTCCCGTCGCACCGGGCTCGGCCTCGCCGAACGGCAGGTGCTTGCCGTCCTCGTCGACCGGCGTGTGATCCGAGACCAGGCAGTCGACCACGCCTTCGGCCGCCGCGCGCGCCAGCGCGTCGCGGTCGCGCTGGCTGCGCAGCGGCGGCTCGAGCCGGCAATGCGAATCGAAGTAGCCGAGATCCACGTCGCACAGGTGCAGGTGGTGGATGCCGACGTCGCAGGTGACCGGGAGTTTCTCGGCCTTCGCCCTGCGGATGAGCTCGACCGCGCCGGCGGTAGACAGGCGGCAGACGTGCAGCCGGGCGCCGGTGGCGCGCACCAGCTCGAGCAGCGTTGCGAGCGCGATCGTTTCCGCGAACGGCGGGATGCCGGGCAGCCCGAGCCGCGTCGCCATCTCACCATCGTGCGCCACGCCGTCCCTTGCGAGCCAGACGTCCTGCGCGCGCAGCCACACCGCGTAGCCGAAGGTTGCCGCGTACTGCAGCGCGCGCCACAGCACCTGCGTGTCGGCGATCGGCGCGTTTCCCTGCGAAAAAGCGACGCAGCCGGCGTCGGTGAGCTGTCCCATCTCGGTGAGCGCCTCGCCCTTGAGCTTCACCGTGAGGGCGCCCACCGGGTAGACGCGCGCCTGGGCGAGCGCCTTCGCGCGCCGGCGCAGCATGTCGACCAGCCCCGGCTCGTCGAGCGGCGGGTCGGTGTCGGGCGGGCAGGCTAGGCTCGTCACGCCGCCCGCCGCGGCCGCTGCCATCTCCGAGTCGAGGGTCGCCTTGTACTCGTAGCCCGGCTCGCGCAGCCGCGCCGCGAGATCGATGAAGCCCGGTGAGACCACCAGGCCTTTCGCGTCGATGACACGGTCGGCTTTGGAGAATTCCTCCGCAATCTTTCCGTCGGAGACGAAGATGTCGCCGACGCCGTCGCGCCCGCTCGCGGGGTCGACGACGCGGCCGTTCCTTATGTGGATGCGCATCAGTTCCCCGCCACGATGCTCATGACCGCCATGCGTACCGCAATGCCGAAGGTCACCTGCGGCAGGATCACCGAGCGCGGGCCGTCGGCGACCGCGGAGTCGATCTCCACGCCGCGGTTCATCGGGCCGGGGTGCATGACGATCGCCTCCTTGGCGGCCGCCGCGAGCTTCTCCTCGGTGAGCCCGTAGTGCTTGAAGAACTCCTGCGCCGAGGGCAGCAGCGCGCCGCGCATGCGCTCGTTCTGCACGCGCAGCATCACCACCACATCGACGCCCCGCAGCCCCTCGACCATGTCGTGGAACACGCGCACGCCGAGCGCCTCCACGCCGGTCGGAAGCAGCGTCTGCGGGCCGATGACGCGTACCTCGGGCGCGCCCAGGGTGGTGAGCCCGTGGATGAGCGAGCGCGCCACGCGCGAGTGCAGGATGTCGCCGACGATCGCGACGCTGAGGCGCGTGAAGTCTTTCTTGTAGTGGCGGATGGTGAAAAGGTCGAGCAGCCCCTGGGTGGGGTGCGCGTGACGGCCGTCGCCCGCGTTCACCACGTGCTCGTGCGCCTTGACGTGGCGCGCGATGAGGTAAGGCGCCCCGGAAGACGCGTGCCGCACCACGAAGATGTCCGCCTGCATGGCGGACAGGTTCGCGACGGTGTCGAGAAGCGATTCGCCCTTGGTCGCCGAGGACACTGCGATATTCAGGTTGATGACGTCGGCCGACAGGCGCTTGGCGGCGATCTCGAACGTGGTCCGGGTGCGCGTCGAGGGCTCGAAGAACAGGTTGAAGACGCTCTTGCCGCGCAGCAGCGGCACCTTCTTCACCTCGCGCTCGGTCACGCCAGCGAAGGACTCGGCGGTGTCGAGGATCTGCAGCAGCACCTCGCGCGGCAGCCCCTCGGTGGAAAGCAGGTGCTGCAGCTCCCCGTTGGCGTTGAGCTGCGGATTACGCTGCACCGACGCCCTCCAGCGCAAGCGCCAGCCGGCCGTCGGCCGCGCGCTTCAGGCGCAGCCGCGTGCCCGGCGGCAGCTCGAGGCGCGCCCCGCAGTATTGGGCGCAGATCGGCAGCTGCCGGCCGCCGCGGTCGGCGAGCACCACCAACGCGATGCTTTCCGGCCGGCCGTAGTCGAACAGCTCGTTCATCGCCGCGCGCACGGTGCGCCCGGTGTAGAGCACGTCGTCGACGAGCAGCAGCTCGCGGCCGCTCACGTCGAACGGAATCCGGGTGCGCTTGGGATCGTGATGCAGGCCCTGCGCGTGGTAGTCGTCGCGGTAGAAGGCCACGTCCATCAGCCCGAGCGGCTCGCGCAGGCCGAGCGCCGCGTGCAGCCGCTCGGCGAGCCAGGCGCCGCCGGTGTGGATGCCGATCATCGCGGTCTTCGGGCCGATGCGCGGCCCGAGCTCGCGCGCGAGCTCTTCGCAGAGCATTTCGGCGTCAGGCAGCTTCACCGAAGTACTGTTCGAGCAGCAGCTGCGCCGCCACCGAGTCGATCTCGCTTTTCCGCGCTCGGGTGCCGCGCAGCCGCGATTCGGCTTCCACGGAGCTGAAGCGCTCGTCGACGCGCGCCACCGGCAGCTTGAAGCGGCGTTCCAGGCGCCGCGCGAAATCCTCGGCCTGGCGCGTCATCTTGTGCGGCTCGCCCCGCGCCGACAGGGGCTTGCCGACGACCAGGGCGGAGGGTTTCCATTCTTCTATGAGTTCTTCTATTTGAGAGAACTGCCCTACTGCGGCCAGCGGGTGTGCCGTGCGCAGCTCCGGCTCGCCGACGGCAACGCCGATGCGCTTCAAGCCGAAATCGAACGCGAGGACGGTGCGGGCGGCCCGCTCAGGCATGTCCCGGCGCGTCCTGCAGCCTCGCGTAGTCGAGGCCGAGCAGCTCCATCGCCGCCGGCAGCCGCTCCTCCGCCGGCGTGTCGAAGATGATGCCGTCGCGCGCCTCGACGGTGAGCCAGGCGTTCTGCGACAGCTCGTGCTCGAGCTGGCCGGGCGACCAGCCGGCGTAGCCCAGGGTGACGAGGATCTGCTCCGGGCCCTCGCCGCGGCCCACCGCCTCGAGGATGTCCTTGGAAGTGGTGAGGCCGATATGATCGCCGACGCGCAGCGTCGACTGCCAGTTGCCGGCCGGCGTGTGCAGCACGAAACCGCGGTCGGTCTGCACCGGGCCGCCGAAGTACACCGGCGCATCGGCGCGCTCGCTGTCGCGCAGCGTGAGCGACAGGCGCTCGAACAGCGCCTGCAGCGTCATGTCGATCGGGCGGTTCACGACCAGTCCGAGCGCGCCCTGGTCGTTGTGCTCACAGATGTAGGTGAGCGTCCTCGTGAAGTAAGGATCGGCCATGTTGGGCATGGCGATCAGGAAGTGGTGCGTCAGGTTGATGGAGGACATGCGAGGCGATGCCGCAAGCCTAATCTTAGTCTAGATCTCCACCATCTCGAAGTCGTCCTTGCGCGCGCCGCACTCGGGGCAGGTCCAGTTCATCGGCACGTCTTCCCAGCGCGTGCCCGGCGCGATGCCCTCTTCGGGCAGCCCCGCGGCCTCGTCGTAGACCCAGCCGCAGATGAGGCACATCCACGTCTTGAATTTCACTTCGCTTTCGGGCATCGGAATCGGGGAAGCTGCGGCGGGTAAAATGACCCGGAATATTAACCCATGTCTTCTTGCCCTCCGATCGTGCTCGCGTTCGCCGCGAGCGATCCCACCGGCGGCGCCGGACTGCAGGCGGATCTGCTCACCATTGCGGCGATGGGTTGCCACCCGCTCTCGGTGCTTACCGCGCTCACGGTCCAGGATACGAACGGCGTGGACAGCATGCAGGCGATCGACGCGGAACGCGTGCGCGCGCAGGCCGAGACGCTGCTCGCCGACATGCGCGTCGCGGCGTTCAAGCTCGGCGTGCTCGGCTCGTCGGAAAACATGCGCGTCATCGCCGACATCCTTTCCGAGACCCCCGAAATCCCGGTGGTGCTCGATCCGGTGCTCGCCTCCGGGCGCGGCGACCCGCTCGCGAGCGAGGAGATGGTGCAGGCGATGTGCGAGCTCATCGTGCCGCAGTCGACGATCGCGACGCCGAACAGCATCGAGGCACGCCACCTCGGCGGCGCCGAGCGGCTTCTCGCCATGGGCTGCGAATACGTGCTCGTGACCGGCACCCACGAGCCGGGCGACGAGGTGGTGAATACCCTCTACGACGGCGGCGGCACGGTGCGCGCCGATCGCTGGCAGCGCCTGCCGGGGAGCTACCACGGATCGGGATGCACGCTCGCTTCGGCGATTGCGGCCGCGCTCGCCGCCGGCCGCGGCGTGCCCGAAGCGGTGCGCGATGCGCAGGAGTACACCTGGCAGACACTCGCCGCCGGCTTCGCCCCGGGACGCGGACAATTGCTCCCCAACCGTTTCTTCTGGAACGACAGGGCGTGAAGCTGCGCGGGCTCTACGCCATCACGCCGGAGGCGCCCGACGCCGTGGAAAAGGCGCGGCAGGCGCTGGAAGGCGGCGTCGCGCTGCTCCAGTACCGCCGCAAGCAACGCGACCTTCACGAGGCGCGCGAGATCGTTGCGCTCGCGCGTCGTTACGCGGTGCCGGTGATCGTCAACGATGATGTCGAGCTCGCGCTCGAAGTGGATGCTGACGGCGCGCACCTCGGGCGCGACGACGGCGATTTTGCTTTTGCCCGGAAGAAAATGAAGACAAAGCTCCTCGGCGCGTCTTGCTACAACGACCTCGAGCTCGCGCGCCAGGCGGTGCGCCTCGGCGTCGATTACGTCGCCTTCGGCTCGGTGTTCGCCTCGCCGACGAAGCCGGCCGCGGTGCGCGCGCCGCTCGCCCTTTTCGGGCAAGCCGGGCTCGGCGTGCCGCTGTGCGCGATCGGCGGCATCACGCTCGAGAATGCACCGCAGGTGATCGCCGCCGGCGCGAGCCTCCTTGCGGTGATCAGTGATCTCTTCGACGCGCCCGACGTCGCCCAGCGCGCCGCCCAATACCAAAGGCTCTTCGCATGAAAAACCAGACCCTCTTCGAGCGCGCGCAGCGCGTCATTCCCGCCGGCGTCAACTCGCCGGTGCGCGCCTTCCGCGCCGTCGGCGGCGTGCCGCTGTTCCTCGAGCGCGCTTCGGGGCCGCATCTGTGGGACGTCGAGGGGCGCCGCTACATCGACTACGTCGGCTCCTGGGGACCGATGGTCGCCGGCCACACGCATCCCGAGGTGGTCGCGGCGGTTCAGGCGGCGGCCGCGCGCGCGCTTTCGTTCGGCGCGCCGACGCAAGCCGAGATCGAGCTCGCCGAGACGCTCTGCCGCCTCGTGCCTTCGCTCGACATGGTGCGGCTCGTGTCTTCGGGCACCGAAGCGACCATGACCGCGATCCGGCTCGCGCGCGGCTCGAGCGGCCGCGATGTCATCGTGAAGTTCGAGGGCTGCTATCACGGCCACGCCGATTCGCTGCTCGTGAAGGCGGGCTCGGGCGCCCTCACCTTCGGCAATCCGAGCTCTGCCGGCGTTCCGGCCGACACCGCAGCGCACACCCTGGTCCTGGATTTCAACGATCTTTCCCAGGTGCAGAAAGCCTTCGCGGAAAAAGGCCGCGATATCGCCGGCGCGATCGTCGAGCCGGTGGTCGGCAACATGAACCTCGTTCTTCCCGCGCCCGGCTTTCTCGAGACGCTGCGCGAGGAATGCACGCACCATGGAGCGGTATTGATCTTCGACGAGGTGATGACCGGCTTTCGCGTGGCGCTCGGCGGGGCGCAGGCGCGCTTCGGCATCCGCCCCGACCTCACCACGCTCGGCAAGGTCATCGGCGGCGGCCTGCCGGTTGGCGCGGTCGGCGGCCGGCGCGACGTCATGGAGAGAATCGCGCCGCTCGGCCCGGTCTACCAGGCGGGCACGCTCTCGGGCAACCCGGTGGCCGTCGCGGCGGGCCTGGCAACCTTGAAGCTGGTCCAGGAGCAAGGCTTCCAGGAAAAAATCGAGGCCACCACGCGCGCGCTCGTCGAGGGCCTGCGCCAGGAAGCGAAGAAAGCGCGCGTCGCCTTCAGCGCCCAGTCGGTCGGCAGCATGTTCGGCATCTACTTCCGCGACGCCGCGCCGCGCAGTTTCGCCGAGGTCATGCAGTGCGACCGCGACCGCTTCAACCGCTTCTTCCACGAGATGCTCAAGCGCGGCGTCTATCTCGCGCCGTCGGCCTACGAGGCGGGATTCGTCTCGGCGGCGCATGGCGCCGCCGAGATCGAGGAGACCTTGCGCGCCGCGCGCGAAGCGTTCTCCAAGGTCTAAAGAAGGAAGACGGTGGCGAGGCCGAGGAAGATGAAGAACCCGCCCGAGTCGGTGACCGCGGTGATGAGCACCGAGGAGCCGGGCGCGGGATCCCTGCCCAGGCGCACGCGCAGCCACGGGACCGCGACCCCCATGAGGGCAGCGAGCACCAGGTTGAGGATCATGGCGAGCGCCATCACGCCTCCAAGCGCGACCCTGTCGTATAAGGCGTACGCGATCGCGCCAAGCAGCGTGCCCCAGACCACGCCGTTCAGCAGCGCGACGCCGATCTCCTTGCCGAGCAGCTTCATCCAGTAGGACTGCTGGATCTGGCCGAGGGCGAGCGCGCGCACGATCATGGTGATCGTCTGGTTGCCCGAGTTGCCGCCGATGCCGGCGACGATCGGCATCAGTGCCGCGAGCGCCACGAGCTGCGCGATCGAATCCTCGAAGGCGCCGATCACGCGCGAGGCGATGAACGCGGTCACCAGGTTCACCGCGAGCCAGGCCCAGCGGTTCTTGAAGCTGTCGAGCACCGGCGCGAACACGTCCTCCTCCTGCGACAGGCCGGCCTCGGCCAGCTGCGAGTCGGCGCTGCTCTGGCGGATGTAGTCGACGACCGCGTCGACCGTGAGCCGGCCGATGAGGCGGCCGTGCGCGTCGGCGACCGGCGCGGACACGAGGTCATAGCGCTCGAACGCGTGCGCGGCATCTTCCGCGCCGTCCTCCGGGTGCAAGGTGACGCTGCCGGGCACCATGACGCGCGCCACTTCCAGCTCGAGGTCCGAGACGATCAGGCGCGCAAGCGGCAGGCTTCCCTTCAGGCGGCCCTCGCGGTCGACGACGAAGAGCTGGTCGGTGTGATTGGGCAGCTCGTCCAGCCGCCGCAGGTAGCGCGTCGCCGCCTCGAGCGTGACGTCCTCGCGCACCGCGAGATGCTCGAAGTCCATGAGCGCGCCCACCGAGCCATCAGGGTAGGACAGCGCCTCGCGCAGCCGCTCGCGCTCCTCGGCGGGCAGCGACTGCACCACCTCCTCGATGACCGCGGCCGGCAGGTCCGGCGCGATGTCGGCGAGCTCGTCGGCTTCGAGGGTCTCGGCCGCGGCGACCAGCTCCGCGGAGTCCATGCTCGCGATGAGCGACTCGCGCACCGCGTCGGATACCTCCACCAGAATGTCGCCGTCGCGGTCGGCCTTCACCAGGTCCCACACGCGCAGGCGCTCGGCGAGCGGCAGCGCCTCCAGGATGTAGGCGATGTCGGCCGGGTGCAGCGCGTCGAGCCTCTGGCGCAGCCCCGCGAGGCGCTCGGGCGCGCCGAGAAGCTCGCGCACCTCGCTCAGGTTGTCCTGCAGGTCGTCGGTTTCGAGGCGTGCTTGCATCAGGGAATCTGCGCGGCCGGCATGCGAGCAAGGATAGTGCCGACGCGCCTGTCGATGTAGGACGTGGCGCGTCCGCGCTCGTAGCGCCGCGGGCTCGGCAGGATGGCGGCGAGCCAGGCGGCCTGCTCGGCGCTGAGCGCCGCAGCCGGCACGCCGAAGTGGTAGCGCGCGGCGGCTTCGGCGCCGAACACGCCCTCGCCCCATTCGGCGAAATTGAGGTAGAGCTCGAGGATGCGCCGCTTCGACATGCTCGCTTCGAGCATCCAGGTGATGAGCGCCTCCTCGCCCTTGCGCAGCCAGGAGCGGCTGCCCGAGAGGAACAGGTTCTTCGCGAGTTGCTGGCTGATAGTGGAAGCGCCGACCACGATCCGGCCGCGTCGCTCGTTCTTCGCTATCGCCTTCTGGATGGCTTCCCAGTCGAATCCCTCGTGGTCGAGGAAGCGCGCGTCCTCGGCCGCTACCACCGCTCGCTTGAGATGGTTCGAAATGCGGGCGTAGGGCACCCATTGTTGCCGCAGGCGGGCGGCGGGGTTCTTCTCGCGCAGCTCGTCGAGCCGGCGTTCCATGAAGGCGGTGGAAGCCGGCTCGAAGCGGTTCCAGTAGAGCACGTGCGCCAGGAACCAGAGCTGTACTGCCACCGCAGCCAGTACCAGGCTGCCAAGCGCGTAGCAGAAGAACTTCCAGGCGAAAGCGAGCCCGCGGAAGCGCCCGGCGCGCCGCACTTCAGTTCCGCGCTTCAGTCCACATCTTGTCGCCCCGGCCGAAAAACCAGGTGCGCGTGATGACGAGCAGATCGGTGTCGCGGCGGATTTCGGGCGGGAACGCGGCAAACGGCGTCGCCATGCGCACGATCTTGTAGGCCGCGGCGTCGAGCACCTTCAGTCCCGACGAGCGCTCGAGCTCGATCGATTCCACGGTGCCGTCGGGCCGGATGCTCACCGTGAGCCGCAGGTTGCCATAGTGCTTGCCGCGAGCCTCGGCCGGATAGTTGAGCGTACCGATGCGCTCGATCTTCACGCGCCAGTCGTCCTCGTACTGCGCGAAACGGTACTCGGTGGCGCGCGCGCCGATGAATTTCTTGCGCGGGCGCTTCTGGTATTCCTGGACCTGGCGGTCGATCTGCGCCTGCAGGCGCATGGCGGCGAGCGACAGATCGGCGAGGTCGCGGCCGCTCGGCTGCGGCGGCGCCTGTTCCACCGGGGTCGGGCGCGGCGCTTCCGCAGGCGAACGCTCGCGCGCCTCGCGCGCCTGCGCGAGCAGGCGCTGCTGCTGTGCTTCCAGCTGCTGCACGCGTTTTTGCGCCTGCGCGAGGTCGGGCCCCGGCTTTCGCGGGTTGGTGACCGGCAACGGCGTCTTGGCGCGCCGGTCCGCGTCGACGTTGCCGCCGCGGTCGAGGTTCGACTGCGCAAGCACGTCGGCCTTGACCGGCTTGTCGCGCGTCTTGGCGTTCACGAGCACTACTTCGAGCGACTGCTCGGAAGCTTTCCAGTGCAGCCGGTCCGGCAGCTTGAAATGCACCGCCAATGCCACTGCGTGCAGGGCGATCGACAAGCCGAGCGCGGCGCCCAGCACGCGATCGCTGCGGTGGAACATTAAGTGCATTATCACATCAATCCCGCAAGCCTTTCATTCTAGGCCTTTTTAGCTCGTAGGGGCCACGTCGTCCTCCACCGCAGTGATGCTCTTGCCAAGGATTTCACGGTAGAGCAGTGACACGCCGCGCTCGAGGAAGTCCATTTGGGCTATCTCCAGGCGCACGCGCGTGCCCGGCTCGAGTTCCGGCAGCGACGGCACGCGCGTGACCAGGGGCAAGCCTTCGGCACGCACCAGATTCTCGCGCAGCACGACGGCTTCGACGAAGCGCATCCTCTCCTGCGCCAGCCAGCGCAGCGTCCAGTAGGTCTCCATAGCGCGCTGGTGCTCGTCGTAGCGCGCGTACGTGACCTCGAAGGCGCGCAGCGCGGCGAGCAGCGCGTCGGAGTTGCGCGAATACGGCGCCCGCTGGCCGCTCACCGCGGCGATGAGCTGCCACTGGTTCACGAGGTCCACGTAGCGCCGAAGCGGGGAGCTCATCCAGGCATAGCAGGACACGCCCAGGCTCTCGTGCGGCTCCGGGTGCACGCTCATGCGCACCTTGCCGGTCGATTGCACCCTGTAGATGGCTGCCACGTCGCGCTCGGCGAGCAGCTCGCCCCACGAGGTGTTCGCGAGGATCATCATCTCGGATACCAGCTTGTCGAGCGGCGCGCCGCGCTTGCGCGGCACGATGCGCACGCGGCCGTCCTCGACGTAGAAGCTGTAGTCGAGCGCCATCGCGCCGGCGGCGGGCCGCCCGCGGCGCGCCTCCGAAGCGAGCGCCACGCGCCATAACGAGCGCAGCTCCTCCTCGTAGGGCAGCCCCACGTGCCGACCGGCCTCGAACGCGTCGTTCAGCACGTCGTATTGCGCATGGCGAAGATTGGCGACGATGCGCACCCGCTCGAGCCGGGTATGCCGGGCGAGGAGCGCGCCCTCCTCCGAGGCGTCGAGATACAGCGATACGGTAGCGCGCTCGCCGCCGTGGTCGAGCGAAAAGCTCTCGATCACGTCATCGGGCAGCATGGTGAACTTCGCCCCAGGCATGTAGGCGGTGGAAAGCCGCTCGCGCGCGATGGCGTCTAGCGGCGAGCCCGGTCCGAAGCCCAGTCCCGGCGCCGCGATGTGCACGCCGATGCGCAGCGTCCCGTCGGCAAGCCGCTGCACCGAGAGGGCGTCGTCGATCTCGGTGGTACCGACGTCGTCGAGGCTGAAGGCAGGCACGCTGGCGAGCGGCAGCCCGGCGCCTGCCGAGGGCACTTCATGCGCCGGAAAGTCGGTGCCGCCGGGGAAAAACTCGTGCAGGAAGCGCTGCAGGTGGTATTCGTGCGGGTCCGGCAGCAGCCCGCAGCGTTCGAACAGACGCGCCGGCGTAACGCCCAGGCCGCGGCACGCCTGCTCGAGCGCCTTCGCTTCGGGCTTGTTGCGATCGGTGCCGTAAAGCAGCTCGTTTCGCAGCGCAGCGATCTCCGGCGGACAGTCGAAGCGCGCCAGCCGCTCGGCCCAGGCTTCGATCGCCTGCTGCACGCGCTTTTTCTTCTCGATGCCCGCAAGCGCGAGCTTGAGGGTCTCTTCCGGCGCCGCCTGGAAGCGGCCCTTGCCGCGGCGGTAGAAGTACATCGGGGCGCCATGCAGCTTCATCAGCACGCCGGCCGCCTCGACCGCACCGGGCTCGCGCCCGACGTATTCGAGCGCCAGCTCGCGGAAGCCGAATTCGCGCTTCCCGCTGCATTGCCAAAGGAATTCGACGTCCAGCCCCTCGGCGAACCTCTCCGCCGCGGCGAGGAGCTCCGCTGCCGAGGGCCGCTCGAACTCGAGCAGCACGCTCGCCGCCTTCACCTTGGTGCGGCGTCCGTGCGGGCTTTCGACCTGGAAGGACGCGCTCGTCTGGGCGAGCACTGTCCCGACCTTCAGCGCGCCGTCTTCCTCATACAGCAGCTGCACGGCAGAACTCGAGAATGCGCGGCAGGTGCTGCGGGAAGCTCTGCAGGCTGTGGTCGCCGCCCGGCACCACCACCTGCTCGGCCCCGGCATAGCGCTCGAGGGCCCGGGTGTAGTCGAGCACCTCATCGCCGGTCTCGACGATGAGGAGATAGCGGCTCGGCGTGATGCGCGGCACGCTGAGCTTTTCCCACTCGCGCAGGTGCGCTTCGGTAAGCTCGTAGGGCTCGCCGGTATACAGGTTCTTCTGGGGGCCGAGGTAGGCGCGCAGGCCGACGTGCGGATCGATCGCGGGGTTGAGGAGCACCGCGCGCACGCCGTGCTTCTCGGCGAGGTAGGTCGCATAGAGGCCGCCAAGCGACGAGCCTACGAGGCAGACGCCGCGGCGCAAATCGAATTTCTCTATTTCCTTGATCGCCTGTGGCGCGAGCGGCGGCAGCGCCGGGCAGGCGAACTGCACGCCCAGCCCGCGCTCCTCCATATAGCGGCGCATTACCTGAGCCTTGTGGGACTGCGGCGAGGAATTGAACCCGTGCAGATACAGGATCACGCGGCCCGTTCCTGAGCGAGGCGCGAAAGCAGCTTCTCATGGACGCCGCCGAAGCCGCCGTTCGACATGATGAGCACGTGGTCGCCGGCCTTGGCTTCCACGGCGATGGCCGCGACCAGCGCTTCGAGGTTCTCCTCGCAACGCGCCCGGGACCCGAGGGCAGCGAACAGCGCGCGCGCGTCCCAGCCGAGGCCGGCGCTGTAGACGTAGACGCGGTCGGCTTGCGCAAGGCTCGGGGGAAGCTCCTCTTTCATGACGCCGCGCTTCATGGTGTTGGAACGCGGCTCGAGCACCGCGAGGATCCGTTCGCGGCCCACGCGCTGACGCAGGCCGTCGACCGTAGTGCGAATCGCGGTGGGGTGATGCGCGAAGTCGTCGTATACCGTTACGCCGCGCGCGCGCCCGCGCACCTGCATCCTGCGGCACACGCCGGAAAAACTGCCGAGGGCTTCGATGGCCGCGGCCGGCTCCACGGCGGCGTTTCGCGCCGCCGCCACGGCGGCGAGCGCGTTTTGGCGGTTGTGAGCGCCGAAAAGCTGCCAGCGCACTCGCCCCAGGGGTTTGCCCTGCCACGCGATCTCGAAGCCGCCTTGCGCGTCCGGCGGGCCCGCCTCCCAAGCACCCGGCAATCCGAACTGTTCCACCGGCGACCAGACACCTTGGGTGAGTACTCGCTTCAGTGCCTCGTCAGCACCATTGACCACAATCCGGCCGGTCCTCGGTATCGTCCGCACGAAATGGTGAAATTGCCGCTCGATCGCTGCAAGATCATCGAAGATGTCGGCATGATCGAACTCCAGATTGTTCAATACCGCGGTGCGAGGTCGGTAATGGACAAACTTGGAGCGCTTATCAAAGAACGCGGTGTCGTACTCATCGGCTTCGATGACGAAAAGCGGCGAGCCGGTGTGGCGCGCCGAGACCGGAAAATCGGTGGGGACCCCGCCAATGAGAAACCCCGGCGAGCGCCCGGCACGCTCAAGAATCCAGGCGAGCATTGCCGAAACCGTCGTCTTGCCATGCGTACCCGCCACCGCGAGCACGTGCTTGCCGGCGAGCACGTGCTCGGCGAGCCACTGCGGGCCGGACACATACCGCTCGCCGTGATCGAGGATCGCTTCCATGAGCGGGTTGCCGCGCGTGACCACGTTGCCCACGACCCAGACGTCGGGCCGCAGCACCAGCTGCTGCTCGCCGAAGCCCTCGGTGAGCTCGATGCCGAGCCCACGCAGCTGGTCGCTCATCGGCGGGTAGACGTTCGCGTCGCAGCCGGTGACGCGATAGCCGGCCGCCTTGGCGATTGCCGCGATACCGCCCATGAACGTGCCGCAGATGCCGAGGATATGGAGGTGGACGCTCATCGGGTAAGGGCGGGATTCTATGCGACCTGCTGGGCTATATTCGGGGCTCGAGGCCCCCGCCATGACCCGAAGGTCCAATCGCCAGACAGAAACCCGAGCGCGCATTGCGGCGGCAGCGGCACGGCTCATGGCCGAGGACGGCATCGATGATTTCGCGCTCGCGAAGCGCAAGGCGGCAAAACAGCTCGGCGTCACCGAAGCGCAGTCGTTGCCGGGCAACGACGAGATCGAAGAGCAGTTGCGCGCCTACCTTGAGCTCTACCAGTCCGAGGAGCACCCGCAGCGCATCGCCGAGCTGCGCGAGATCGCGCTCGACGCCATGAAGGCGCTCGAGCAATTCAAACCGTACCTCACCGGGCCGGTGCTGAAAGGCATCGCCGGTCCCTACGCGCAAATCGAGCTCCAGCTGTTTCCGGACAGCGTCAAGGAAGTGGAGATTTTCTTGCTCGACCGCAACCTCGCGTACGAGACGCAGGAGCGCCGCCGTTACTCGGGGGACCGCGCGCGCGCGGTCAGCGTGCTATCGCTCCACTGGAGCGGCGCGCCGCTCGAACTTTCGATCTTCGATCCGCGCGACGAGCGCATCGCTCTCAAGACTTCCCTGGCCGGCCGGGTGATGGACCGGGCGGGGATCGCCGAGGTGGGGGCCTTGGTGCGCAATGACGCCAGGACGGCGTGATGCCCTGATCCTTGGCGGTGTCGCCGCCGGCGCAGCGCTCATCGGCGCCGTCACGGGCGCTTTCGTACTGCAGACGCGAAGCGGCGCCGCCGAGCTTCTCGCGGCGAGCTACCCCGACCTTTCCGGCCAGGTCCACAGGCTCACCGAGTGGCGCGGCAAAGCGCTCCTGGTTAACTTCTGGGCAAGCTGGTGCGCGCCATGTCGCGAAGAGATCCCTCTGCTCAATGCTGCACAGCAACAACATCTAACCTCCAGCCTACAAGTGCTCGGCATCGGCATAGATAGTGCAGCGAACGTGCGCGAATTTACGAGAACGGTGCAGATCACGTACCCGGTGTTGATTGCCGGTGTCGGCGGCATCGACCTCATGCGAGCGCTCGGCAACCGGGCGGGCGGACTGCCGTTCACGGTGCTCCTGGATCGCCAGGGTCGCTTGGCTGGCCGCAAGCTCGGGGCCTATTCCAGCGTGGAGCTTCAATCAGCCTTGGTTGCTTTGTTACGCTAAAATGCGGCGTTCTTCGGCGAAAAATGGCAAAAACCTCCAAAGCCGCAAAGAAGCGCCTCTTGGTGCTCCATGGCCCTAACCTCAACCTGCTGGGAACGCGGGAGCCGAAGGTCTATGGCAGGCAGACGCTCGTCGAGATCAATCGCCGGCTGATCGCTGCCGGGCGCGCCGCCGGAGCGCAGGTGCAGTGCTTCCAGAGCAACCTCGAGGGCGAGCTCATCGACCGGATCCAGCGGGCGTGGCGCGAAGGCGTGCGCTTCATCGTCTTCAATCCCGCCGCCTATACCCACACGAGCGTCGCGCTGCGCGACGCGCTTGCGGGCGTGGCGATTCCCTTCATCGAGGTGCACCTGTCGAACGTCCACGCCCGCGAGCCGTTCCGCCACCGGTCGTATTTTTCGGACCTCGCCGTCGGAACGATCTGCGGGCTGGGAGCCGACGGCTACGACTTCGCGCTGCAGTTCGGCCTGCGGTACGCGCGGAAAGCGGGGAAATGATGGACCTGCGCAAGCTCAAGAAGCTCATCGACCTGGTGCAGGAATCCGGGATCGCCGAGCTCGAGATCACCGAGGGCGAGGAAAAGGTGAAGATCGTCAAGGGCGGCGCGGTGAGCGGGTCGGCCGCGCCGGCCGCAGCGGCGCTCGTCCAGGAGGCCAAGCCCGCGGCGAGCGCCGCGGCGGCACCGGCCGCGGAACCACCCGCCGGCCAGGAAGGCCACGTGGTGAAGGCGCCGATGGTGGGAACGTTCTACCGCTCGCCCTCGCCCGACGCCAAACCGTTCGTCGAAGTCGGGCAGACGATCAAGGAAGGCGACACGATCTGCATCATCGAGGCGATGAAGCTCATGAACGAGATCGAGGCCGACGCCTCCGGCATCGTCAAGGCGATCCTCGTGGAAAACGGCCAGCCCGTCGAGTACGGCCAGCCGCTGTTCATGCTCGGCTAGATGTTCGAGAAGATTCTGATCGCCAACCGCGGCGAGATTGCGCTACGCATCCAGCGCGCCTGCCGGGAGATGGGCATCCGCACGGTGATGGTGCACTCCGAAGCCGACACCGAGGCGAAGTACGTGAAGCTCGCGGACGAGTCGGTGTGCATCGGGCCGCCGCCGGCGGCGGCGAGCTACCTCAACATCCCCGCCATCATCAGCGCCGCCGAGGTCACCGACGCCGAAGCCATCCACCCAGGCTACGGGTTTCTGTCGGAGAACGCCGACTTCGCCGAGAAGGTGGAGCGCTCGGGGTTTGTGTTCATCGGCCCGCGGCCCGAGAACATCCGGCTGATGGGCGACAAGGTGAGCGCCAAGCAGGCGATGACCAAGGCCGGCGTGCCGACCGTGCCCGGCTCGGAGGGCGCGCTGCCGGAGGATCCCAAGGAGATCGTGCGCATCGCGCGCAAGGTCGGCTATCCGGTGATCATCAAGGCCGCCGGCGGCGGCGGCGGCCGCGGCATGCGCGTGGTGCACACGGAGGCGGCGCTGCTCAACGCGGTGAGCCTGACGCGCGCGGAGGCGCAAGCCGCGTTCGCGAATCCCGTCGTCTACCTCGAGCGCTACCTCGAGCAGCCGCGCCACATCGAGATCCAGGTGCTCGCCGACGCCCACAAGAACGCCGTGTACCTCGGCGAGCGCGATTGCTCGGTGCAGCGCCGGCATCAGAAGGTGATCGAGGAGGCGCCGGCGCCCGACCTGCCGGCGAGGCTGCGCGAGCGCATCGGCGAGCGCTGCGTGGATGCCTGCCGCAAGATCGCCTACCGCGGCGCCGGCACCTTCGAATTCCTCTACGAGGAGGGCGAGTTCTACTTCATCGAGATGAACACGCGGGTGCAGGTCGAGCACCCGGTCAGCGAAATGATCACCGGCATCGACATCGTGCAGGAGCAGATCCGCGTCGCCGCGGGCGAGAAGCTGCGCTTCAGGCAGAGGGACATCCAGTTCCGCGGCCACGCGATCGAATGCCGCATCAACGCCGAGGATCCGTACCGCTTCACCGCCTCGCCGGGGAAAATCACGTCTTATCACCCCCCCGGCGGCCCGGGCATCCGCGTGGACTCGCACGTCTACCAGGGCTACTCCGTGCCGCCGAACTATGACTCGATGCTCGGCAAGGTGATCGCCTACGGCGCGAGCCGCGAGCAGGCGATGAGCCGCATGCGCATCGCGCTGTCCGAGATGGTGGTGGAGGGCATCTCGACCAACATCCCGCTGCACCGCGAATTGCTGACCGACACGCGCTTCATTCGGGGCGCCGTCTCGATCCATTACCTCGAACAGAAGCTCGCCCAGGACGAGAAGAAAAAGAAGTAATGCCCTGGCATGCGCTCGAGCTCGAAGTCAACGCCGCGGCGGCGGATGCGTTGAGCGAGGCGCTGCTCGAGGCGGGCGCGCAATCGGTCGCGCTGGAGAACCTCGAGCGCAGCCGCCCGACTCTCGTAGTTCTTGTCGAGCCGGGCAGCGACGCAAAACGCCTGCTGCGCGAAGCCGCCGCCCGCGCCGGGCTTGCGGCCGCGCCGGCCTTCAAGATGGGCGAGGTGGGCGACGACGACTGGGTGCAGCGCAGCCAAGCGCAGTTTGCCCCGACCGAGATCGGTGCGCGCCTGTGGATCGGTCCCAGCTGGCACGAGCCGCCGCCTGGACGGCTCGCGGTGCGTGTCGATCCGGGGCTCGCCTTCGGCACCGGAACGCATCCCACCACCAGGCTCGTCCTCGGCTTCCTGGAACGCCAGGTAAAGGCAGGAGAGCACGTTCTCGACTACGGCTGCGGCTCCGGTATATTGGCAATCGCCGCGGCGAAGCTCGGCGCGGCGCGCGTCGACGCAGTGGACGTCGACCCGCAGGCGGTTGAGACCGCCGCCGCCAACGCGCGCGCCAACGGCGTCGTCTTGCGGGCGGTGCATCCGGAGGCGCTACCCGCCGCTCTGTACGACATCGTGGTGTCCAACATCCTCGCCCAACCGCTCATCGTCCTGGCGCCGCTGCTTGCGGCGCGCACCGCCACCCACGGCCGCATCGCCCTTGCAGGGATCCTGGAGTCGCAGGCTGCCGAAGTGATCGCCTCCTATCGGCCGTGGTTCGAATTGCAGTGCGAGGACGCGCAGGAGAGCTGGGTGCTCCTCGCAGGGAAACGCATGTGAGCCTCGTTACCCGCTGTCCAACCTGCGGGACTTCCTTCCGGGTACTGCCGGAACAGCTTTCCGCGCGCGCCGGGCACGTGCGCTGCGGAAAATGCGCTGCGGTGTTCGACGGCATCACGGCGCTTGTGGAGGAGGGGCAGGAGCCTTTGTGGCTCGGGCCCTCGCCCCAGCTCGGGCTCTTCGACCCCCGCCAGTCGCAGCCGCAACCGCCACCGGCGCCGCCGCAGGCACACCCGCCACCGCCGGCACACCCGCCACCGCCGGCGCACCCGCCACTGCAGGCGCAGCCGGCTGCCGCAGACGAAGAGCCGCTGCCGGCGTTCATGGTCGAACGGCCGGCACCGCGCCGGGCTTTGTGGTGGACGCTGTCGGGGCTCGCGGCGCTCGCGCTCGCCATCCAGGCCACTTATACGTACCGCGCGGAGCTTGCTGCCGCCATGCCGGCGGCGCGTCTAGCACTCGAGTCCGCGTGCAGGCTGCTCGGCTGCCGGCTCAATCTGCCGCAGCAGTTGAAGCTCCTCAGCATCGATTCGTACGAAGTGCGCGCCGACCCGAGGCGGGAGGGCTTCATCATGTTGAACGCCGTGATCAGGAACCGCGCCGGATTTCCGCAGGCCTACCCGGCGCTGCATTTCGCGCTCACCGACGAAGCGAACCGCCCGGTGACGAGCCGGATTCTGACCCCCGGCGAGTACCTCGGCCGCGACCGGGGCCTCATCGGCCGCGGCATCGACGCGGAGGGGGCAGCCTCGTTTACCGTCTACTTCGACGCGAGCCGCGTGCGCGCGACCGGATACCACCTGGAGCTTTTCTATCCCTCATGAGCATTCTCGTCACCGGGTCGATCGCCTACGACACCATCATGGTGTTTCCCGACCGTTTCAAGAACCACCTGCTCGCCGATCAGCTGCACATCCTCAACGTGTGCTTCCTCACGCCGGAGATGCGACGCGAATACGGCGGCACCGCGGGCAATATCGGCTACAACCTGCGGCTGCTGGGCGAGAAACCGCTCGTCATGGCGACCGTCGGCGAGGACATCCAGCCGTACCTGGACCGCTTCGCGCGCCTGGACATCGACACCAGGCTCTTCAAGCGCATCCCCGGGCAGTTCACCGCCCAGGCGTTCATCACCACCGACCTCGACGACAACCAGATCACCGCGTTCCACCCCGGTGCGATGAACTACTCGCACGAAAACCGCGTCGACGGCGCGCTGCGCCCGCGCATCGCGATCATAGGTCCCGACGGCAAGCAGGGCATGGTGGAGCACGCGCGCGAATGCGCGGAACACGGCGTATCGCTGCTTTTCGACCCCGGCCAGGGCCTGCCCATGTTCTCGGCCGAGGAAATCGCCCAGTTCCTGCGGCGCGCCGACTATGTGGCGCTTAACGACTACGAGGGAAAGCTGCTGGAGGAGAAAACCGGGCGCAGCCTCGAGGACCTGGCGCGCGAGGTGAAGGCGCTGGTGTGCACGCTCGGCGCGAAGGGCTCGGTGATCTTCGCCGGCGGTCAACGCCACGAAATCCCGTGCGTTCAGGCAGAGAGGGTGGTCGATCCGACGGGCTGCGGCGACGCCTACCGCGCCGGGCTCCTTTATGGAATAGCGCACGGCTGGGACTGGCCCAGCACGGGTAAACTCGGGTCGCTGATGGGCGCGCTCAAGATCGCGCACCGCGGGGCGCAGAACCATGCGCCCGCGCGCGAAGAGATCGAGGGGCGCTTCAGGCGCGCCTTCGGCTATTCACCGTGGAAAGGATGACTTCATGAGAATCACCATCGTGCTGGCGCTGGCTGCGGCCGCGACGCTCGCCGGCTGCGCCACTTCGAGATCGGGCGACGTCTATTCGCGCGACGAGGCGCTGCGCGAGCAGACCGTGCGCCTCGGCACCGTCGAATCGGTGCGCCCGGTCACCATCCAGGGCACGCGCTCGGGAATCGGCGCGGCCTCGGGCGCGGTCGTGGGCGGGGTCGCGGGCAGCGGCGTCGGCCACGGCAGGGGCTCGACGATCGCCGGGGTGCTCGGCGCGGTCGGCGGCGGAGTCGCCGGGCAAGCGATCGAGGAGGGCACGACGCGCAAGAGCGGCGTGGAGATCACCGTGCGGCTGGATAACGGCGAGCTGCGCGCCATCGTGCAGGAAGAGACCGACAAGTTTGTCGCCGGGCAGCGCGTGCGCCTGCTCACGACGGGAGGCGTTACCCGAGTTTCGCCTTGATTTTCTCGGCGTACTCGACGAGCTTCTCGCGCGCAGGATTCTTCACCGGCCAGGTGAGCTCCATACCGTCGCCCGCGTGGCGCGGCAGCAGGTGGAGGTGGAAGTGGAACACCGTCTGCCCGGCCACGGCTCCGTTCGCCTGGTAGACCGACAAGCCCTGCGGTGCGAACGCGTCCCGGATGGCGCGCGACACGCGCGCCGCGGCGCTGAACACTGCCGCCGCCTGCGCATCGTCCAGCGCGAAGATGTTGTCGGCGTGCTTCTTCACCGCGACCAGAACGTGTCCCGGATTCACCTGGCCGATGTCCATGAAGGCAAGCGTGTGCTCGTCCTCGTGCACCACGGTGGCGGGAATCTGCCTTGCCACGATCTTGCAGAACACGCACTCGCCCATCACTCTTCTCCGATCGGCTGATAGCCGGCGCATGGTACTTGATAGAGCGCCCGGTCCTCCAGCCGCAGCGCGCTGAGACTTCCGCCCCACACGCAGCCGCTGTCGAGCGCGGCGAGCCTGGGCGAGAGCTTCAGGCCGAGCGCCGACCAATGGCCGCAGACGATCGTTTCCTTTTCCTTCCGAAATGCATACCAGGCGTCGTAACCGGCCGGCGGTTTGGTGGCCTTGGTGCGAAACTCCATCTTGCCTCCGGCGGTGCAGAAGCGTAGCCGCGTCATCGCGTTGACGATGACGCGCAGCCGGTCCCAGCCTGCAAGCGCATCGCTCCATTCGTCGGGCTCGCTGCCGTACATGTTTTTCAGAAATTCCCCGTAGTTCCTGCCAACCAGAGCGGCTTCGACTTCCCTCGCCAATTGAAGCGATTTCTTGATGCTCCACTGCGGCAGCAGGCCCGCATGCACCATGGCGTAACCACCCTCGGCATGCATCATCGGCCGCTGGCGCAGCCAGTCGACGAGCGCCCCGCGGTCTGGTGCGCCGAGCACGTCGCGAAAGGTGTCGTCCTTGCGCGGCCGCTCGAAGCCTTCGTGCTGGGTGACGAGGTGCAGATCATGGTTGCCCAGCACCACGACCGCCCGGTCTCCGAGGCGCCTTACGAAGCGCAGGACTTCGAGCGACTTCGGCCCGCGATTGACGAGGTCGCCGACAAACCACAACCTGTCTCCCGCGGCACTGAAAGCCACCTCGCGCAGCAATCTCTGCAATTCGTCGAAGCAGCCCTGGACATCGCCGATCGCATACGTCGCCATCGCCAGAGCGGTTCAGCGATGGATGTAGTTCTCGAGCTGGCTGATGATGAACTGCTGCTCGGAGATAATGTCCTTGACCAGATCGCCGATGGACAGGACGCCGATCACCTGATCGTTCGCCACCACCGGCAGATGCCGGATGCGCTTGTCGGTCATCAGCGCCATGCACTGTTCGTTGGTGTGGGTCGGGGTGACGAAGACGACCTCCCGGGTCATAACCTCTCTGACGGGCGTACTGGCAAGCGCGTCTCCTTTCAGGGCGACCTTACGCGCGTAGTCCCTTTCCGAAAAGATTCCCACCAGGCGGGTGCCGTCCATGACGAGCACTGCGCCGACGTTCTTTTCCGCAAGCAGCTTCAGGGCGTCGAGCACCGTTGCGCTTGGCGCCATGGCTACGACACCGGGCGACTTCAGCTTCAGCAGTTGGGCGGCGGTCTTCATTTGGGCTCCCGAAACAGGATCCCCGTAATTCTATCGGGTTGATGAACGTCAAGGATTCGCGAACCAATACCGTGGCAAACCGGCAGCGTAGATAATCATGCCGCGGGGCTAACCCGCAGGAAAACCGCAATGGCACTGACGCTGATCAAGAATGCGACCATCGTGACGATGGACCCGAAAATCGGGGACATCGAGGACGGCGACCTGCTCGTCGACGGCGAGCGCATCGCCCAGGTGGGCCGTGATCTCTCGGCCGCGGAGGCGTCGATCGTGGACGGCCGCGACCGCATCGTGATCCCCGGCCTGGTGAACGCGCATATCCACACCTGGGAGTACCAGCTGCGCGGCATCGGCGCCGACTGGGTGGGGTTCCGCGACTACTTCGCCAACATCCACAACAATCTCGCCACCCGCTACAGCGCGCGCGACGTGTACCTGGGCAATCTGCTCGGCGCGCTCAACCAGATCCGCGGCGGCACCACCACGATCCTCGACTGGTGCCACGTGGTGCGCGATTCGGAGATGACCGATGCCGCGATTGACGCGCTGGAGGACTCGGGCCTGCGCGCGGTATTCGCGCGCGGCACCACGAAGCCGCCGACCCGCGAGGGGGCTACGCCTTACCAGAAGATTCCCTTTCCGCGCGAGGAAATCCGCCGGCTGCGCACCGGGCGGCTCGCGTCCGACGATCGGCTGGTAACCCTCGCCATGGCGATCCTCGGACCGGACTGGGGCGAATATGACGTCGCCGCGCACGATATCCGCCTCGCGCGCGAATACGGCCTGATCAACTCGGCGCACACCTACGGCCGCAAGGGCAAGCGCGTGGTCGAGGACGGCATGCCGCGTCTCGCGAAAGAAGGGCTGCTCGGGCCCGACCACAACATCGCGCACGGCAACTGCTTCTCCGAAGCAGAACTGAAGATCGTGCTCGATGCCGGCTGCTCGATCACCGCGACCTGCCTCACGGAAATGCTGAATTACGAACAGTCGGCGATGCTCGGCAGGATCCTCAAGTTCGGCGCGGTGCCCTCGCTCGGCACGGACTGCGACCCCTACTTCAACAGCTCCATGTTGTGGGTGACGCGCCACGCCTTCCAGCACCAGCGCGAGATGGACAACCGCAGCCTGCGCGAGGCCGGGAAGTGGCCGGCAGACCAGCACGCCACGCACACGCGCGACGCGCTGTACTGGGCGACCATGGGCGGCGCCAAGGCGCTGCGGCTGGACGGCAGGATCGGCTCGCTCACCCCAGGCAAGCAGGCCGATCTCGCCATGATCGACGTGCGCGGCATGAACATATTTCCGGCGCTCCCGGGCGGCGATCCTGCGCACGTCGTGGTCATGTATGCCGAAACCGCGGACATCGAGAACGTCATGGTCGCGGGCCGTTTCCTGAAGCGCGAGGGCAAACTCGCATTTCCGCCCAAGGTCCTGGAGAAGCTCAACGCCGAGCTGCTCGAGTCGCGGCTGCGGCTCATGAAAGAGGGCGGCTACGTGTACAACCGCGCGCCGAATGGCCCGCTGCCGGAACGCTACGTTTTCTGAAAGGTTGCGCCATGAAAATGAATCGCGCCATGTCGGTGATTCTGACTGCCATCCTGATGTCGGTCGCCAGCTCCACCTTCGCGCAGGCTTGGCCGGCAAAGCCGGTGCGCATCGTGCACGGCTTCGGGCCAGGCGGGCCGGTGGACATCATCGCGCGCATGATCGCGGCGAATTTCAGCGAACAACTCGGCCAGCAGGCGATCGTCGAAGGAAAGCCGGGCGCGGGCGGCACGGTGGGCGCGGGCTACGTCGCGAGGGTGGAGCCGGACGGCTACACGATCTTCCTGATGGCTTCCGGTCACGCCATGGGAGCAGGGTTGTACGCCTCGCTGCCGTACAACGCGGTCGATGACTTCACCATGATCTCGATGCTGGCGAACAGCCCATTTGCGATCGTCACCTCGCCCAGCTCGGGTTATGCAAGCGTGCAGGACCTGGTACGGGGCGCAAAGGCCGAGCCCGGCAAGATTCATTTCGGCACCGGCGGGGTGGGCAGCGGCATGCACCTCGCCGCGGTGCTGCTGCAGGCAAGAGGCGGGATCCAGATGAACCACATCCCGTACAAGAGCGGCAACGAGCTCAATCTGGCGCTCTTCTCCGGCGAGATACCAGTGGCCTTCACCTCGGTCGCCGGAATCACGCCTCTCGTGCAGAGCGGCAAGATGCGCGTGCTCGCCGTTACTTCCAAGGAGCGCTACGCACCCTTGGCCAACGTGCCGACCGTTTCGGAAACGCTGCTGCCCGGGTTCGACGTGCGCGCCTGGTATGCGCTTGCCGCCCCGAAGAAACTGCCGGGCGCGATCGTATCCAAGCTGAACGAAGCCGCGCATGCCGCGCTCAATCGTCGCGACTTCACCGAGAAGCTCCTTGCCATGGGCTTTCAGCCCTGGCCCACCTCCGCACGCGAAGCCCAGGATGTGCTCAGCTCGGAGGTCGGACGCTGGACCAAGGTCATTCGCGACGAGAAAGTCCAATCCGCGAACTGACAACGAGGCCTAGGAGGACCCCAGCCGCATCAACGCCTGCGCGTACGCGGGCGCCGTGGGCTCGTGCATGAAGTACACGTGGACCTCGCGCCACGCCGTGGCGGCGAGCCGCGCCGCCCACTGCCGCAGGTCGTCCTCCGAATAACTTTCGAGCCGCAGCCGCGCATAGCCGAAGGGGGCGGTTTCCACCAGAGGCGGCGGGGTGCTGTCCTCGCGCTCGGAAGCGCATAGCGCGGCCCCCGCTGCTCTCAGGGCGTCGTAGACATCGTCGGCAAACCAGCTCGCGTTGCGGAACTCGAACGCCGCCAGATGCGCTTCGGGCAGCAGGCGGAGAAACGCCGTGAGGCGCGACAGGTCCTTCTTCAGGAACGGCGGCAGCTGGAAAAGCACCGGGCCACGCTTAGCGCCGAGCGCCGCGAGGTTGCGGTAGAGAAAATCGACCGAATCGGCCGCCTTCTCGGCGTCCAGCCGCGCGAGATGCGTGATGCGGCGCGAGGCCTTGATCGAGAACCGGAAGCCCTGCGGCGTACACCTTGCCCAGTTCTCCAGCACCTCGGCCTTCGGCATCCGGTAGAAGGTGTTGTTGATCTCGACCGTCGGCAGGCGTTCCGCGTACCAGGCGAGCATGGCATCGGGCTTGATGTTGTCCGGATAGAAGTTGCCCTTCCATTCCTTGAACGAATAACCGCTTGCGCCCGCCAACAACTTCATCGTCTTTCTCCTAGAATTTCTCCATGGCGAGAGACAAGCTCGGCGAATACTCCGCCAAGCGGAAATTCGAAGCCACGCCCGAGCCGGCACCGGCGGTGCCGGAGGCGCGCAGCGGGCCGCTGCTATTCGTCATCCAGCAGCACTCGGCACGCCGGCTGCACTACGACCTGCGTCTCGAGTGCGCCGGCGTGCTTAAGTCCTGGGCCGTTCCCAAGGGGCCGTCGCTCGATCCTAGCGAAAAGCGCCTCGCCGTGCAGACCGAAGATCACCCCTACGACTACGCGTCCTTCGAGGGCGTGATTCCGCCCGGGCAGTACGGCGCGGGCGAGGTGATCGTGTGGGACTGCGGGGTTTACTCGCCGGATGAAGGCAACGAAACCTGGTTCCACGACCGCGAGGAAGCCGAGCGGCGCGTGGCCGAAGGCCTCGAGAAAGGCAAGCTCGGCTTCCTGCTGCGCGGCGAAAAGGTGAAGGGCTCCTTTGCGCTGGTGCGCAGCTCGGACCGGAAGAACTGGTTGCTGATCAAGCACAAGGACCGGTACGCGGGAACGGTCGACGTGACCGCGCAAGACCGCTCGGTGCTGTCGGGACTTAGCGTGGACGACGTGAAAGTGATGCCGGTGCATCCGATCCCGGCAGCGCGCCTCGTGCCGTCGGGCGAGCTCGCGCCTATGCCCGCTACGCTCGCGCCAATGCACGCGGAAATCGGCGACGCGCCGTTCAACGATCCCGGCTGGATGTGGGAGCCGAAGCTCGACGGTTATCGGGCGCTCGCGTTCATCCGCAAGGAAGGCGTGCAGCTGCGCTCGCGCCGCGGGCTCGACCTTGCGCCAGAGTTCCCGAAGTTGAGCGCCGAGCTCGCCAGGCAGGCGGTCGCTGGCATGATCCTCGACGGTGAGCTGGTGGCGTTCGACGCGAGCGGCAAGCCATCCTTCAACGCGCTGCAGAACCGCGCTCCCGCCGTGGTGTTCTATTGCTTCGATCTGCTCTTTTTCGCCGGCATGGACCTGCGCAAGTCGCCTTACAGCGATCGGCGCCGCTACCTCGCCCAGTGCCTGCTGCCTTCGCCGCTCGTGCAGCTTGTGCACGCTGCGCAGGACGGCGAGGCGTTGCACAAGGCGGCGCTCGCGAGCGGCCTCGAAGGCATCGTGGGGAAGCGGAAAGACAGCCGTTACGAATCCGGACGGCGTTCGGCGTCGTGGCTGAAGATCAAGTCCACCCAGAGCGCGGAGTTCGTCGTCGGGGGCTACACGCAGGGCAAGGGGTCGCGCGCGCCCCTTGGCGCGCTGCTCGTCGGCTATTGGGATGAAGACGAGCTGCGCTACGCCTCGCACGTCGGCTCCGGGTTCAACACCGGCAGTATTTCCCAGGTACACCAGAGGCTCGCGCCTTTGAAGCGCCGGACACGTCCGTTCGCCGAGAAGCCGCCGCTGCATGGCCCGACGACCTGGGTCGAGCCCGAGCTGGTCGCAGAAGTGAAATTCCAGGACTGGACCGAAGACGGCTATCTGCGGGCGCCGGTGTTTCTGCGGCTGCGCGACGATATCGATCCGAAAACGGCGCGGCGCGCCGGACCCCGGAAGGCGACCGAAGCGCCATCCGGGGTCGACGACATTGTGCGGCAACTGGAAAACAAGAAGAACGCCTTCGTCATCGCCGTCGGTCCGCACCAGATCCGGCTCACGCACCTCGACCGCGTGTACTGGCCCGCCGATGCGGCGCTCAAACAGCCGGCACTCAGCAAGCGCGACCTGTTGCGCTACTTCGCGCAGGTGTCGCCCTACATCCTGCCGCATCTCGCGGATCGCCCGCTCACCATGATCCGCATGCCGGAAGGAATCCATGGACCGCGCTTCTTCCAGAAGCATTGGGGCGAGCAGCCGCCGGATTTCGTGGAAACCGTTACCGTGTTTTCGGAGCACAAGGACGAAAGACACGATTACCTGTTGTGCAACAACCTGCCGACGCTGCTGTGGCTCGCGCAGTCGGGAACGCTCGAATTCCACGTGTGGCATTCCCGGGCGAAGCCCGGCCCGGATGCAACGAGCCAGAGCACCGACTACGCGGGCTCGCTCGCCGCGCTCGAAGGCTCGGTGCTCAACTACCCGGACTACGTGGTGTTCGACATCGATCCCTACATCTATTCCGGGAACGAAGCGCCGGGCGCCGAGCCCGAGCTGAACACGGTGGCCTTCGAGAAGGGCAAGGAGGTGGCGTTCCGGCTGCGCGAGCTGCTGGCCGGCATGTCGCTCGAGTCCATCGTCAAGACCTCGGGCAAGACCGGCCTGCACGTCTTCGTGCCGATCCGGCGCAGGCTCGATTTCGACGCCGCACGGCGGGTGTCCGAGATCGTCGGCCGGCACCTCGAGCGCAGCCACCCCAAGGACATCACCTTGGAATGGAGCGTACCCAAGCGGACCGGAAAAATCTTCATGGACTACAATATGAACGTCCGCGGCAAGACGCTGAACGTGGCCTATTCGCCGAGGGGTGCCTTCGGCGCGCCGGTGTCCATGCCGCTCGCGTGGGATGAGCTCGCCGGCGCTCACCCGCTTGATTTCAGGATCACGAACGTTGCGCAGCGCCTGGCGCAAACCGGCGATCGCTGGCGCGACGCCTTGGAGCGAAAACAGAATCTCGAGCGCGCGCTGGAGCGCGCAAAGACTTGAGGAGGAGGCAAGCATGGCCGCACGATCGATTGCGTCGCTGACCGTTTCCTTCGGGCTGGTGTCCATTCCGGTAAAGCTCTACTCGGCCACCGAAGCGAGCCGGGCGATTTCCTTCAACCTGCTGCACAAGGGCTGCGGATCGAGGCTTAAGCAGCAGTACCTGTGCGTGAAGGAGGAAGTGCCGGTCGCGCGCGAAGACATGGTGAAGGGCTACGAATTCGCGAAGGACCAGTACGTGATGTTCACGCCCGAGGAGCTCAAAGCCCTCGAGGAGGCGGGAACCCACAGCGCCGAGATCACCGAGTTCGTGCCGATCCAGTCGGTCGACCCGGTGTTCTTCGACAAGGCCTACTACCTCGCGCCGGACAAGGGCGGGGCCAAGCCCTACGCACTGCTCGCGAGGGCGCTGCGCGATTCGAATCGCTGCGCGCTCGGCCGCTGGGCGGCGCGCGGCAAGCAGTACATCGTCATGATCCGTCCGGTCGAGGACGGACTGGTCATGCAGCAGCTGCTTTACGCGTCGGAGGTGAGGTCGATCAAGGACATCGACATCCCGAAGACCGACGTGAAGGATGCCGAGCTCAAGCTCGCCCAGCAGCTGATCGAGCAGCAGGCTTCCGATACCTTCGATCCGGGCGCCTTCACCGACGAGGTGCGCGCACGCATCGAGGCCGCGGTGCAGAAGAAGGTCGAAGGCCAGGAGATCACGATGACCGAGGCGCCCGAGGGCGGTGCGCAGGTCATCGATCTCATGGAAGCGCTGCGCGCGAGTCTCGAGAAGAAGCCCGAGCCGCGCAAGCCGCCGAAACGCGCCGCGCAGCCGGCGCCTGCGGTCCGCAAGACCGCCAAGAAGCAATAGAACCATGCAAGAGTTCGGCGTGCGCGAAGTAGAGAAGCTGCTTCGCCTGCCGAGGAGCACCATCCGGGCACTGATTACGGCGGGGTTCGTATCGCCGAAGCGCGGCACGCGCAACGCCTGGCGCTTCTCCTTCCAGGACCTCATCGCGCTGCGCACGGCGCAGGCGCTGGTCGCGGCCAATGTGCCGCGCAAGCGCATCACCCGCTCCATCAAGGAACTGCGCCGCCACCTGCCCGAAGCCATGCCGCTCTCCGGCTTGAGCATCTGCGCCGAGGCCGACCGGGTGGTCGTCCGGGAAGGCGGTAGCCGCTGGCAGGCGGAGTCGGGGCAATACCTGCTCGCGTTCGAGGGCGATCCTTCCGCGGGCTCGTTGAGGGTCATCGAGCGCCCGCTGAAGGCCCAGGAATGGCTCGATCGCGCAATGGACCTCGAAGCTACGGACACTGAAGCCGCGCTGCTGGCCTACCAGCAAGCCGTAGCCGCAGACCCGGCGCTGCTCGATGCCCGCATCAACATGGGATCGCTCCTGCATGAAGCAGGGCGTTTCGCGGAAGCCGAGCGCGTCTACCGCGAAGCCATCCAGGCCTGCGGCAGCGATCCGCTGCTGCTTTTCAACCTTGGCGTCCTTCTTGGCGACATGGAACGCAAGGCCGAAGCGATGGGCGCCTACGAGGCCGCGTTGCGCGGCAATCCGCGTCTCGCGGACTGCCACTACAACCTGGCGCTCCTGTGCGAGGAGCTG
The DNA here is from genome assembly GCA_035550695.1 of Burkholderiales bacterium. GTDB lineage: Bacteria > Pseudomonadota > Gammaproteobacteria > Burkholderiales > SG8-39 > SCGC-AG-212-J23. The sequence goes on along the minus strand of DASZOS010000050.1, from coordinate 152 downwards.
CAGAAGCCGAAGGAAGCCATCCGGCACATGGCGCAGTACCGCCGGCTGACCAGCACCCGATCCTAGAAGCTGGCGTCGAGACGGCGGTACTGGATCGCCTCGGCTATATGCTCGGCGCTGATCGAGGCCTTTTCCGAGATGTCGGCGATGGT
>DASZOS010000049.1:0-47083 GCA_035550695.1 Burkholderiales bacterium | reverse complement strand
TCACCCTGGTGCTGACATGAGCGAACAAGTCCAACGCCGCGCCATAGCCGTCCTGTACGCGGAGCTGCGCAACTTCACGCGGCTCTCGGAGGTGCTCGAGCCTGCAAAAGTGCTGCAGCTCGCCAGCGAGTTCTTCGAGCTGACCGCGCGCCTGGTCGCCGAGCAGAAGGGCAAGGCGCTCGCGGTGCACAACGACGAGATGCTCGCGGTGCTGGGCGGCGCGGGCAATGCGCTCAAGGCGGCGCAGGACGTGCAACGCGAATTCGCGCCGGTGGGCGAGCGCTGGAAGGACGAGTACGGCTTGCCCGCCGCCGTGGCGCTCGGCGTGCACCTCGGCGAAGCCGTGCTCGGCATGGCGGGGCCGCCCGGAGCGCAGCAATTCGTCGCCTTCGGCGACTGCGTCAGCATCGCCGAGCGCCTGGTGCACCGGGCGCGCGCCGGCGAGATCGTGCTGTCCATCGACATGATGAAAGCCCTCGGCGCGGCGGCGGCGACGCTGGGCGCCAGGCAGCTGCCGCCGCTCGACCTGGGCCACCGCCGGCCCGCGATGCCGATCTACGGGATCCTGCTCGAGACGCGCCTGGACTTTACCTAGCCGGGGCTAGAGCTTCGGCTGCTTGCCTTTCGGCGGGACGGTCCAGAAATACACCGAGCGGCCGTTCGACTCGAGCTTCTTCTCCGGCTTCCAGGTGCCCATCTCGAACTGGTGCGAGACGATCCGGGTGCCGGGCCTGAGCTCGTTCCACAGCCGCGGCCGCAGCTTTACGTTCAGGTCCGGCAGCAGGTACAGCGTTACCACCGTGGCTTCCTTGAAGTCGGCCTTGAAGAGGTCTTCCTGCCTGAACTGCACGAGGTGGGTGACGCCGGCGCGCTTCGCGTTCTCGTTCGCCTCGCGGATGCGCTCGGCATCGATGTCGATGCCGACCGCGCGGATGCCGTATTTCTTCGCCGCGGTAATGGCGATGCGGCCGTCGCCCGAGCCCAGGTCGTAAAGAATGTCGCCCTTGCGCACGTTGGCGAGGCGCAGCATGTCCTCGACGACTTCCTGCGGCGTCGGGACGAAAATCACGTCCGGTGTCTGCGCTGCGGGACGCTTCTGGGCCTGCGCGAGCAGGGGGGCGGGGGCGGCGAAAACCAGCGCCGCCATCAGGGTGATAAGCAATTTCATGAAGAAAATTATGCCCTACGGGTCGGGAAACCGGCCCCTGCGGCAATGAAACGCCTACGGCGACAGGCCGGTCGCGAAACGGTTGGCGGTAACCGCCTCGTCAAGCTCGCGCTCCTCGGCCGGCTTCGGTTTCACCGGCTGCTCGGTAATCGTGGCTTCCAGGTCGTCGGTGCCGTGCACTTCAAAGCGCGCCCATGTAATCAACAGGATGGCGGCGATGATGGCGATCACGGCAACGATCGCCACGATCGGGTGCTCGCCATTCGGCGGCGGCGGGAGTTGTCCGTGCGTGCACGCGGTCATCAAGCCTTAGAACACTATGCCGCTGCATGGTTCTAGTCGCCGGCAATTGTCATGTTTTCCACGAGAATCGAGCCGCTCGCCCGGCCGTTACGCACCAGCACGTCGCTGCCTACGAGCGCGATTCGCTTGAACATTTCCCTCAGGTTGCCCGCGATCGTGATTTCTTCCACCGGATAGCGGATCTCGCCGCCCTCGACCCAGTATCCGGCGGCGCCACGCGAATAGTCTCCCGTGACGAGATTCACGCCCTGCCCCATCAGCTCGGTGACGAGCAGGCCGCGATTCATGGCGCGCAGCATGCCGACGAAGTCGGGCCCTTGCGAGCGCACGAGGAGATTGTGATGCCCGCCGGCATTGCCGGTGCTCTTCATTCCGAGCTTGCGCGCGGAGTAGCTGCCGAGGAAATAGCCTTCCACCACCCCGTCGCGCACGATGCAGCGGCCGCGCGTCGCGACGCCTTCCTCATCGAAGGGAGCGCTCGCCATCGCCTGGGACTCGTGCGGCCGCTCGTCGATGCGCACGATCGGCGAGAACACCTGACTTCCCAGGCTGTCCACGAGAAACGACGACTTGCGATAGAGGTTGCCGCCGTTCACCGCGGAAACGAAGTGGCCGACGAGCTGAAGCGCGACCGGCGCCTCGAACAGCACCGGCGCCTGGCAGGTGGCGATTTTGCGAGCGCCCAGCCGCGCGAGCGCGCGTTCGCCGGCGTAGCGGCCGAGCGCGACCGGGTCGGCCAGCTTGCCGGGCACGCGCCCGGCGCTGTACCAGTCGTCGCGCTGCATCAGCCCCTTGTCCTCGGCGATGACCGAGCAGGCAAGCCAGTGGCGCGTCGCCGGATAGCCGCCGGCAAATCCCAGGCTGTTGGCAAACACGAACTGCGAGTGCTGCGCGGACACCGTGGCGCCCTCGGAGTTGCGGATCTTCTTCGACACGCCGAACGCCGCGGCCTCGCAGCGGCGCGCGAGCTCGACGGCTTCCTCGGTGCCGATCTCCCAGGGGTGGAAGAGGTCGAGCTCGGGCACCTGCCAGGCGAGCGTGTCGGCATCCGGCAATCCGGCGCAGTCGTCCTGCGCCGTGTGGCGCGCGATGGCGGCGGCGGCCTGCACCGTCTGCGCGATCGCCGCCGGCGAGAAATCCGAGGTGCTGGCGTGGCCGCGGCGCGCCTTGGGACGCTCGCCCCAATAGACCGAGACGCCGACGCTGCGGTCGCGGTTATGCTCCACCGTATCCGCGCGACCCTTGCGCACCGTGACCGACAGGCCGTAGCTCTCCGAGACATCGCACTCGCAGCCGCTGGCACCGGCGCGGCGGGCGTGGTCGAGGACGGTTTGCGCGAGGCTGCGAAGCTCCGCGGGCTCGCAGGTAAAGCCGTGGTGCTTCGGCATGGGGGCGCTATCATAACTCGCGTGCAGGACGAACCCGTCAGCAAGACCCGCCGCAAGCGCGAAATGCACGAGCGCCAGGCGCTCGGCGCGGCGCTGGTCGCGCTCCCGCCCTCGAGGCTCTCGGCGATGCCGCTCGAGGGCGAGCTGCGCGACGCGGTGCTCGAAGCGAAGCGGATCAGGAGCCACGAGGCAAAGCGCAGGCAGCTACAGTACATCGGTCGCCTGATGCGCGACGTCGATCCCGAGCCGATCCGCGCGCGGCTCGCCGCGATCGAAGGGGGCTCGGCGCAGGCGGCCGCGGCGCACCGGCGGCTGGAGCTGTGGCGCGAGCGGCTCCTCGCCGACGACGAGGCGCTCACTTCCTTCGCCACCGCACATCCCGCGGCCGACCTGCAGAAGATGCGCAGCCTGATCCGCAACACGCGCAAGGAGCAAAAGGAAGGCAAGCCGCCGCGCGCGTATCGCGAGCTTTTCAGGCTCATCAAGGAATGCTGCGGCTAGAGCGCCTGTTTACCGCGGAGATCCACCTGGCGCCGCCGCAAGAGCTGGGTGAGACGCCGCTCGGCCGCCGGCGCATCATCGGCATCACCGGAGGCCGCTTCTCCGGCGAGCGGCTCTCGGGGCGCGTGCTGCCCGGCGGTGCCGATTGGCAGGTGATTCGCGCCGACGGCGTCGCCGACCTGGACGCCCGGTATACGCTCGAGACGCACGACGGAGCGATGATCTACGTAACGAACCGCGGTTACCGTCATGGTCCGAGCGCCGTAATGCAAAGGCTCGCTGCCGGACAAGAGGTGGACCCGTCGCTCTACTATATGCGCACCACCCCGCTCTTCGAGACCGGCGACGCTCGCTACGCCTGGCTGAACCGCATGATCTGCGTGGCGACCGGCGCGCGCCGTGCGGCGGCGGTCGAACTGGAGGTTTTCGAGATCAAATGAGCCTGGTCATCGGCCTGGTATCGATCAGCGACCGCGCCTCGGCGGGCGTCTACAAGGACGAAGGCATACCCTCGCTCAAGGCCTGGCTCAGCTCGGCGATTGCCTCGCCGGCGTGGCGCGACGAGACCCGGCTCATCGGCGACGAGCAGCCGGCGATCGAAGCGACGCTGAAGGAGCTGGTGGACGCAAGAGGCTGCCACCTCGTCCTCACCACCGGCGGCACCGGGCCGGCGCCGCGCGACGTGACGCCGGAAGCGACGCTCGCGGTCGCCGACAAGGTGATGCCGGGCTTCGGCGAGCAGATGCGCGCGGTGAGCCTGAAATACGTTCCCACCGCGATCCTGTCGCGCCAGGTGGCCGTGATTCGCAGGCACGCCTTGATCATCAACCTGCCCGGGCAGCCGAAGGCCATCCGCGAAACGCTCGACGGCGTTTTCGCCGCGGTGCCCTACTGCATCGACCTCATCGGCGGCCCGTACATCGAGACCCACGAGGCGGTGGTGAAGGCCTTCCGACCGAAGTCGGCGCTGCGCAAGCCATGAGATTCGAGTGGCCCGCGGCGCTGGTGCTGCTGCTCTTCGCGGTCCCGGCGCTCGTCGCCCTGTACCTGGGCCTGCTGCGGCGGCAAAAGCGCGCTGCGGTGCGCTTCGCGAGTCTCGACCTGGTGCGCGAAGCGATCGGTGGCGCGGCGCGTTGGCGGCGCCATGTGCCGCCGGCGATTTTTCTCGCCGCCCTCGCGGTCGCGATCCTCGCGACGGCGCGGCCGAATGCGGTGCTGACGCTGCCGTCGCACCAGCGCACGGTGATCCTGGCGATCGACGTGTCGATCAGCATGCGCGCCACCGACGTGGAGCCGAACCGCCTGGCCGCGGCGCAGGCCGCCGCGAAGGCGTTCGTGCGCGATCAGCCGGCCGACCTGCGCATCGGCATCGTGTCGTTCGCAGGGACCGCGCTGGTGACGCAGAAGCCGACCCACAACCGCGACGACCTCGTTGCGGCCATCGACCGGCTGCAGCTCGACCGCCACACCGCGATCGGCAGCGGCATCATCATGTCCCTCGCCACGCTGTTTCCCGAGGAAGGTATCGACCTCGAGTCCATGGTGCTGGGCAGCCGCGAATCGTGGCGCATGAACCGGCCGCCGGAGAAGAAAGCCCCGAACAAGCCGCTGAAGCCGGTGGCGCCGGGATCGAACGCCTCGTCGGCGATCGTGCTGCTCACCGACGGCCGGCGCACCACCGGGCCGGACCCTCTCGACGCGGCGCGCATGGCGGCCGAGCGCGGCATCCGCGTGTTCACGGTCGGCTTCGGCTCGGCGAGCGGCGGCCCGGCGATGATCGAGGGCTACTCGATCTACATGATGTTCGACGAGGAAACGCTGAAGGCGATCGCCGAGCTCACGCGCGCCGAGTATTTCCACGCGGCGAGCGCCGAGGAGCTGAAAAAAATCTACGAGTCGCTCACCAGCCGCTTCGTGATGGACAAGCAGGAGCATGAGATCAGCGCGCTTTTCGCCGCCGTGGCGGCGGTCCTGGCGCTCGCCGGCGGCGGCCTGTCGCTCGCCTGGTTCAACCGGATCGTTTGACGAGGTGAAACGCATGGAAGCGGTGGAGATCAACTCCGGGCCCGATCCCGAGGCAGCGGTGATCTGGCTGCACGGCCTGGGCGCCGACGGCCACGATTTCGAGCCGATCGTGCCCGAGCTCGAGCTGCGCGCGCCGGTGCGATTCGTCTTTCCGCACGCGCCGGTCCGGCCGGTGACGATCAACCAGGGAATGCGCATGCGCGCCTGGTACGACATTTTCCAGCTCGGCGCCGGCGCGGAGGACGAAGCCGGCATCCGCGCCTCGCAGAAGCTGCTGGAGGACATGATTGCCGCCGAGAAGCGCCGCGGCATGGCGAAGATCGTCCTTGCCGGGTTCTCGCAGGGCGGCGCGATCGTGCTGCAAACCGCCCTGCGTTATCCCCAGCGCCTTGCCGGGGTGCTTGCGCTGTCGACCTATCTGCCGCTGCACGCCACGCTCGAAGCCGAGCGCAGCGCCGAGAGCAAAGACGTCCCGATCTTCATGGCGCACGGGCAGTACGACGACCTGATCCCGGTTTCGCGTGCCGACCAATCGAGGCAGGCGCTGGAGCGCCTGGGCTACAAGGTGCAATGGAGAACCTATCCGATGCCGCACTCGGTCTGCCCGCAGGAAATCGCCGACATCGGCAGCTTCCTGCTCGGGATTCTCTGAGCATCTCCCTGAAGCGCGCGATCGGGCCGGCACGCCGGGTGGCACAATAAGCGCGTGGCGGGGAAGCAGGACGCGCCGGAAGTTCCGGGCTACACCATCGTGCACGTCATCGGCGAAGGCGGGCAGGCGAAGGTTTACCTCGCCGAACGCAACCGCGACCGCCTGCGCGTGGCTCTGAAGATGCTCGACCCCCGGCTGCGCAGCGATGGCGTCTACCTCGCGCGCCTGGTGCGCGAGTACAGGCTCATCGCGGCGATCGAGAACGAGCACGTCGTGCGCATCCACGACCAGGACTTCACCGGCGAGCATCCGTACATCGCGATGGAGTTCCTGTCCGCGGGGACGCTCGCCGGGCGCATCGTCGAACGGATGAATTCGCGCGACGCGCTGCGCATCGCCGCGCAGATCGCCCGCGCCCTCGACGCGATCCACGCCAAGGGCATCGTGCACCGCGACCTCAAGCCGGCGAACATCCTGTTCCGCGCCGACGGCCGGCCGGTGATCGTGGACTTCGGCCTGGCGAAGGATCCGTCGGCCACCTCCACGCTGACGATCGCCGGCCAGATGATCGCCACGCCGCGCTATATGAGCCCGGAGCAGTGCCTCGGCCTTCCCGTGGACGCGCGCTCCGACCTCTACAGCCTCGGGGTGATCTTTTATGAGATGCTTACCGCGCAGAAGATCTTCGAACCGGCCAGCGGTCTCGCCCTCGTCCACATGCACGTCGAATCCCCGGTGCCGCGCCTGCCCGAGCGGCTTGCAGGCTACCAGCCGATCCTCGATCGCCTGCTCGCCAAGAAGCCCGAGGAGCGTTTCCAGAGCGCGCGCGAGCTTTTCGCGTTCATCGCCATATGAACCTCGAGGAGCAGCGCTACCTCGACCTCCTTGCCGAGGTGCTGGAGCGCGGCGCGCGCAAGAGCGACCGCACCGGCACGGGCACGCTGTCGGTGTTCGGCCGGCAGCTGCGCTTCGAGCTCGATCCGGCCTTCCCGCTGCTCACCACGAAAAAGCTGCACCTCAGGTCGATCATCTACGAGCTGCTGTGGTTTCTGCGCGGCGACACCAACGTGCGCTGGCTGCAGGAGCGCGGCGTATCGATCTGGGACGAGTGGGCCGACGCAGCGGGCGAGCTCGGTCCCATCTACGGCTACCAGTGGCGCCACGGGCGCGCGCCCGACGGGCGCGAGATCGACCAGATCGCCAACGTGATCGAAAGCCTCAGAACCAAGCCGGATTCCCGCCGCCATATCGTCAGCGCCTGGAACCCGGCCGACGTCGAGCGCATGGCGCTGCCGCCCTGCCATGCGCTGTTCCAGTTCTACGTGGCCGATGGCAGGCTCTCATGCCAGATGTACCAGCGCAGCGCGGATCTGTTCCTCGGCGTGCCGTTCAACATCGCGTCCTACGCGCTGCTCACGCTGATGGTGGCCCAGGTCACTCGCCTGACACCCGGTGAGTTTGTCCTGACCCTGGGAGACGCGCACCTGTACCTCAACCACCTCGAGCAGGCGCGCGAGCAGATCGCGCGCGCGCCGCGGCCGTTTCCGCGCATGCGGCTCGATCCGCGCGTGCGCCAGCTGCTCGAGTTCCGTTTCGAGGATTTCACGCTCGAGTCCTACGACCCGCACCCCGCCATTCGGGCACCGATCGCCGTATAGGCATATCGATTGCTTCGGCCTCGGGTGGACGGGGCCATGTTCATCATTGAGCAATGAATCTCAGGCCGACCCTCACGTTGCTTAAGAGAGCGCTCGCCGCCTGGTGGAACGACCAGGCCCCCAGCAAGGGCGCGGCGCTCGCCTACTACTCGATGTTCTCGATCGCGCCGTTGCTGTTCATACTGATCAGCATCGCGGGCCTGTTCTTCGGCGTCGATGCGGTGCGCGGCGTGGTGTTCGCCCAGGTCGCCGACCTGATGGGCGAGAACGGCGCCGAGGCGATCCAGGAGATGCTCGCCAATGTAAGCGAGCCCGCGACCGGGCGATGGGCAGCTGCGCTCAGCACCGCCGTGCTGGTCTTCGGCGCCACCAGCGTTTTCGGGCAGCTGCAGACGGCCCTCGACACAATATGGGAAGTGCCCGCGCAGGCCGAGTCGGAAAAGCGCAACGCGGTGTGGATGTTCATCAAGGGGCGGTTGCTATCCTTCGGCCTGGTGCTCGCGCTCGCATTTCTCGTCGTGGTTTCCCTGGTACTGAGCGCCGCGCTGAGCGCTCTGGGAAAGTGGTGGGGTACGTTGTTCGGCGAATGGACGCGCGTCGCCCACGCCTTCGACCTGGCGGTGAGCTTCGGCATGCTCGTGGTGGTGTTCGCGGCCATCTACAAGGTGATGCCCCGCGCGCGCATCGAGTGGCGCGACGTCTGGACCGGCGCCGCGGTCACCGCCGCGCTCTTCACCGTCGGCAAGTTCCTGATCGGCCTGTACCTCGGCAAGAGCGACATCGGCTCGAGCTTCGGCGCGTTCGGCTCGCTCGTGATCGTGATGGTGTGGGTGTATTACTCGGCGCAGATCTTCCTACTGGGCGCCGAGTTCACCTGGGTGTATGCGCACCAGTCGGGCTCGCGCAACCGGTCGCCAAGCCCGCCTCGAGGCAAAAAAAAGGCCCGGCTTGTAGGGGGAGAGCACGGGCCCAGGGGAGAGGGCGATCTCGTCGATCGTCCGCTTGTTTTCAGGAAGTCAGAAGGAGCCGACCACCCATAGTTTGGCGATGTAGAGCAGCCCGGCGGCGGCGAAGCCGTAGACGAACAGCTCCGGGTAGCGATTGCCTTGCAGCGGCGAGCTCCAGCCGCGCGAGAACCAGGCGAGTGCGGCGATCATGATGAGCGAGCCGAGCGCCACGGCGCCCGCCGACACGCTGCGCCCGAACGCTTGGGCAACCCAGCCCTCGGGCGAGATGACTTTGTAGATGGTGCCGCCGATTCCCAGGAGCACGAGGGCGACGATGAGAAGGCCGAGGATCGTCTGCCCCGCCGCCGATAGCTCCTGCTTGACGCGTGCCTCCTTGATGCTCATGAAAGCACTCCGGTGGCGGTCAACGCGCCCACGAACGCGAGCGCAAGCAGTACCAGCGTCGCTGTGGTAATCACCGGGTGAACATTCGTGTGTCCCATGGCGGTCCCCTTTTCCCTGATCCTTCACCTGCAATGCGCGTGCCAGCCCTGGATTAGGCAGTCCGATCAGCGGGTTGCACGCGCAGTGTGACTTAATGCAACCACTCGCCGGGCGGCGAAGCGTCGGGCGTTGGCGACGAGGGATTGCAGATATTTGCGAAGCGCCTTGGATGTGAAGACTTTTTTCCTGTCGCCCCAAGCCGACAGGAGTGACCGGATTTGCCTCTTCCCATGCACGACCGAGTTGTCGCTGCGCTCGCGCGAGCAAAGCGGGCCGCGCATCACGCGGGCAGCGCCCGCGCGAGCAGCTCGGCGAGGTGCAGCGTAGGCCGGGCGCCGAGCGACTGGATCTGCTCGCGGCAGGAAAACCCGCTCGCCAGCACCGTGGCCTGCGGCGCAGCTCCGAGCGCGGGGAGCAGCGCGAGCCCGGCAATGCGCGTCGAGGTTTCGTAGAACTGCGGCCGGTAGCCGAACGCTCCGGCCATGCCGCAGCAGCCGGTGTCCGGCGCGAGCACCTCGCAGCCTGCGCGCTCGAGTAGCCTTGCGTCGGCCGCGGTTCCCCATAGCGCCTTCTGATGGCAGTGACCGTGCATCAGCACCTGGCCGCCGAGATCGATTCGCCAGTCCTTGCGCAGCAGGAATTCGCCGAGGCTGGTGGCCGCCGACGCAAGCCGCGCCGCACGCGGATCGCGCGGGAAAAGGCGGCGCAGCTCGTCGCGGAAGACCGACAGGCAGCCCGGCTCGAGCACCACCACCGGCAGGCCGCGCTCGAGCTGCGGACCGAGGATGCGCAGCGTGCGCTCGAGCGTGGCGCGCGCGCGCTCGAGCATCCCGAAATCGTAGTAGGGGCGCCCGCAGCAGGCGTGGCTCGCGGGCAGCTCCACCGCGCAGCCAGCCGCCGCGAGCACGCGCTGCGCCGCGGCCGCCGTTTCGGGGCGGAAGTAATTGTTGAAAGTGTCGTCGAAGAGCACGAGCGCCTCGCCGCTGCCGCTCGCCCTGAATGTGGAACGAAAGCTCTTGTTCGCGAATCTCGGCAGCCTGCGTTCGGGAGCCACGCCGGCCAGGCTTTTCAGCTTCTCCGAGAGGAAGTTCGCCAATCCGGGTAAACGGGAAGCGATGGGCGCCCATTCGCCGATGCGGCCCATCGAGAGCGCCTGGCGCGGCCTGCGCCGGCGCTCGTAGTAGTGCGACATGAACTCGGCCTTGTACGCCGCCATGTCGGTGTGGGTCGGACAGTCGCTCGCGCAGCCCTTGCAGCCGAGGCACCAGTCGAGCGCGTCCTTGACCTCTTCGCTTGCCCAGCCATCCGCGATGAGCTCGCCGCGCAGCATCTCTCCAAGAAGGCGCGCGCGGCCGCGCGTCGAGTAGCGCTCCTCGCGCGTGCCCCGGTAGCTCGGGCACATGGTGCCGCCCTTTGCCGCGCGGCATTTCCCCATGCCGACGCAGCGGCCGATCGCCCGTTCGAATCCGTCGCCCACCGGCGATTCGAAGGCAAGTCTGGTAGCGAGCGTCACCGGCCTGTACGCAGGTCCGAGCCGCAAGTGCTCGTCGACCCGGAAGGCATGGACGATTTTCCCCGGGTTCATCCTGTTCTGCGGGTCCCACAGCGCCTTGAACTCGCGGAACGCCTGCATCAGCTCGGGGCCGAACATGAGCGGCAGGAACTCGGCGCGCGCGTGGCCGTCGCCGTGCTCGCCGGAAAGCGAGCCGCCGTACTTCACCACGAGCTCGGCCGCCGCGCGCAGGAAATTGCGCCAGTGCGCAATGCCCTCCGGCGTGCGCAGCTCGAAATCGATGCGCGCGTGCACGCACCCGTCGCCGAAATGGCCGTAAATCGACGTGCGGTAACCGAAGCGCGCCACCAGCGCCTGGAATTCGCGCAGGTAGTCGCCGAGCCGCAGCGGATCGACCGCGGCGTCTTCCCAGCCCACCACCGGGTCGGGGCCGCGGCCGCCGAGGTTCAGCGCGGTAGCCGAGGCGCCGACCTCGCGGATGGTCCACAGGCGCGTCATCAGGGCCGGGTCTCGGATCAGCAGGCCTTCCATTTTGCGTGCCTTGGCCGCTGCTTCTTCGAGCGTGTCGCCACCGAACTCGACCATCAGCCAGCCCTTGCCCGGCGGAAGCTGCGCGATATCGTCCAGGCGCAACCCGCGGCTGCGCAGCCCGCCGACGATACGCTCGTCCAGGCCCTCGCACGCGATCGGACCGGCGGCAAGGATCTCCGGCACCGCGTCGCCCGCGGCGAAAATGTCGCGATAGCCGCTTACCACGAGCACGCGAGCGCACGGGCTCTTCACCAGGCGCGCTTCGGCCTGCAGCGTGAGCGCACAGGTACCCTCCGAGCCCACCAGCGCGCGTGCGACGTTGAAGCCATTCTCCGGCAGCAGCTCGTCCAGGTTGTAGCCGGATACCCGACGGCGGATGTTCGGAAAGCGCGCCCGGATGAACTCGGCGTATCGCTGTGCGAGACGCCGCAAGCCGGCGTAGATTTCGCCCTGTCGTCCTCCCAATGACACGATCCTGCGGTATTCGGCGTCATCGGTCGGCCCGCACCAGAAGCGCGCGCCGTCGTAGGTCAGCACCTCCAGGCGCAAGATGTTTTCGACCGTCTTGCCGGCCATCACCGAATGCGGGCCGCAGGAGTTGTTGCCGATCATGCCGCCGAGGGTGCAGCGCGAATGCGTGGCCGGATCGGGCGCGAAGGTAAGCCCATGGCGCTCGGCCGCCTCCCGCAGCGCATCGCACACCGCGCCGGGCTCCACGCACGCCATGCGCGCCGCGGCGTCTATCGAGACTACCCGATCGAGATACTTTGAGCAGTCGATGACGACCGCGGCGTTGACGCTCTGGCCGCACATCGAAGTGCCGGCGCCGCGCGGCAGGATCGCGGCGCCGTGGCTGCGGCATAGCGCTACGCTCGCCACGATGTCCTCGAGGGTGCGCGGCAGCACGACGCCGACCGGAACCTGACGGTAGTTGGAAGCCTCGGAGGCGTAGGCGGCGCGCGCGCCCTTGTCGAAGCGCACCTCGCCGGCGAGCGCCCTGCCCAACGCATGCTCAAGTCGTTGAAAATCGACCACTCGTAGAGATTCTGTCACAGCGCGCTTTCTTGACTTCGCTGGTCAACCGGGGCTAGATTGCCCGGCAGACGGCCGGAGCAGGGCGGAAAAGGGGTCGTCACTCGTCATCCTATCGGTCAAATCTCTTCTAGGAGCGCACATGAAATCTGCTTGGGCAAAAACAATCTGTCGCCTGTTGATCGTGCTGACGGTGTGGACGCCGTTCCAGGCGGTTCAGGCCGGAATGATCGGCACTGACCAGGTCGCGACGACATCCTCGCAGGCGGACCGTAGCGCAGTGCTGAGCTTTGTCAGCCGCGCGGACGTGGCGAGCCAACTGCAGGCGATGGGCCTCGACGCTTCGAGCGCGAAAGATCGCGTCGCTGCAATGAGCGACCAGGAAGTCTCCTATCTCGCCGGCAGAATCAACAGCCTGCCCGCGGGCGCCGACACCGCCGGCGTCATCCTGCTCATTCTCATCATCGCGGCGATCTGGTGGGTTTGGAAGCGCTAGCGCAGGGACGCGAGCCCCGACAAAACGCCCGCTTCATCGCGGGCGTTTTTGTTTCCGTCTGCGCGCTGCTGCTCTCAGGCTGCGCAAGTCTCTGGCCGCAGACGGCGCAGCTGCGCGAAGGGCTGCCCGAGGGCTTGCCCGAGCGCGTGGAGCTCAAGCAGGTTCCGTTCTTTCCCCAGGACGAGTACCAGTGCGGACCCGCGGCGCTCGCCACGGCGCTCGCCGCATTCGGCGTGAAAGTGACGCCCGAGGATCTCGTGTCGCAGGTCTATCTGCCCGAGCGCAAGGGCAGCCTGCAGATCGAGATGCTCGCCGCCGCCCGCCGCCACGGCCTGATTTCGTATCAGATCGCGCCGAGCTTCGAGGCGCTGCTGCGCGAGCTCGCGGCCGGCAACCCGGCGATCGTGCTGCAGAACCTCGGCTTCAAGGATGGCTGGCATTACGCCGTGGCCGTCGGCTACGACTACTACACCGGCGAGATCATCCTGCGCTCGGGGGTCACCGAGCGCGAAGTGCTGCCCTTCACGCTGCACGAGTTCGTCTGGATGCGCAGCGGCTACTGGGCGATGGTGGCCCTGCCGCCCGAGCGCATTCCGGCGAGCGCGGACGAGGCGCGCTGGCTTGCGGCGATCGCGGCGTACGAGCGCGCCGGCGACGCGAAGAACGCGCGCACCGCGTATTCGAACTTTCTCAAGCGCTGGCCGGCGAACGTGAACGCCGCGGTGGGACTCGCCAATGCGCATTACGCGCTCGGCGAGCTCGGCGAAGCCGAGCGCGTGCTGCGCGACGCGGCGCGCCGCGACCCTGGTTCGGTCATCGTGCTGAACAATCTGGCGCAGACGCTCTCCGACCAGGGACGCAACGAGGAAGCGCTGCCGCTCATCGAGCGCGCGGCGGCAGCCGGCGGGCCGTTCCAGGCGGCAGTTCAGCAAACACGCGAGACGATCCGCAAGCGCCTCGCCGCGCGCGGCAATTAGCCCGGCCTAGAGGACCTAGAGGTCCTCGAAAAGCGGCGGCACCGGGCAGCCGAGCACCGCGCCCACCAGGCGCATGAGCTCCGCTTCGGAAATGCGCACTTTCCGGTCGGCGGTCGCGCTGGCGAAGAGCGCCCTCACCAGCTCGGCCTTCGCGAGCGGCGCGAGTGCGCGCAGCCGCTCGAGCGCTTCGCCGGCGCTCTGCAGCGAAAGCGCCTCGCGCGCCACGGGCTCGGCCTGTGGCATGCCGAGCTGAGCGACCCCGGCGCCGAAGGCGCGCGCGGCTTCGCCCGGCGTGCCGGCGTGCGCGAGGAGCGAGAGCAGCAAGCGGATTTCATCGCCGAGCTGCGAAACCGAGCGATCGCCTTTCGGCGCTCGTGCGGCCGGCTGAAGCTGCGAGCGCAGCAGCGTGAGCACGACGAACTCGTGCAGCGACACCCGCCGATCGGCTTCGATGACCGCTTCGATCGCCTTCAGGAACGGCGCCGGGTCTTGCATGGCCTTCAGGGCCGGCAGCGCGAGATCCACTACGGGAAGCCGGAATTGCGGGCCGAGCGCGCTCGCTTCGGGCGCGAGCGCGCGCGCGGCTTGCGACAGCGCATCGCCGGCGGCGGCCTGCACCGCGGCGAGCTGCTGCTCCATCAGTTCCTTCGGCGTCGCGAGCAGCAGCGCCACGGTCGCCGCCGCGGCGCCCGGTCCGGTGCGCAGCGCTTCGCGCAGCGCCGCCGGAAACTCGCCGAGCAGGCGCCGGGCATAGTCGACCTTGCCCGCATCCAGGGTACCGACGAGCGCCATGCTCTCGGCGGCCGAGCGGCCCCAGGCTTGTGCCTGGTCGCCCGCGCGCTGGCCACTCGCCGCGGGTGCACGAGGTTCCTCGATGGAAGCTCGCTTCTTGCGGTACTGGGCGGCGGCGAACTGCGGATCGACGCGCCGGATGCGCTCGTCGAGCGGCGGGTGCGTGGCGAAGAGCGCCGCGAAGCGCAGCCTCACCGCCTGCCCGAAGAACATGTGCGACATGTCCTCCGCGTAGCGGTTCGCGACCAGGGTACCCGCCGCCGAGGTGCGGATCTGGTCGAGCGCGCCCGCGATGCCGCCCGGATTGCGGGTGAACTGAACGCTCGAAGCGTCGGCGAGGAACTCGCGCTGGCGCGACACCGACGCCTTGATGAGCCGCGCGAAGAAAAGCCCCAAGTAGCCGATCAGCAGCAGGGCGAGGCCGATCGCGAAAATCTGTCCTGCACCCGAGTCGCGGCGGCCGCGGCTGCGACCCGCGCTGCGCATCAGGAACTCGCCGATCGCGCCGATGAAGACGATACCGCTCAGCACGCCCACCATGCGGATGTTGAGCCGCATGTCCCCGTTCACGATGTGGCTGTACTCGTGGCCGATCACCCCCTGCAGCTCGTCGCGGTTGAGGCACTCGAGCGTGCCGCGCGTCACCGCGATCACGCTGTTCGACACGTCGTAGCCGGCGGCGAAGGCATTGATGCCGCTCTCTTGCTGCATCACGTACACGGCCGGCACGCGGGTGCCCGCCGCGATTGCCATCTCCTCCACCACGTTGATGAGCCTGCGCTCGAGCGGGTCGCGCGTGTCGGGCGGCACCGGGGTCGCGCCGACCATCTCCGCGACCGCCTTTCCGCCGGCGCGCAGCCGCATGATGCGGTAGAGGCTCACGAGCAGGATCGCCGCCGCCGTGCCGAGCGCGCCCCAGACATAGAGCGCCCGTGGCACCTGCATGTCGCTGCTCGCCCAAAGCCAGGCAATGCCGAGGACCACGTCCACTGCGAGCACCACCGCCACCACTGCGAGCGCGTACAGCAGGACCATGACCCGCGTATTGCGGCGCGCTGCCTCCTGGTGTTCGAAGAAGTTCACGACTCGGCCAGCACCGGCGGCACCGGGCAGTCGAGGGTCGCAGCGACCATGCGCACGAGCTCGGCCTCGGCCGGATTGATCGTCCCATCGCGACGCGCTGCGTCAATGCAGGCCTTCAGGACCCGCGGCTTCTGCAACGGCGCGAGATGCCGCAGGCGCTCGAGCGAAGCCGACACCTCGCCCGCGGTCGGCGCCTCGCCGCTCGCGCCCTGGACCTTGGCGATCAGCGAGAGCACGACTTGCATGTCCCGCGCGAGCTCCTCGATTCTGCGGTAGCGCGCCGGGATCGGCTCGCCCGCGCCGGCGCGCAGCCGCTGGCGCAGGTAGGTGAGAAGAACGAACTCGCGCAGCGTGACGCGCCGGTCGGCCTCGACCAGCGCGGCGAACTCGGCGAGAAAGCGATCGCGCGCTTTCTGCGGCTGGGACTTCACCGCCGGTACCGCGAGATCGGCAAGCGCGAGCATGTGGCTGCGCGCGGCCGCGCCGAGCCCGGGCTTCAGGGCGAGCGCCTTGGCCTCGAAGCCGCCGAGCGCGAAGAGCGCCGCTTCAGCCTGTTGCGGGCGATGCAGGGCCTCGCGCAGGCCCGGCGGCAGGCCGGCGAGCAGCCGCGCCCCGAAGTCGACGTGGGCCGGCGTCGGATGGCCGATCGAGGCGAGGAGCTCGGCGGGCCCGGTGCGCACGTGCTTCACCACGTTGCCGAGCCCGTCGAGCACCGCGACCTCGCGCCGCCTGCCGTGGCGCCTGGCGCGGTAGTCCTCGCGCTGGAACCTCGGGTGCGCACGCCGGATGCGCTCGCGCAGCGGCGGATGGGTGGGGAAGCCCCACCAGTGGGCGACCGCGGGCGCGAAGAACATGTGCGCAAGCCCCTCGGCATGCGCGGCCGCGACCTGCGTATGCGCGGGAAGCGCGAGGATCGAGTCGAGCGCGCCGGCGATCCCCTCGGGGTTGCGCGTGAACTGGACGCTCGCGGCGTCGGCGAGGAACTCGCGCTCGCGGGAGATGGCGGCCTTGATTGCGTTCGCGGCCAGCGTCCCCGGGAAGCCGACGAACGCGAGGAAGGCGCCGAACAGCGCGCCTAGCGCATCGGGACTGCGCTTCTCGCGCGGCACGCCCTGCACCTGCTTCGCGGCGCGCAGCACCATCGCCTCGCCCTGCTCGCCAAGCCAGGTGAGCCCGGCGAGCAGGCCCGCCAGGCGCACGTTGAGCACCATGTCGCCGTTCAGGACGTGGCTGAACTCGTGGCCCACCACGCCCTGCAGCTCGTCGCGAGAGAGCTTGTCGAGCGCCCCGCGCGTGACGACGAACACCGCTTCGTTGGGCGAGTAGCCGGCCACCAGCGCGTTGACCGCCTGCTCGGAGTCGAGCAGGTACACCGGCGGCAGCGCCACGCCGCAGGCGATCGCCATCTCCTCGACCACGTTGAGCAGCCTGCGCTCGGCCGGGGTGCACTTTTCCGGGTCGACGTAGCGCGCGCCCAGGAGCTCGGCCATCACCTCGCCGCCGCGCGAGAGCTGCCACATGCGCAAGGCGGAGACGCATGCCATGCAACCGCCGACGAGCGCCGCGGTCACCGCGTAGAGCTGCCACGGCACGGCTGCGCTTCCGGTGGCGTAGCGCGCGCCGAGCGCGTAGAGCGCCGCGGCGGCGAGGCAGTAGCTCGCCGCGGCGAACGCGAGCGCGGCGAGATACCAGACGACGAGCCAGCGCGAGTTGCGGCGCCTGAGCTCCTGCTCGCCGAAAAAATCCAAGCTAGCGGAAGGACACCTTGGGGGCGCTGCGCTCCTGCGCCGACTCGGTGGCCTGCAGAAGCTCGGCGGGCGTGAAGCGGAAGAACCCGGCGAAGACGTTGTCCGGGAACGACTCGCGCTTGGTGTTGTACTGCATCACCGAGTCGTTGTAGGCCTGGCGCGCGAACGCGATCTTGTTCTCGGTGCTGGTGAGCTCCTCCTGCAGCGCGAGCACGTTCTGGTTCGCCTTGAGATCGGGATAGGCTTCGAACACCGCGAGCAGCCTGCCGAGCGCGCCGCCGAGCACGCCCTCGGCCTGCGAGAGCCCCTGCATCGCCGCCGGGTCGCCGGGCGCCGCGGCCGCGCGCTGCGCCGCGCTCACCGCGTTGCCGCGCGCCTGCACCACGGCTTCGAGCGTCTGGCGCTCGTGCTGCAGGTAGCCCTTCACCGATTCGACCAGATTCGGGATCAGGTCGTAGCGGCGCTTCAGCTGAACGTCGATTTGCGAAAAGGCGTTCTTGAAGCGGTTGCGCAGCGCGACCAGGCCGTTGTAGATCGAGATCGCCCAGATCGCCGCCGCGACGACGATCGCCAGGAAAATCCAGCCACCCATGCTCATGATGTCCCCCCTTCGGCGGCTACTATAGCGCGTTCTTCCCCGGCGCTAGAATGAACCCATGGACCCGCGAAGACGCGCGCTCCTTGCCGCCTTAGCGGCGGCCGCAATGAATCCTGCGCTGGCGCAGAGAACGCCGACGGTGAAGAAGATCCCCGCAACCGGAGAGCCGATGCCGGTGGTCGGCCTGGGCACCTGGCAGAGCTTCGACGTGAGCGCCGACGCTGCCGCGCGCGGGCCGCTGCGCGAAGTCCTGCAGGGCCTCGTGCGAGCGGGCGGTCGCATGGTCGACTCCTCGCCGATGTACGGCGCCGCGGAGTCGGTGGTCGGAGACCTCGTCGCCGGGCTCGGCATCCGCGACAAGCTCTTTATCGCGACGAAGGTATGGACGAGCGGACGCGCCGAGGGTGTGCGGCAGATGGAGATCTCCTTCAGGCGCCTGCGCACCGATCGCATCGACCTCATGCAGGTGCACAACCTGCTCGACGTGGAAACGCACACGGGCACGCTCCAGGACATGAAGCAGCGCCAGAAGCTGCGCTACATCGGCATCACGCACTCCAGCGCCTCGGCCCACGCGGAAGTGGAGCGCCGGCTGAAGGCCGGGCAATACGATTTCGTGCAGATCAACTATTCGCTGGGCGAGCCGCAGGCCGAGCGGCGAGTGCTGCCGCTCGCGCTGGAAAAGAGAATCGCCGTGATCGCCAACCGCCCATTCGCCGAGGGCGCGCTCTTCCGGCGCGTGAAAGGCAGGCCGCTGCCGCCCTGGTCGACGGAGCTCGGCATCGAAAGCTGGGCGCAATACTTCCTTAAATGGATCGTTTCGCACCCCGCCGTGACCTGCGCCATCCCGGGCACCGGGAACCCGAAGCACATGGCCGACAACCTCGCCGCCGGCGCGGGCGCGCTGCCCGACCAGGCGGCGCGAAAGCGCATGGCCGATTACTTTCAGTCCTTGTAGGACTTTACCGCGCCTTCATGCCCGCCTGTCGAGGAAGCGCGGGGCCTTGACCGAGGACTCGAAATCGCGCGCGATGGTGCCCGGCGCCACGGGGCGCACCACCGGAGTGATCTCGAAGCGGCGCTTGACCGAGGTCTCGATCTGCGCGACCGAGGAAGCATCGCCCAGCTCGACGATGAGCACCAGCTGGTCGAGGTCGCCGTCGTTCACCACTTCGCAGCGGAAATCGGCGACCTCGCGCGTGGCGAACAGGTGGTCCTCCAGCGCCGCGTGCGCGACGCTGACGCCGCGCACCTTGAAAAAGCCCGCCGTGCGGTGCGCGTGCTTCACCAGCGGGAACACCGCGTAGCGGCCGCGCCCGGGCGCTTCGCGCAGGCTGACGATGTCGCCGGTGTTCCAGCGCAGGAACGGCGTCGCATGGTTGGTGCGCAGCGGCGTGACCACCAGCACGCCTTCGGCCCCTTCGGGCAGCGGCTGCAGCGTCTTCGGGTCGAGCACCTCGAGGTACACCAGGTCGCTCCAGGTGCGGAAGCCGTCGTGGGTCTCGTCTTCCGAGCCCATCATGGTGCATTCGGTCATGCCGAAGGAATCGAACACGCGCGCGTTCCACTCGCGCGCGAGCTTGTCGCGCTTCGCCTGCGACAGGGGCTCGGCCGTGGTGATGACCTTGCGCACGCCGAGCTCGCTCAGCCGCAATCCCCGCGCGCGCGCAAGGTTCGCGAGGTGGATGCCGTAGCTCGACATGCCGATCCACAGCGTCGGCTTGAAAAGGGCGAGCAGGTCGAGCTGCAGCTCCGAGGGCGCGGCGGAGCCCGCCCCCACCCACGCCACCGCGACGCCCTGCGACTCGCCGGCGCGCGCCATCATCTGGCCCGCCGGATGGATGCCGAGCGGCAGCGAAAGGTGCGCTGCATCGCCCGCCCCGGCGCCCACGCAATCGTAGACGCGCCGGAAGCCGATCATCGCCCAGCGCAAGTCCTCAGCGGTGCGCGGATAAAACAGCGGCTTGCCGGTGGTGCCGCCCGAGCGCCAGAACTGGCGCCAGTCCTCGCGCGGCCCGATGCAAAACCCGCCGTAGAACTCCTCGGCCGATAGCGCGCGCAGCGATTCTTTCTCGAGGACCGAGATGTCGAGCCAGTGGCGCACGCCCTTCAGGCGCTCGCCGAAGAACGGCGAGCGCCGCGCGCGCTCGAGCGCAGTGCGCTTGCCCTCCTCCTGGATTGCCGCGAGCTCTTCCTTCGAGCGCGGCAGCGCAAGCTCGTCCATACGCTACCGTATACTACCGTCATGTCACGCCTGCTGCGGCAGGGAACGCCGCTGCGCTCGCCGGTCGATGCGGCCGAGGTGAAGCGCCGCGCGCGCGAGCTGGGCGCGGACCTGTGCGGCATCGCCTCGGCGGCGACGCTCAACGCCTTCCCGCCCGACCCGCGCTGGCCGCAGACGCCCGACCGGATTTCGCCCTACTGCAAGAGCGTGGTGGTCATCGTGCAGCGCATCCCCGTCGGCGCCTTCCGCTGCAAGTCGAGCATCCCGGTGCAGTACCTCGACATGCTGGTGCTGCGGCGCATGGACCGGGCGGCACTCAAGCTCGCGCAGGAGCTCGAGCGCGCAGGGCACCCTGCGTTTGCGCTCGCCGCGCAGGAGACCGACTGGAACTTGAAGCGCGCAAGCTACGCGCGGCTCTCGACGCGCCACCTCGGCGTGGAGGCGGGCCTGGGCACGCTCGGGCTCGAGGTCAACATCCTCACCCCCGAGTTCGGGCCGAGGCTCTACCTCACCGGCATCCTCACCGAGGTCGAGCTCGAGCCCGACCGGCGCATGGAGGAGCAGGTCTGCATCGGCGAGTCGTGCAGCCGCTGCCTGCATTCCTGTCCGCCCGACGCGGTGCGCCAATGGGGCCTCGACAAGGTGAGCTGCGCCACCGAGGCGCAGGAATTCGGCTATGCGCAGATCACGCGATTTTTCGACAAGTTCTTGGACATGGAGAAAGAAGACCGGGCAAAAGCGGTTCAATCACGCGACGTGTTCGGTTTCTGGCAGGGGCTGCTGCGCGTGGTCGGCTCGTTCGGCGACTGCCCGCGCTGCCTCGCGGTGTGCCCGGTCGGCAACGACTATCACGCGCATCTCGCCGACATCCAGAAGCAGATTCCAGAGAAAACGCCCGAGAAGGCGGCGAAAGCGGCCGCGTTCAAGCAGGCGCGCAAGAGCGCGCAGGACATTCCCGGCCTGTCGGCGTGGAACCGGCGCTGGGTCGGCGAAAAGGGCTACCAGGGCATCGTCGCGCGCCAGCTGCAGGAGTTCAAGCGCCTGCAGAAAGAGAAGGAGAAGCAGTGAACATCTTCAAGCGGCCGCTCACGGCCCGCGACGTCAAGGACAAGGCTTCGTCGCTGGGGGCCGAGCTCGTCGGCATCGCCGACGGCGCGGCGCTCAACACGAGCGACATCACCGAGCACGACGGCGCCCGGGCGATCGTCCTCGGCGTGCGCCTGCAGGCGGGCACCTCGCGCATCCTCGCGTGGAACGACCGCAACAAGTACTACAACGACGAGCTCTCGCTCACCTTTCTCGAGGAGCTGTCGCTCGAGCTGGTGTACTGGCTCGAGGACGCCGGCTATCCCGCGCTCATCGTGCCGCCGACGCACGTCGACCCGTGGCGCTACGAGGGCGATCCGCGCGAGCACCAGAAGCCGCTGCTCTCGCTGCCGCACGCCGCGGTCGAAGCCGGGCTCGGCACGCTCGGCCTGAACGGCCAGATCATCACGCCGCAGTTCGGCCCGCGCGTGCTGCTTACCGCGGTGCTGTGCTCGGTCGACGTGGAGTGCGACCGGCCGATGACCGAGGCCTTGTGCCTGGGCCCGGAATGCGGCCGCTGCCTCAAGGCCTGTCCCGGCGATGTGGTGCGGCAGTGGGAGCGCGACTGGGAGGCCTGCGACCGCTACCGCTCGCCGCACGGCTTTGCGCAGCTCTCCGAGTACCTCGGCAGCGTCATCGACGAGCCCGACCCGCAGAAGAAGAAGGCGATGCTGCGCTCGCAGGCGAGCTTCGATCTGTGGCAGAGCATCCTGCGCGGCGCCGGCGTGATCACCGGCTGCCGGCGCTGCGCCGACGTCTGCCCGGTCGGCGCCGACTACGAATCGCTGCTCAAGGACGCTCTCGAGGCGATTCCGGAAAACACGCCGCAGAAGGAAGCGCGCCTCGCCGCGATGATCGGCGCCGAGCCCTCGGCCGCCTACGTGCGCCAGATCCGCTGGATCGGAAGGCGCGCGAAAAGCGGCTAGAATCCGGCGGTCACTCTGAGAGGTACTGATCGCCGACGACCAGTTCAAGCCCGACCTCGGCCGCCAGGCCGCGGAGAAGTTCGTCAAGCTCGACAAGGTGAATTTCCTCACCGGCATCGTGTTTTCGAACATCATGCTCGCCGCGGTGCCGATCGCCTTCGACAACAAGACCATCTACGTCAGCCCCAACGCCGCGCCCTCGCCGCTCGCGGGCAAGCAGTGCCACCCGTATTTCTTCGTCGCCTCCTGGCCGAACGACGCCTACCACGAGGCCGCCGGCCAGCACGCGACCAACAAGGGCTACAAGAACGCCTACCTGATCGCGCCGAACTACCAGGCCGGCAAGGACTCGCTCGCCGGCTTCAAGCGCTTCTACAAGGGAAAAGTGGTGGCCGAGGTGTACACCCAGCTCGGGCAGCTCGACTATTCCGCCGAGCTCGCGCAGCTGCGCGCCGCGAAGCCCGACGCCCTCTACACCTTCCTGCCGGGCGGCATGGGAATCAACTTCATCAAGCAGTTCGTCGCCGCGGGGCTCTCCAAGGACATCCCGCTGATCGTGCCCGGGTTCGGCTCGGACCAGGACATCATCCGGCCGGTGGGCGAGGCGATGCTGGGACTGTTCGACACCGCGCACTGGGCGCTCGACCTCGACAACGCCGCCAACCGGAAATTCGTCGCCGCCTTCGAGAAGGAGTACAAGCGACTGCCTTCGGTGTTCGCCGCGCAGGGCTACGACACGGCGCTGCTCATCGACGCCGCGGTGCGCGAGTTGAAGGGCAAGGTGGAGAACGCCGAGCAGGTGCGCAAGGCACTGCGCTCGGCGAAATTCGACTCGGTGCGCGGCGGGTTCAAGTTCAACAAGAACCAGTACCCGATCCAGAACTATTACCTGCGGGTGGTGGCGAAGGACGCCCAGGGGCGCCTGGTCAACAAGACCATCGGCACGGTCTTCAAGGACCGCGGCGACGCCTACGTGCAGGACTGCCAGATGAAGTAGGCGGGCGAGCGCTTCACAGAACCGCGGAAAGCGCGGCGCTTCCCGACTGTAGCGCGGGAAGCAGCCGCTGCTTCATCGTCGCCGGCGTCATGCGCGCGGCCTGCTGGCTGATACCGAGGGCGAGCACCACCTCGCCGCGCGGGTTGCGGACCGGCACCGCGATCGAGCGCAGCCCGATCTCGAGCTCTTCGTCATTGATCGCATAGCCCTGGCCGCGCGTCTGCAGCACCTGATCCATCAGCTCGCGCTGGGTCGTCACCGTCTTCGGCGTCAGCTTGCGCGGCCGCAGGCCCTTCAGCCATCGATCGAGCGCCTCGTCCTCCAGTCCCGCGAGCAGCACGCGGCCCATGGCCGTGCACCATGCGGGCAGGCGGGTGCCGATGGACGCCGTCGCCGAGAGCAGGCGCCGCTTGGCCGAGTGCGCGATGAACAGCACGTCCGCCCCGTCGAGGACCGACAGCATCGTGGCCTCGCGCGTTTCGTCGGCCAGGCGCTCGAGGACCGGCTGCGCCAGCCGCGGAATCGACGCCGTGGAGAGAAATGCGTAGCCGAGCCGCAGCACGCGCGGCGTGAGCGAAAAGAACTTGCCGTCGAATTCCGCATAGCCGAGCCACGCGAGGGTCAGCAGGTAGCGGCGCGCCGCGGCGCGCGTCACTCCCGCCCTGCGCGCGGCCTCGCTCAGCGTGAGCCGGGGATGCGAGGCGCTGAAGCACTCGATCACGTCGAGGCCCTTGTGCAGGGCGGCAACGATGTCGCGCGGGTTCGGCTTCGGGCCGGCCATCGAACGATGATCCGTGCGCTCTGCGCACGTGTCTAGCCGGCGCGTTGATCTTCGTCAAGAGACGCCCTTTAAAAACGGCAGCCAGGCAGTGTGCGGAGTGCGAACATGCTCGCGCACCAAACCGAAAGAGGAGACACGCTTGGCACACGGCAACATGCGGAGCTTTCTCGCGGCGATCGAGTCGACGAGAGACCTCATCACCATCGACGACGAAGTGGACTGGGACCAGGAGCTCTCCGGCATCGGCCGGCTCGGCTGCGAGCGCAACGCGCCGTCGTTCCTGTTCAAACACATCAAGGACTATCCCGGCTGGCGCATCGCCTGCAACCCCATCGCCACCTGGCGGCGCATGGCGATCGCATTCGGCCTGCGACCCGAGGCGCCGGTGCCGGAGCTCTACGCCACGTACGCCGAGCGCGAGCAGCACCTCATCGCGCCGGTGAAGGTAAAGGACAGCCCCTGCAAGGAGGTGGTCATCCCGGGCGACAAGGTGAATCTCTTCGACCTGCCCGTGCCGATGGTCCACGAAGGCGACGGCGGGCGCTATCTCGGCACCTGGGACCTGGTCGTCTCCAAGGACGCGAAAACCGACTGGGTCAATTGGGGCATGTACCGCTTCATGGTGCACAACGAGCGGCTGCTCACCGGCTTTCCCCGTCCCACCAGCCACCTCGGCAAGATGCTGCTCGACGGCTACGTGCCGCAGGGCAAGCCGATGCCGATCGCGATCGCCATCGGCTGCGACCCCCTCTGCCATCTCGCCGCCGCGGCCACCTTCCGCATCTCCGGAAACGAGTCCGAGCTTGCGGGCGGGCTGCGCCGCGCGCCGGTCGAGCTCGTGAAGTGCGAGACTTCGGACCTCTACGTCCCGGCGGAGGCGGAAATCGTGATCGAGGCCGACGTCTATCCCGACCGCGTGAACCAGGAAGGCCCGTACGGCGAATACCCCGGCTATCGCAGCGGCGAGATGGGAAACGCCATCTGCGCGCGGGTGCGCGCCATCACGCATCGCAGGGACCCGATCCTCACGCTCGATACCACCGGGTTCATGGACTCGAGCGCGACCACCACCTCGATCTCCGGCGCGATCGCGATCCAGAGGCGACTCGAGGCGAACAGCATCCCGGTCAAGGCGGTTTACGTCCCGCCCGAGGGCGGCGTGCACCTCGCGATCGTCTCGGTGCGCAAGGGCGGCGCCGATATCGCGCGCAAGGTCGTCGAAACGCTCACCGTGCGACGCGCCCTCATCTCCAAGGTGATCGTCGTCGACGAGGACGTCGATGTCTTCAACATGGCGGCGGTACTGCACGCGTTCGCCACCAAGTGCCATCCGGCGAACGGCATCCACGTCACCCGCTACGTCGGCCGTGCCAATACCCTGACGCCTGCCTACACGCAGGAGGAGCGCGTCACGCGGACCGGGGCGAGCGTCGCCTTCGACGCGACCTGGCCGCCCGACTGGGCCAAGGACGCCACGCCGGTGCGCGCGACGCTCGATTCGATGTATTCGCCCGACATCCAGCGCCGCGTGCTCGCGCGCTGGAAAGCCCTCGGACTGTGACCGCAAAGGTGAGACGATGAGCAAGGAATACGAAATCTTCGCCCGCAATCCCGAGCGGGTACTGTCAGGCCGCGAGGTCGTGGTGACGCTGCGCGATCTCAGCCCCGGGCGCCGCAAGTACCGCGGCATCAACGTCCGCGCGGTGGTTTCGCGGCCGCCGCGGCCGGGCGAGCCGACGCTGTGGATCCGTTCGGTCGTCGGCCTGCGCGACCCGCAGCCCTGCAGCGTGCGCATCGTCGAAGAGCTTCCCGAGGCGTTCGAGGCCGTGCCCTACAGCGATTTCTTCGAGGCGATGGAGCGCGCGGAGCGGCGTTGATCGAGACGCTCACCGAAGCGCTCGCGCGCCACGCGCGCGAGCGCGCCGCGGCGCCCGCGCTCACCGATGGACGCGCGCGCCTCGACTGGGGCGAAACCAAGGCGTGGGTGGACGCCGCGGCCGCATGGTTCGTCGAGCAGGGATTGCCGCGCGGGGCTCCGGTGCTCGGCTGGCTGCCGAACTGCGCCGAGTTCTACCTGGTGCGGCTCGCCTGCGAGCAGGCGGGCCTGTTCTGGGTGCCGGTGCCCGCGAGCCAGGGCAAGCGTGAGCTCACGTCGATCACGCAGCGCGTACGCCCGCGCGCCGTGTTCGCCATGGCGCGCTTTCGCAGCCGCGACTACGCCGCCGAGCTCGACGAGGTCCTGTCCGGGCTGCGCCTCGGGCCGCTGCGCATCGCGGTGCACGCGGACCGGCTACTGCGCTTGGCGGCGGCAGCGCGATTTCGTTTTGACGCATTGCGGCTCGACGAGCCGGCGCATGCGCTGCCCACGACCGGCAGCGAGGGCACGCCGAAGCTCGCCGTCTATACGCTGGCCGCGGCGTGCACGCGGGCGCACGCGCAGGCGGAGCTGCTCGCGCTTTCGCCCGCCGACATACTGCTCACCCTTTCGCCTGGCGTGGGACCCGCGCGCGCCGCCTGGCTCGCCGCGCCGGTCGCCGGCGCCTGCGTCGCCGCCATGCCCGAGTTCCACGCGGAGGCGGCGCTGGAACGCATTGCGCAGGAGCGCGCCACCATCGTCTGCGGCAGCCCGTCGCAGCTCGCCCTGCTCGCTGCAAAGCTTCATGGCGCCGACACCTCGTCGGTGCGTATGTGGTACACCGCGGGCGCAGTGCTCCCCGCCTCGCTCGCCGAAGAGCTCGAGACGCGGACCGGCGCGGTGGTGGTATCGACCTACGGCGGCGCCGACTACGGCGGCTGGGCCGCGCCCGCGCCGCACGACGCGCCCGAAGTACGCCGGCGCACGGTTGGCCGGCCGCGCGGCGGCACCGAGATGGCCGTGGTCGACCGCGACGCAAGAGTGCTGCCGCAGGGCGAGGTCGGCGAGGTGATCGGCAGGGGACCCTGCTGCGTCAGCGGCTATCTCGGCGAGCCGGGAAGCGAGCGCTGGCGCGAAGGCTGGTTCCATACCGGTGACCTCGGGCGCTTCGACGCCGAGGGCAACCTGACGATCGTCGGCAGGCTGAAGGAAGTGATCATCCGCGGCGGCGACAACGTCAGTCCTTCCGAGATCGAAGCGTTGCTGCGCAGCTTTCCCGACATCGCCGAGGTCGCGGTGATCGGCGTTCCCGACCCGGTGCTCGGCGAGCGGGTGTGCGCCTGCGTCGTGCCCTCCCGCGGCCGCGCGCCCGAGCTCGAAGCGCTGCGCCTGCGCCTGCGCGAGCAGGGGCTCGCGCCGTTCAAGCTTCCGGAGAAGCTGCTTCTGCTCGACTCGCTTCCGCTGGTGGGCGACAAGGTCGACCGCCGCGCGCTGTTCCAGTTTGCCTATGAGAGGAGATCGTCATGAGGAAGGCACTGAAAGCCCTGCTTGGAGTCCTGCTTGTCAGCCTTACATCCCTCGCCGCGGCGCAGAACTGGCCGTCGAGGGCGGTGCATTTCATCGTGCCCTACCCCGCGGGCGGCTACTACGACGTGCTCGCGAGGGTCATCGGCGCCGAGCTCGGCGAAACGCTCGGCAAACCGTTCGTCGTCGAGAACCGCGTCGGCGCGAACGGCATGGTGGGAACCGACTACGTCGCGAAAAGCGCGCCCGACGGCTACACGATCATGATGGGCGGCATCGGGCCGCACGGCATCAACCCGAGCATGTATCCGAACCTGCCCTACAGCCCGACGCGCGACTTCGCGGCCGTCATCCACGTCGCCTCGGCGCCGAACGTGCTCGTCGTGCATCCGTCGGTCCCGGTGAACAACCTTAAGGAGCTGATCGCGCTGGCGCAGGCGAAGCCGGGGCAGATCCCGTTCTCCTCCGCCGGCAGCGGCTCCTCGCAGCACCTTTCGGCCGAGATGCTGAACACCATGGCCGGCATCAAGCTGAATCACGTGCCCTACAAGGGCAGCGCGCCGTCAGTCACGGCGGTGCTGGCAGGCGAAGTATCCGTGCTCTTCGGCACCATGGCCGACGTCGTCGCCCACGTGAAGGCAGGCAAGCTGCGCGCCCTCGCCGTGACGAGCGAGAGCCGTATCCCGTCGCTTCCCGAAGTGCCGACGATGGTCGAGGCGGGCATGCCCGGGTTCGAAGCCACCGCGTGGTTCGGGGTGCTGGTGCCGGCGGCGACGCCGCGGCCCATCGTCGAGCGCCTGAACGGCGAGATCAACCGCATCATCAAGTCGCCCGAGATCCTCAAGCGCATCTCGCAGGGAGGCTCGGCGCTCATCGTCGGCGGCACGCCCGAGCGTTTCGCGGAGTTCATCCGCGCCGAGATCGACAAGTGGGGCAAGGTGGTGCGCGCGTCGGGCGCGAAGGCGAACTGATCGCAGAGCGGGCATGAGCGGCTTCCGCGCCTACCGGGTGCACGAGGCCGGAAAGCTCGGCCGCCTGGAGCGCGTAAGCCGCGGCGAGCTCGACCACGGCAACGTGTTGGTGCGCGTGGCCTATGCGGGGCTGAATTACAAGGACGCGCTCACCGCCACCGGGCGCGCCGGGATGGCGCGCAAGTTTCCGCTCGTGTGCGGCACCGATCTCTCGGGCGCGGTGGAGTCTTCGGCCGATCCGCGTTTCAGCCCGGGCGACGAAGTCCTCATCCACAGCTTTGGCCTGGGAGCCGAGCACGACGGCGGCTTCGCCGAGCTCGGCCGGTTTCCGGGCGACTGGATCTTCCCGCTCCCCGAGGGCCTGAGCCTGCTCGAAGCGGCGGCGCTCGGGGTCGCCGGCCATTCGGTGGGCGTCGCGCTCGAGCTGCTGGAAAAGAACGGCCTGCGCCCGGACGGCGGAAAGGTGCTGGTCAACGGCGCCACCGGCGGCGTCGGCAGCATCGCCATCGACGTGCTCTCGAAGCTCGGCTACCACGTGGTCGCGCTGACGGGCAAAGCGGACCGGGCGGCCTATCTGCGCGAGCTCGGCGCGAGCGAGGTGCTCGAGCGCGCAGCCGTGGACTTCGGCGCCAGGCCGCTCGAAGGCCAGCTCTGGGCGGCGGCCTTCGACTCGGTGGGTAGCCGGCAGCTCGAGTGGCTGCTGCGCAGCGCACGGCGCGATGGCCTCATCGCTTCCATAGGCAACGCCGGCGGAAACGAGTTTGCCGGTAACGTGCTGCCGTTCATCCTGCGCGGCGTACGCCTGATCGGCGTCAACGTGAACAACCCGCCCGCCATGAAGCTGCGCATCTGGCGGCGGCTCGCCACCGACTGGAAGCCGCGCCATTTCGAGCGCTTCGTGCGCCGCATTCGCCTCGACGGGCTGCCGCAGGCCATCGATGCGCTCATCGCCGGCACCGCCTGGGGCCGGCACGTGGTCGACCTGGGAAGGGGCTGAACCGGCGCTACACTCTCGGCCGGTGTCCTGGATCCTGATCCTGGAGCAGTCGCTGAACCGATCACCACGAAGGCGAGGATAAGGCGAGCAGCTCGCCATCAGCCCGCAATGCGGATTCGGCTCCGACGTGGCGGGCAACCTCATCGGCGAGGAAGACCAGTGGCGCAAGCTCGAACGCGTCGTGCAGGTGGCCCGCGAGGTATGGCGATGATGGAGGTCCGGCGAGGTCGTGCCGAAGCTCGAAGCGGGCGCATAATCGACAGCGAAAAGGAGGCGCCATGAGCGATCTCAGGGCAGTCAGCCTGGTGCAGGTCACCGAAGGCATCCGCAGCGCCACCCGGCCGGTGAGCATCCTGTGGCAGACCGACGACACGCTGGCGTTCGTGGCGCGCGGCCGCGAGCACCGCAGCGAGTTTCATTCCGACCCGGTGGACGAGGTCATGTACATGGTCAAGGGCGACATGAACCTGCACTACCGGACACCGGAGGGCGAGGAAAAGGTCGCCGTCGTGCGCGAGGGCGAAATCATCTATTGCCCGGCAGGCTGTCCGCATTCGCCGCGCTTCCCGCGGGATGCCTTCGTGCTGGTGCTGGAGCGCAAGCGCCGCGGCGACGAGCGCGACAAATTCACCTGGTTCTGCGCGAATTGCAGCAGGCCCTTGTACGAAACGATCAAGCACGTCACCGACTACAACGCCGATCCGGTGTCCCGTGCCTACGAGGAGTTCTACAGTTCGGACCAGCACCTCAAATGCTCGCACTGCGGCCACGTCACGCCGCGGCCGCCGGGCAGGTAAGCCGCTTCAGAGCCGGAAAATTCTCAGCGCGTTGCCGCCGCGCACCGCGTCGCGGCTCGCCGGCGGCAAAGCATCGACGCGCGCGAGGCAGCCCTTCATGTCGCCGATGTTGTGCGGGTAGTCCGAGCCGTAGAGCACCTTGTCCTCTCCACCCACCTTGAGAGCGAGCTCCAGCGACTCCTGCTGGAACACCACCGAGTCGTAATAGATCCTGCGCAGGTAGCTGCTGGGCCGCTCTTTGATCTTTTCGCGGCAGGGGGGCATGTTGTCGAAGCAGACGTCGAGCCGCCCGGCGATGTAGGGCAGCGCCCCGCCGCCGTGCGCGGCGATGATCTTGAGATTGCGATAGCGGTCGAGGAAACCGTCGAAGATCATCCGGCTCACCGCGAGCGAGGTGTCGAAAATGAAGCCGACCGAGGCGATCAGGTTGTATTTCACGACGTCGAGGTGCTTCGTGGCGGGCGGCGCGGTCGGGTGGATGAGCACCGGCAGCCCGCGGCGGTCGATCTCCTTCCATACCGGCGCGAACCGCCGGTCGGTGAGCGACACGCCGCCGACGTTCGCGAGCTGCATCACGCCGACCGCGCCGAGCTCGTCGCAGGCGCGCTTCAGCTCCGCAACCGCGAGCTTCGCGTGCTGCCAGGGCAGCGAGCACATGAAGCGGATGCGCTCGGGAAACCGGCGTTGCTGCGCCGCCATATCGTCATTGACCGCTTTCGCCGCTTCCAGGCTCTGGCGCGGCGAGCCCCAGAAGACGTTCGGGCTGGTAAGCGTGACGATCGCGACATCGACGCCCGCCTGGTCCATTGCCTTGATGCGCAGCTCGTAGTCGAACATCCCGGGCATGAGCGTCATGAACGGCGCGCCGTCCTTCGTGATGGCGGTCTGCCCGCCGAGCACCTTCCTCAGCCTGTAGCCCCCGCCGTGCTTCTTCAGCAGCGCGAGGTAGGCGTTGTTCAGCATGTGAGTGTGGACGTCGATGACTTTCAAGCGGGGATTCCTTTCGCGTGGTTGCGACCGGCAGGTTATAGAATTCCCGATCTTCTGAGGAGGAGATCATGCTGCAGGAGCGAATCCCGGACCTTTCGAAATTCGTCGAGCCGGACCGGGTGCGCCGCGAGGTGTACACCGACCCGGGCATCTTCGAGCTCGAGATGCAGCGCATCCACGCAGTCCGAGCTCCTCGACACGAAGCAGTGGCAGCCGTGGATCGATCTTTTCGCCGAAGACGGCGTCTACTGGATGCCCGCCGACCCGGCGCACAAGCACTGGGACGGCGTGCCGGCGATCTTCGCCGAGGACAAGAACCTGATGAACGTGCGCATGAAGCGCGTGCTGCACCCCGACGCCTGGTCGCAGCGGCCGCTATGGGGCACGAATCACGTCGTTTCGAATGTCGTGATTCTTCATTCCGCTGCCAACGGCGACGTGGTGGTCCGCTCGCGCTTTCACATGATGGAGCTGCGGCGCGACGACGTGCGTCACTTCGCCGGCTCGTACCGCCACGAATTGACAAAGGTGCCGCACGGATACCGCATCAAGCTGCAGCGCGTCGACATGACCAACGCGCAAGCCGCGTACGACTACGTCCTGCAGGTCTGGGTGTAGCCGCGAAAATGGGGTACGTCCCTATTTTTCCTGATTGCTGAGCTTGCCGGTCGTCGCCGAGCAGCTCGCGAACGCGATCCAGCTCGGCGCGATGCTTTTCCTTGCCGCGGCCGGGCTGACGCTCGTCTTCGGCATCATGAACTTCATCAATCTGGCGCACGGCTCTCTGTACATGCTGGGCGCGTTCATCGGCGCGAGCGTGCTCGCGCTTACGCAATCCTTCGCCGCGGCGATCGCCGCAGCGCTCGCCGGCGCGGCCGCCGTGGGGCTCGCGCTCGAATGGTCGGTGCTGCGGCGGCTGTACGAGCGGGACCACAACGCGCAGGTGCTCGGCACTTTCGGCCTGATCCTGTTCTTCAACGAGGCGGTGCGCATGATTTGGGGCAACGCGCCGCTCTTCCTCGGCATCCCGAACGGGCTTGAAGGCACCCTGGCCATTCTTCCCGGCGTGCCCTACTCCGCCTACCGGCTCGCGATTACGCTGATCGGCCTGGCAGTGGCGGGAGCCATGGCGCTGCTCATCACGCGCACGCGCGTCGGCGCACTGATCCGCGCCGGAGCCAGCAACCGCGAAATACTCCAGGCGATGGGCATCGATGTGCGGCGCCTCTTTGCTTTCGTTTTTGCCCTCGGCGGCGCGCTCGCCGGCCTGGCAGGCGCGCTGACCGGGCCCATCCAGTCCGTACAGGTGGGAATGGGCGAGCCGGTCCTGATTCTCGCCTTCGTGGTCATCGTGATCGGCGGTATCGGCTCGGTGCGCGGCGCTTTCGTGGGCTCGATGCTGGTCGGGCTCGTCGATACGCTGGGCCGCGCGCTGCTTCCCAAGGCGCTCGGCTATACCGTCGGCCCCGCGCTCGCGTCCATGGCGATCTTCGTGCTGATGTCGGTGATGCTCTATTTCCGGCCAACCGGGCTCTTCCCGGTTGCATCGTCGCAGGTCTCGCATCCCATTCCCGCGCCGCGCCCCATCTCGCGCACGCTGACCATTATTGCGATCGCCGTGGTGATCGCGGCGGCGCTGCTGCCGCTCTCCGGCGAAACGTTTTACACGCGGGTGCTGACGCGCGCCTTGGCGATGGGCCTCGCCGCCATCGGCCTCGACCTGGTGTTCGGATACGGCGGCATGATCAGCTTCGGGCACGCCGCCTTCCTCGGCGTCGGGGCCTACGCGGTCGGAATACTCGCCAGCTACGGCATCGCCGAAGGCCTGTTGGCGTTACCGGTCGCGGTCGCCTGCGCAGCGCTTGCGGGACTCATCATCGGCGCGCTGTCCATTCGCACGAGCGGCGTCTTTTTCATCATGATCACCCTCGCCTTCGCCCAGATGCTCTACTACGTGGCGATCGGCCTTGAGGCCTTCGGGGGCGACAACGGCATGCCCCTGAAGCTTCCCACGACGATTGGCGGAACGCTCGACCTGTCCAAGCCGCAGCTCCTCTACTGGGTTGCGCTCGCCTGCGTGCTCGCGACGCTGTACCTGGGCGGGAAAGTGGTGAGGTCCGAATTTGGCCTCGCATTGCGAGCCATCCGGGACAACGAACAACGGATGCAAACGCTCGGGTATGCGACTTACCGATACAAGGTCGTGGCCTACACGGTTTCCGGCGGGATTTGCGGGCTTGCGGGAGCGCTGCTCGCAAACGTCGATTCGTACGTCGGCCCGTCGATGTTCCACTGGTTCACCTCGGGACTGCTCATGGTCATGGTGATCCTCGGCGGCCAAGGCACGCTGATCGGACCGCTGCTCGGCGCGCTCGTCTACGTCGTGCTGGAGGAGGCTTTGTCGCAGCTGACGGAGCACTGGATGGTGATCTTCGGCCCGCTGCTCATCGTGATCGTGCTGCTTCGAAACCGTGGCTGACCCGCCGCTCCTTGTGGTACGCGGGCTGAGCAAGCGCTTCGGCGGGCTCGTCGCCAACAACGCCATCGATCTCGAGCTCGCGCCGGCCGGCATTCATGCCGTGATCGGCCCGAACGGCGCAGGCAAGACCACGCTGGTCGCCCAGCTCTGCGGCGAGCTCGCCCCCGATGCGGGCAGCGTGCATTTCGCCGGAGAGGACATCACGGCATGGAAGCCGCACCGGCGTGCTCGCGCCGGGCTCGCGCGTTCCTTCCAGGTGACGAGCGTCATGCCCAGTCTCACGGTATGGGAGAACGCAGCGCTTGCAGCGTCAGCGGGACGCGCAAGGAGTTTATGGCGGCCGCCTGCTGAATCGCGCGCCGCCCGAGCGGCGCTCGAGCGGGTCGGGCTCGGGGGGCGGGCAAATGTTCCGGCCTACAGCCTGTCGCACGGCGAGCACCGGCAGCTCGAGCTCGCGATGGCGATCGCGCCACGGCCGCGGCTGCTGCTCCTCGATGAGCCTTCGGCAGGCAACGGCGAGGAGGAAGCGAAGCGCATCACCGAGCTGGTCCGCCAAATGGGCAAGGATCACGCCGTCCTGCTCGTCGAGCACGACATGGACATGGTATTCGCGGTGGCGGACCGCATCACGGTGCTCGCCCAGGGAAGCTGCATCGCCAGCGGGACGCCCGGCGAAATTAGGGATAATGCGGCGGTAAGACGAGCCTATCTGGGCGAATAACGTTGGAGCACGGACGCTACGAGTACTCGCCGATTGCCGCGCGGCCGGTCCTGAAGATGCCGCGCGGCGCGCGGGTCGCCGTCTGGATCACGCCGAACGTCGAGCATTTCCATTGGGGCAAGCCGGCGATCTCGCTTGCGCCGATGACGGCGAGCCTCAAGCCCGATGTGCTCAACTACGCCTGGCGCGATTACGGCCCGCGCGTCGGCATCTGGCGGATGATGGAGATCCTGGAGAGGCACGGCTTCGCAGCCACGGCGGCGGTCAACTCCGAGGCTTGCGCCAACTATCCCGAGATCATCAAGGCCGGCAACGAGCTCGGCTGGGAATGGATGGCCCACGGCGAGACCAACTCGTCGCTGCTCTCCGGCATTCCCGAGGAGGCCGAGCGCGCCATCATCCGGCGGGTGGTGGAGACCATCACCCGCGCCACTGGCCACAAGCCTCGCGGCTGGCTCGGGCCGGCGCTCACCGAGACGGTGAACACCCTCGACCTTCTGGCCGAAGCGGGGATCGAATACGTCGCGGACTGGTGCAACGACGAGCTGCCCTACCTCATGAAGACGCGCTCGAAGCCTGTCGTTGCCGTTCCGTACACATTGGAGATCGGCGACATTCCGCTGTTCCTCGAGCGCGGCGGCAACGGCGAGGATTTCTACCGGATGATCGTCGATCAGTTCGACCAGCTGTACGCCGAAGGAGCCAGGCGGCCGCGCGTGCTGTCGATCGCCCTGCACCCCTTCCTCGTCGGGCACCCGTTCCGCGCGCGTCATCTCGACCGGGCGCTCGCCTACATCAGGCGCAGGAAGGGCGTCTGGATCGCGACGGGCGGCGAAATTGTCGACTGGTGGCGCAAAGCGGCACAATCCTAATCACGAGGAGGATTCATGATCGCGAAGCTATTGCTCATCGCCTTGACCGTCGCATCGTTCGCGGCGCAGGGTGCGGACCGGATCAGGATCGGCTTCCTGACGACGCTTACCGGACCGGCCGCCTTCCTCGGCCGGGACATGGTGAACGGCGCGCAGCTCGCTCTCGAAGAGCTTGGCGGGCGCATGGGCGGCGTTCCCGCCGAGCTCGTCGTGGAAGACGACCAGCTCGACCCGAAAACCGGCGTGCAGAAGACCCGAAAGCTGCTCGAGAGCGACAAGGTCAATCTGCTCTCGGGCATGATCTTCGGCAACGTCACGGCAGCGGTCGCCGGCGTGGCCATGAAATCGGGCGTCATCACGGTCGCCACGGTCGGCTCCATCCCGAACATCCTCGGCGAGGGCTGCAACCCCAACTACTTCACCGTTTCCTGGACCATCGACTCGAACTACGAGGCGCTCGCTTCCTACCTCAACCAGGCCGGCATCAGGACGGTTGTCCTGATGGCGCCGAATTACATCGCGGGAAAGCTGGTCCAGGCCGGATTCAACCGCAGCTACAAGGGCAAGGTGATCGGCGAGATCTTCACCAAGATCGACCAGCCGGACTATTCGGTGGAGATCGGCGAGGTGCGGGCGAAAAAACCGCAGGCGGTGGTGGTGTTCTACCCCGGCGGCATGGGCATCAACTTCCTCAAGCAGTACAAGGCTTCCGGGCTGATGGAGTCCATCCCGGTCTATTCGTCGGTGTTTCTCACCGACGAGTCCACTTTCCCCGCGCTGGGCGACACGCCGCTCGGGATCGTCACCACGAGCAACTGGAACCCGGAGCTCGACAACCCCGCCAACAAGAGATTCGTCGCCGCTTACCATAAGAAGCACAGCACCCGCCCGACGAGCATGGCGGCCATGGGCTACGACACCGTCGCGCTGATTGCGGCAGCCGTGCGCGACGCTAAAGGCCGGGTCGAGAATACCGACGCAATGCGCGCGGCGCTGCGCAAGGCGGATTTCCAGTCGGTGCGCGGCCCGTTCCGCTTCGGGCATAACCACTTCCCGATCCAGAGCTACTACCTGAACCAGGTGGCGAAAGATCCGTCGGGCAAGCTCTACAACAAGCTGCTCGGCGTGGCGCAGAAGGACGTGGTCGACGCCTTCAGCGGCAAATGCCCGATGAAGTAGCTTCGAGGAGCCAGGCCGCGCGCGCGAGCAGGCGCGCATCCTCGTTGGCGAACCCCATGAGCTGCACGCCGACCGGCAGTCCACCGGCTTCGAAGAGCGGCAGGCTGATCGCCGGCACGCCCAAGCCGGAAGCAAAAGCGTTGAAGTCCCGCCTTCCCGTGCTCGCGAGTCCGACGGGAGCCGGGCCCAACGCCGAAGGCAGCAGCACGGCGTCGATTTCCGCGGACAGCTTCTGATACTCGGCGCGCAGTTCCCGCCGGCGCGCCAGAGCGGCGTCGTACTGCGCGCGCGTCATGCTCTCGCCCATCGCGAGAAAACGCCTGGCGTCCTCGCCGAGGGCATCGCGATATTCGGCGATCGGCCAGCGCAGCTCCCAGCAGCAAATGGCCGACCACACATCGAGCGCGCCGACGGCGACGCGCTCGAAATCCGGGAGCGAAACCTGCTCGACGTCCAAACCGGATACGAACTGCTGGAACGCATCGCGGCTCGCGCCATCCATGCGCGCCCAAGCCTCGGTGCGCAGCAACCCCACGCGGCGCGGCTTGGCGGCCGCCTCCGGCAGACGAAGCGGATTGAAGCCCGGATCGCCCCCTGCAACGTCGGCGATACGCCCGCAGACCGCCATCAAGTCCTGCAGCGACCCGGCGAGGGCGCCCAGATGCGACTGGCTCGGCGCCACGCCATGCACTCCGCCCTGGTGCAGCGCCCCGAAGCTCGGCTTGAAGCCGATCACGCCGCAAAAGCTCGCCGGGCGTATCAGCGAGCCCATTTCCTGGGTGCCAAGCGCCACGGGCACGATGTCTGCCGCGACCGCCGCGGCCGAGCCGCTCGACGAGCCGCCGGGCGTGCGGGTCGCATCGAGGGGATTGGTCGTCGGTCCGGAGGCGCCGAAGGCAAACTCCGTGGTCACGGTCTTGCCGAGCGCGATCGCGCCTCCGCTGCGAAGCGCCGCCACGCACGCTGCATCCCGGTGCTGGGTCCACCCGGCAAAGCGTGCGCTGCCCATCTGGGTCGGAAGATTCGCGGTCTCGATGACGTCCTTGACTCCAAGCGGCATGCCATCCACCTCGGAAAGCGGTGCGCCGCGGCGGTAGCGCTCGCTCGCCGCATCGGCCTCGCGGCGCGCGCCGCCGATATCGAGCGTCACGAAGGCGCGCAGCGTGCTCTCGACGGCCTGCAGTCGTGCGAGACGGCGCTCGAGGTAATCCCGCGGCGTATCGGTCCCGCTGACAAAGGACGCTCTTGCGTGGTGGAACGGCTCGCGCATGTGCATCGCAATGTACGCTAGACCCGCAGCAGGCGCTTCAGCTCGGGCGTGAAGTCGACTTCGCGCTCAGGCTGCGCGCGCAGGAGCGCCGCTGCGCGCCGCGTCTGCTCCAGAGCGCGAACCGTCTCGAGAACCTCGGGAAAGCGCCTCGCCGACTGCAGGGACGCCACGTAGTGCAGCCGTTCGGGATCGACGCGCTTTAGCGCCACCGCGCGGCCGAGGCGCCGGTGGCAGCGGCACGCGTTTTCGGGGCGCACCAGGCCGCAATGCCCGCTCATGAAGTCCACGATCGACTGTCGCGCGCGCGAAAGGCGCTTGCGCAACGCGCTCGCCGAGATCTCCAGCACCGCCGCGCCTTCCGCGTCCGTGAGCTCCATAATCTCGCCCAGGATATAGGCGAGCCGATGAGGCCGGTCGAGGCAGGAAAGCATCGCGAGCGTGCAACCGATCCTCACCTCTTCGAGGAGCGCGCTCGTTTCGGGATCGTCGCGCCGGGTCGCCCCGGCGTCGAGGCCGTCGGCGAGATCGCGCGCCATCAACTCGAACGTGAGGTGCTGCTCCTCGAGGCGGTGCCGCTTCACCGACAGCAGATGGTTGGCCGCCACGCGATAGGCCCAGGTGAGGAAGGCGCTCTCGCCGCGAAAGCTCCCGAGCCGCGTGACGATGCGGACCAGGATCTCCTGCGTGGCTTCTTTCGCATCCTCCGGATGCCAGAGCATGCGCAGCGCGAGCCGGTAGATCGGTTTCTGTACTCGCGCCACGAGCTCGTTCAGCGCTGCGCTGTCGCCCTCGCGCGCCAGAGCGACGAGCTTCCCGTCGATCATTGCTCCAACAGTCCCTTGAGCCGCGCGAGCTCGTCCCGCAGGATGGCACGCTGCCGCGCGAGCGTGCCCTCGACCGCTTCCTGCGCCACCGGCGGCGCCTTGAGCACGAAAACATAGATCGAAGCCGCGGGGCCGTTCTCCACGAGCCGCGAGCATGCGGTGGCCACTGCGCCGTCCGGGAAGGTCATCTCCCAGTCGATGGTGCCGTGCCGCTCCGAGGCGCAGACCGCGAGGCCGATCTCGACCGATCCTTGGGGCGTCGCCAGCAAAGCTGTCGCCTCGCCGGCCCCCTTGAAGGCGTGCGTCCACCGCGGGAGGTTGCGCGGCTCCGCGATGAAGCGGAAGACGCGGGATGCCGGAGCGGCGATGGCGACGGACTGCACCTCATACGGGTTCATGGAATCGCCTCTGTTTCATACCCCTTTAGACGCCCGCGACCTCGCGACTGTGACCTGGCTAGAATAGTCCCAATGCCGGCGACCACGCTGGTCCTCACTACTGAAGAGGCGCGGGGCTTGGTTTCCATGGCCGAGGCGATCGAACTCGTCGAAGCCTCCTATCGGGATCTGGGAGCAGGCCACGCGCAGGTGCTGCCGCGGCGGCGGATCCACACGCCCGTGCCCCGGGAGGGCGAACCGCGCTGGTCGATGCTGAATGTCATCGCAGGCACGGTCCCTTGCCATGGCGTCGTCGCCGTGCGGCTGGACGTCGCGCATATGGCGAAGCCCGTGAAGGAGGGGCACGAGCGGCTCGAGTTTCGCGGCGATTTCTCCGGCTTCGTGCTCGTCTGGGACGTCGCCTCGAACGAGCTCCTGGGCATCGTGCACGACCACGCGGTGTCCGCGCTGCGGGTGGGCGCGACCACCGCGGTCGCCGCGAAGTACCTCGCGCGCGAAGACGCGGCGGTGCTCGGTATTCTCGGCGCCGGCAAGCAGGCGGCGGCGCAGGTCGAGGCGCTCGTCGCGGTGCGTCCGCGTCTCGAGACGCTGAGGGTCCATTCGCCTTCGGCGGATCACCGGCGCGCCTTTGCCCGGACCATGGGCACGCGCTTCCGGCTGCGGGCAACGGCGGTCGATACCGCCGAGGACGCGATCCGCGGCGCGGACATAGCGGTTGCGGCGACGAATGCCACCGACACGGTGCTTTTCGGCAGGTGGCTTTCGCCGGGCGCCCACGTCGTCGGCATCAAGTCCTCGACGCGCTTCTATCCCCAGCGCGAGCTCGACGACGAATGCGCGCGCGTCGCCGACCGCATCGTCGTCAACCTCAAGGAGCAGCTCGAGATCGACGACCAGGCCGAGCTGATGGAGCCGCTGCGCAAGGGCATGATCGGCTGGGATGCAATCGGCGAGCTCGCCGACCTGTGCAGCGGCCGCTTCTCCGGCCGCACGGATCCGCGGCAGATCACCTACCACAACAACAACGGCGGCATGGGGAACCAGTTTGCCGCGGTATGCAAGCGCGCACTCGACGTCGCGCGCGAAAGGAAGCTCGGCACCGAGCTGCCGATGGACCTCTTCATGACGCGCCGACGCGCCGACGCCTCCGCACCGTAATGAACTTTCTCATCAAGGGCGCCCTGCTGGCCGCGCTACTCGCGGCGTGGCAGCTCGCCTGGATGTGGGGGCTGCCCTCCTACGTCCTCAGCCCGCTGCAGATCCTGACCGATTTCTTCGCCGCGCTCGGCTCGCAGGAGCTCTACGTGCACGCCGGGACGAGCCTGCTGCGCGCGCTGCCGGGCTTCGCCATCGGCTCGGCGCTCGGTGTCGCGGCGGGGCTCGCTGCCGGCGTCTCGCGCCGCTTCGACCAGACCTTCAGCCCGGTGATCTTCCTCACCTACCCGGTGCCGAAGATCGTGATGCTGCCGCTTTTCATGCTGTGGTTCGGCATCGGCGACGTGTCCAAGATCCTGATCATCGCCCTCGCCTGCTTCTACCCGACGTTCATCAACGCCTACTACGGCGCAAAAGTGACGCCCACGATCCTCGTGTGGTCGGGGCTCAACATGGGCGCCGGCCGCTGGCGCATCTTCCGCGGCATCGTCGTGCCGAGCGCGCTGCCGCTCATCTTCGCCGGGCTGCGTGTCGCACTCGCGCTCTCGTTCATCGTCATGTTCGCCACCGAGATGATCAATTCACAATCGGGCCTCGGGCATCTCATCCAGGTCGCCGAGGCGAGCCTGCGCTTCGACCTCATGTACGTTTCGCTCGTCACCATCGCGATCCTCGGCTACGTCGGCGACCGGCTGTTGCGCGCCGCGCGCCACCGGGTGCTGCGCTGGCAGGACGTATCGCCATGAAGCTTCTCAGGCCCCTCGTGCTTGTTGCCGGGGTCCTGGTGGCATGGGAGTTGGCGGCGCGCAGCGGGCTGTGGAACCCGCTGCTGTTTCCCTCGCTCGTGAAGATCGGCTACGAGCTCGGAGCGTTTCTCGTCCGGCCCGAGCGCCTGATGGAAGCCTGGGTGTCGCTCTACCGGGCGCTCGGCGGCTTCGCCCTCGCCGCGGCCGCCGGCGTGTTCGTCGGCATGCTGATGGGCCGCTCCGCGCGGCTCGCGGAGCTGCTCGACCCGCTCTTCTCCGGAACGTACGCGGTGCCGAAGCTCGCGCTCTTTCCGATCTTCATCTTCGTGTTCGGCATCGGCAGCCTGTCGAAGGTGGCGCTCATATTCCTCGAGTGCCTCTACCCGATCGTCATCGTCACCTACCACGGCGCCCGGGACGTGAACCGGGTGCTCCTGTGGTCGGCGCAGAACATGGGCGCCTCGCGCGCGCAGATTCTGCGCCGGGTAGTGATCCCCGCGACCGCACCGTTCATCTTCGCGGGCTACCGCGTCGCCCTGCCGGTCGCCATGATCGTGGTGGTGATCACCGAGATGATCAGCTCGGCGGACGGCCTGGGCTACCTCGTCATCTATTCGCTCTCGTCGCTCAGGACCGACCGCATGCTTGCGGTGGTGGTCGTGATCTCGGCTCTCGGTCTCGCGCTGGACCAGGCGCTCGTGTTCCTGCGCAACCGGTTGGTATACTGGGAAAAGCTTGATACCTACTACGTCTGAGGAGGGCGTCGTGAAACCAATCGCTTGCCTGCTGCTCGCCTGTGTTTCCGTGGCATTGCAAATCAGCGCCACTGCGGCCGAGCCGCCGCTCATCCGCCTCGGTCGCGGCTTCGCCGCCGAGGAGCAGGTCTGGCTGATGAGCGCGCGCCCCGACCTCGCTCCCAACCAGGGCAAGAAATACCAGCTGAAGCAGATCCTGTTTCAGGCCAATCCGCAGCGCTTCCAGGCGTACCTCGCGGGCGAGATCGAGGCGGGTACCGCCCCCGGCCTCTCGGTGATCTTCGCGAGCGAGCAGGGGCTCGACATCAAGGTGGTGGCGAGCGTCTGCATGGAAGCCGCGGGCAAGGAATGGTTCAGCACCACCTACATGACGAAGGCCGACGGGCCGGTGCGCTCGGTGAAGGACCTGAAGGGAGGCACCATCGGCGTGGTGGGCATCAAGACCGCCACCGACCTGTGGGCGCGGGCCGGGCTCCTGAACGCCGGGCTGCAGCCGGACAAGGACACCAAGGTGGTGCCCCTCGGTTTCCCGGCAATGGGCGATGCGGTGCGCACCGGCAAAGTAGACGCCGGAACCTTTGTCGAGCCTTTCTATTCCGCCGAGACCGCGAAAGGCGGGCTGCGCAAGCTCTTCACCGCAGTCGACGCCGTGGGCTACGACCACGAGCTGCTCGACCTGTGGTTCGGCGAAAAATTCCTCAAGAGCAATCCCGACGCCGTGCGTGCGTTCCTCGCCGACTATGTAGCGGTGACCAAGTACTACCTCGCCAATACGGCGCAGGCGAAGCGCGACCTGCACAAGGCCGGCTTCGTGCGCACCCCGCTCGACATCTACCTGAAGAACGCGGACTGGAAGCGCGACCCGAACGCGCGCGTGAACGTCGAGAGCCTGAAAAAGCTGTCGGCCTTCATGCGCGAAAAGCTCGCCTGGCTGGAAAAGCCGGTGAACGTCGACGCTCTGGTCGACCAGGGCTACTTGCCGCGATAGGCGGATTCGCTGCGAATCAGGTCCCAGATGTAGTTGCGGTGCTCGTGGCACTGGGCTGATTTCTTGATGGTGAGGTCGCGCGGCCGCGGCAGCGCGACCTCGACTTCCTCCTTTACCCGCGCCGGGCGCCCGGTGAGCACGACCACGCGGTCGCCGAGGTAGACCGCCTCCTCGATGTCGTGGGTGACGAAAACCACGGTCTTGCCGGTGCGCTCCCAGAGAAGCGTGAGCTCGCCTTGCATCACCTCCCGCGTCTGCGCGTCGAGCGCGCCGAACGGCTCGTCCATCAGCAGCACCTTGGGGTCGAAGGCAAGCACGCGGGCGAGCGCCGCGCGCTGCTTCATTCCGCCGGAGAGCTCCGCCGGAAAGTGATGC
Source organism: Burkholderiales bacterium (assembly GCA_035550695.1). Taxonomy (GTDB): domain Bacteria; phylum Pseudomonadota; class Gammaproteobacteria; order Burkholderiales; family SG8-39; genus SCGC-AG-212-J23. The sequence goes on along the minus strand of DASZOS010000049.1, from coordinate 4,257 downwards.
CGGAAGTCCCACAGGCCCATCATTTCGAGGTACTTGCGCACGGTTTCGTCCGTCTTCTCCCTTGAAAAACCTTGCGTCTCCAATCCCCAGGCGACGTTGCCGGCGACTGTCTTCCATGGAAACAGCGCGAATTCCTGGAACATCATGCCGCGGTCCGGTCCCGGCCCGCTCACGCGGCTGCCGTAGACCTCGACCGTGCCGCCGTCGGCGGGAATGAACCCGCCGATCATGTGCAGCAGCGTGCTCTTGCCGCAGCCGCTCGGACCGATCACCGTGATGAACTCGCCCTCGCGGACCGTCAGGCGCTCGACGTTGACGACCTCGAGCGGCGTGCCGTTGCGCACGTAGACCTTCGTGAGCCGCGACGCTTCGAGCGCGACCGGCCTCACTTCGTCTCCCGGGCGAGCGGCCCATCGAGCATGCGGCAGAAGTAATCCCAGGAGTGCTCTACGTGCGCGGGCGTCATGATTTGCGCATGGCGCTTCGCGCGGACTTCCCTGCCGAGGGCATTCGGCCGCAAGCCCGCCGCCTTGCCAAGAAGGTGAGCCTTGCACGCTTTCTCGAGGAACACGCCGACGCAGGTGGCGTGCTCGATCGATGTGCCGCAGAAGGTGACGCCGTGATTGGCCATCAGCACCGCGAAGTGCGGGCCGAGCGAGCGCGCGAGCGCCGCGCCCTCGGCGGGCGTGGTGATGAGCGCCACCTCGTCGGCGTGGCGCGGCAGCTCCACGAAGTAGTCGGCGTCGAGGGTATAGGGCAGCAGCGCTTCGGCTGCGCCGGAGAGCACCGAGGCGTGAAGCGGGTGCGTATGCGCGACCATCTGCACGTCGGCTCGCGCCCTGAGGATTTCCGAGTGGATCGGCCACTCGGAATGACGGCCGCCCTCGCCCGCGAGCTTCTCGCCCGAGAAGCCGACCAGCACGAAGTCCTCGGGCCGGCGGATCTCGCCCAGGCCAGCGCGGTTGCGCTTCAGCCAGAAGCCGCGCCCCTGCGGATCGCGCAGCGAAACATGGCCTAGCGACATGTCGCCATGGCCGTGCATTTCGAGAATGCGGCAGGCCCTCGCCAGCCGCTCCAGCGCCTGCATGGTCATCGCCTCCTCCAGTAGCGCTGGCAGATTATGAAGGAGCGCGGATCAGACGTCCGGCAAGACCTTCGAAAGCTGCTCGAGGGTCAGCATCTCGCGCTTTTCCTCGCTGAGATACGGCATCCCGGTGCCGTACTCGCTCCAGCGTGCTCGGATGGTGCGCTCGAGCTCCACCGGGATCGTGTTCACCGGCGGGAAGCGCCGGTTGCCCCAGTCGGGGTTCGGCTCGAACTCCCAGTTGCGGGTGGCGTCGATCAGCACGCGGGTCCAGCGGCCGGTGCCGTACTTGCGTACGCTGGCCTGCGCGAGCGGGGTCGAAGGATCGAGCACCGAGCCGAAAGTCGGCCCGAAGGTCAGCAGCTGCCCCTCGGACGCGTTGACGCGGAAGGCGAATGCCCAGTCGAGCGCTATCGGGTCGCGGATATCGACGTCCTCCTCGACCACCATCACGTTCTTGAAGAACCACTGGCCGGCGCTCGAGCCCCATAGGGCGCTAGCCACCTGCTGGGCATGGCCGCGGTACGCCTTGCGGATCTGCACCACGATGTTGGTGCCGGTCGACACCGGAGGCATCCACACGTCGGTGACGTTCGCCACGCCTACGGCCTCGAGCATGTTCCACGCGATCGCCGACCAGCTGTAGGCGCACAACACCGAGTCTTCGCTCGGGAAGCCCGGCCGCGCGCCCTCGAGGGCCCCGCGCAGCACCGGGTCGTTGCGATGCGTGACGCAGGTGACGTGCAGCACCGGCTTGGGCGAGGGCGTGCCGCCGCAGTAGCCGGGATATTCGCCGAACGGGCCTTCCTTCATGAAGGTCTCCGGATTCGGGTCGAGATGGCCTTCGACGACGATCTCCGCGGCGGCCGGCACCTCGAGATCGACCGTCTCGCACTTCACCAGCTCCACCGGGCGACCGAGGATCGCGCCCATCATGTCCCACTCGCAGACGTCCTTCGTGAAGGGGCTGCCTGCGCAGAACGGCAGCACGTCGTGCCAGCCGTGCACCACGGCCACCGGCATCGGCTGCATCTTCTGGCGGTACGGCAGGAAGTGCCCGCCCCAGCCCTGCGTCGGCAGTAGCAGCTTTCCGACCTTGTCGCGATCGAGCAGCTGACCGCGGTACAGGCCGATATTCGCTCTGCCCGTGTCCGCATCCCTGGTGACCACGCCGCAGAAGGTATCGATGAACCGCCCGCCGTCGAGGTGATGCCATTTCGGCACCGGGAATTCCCAAAGATTGATCTGCTCGCCGCGGAGAACAGTCTCCTTCACCGGCCCGCCCTGCACCTGCACCGGCGGCACGGGATTGCGATAAGCGCGCTTCAGGTGCCGCACGATCTCCCTGTCGGAGGTGTCCTTCGGCATGCCGAGCATGAGCAGAACCTGGTTGCGGTTGCTCATGCCGCAGGTGAAGAATTTCGTGCAGCGCCCCGCCTCGTAGTCCTTGATGTTTTCGAAGAGCAGCGCCGGCCCGCCCATGGAGAGATTGATGCGCGCGAGCGCCCCGATCTCCTGGTCCCAGTCCACTTTCGCCCGGATGCGGCGCAGCTCGCCGGCGCTCTGGAGATCGCGCATCCAGCTGCGCAGGCTGATCTCGGCGTTCACGCCGTCGGCTTTCGTTGCGCGGCGTGAAGCTCGCCGAGCGCGCGATACTCGCCTTGCGCGGCCCGCATGGCCTCCTCGGCCCATTCGCGCGGCCACGGGCCCATTTCGTAGCCGTGCCACGGCGCGCGCGGCGTCAGCCGAGGCAAGCCGAGCTCCTCCCAGAGGGTCCTCGCCTTCAGCATGTACTCCTTGGCCGGCAGCGAGACCGGCGGGTAGTCGAACTTGCACGTTGCATCGATGAGCAGGGACGAGGCGCCGGAGGGCTGCGGGTAGGCTTTCTCCGCCACCGGCGCATCGAACGGCGCGGCCGACGGATCGATGAACCCGGAGCGCTGCCCGACGATCTGCACGTCCCGGTGCGGCTGCGCGCGGAAGGTCACCGCCCACATCACCGCGTCGAGGTCGCGCGGATCGATATCCTCGTCTACCGCGACGATGAACTTGCCGTAGGCCGGGTCGACCGATGCCGCCGCCAGCATCGCGCGCATCGGCTCGGTGTTGTTCGACTTCTTCAAGCGGATGACGACGAAATGCTGGGCGCCGCTGGGCTCGTGAAAGTACACGTCGAGCAGCCCGCCGACGTTGCACTGGTTCTTGAGCAGGTCGAAGAACTGCCCTTCGTTCGCGATCGTGCGCATCATCGTCGATTCGCTCGGCGGGTACTCGCTGATGAAGGCGTGCCAGATCGGCCGGCGCCGGTGCGTGATGCAGGTCACCTCCATCGGCGGCGCAGCCTCGCGAGCGCCCATGAAGCCGGTGAACTCGCCGAACGGTCCCTCCGGCTCGAGCCACTCGGTGCTCACGCGTCCTTCGATCACGATCTCGGCGTGCGCCGGCACCTCGATATCCACCGTCTCGCACTTCACCAGCTCCAGCGGGCGGCCGAGCAGCCCGCCGGCGACGTCGTACTCGTCCACTCCGTAGGGTAGCTTGGACACCGCGCACATGTTCACCACAGGCGGCACGCCGACCACGGCAGCAGCCTCCATGTAGTGCGCGCCCTTCTTTTTCCACTTCGCCCAATGCAGATGGCCGTGGTTGTTCGGCGCGCAGAAGAACGTCACCCGGTCGGGCGCCTTGACATGACCGCGGTAGTTGCCGATGTTGCGGATGCCGGTCTCCGGGTCCTTGGTCACCCATGCCGCAGCTGTGAAGAACGGCGCCGGATCGAGCCCGGGAAGCAGGATCGGAATCGGCAGCGAGTCGAGGTTGAAGCTTTTCAGCCCGGCGCCTCGCACGACGACTTCCTTCACCGGCGCCTCACGCGGCGCGGCGAGAACCGGAGCGATCGGCTGCGAGCGCGCGCGGCTCCAGCGCGCGCCAATCTCTTCGATCGCGCAGTCGAGCGCGCAGGCGTACACCGCGCGCGATGCGCCGATCGTCGCCACGGCCACCTCGGCGTCGAATTCGCGGCCACGCGCGTCGGTGATGCGGGTGAAATGCCAGCCGCGGCGCCCGCTTTCCGGCAGGCCGCGGAACTGCCACTTCACCAGCGCCATGAGCTCCGTGTCCTTGCAGATGGCGCGATCCACCCGATGCAGCAGCCCGGCACGCGCAAGCGCCGC
>DASZOS010000048.1:0-25359 GCA_035550695.1 Burkholderiales bacterium | reverse complement strand
GTCCTCGTCGGTGAGCCGCGTGTAGTACTCGTAGGGAAACGCGGGATAGAGATGCCGGCCCTCGCGGTCCAGGCCCTCGCGCAGCGCGCGCCGGAACGCGGCCTCCGACCAGGCTCCGATCCCGGTTTCGGCCTCGGGGGTGATGTTGGTGCCGTAGATCGTGCCGAAGGGCGTCCTCAGCGCCCGGCCGCCCAACGCTGCAAGCTCCGCGCCCTTGCGCACCAGTCCCGCTTCGAACGACGCCGCCGCAGACGGCTCGACCGGCGCGAGCGCCTGTTGCGTGGCACAAGCCGTGACGCAGAGCAGCGTCGCAGCGCAGAGTCGCTTTACCACCTCCGCAAACGTCCGCCGCCGCCAAAAAATTCCAGAAAACGAAAATAGGGGACGGACCGACCCCGACCGCCAATTTCAGGCGCTGCCGGGGAAGGTGTGCTTGCAGCGCGGGTAGTTGACGCAGCCCCAGTACGTCCGGCCGCCCTGGATGCTTCTGCGCGAGACCATCTTGACGGAGCAGCGAGGGCAGGTCGGCGTGAGGAAGTCGCCTTGCGTGGTGAACTGCAGCAGCGCGAGCGATTTCTCGGGCTCGAGCTCCGCGAGCCCGACGAGGAGGGCGGCGCCGTCGACGAGCTGGATGTTTTCCTGCGCCGCGAAATTCACCGCTTCGCGCGTGAACCGGCCCGCGGTGACGAGCACGCCGTCGCGCACGCCCGCCGCCGTCATCGCGCGGCGCAGCGCGCGCAGCGGGCCGACGCCGACCCGGTAGGCGTCCCACGCCTTGCAGTGGACGACGGCGGCGGCGGTGTCGGAACCGTTCGCGCACAGAAAGATGTCGACACCGCCGTCCGAGCGCGAGTGGTCGAGGCGCGCTCTTGCGCCGAGCGCTTCATAGTAGGCCGCGCATAGCTCTTCGAACCGCCGCCACTCGAGGTGCTTGAGCAGCTCCGGGGTCCACTTGCGGGTGTCGAACCTGGCGCGCTCGCTCGCCTGGCCGCGCTCGCCCCTCGATTCGCGCGAGCGGCGCAGGGCCGCGGCGGGCCACGCCAAAGGCAGCGAGGCGACGCGGAACGCGCCCCTCAGGATCTGCACCGCCAGGTTTCGTCCGTTCGTCCCCATGCCGCCATGCTATTCGAATTCTGTATCCTAGAATCACGCGGCGTGAAGTGGCAACTGCACCCCAACTCGCTGTTCGCGATCCTGCTGCGCTCGCCCTGGTGGGTCAGCGCGCTGATCGCGATTGCACTCGCGGCGGCTGCGCGGCTCGTGATTCCGGACCTGTACGCGGTGTTCGCGGCGCTGCCTTTCATCGTCATCGCGGTGGTTGTCGGCTGGAAGCAGCTTCGCGCACCGAGCGAGGCGAGCATCGCCGCGGGGCTCGAGCGGCTGCGCGCCATGTCGTGGGACGAGTTTTCGCACGCGCTGGAGCAGGCGTACGGCCGCCAGGGCTGGCAGGTGAGCCGGCTCGGCGGCGGGCAGGCGGATTTCGAGCTCGTCCAGGCGTGGCGCAAGACCCTCGTCGGCTGCAAGCGCTGGAAGGCGACGCGCACCGGCATCGAGCCGCTGCGCGAGCTGGAGGCGGCGCGGCGCGCGCGCGAAGCGCAGGAGTGCATCTACGTCTCGGCCGGCGAGATCACCGAGCAGGCGCTCGCTTTTGCCGCCGCGCGCAATATCCGCCTGCTGCACGGCGCGGAGCTCGCGAAACTGCTACGAAGCAATTCGACAATCTAGCCACTTTGTACTTGCCCGTTGGACAAGCCGCCGCTTAAATTTGCGCCAGGGGAGGTGCTTTTGCAGGCGTAGGGGGCGCAGGTGGAACTGGTTCTGGGTATGGTGCTCGCTGTGGGCGCACTGGGCGGGGTTCTGGCCCTGCTCGGCGCGGTGCTGCTTTGGCGGCATCGGCAACGCTCGCGGGCGCGGCAAAATCCGCTGACCCACCATCTGCTTCGCAGCCCCGGGCAATCGGTGCGCGACCAGTTCGAGCAGTTGCGCTGGGATGTCGCGATGTACCTGTCCCTGGGCATGCTGCCGATTCCGCTGGTCAGCGGCATCCTCGTCGCGGAATGGGCGGTCAGGGGCGAGGCACCCGGCACCGTTCAGGTCGCCTTTCTGTCGATTGCCGCCGTCTGCGGTCTCGCCTGGCTGGGCTGGAAGCTGTGGGCTTCCATGCGCAACCTGCGGCAGCTGTGGCTGGGCTGCGAAGCCGAAGCCGCGGTGGGCCAGGAGCTGAACGAGCTGCTGCGGGATGGCTTTCGCGTGTTTCACGATTTCCCGGTCGGGCAGCGTGAATTCAACATCGATCACGTGCTCGTGGGTCCTACCGGCGTGTTCGCCATCGAAACCACGGGTCGCTTGAAGCCCGCAGCGGGCGCGACCGGCTGGGAGGTGATCTGCGACGGAAAGACGCTGCAGTTTCCGGGCTGGCGCGAAGCAGCGCCGATACAGCAGGCCGAGACCGCGGGCGCCTGGCTGCAGGTCTGGCTTTCGAACGTGGTGGGAGAGCGTGTCAGGGTGCAGCCGGTCGTCGTCCTGCCGGGATGGAAAGTGAAGCGAACCGCAGCGGAGGGAATACCGGTTCTCGCGAGCGGGCAGGTTCCTTCGTACTTCACGAGCGCCTATCGCGTGCTCGACGCGAAGCTCGTCCAGCAGATCGCGCTCCAGCTCGAGCAACGCTGCCGCGACGTGACCCCCGCGCCCTACCGCGCCGGGTTCCAGAGCTAATCAGGGACGGACCACCATTTATTCCGGCCGTTCAGCTCCCCGCTCACGCCCTTTGTCCGGGCCAGGGCATGCATAATGCGGGCGGGCATCCGTAAACGGGAGGAGAAATGACGGCCAGGTCGCTTTCAGTATTGTTCGCGGCGCTGCTGAGCTTCGGCGCGGCGGCGCAGCCCAGGCACATCGCCATCACGAGCTTCGGCGAGCATCCGGCGCTGCAGGAGGTGATCGACGGAATGAAGGCGTCGATGAACAGCCGCGGATACGCCGAGGGCAAGGAGGTGAGCTACAGCTTCACGCACGTGAACTGGGAGAGGAACCTCATCCCGCAGATGCTCACCAAGATCGCGGCCGGGAAGCCCGATGTGATCGTCACCATCACCACGCCGGTAACGCAGACGGCAGTGCGCGCGATCGGCGACCGCGGCATCCCGATAGTGTTCACGGCGGTGCAGGACCCGGTGGTCGCGGGAGTGATTCCATCGTGGGACAAGCCCTCGAACATCATGACCGGGGCGTCGAACCTCGCCGACATGGAGGGGACGCTGCGCTTCATCAGGCAGCTGCTGCCGAACGCGAAGCGCCTGGGGCTGCCCTACAACCCCGGCGACGACGCCGACAACGCGCTGCGCCAGCGGCTGGAGAAGTTCGCGCCGAAGTACGGCCTGCAGCTGGTCATGGTGGGCGTGGACAACGTGAACGACATGCCGCAACGGCTGCAGACCTTCGCCGGCAAAGTGGACGCGGTGTTCGTCATTCCGTCGAACCTTTTCCAGCCGGTCACCTCGCAGATCGCGGCGATCACCAATCGCCTGGGCATCCCGGCGTTCAACGGGCTGCCGGCGCCGATCGTCAAGCACGAGATGCTGGGTACCTACTCGGTGGACTGGCCGAAGATCGGCGCCAATACCGCGGCGATAGTGGAGAAGGTGCTGAAGGGCGCAAAGGTGAGCGAGATCGCGCCGAGCGTGCCGGGGCCGCAGGACCACAAGGTGCTCATCAGCGGGCCGCAGCTCCAGAGCCACAAGATCCCGCTGCCCGAATCGCTCAAGAACTGCAACTGCGTGCTGGGCAAGTAGGCGAAGCGGCTTGCTGCTGCTGGAGGCGATCCGCAAGACCTTCAATCCGGGCCAGCCGAACGAGAAGGTGGCCCTGGCGCGCATCGACCTCGCCCTCGACAAGGGCGAGTTCGCCGTCGTGATCGGCTCGAACGGCGCCGGCAAGAGCACGCTCCTCAACGTCGTCGCGGGAGACCTCGCGCCGGACGCGGGCCGCGTCCTGATCGGCGGCGCGGACGTCACCGCGGTTCCGGCGCACGAGCGCAGCCGCTTCATCGGCCGGGTGTTCCAGGACACGAGCGCCTGCACCGCGCCGGGATTGTCGATCGAGGAGAATCTTGCCATCGCGGCGGGGCGCGGGCGAAGTCGCAGGCTCGCCTCGCCCATGAGAGGCGGCGCGCGCGAGCGGTTCAGGAACGCGCTCGCGCCGCTGGGGCTCGGGCTGGAAGAGCGCCTCGCGACGCGCGTCGAGCTTCTCTCCGGCGGGCAGCGCCAGGCGGTGTCGCTCGTCATGGCGCTGCTCGGCGAGCCCAAGCTTCTCGTTCTCGACGAGCACACCGCCGCGCTCGATCCGCGCACCGCGGAGACCGTGATGCGCGCCACCGTCGAGGCGATCGAGCGCACGCACACCACGACGCTGATGGTGACGCACAACATGCACCAGGCGATCGCCTGCGGCGAGCGGCTGGTCATGCTGCACGAAGGGCGGGTGCTGTTCGAGGCGACGGGCGCGGAGAAGCGCGGGCTCACGGTCGAGGCCCTCGTTAAGCGCTTCGGCATCGTCGACGACGAGCTGCTCCTCGCCTGATGGCCGAGTTCTTCGCCGCCTTCTGGAACCTGCTGCCGGTGAGCCTCGGCCACGGGCTGCTGCACGCCTTCGTGGCGCTCGGCATCATGATCCCGTTCCGGCTGCTCAACTTTCCGGACCTGACGAGCGAAGGCGCCTTCCCGCTCGGCGGCTGCGTGTGCGCGGCGCTGATCGCCGCCGCGGTGCATCCGCTCGCTGCCATGCTGGTCGCGCTCGTCGCAGGCTTCGGCGCGGGGTGCGTGACAGCGGGAATCCACCTGCGGCTCAGGATCAACACGCTGCTCGCCGGCATCCTCGTGGTGACGATGCTCTGGAGCGTCAACCTGCGCGTGATGGGCAAGTCGAACATTCCGCTTTTCTCGCTGCCGAACGCCTTCGACCAGGCCTGGAGCGGCTTCACCGCGAGCCACGGCGCGCAGATCACCTTCTGGGTGGCCCTTTCGGCGGCGCTGGTGCTGGCTGCGCGCTGGTTCCTGCGCACCGAGGCCGGGCTCGTCGTGCGCGCGGTGGGCGCGAACGACACCATGGCGCGCGCAAACGGGGTGAACGTCGCGCGGGTGACGCTGCTCGGCGTGGGCACCGCCAACGCCTTCAGCGCCTTCGCCGGCGCCTCGCTGGCGCAGATCCAGGGCTACGCCGACGTCGCCATGGGCTTCGGCATGCTGATCAACGGCCTGGCGGCGCTCATCATCGGGGAGGCGATTACCGGGCGCGACAGCGTGCTGCGCCAGATCCTCGCGCCGTTCGTCGGCGCGCTGGTGTACTACCTCGTCGTGGCGCTCGGCCTTGCCGCCGGCGTGCATCCATCGGACCTGAAGCTCGTCACCGGCCTTTTCGTGCTGGGGACGCTCGGGCTGCCGGCGTTTCGCCGCGCGATGGTGCGGGAGCCGAGGCTCCGCGCATGAAGGTCGTCCTCGATGTCGTCTTCGACTGGGCGCATCTCATCCTGCGCTGGTTCCACGTCATGGCCGCGATCTCCTGGATCGGCAGCTCGCTCTTCCTCCTCTATCTCGGCCGCCAGGGCGCGCGCAGAAGCGAGCCGCAGGTGGTGCGCGAGGCCGGGCTCCTGCAGGCGACCGCGCCCTGGTTCAAGCGCGAGAGCCTGCTCGCGTGGGTGAGCGGCGTGCTGCTCCTCTTCCCGCTTTACTTCGGGCTCGACGGCGCCGGCGTCCTCGATGCCATTCCCAGCCTCGCGCTGTTCGCGCTCGCCTGGCTCGTCTACGACCGGCTCTGGCGCGCGAACGCGGCCGCGGCGGGCACGGCGTCGGCGGTGCTGCTCGTCGCCGCGGTCTGGGGCCTGAGCCTCTGGCACGACGGCAGGCAACTCTACATCGAGCTCGGCTCGCTTCTCGGCACGCTGATGGCCGGCAACATCTGGTTCCGCATCGCCCCGGCTCTCGCGCGCGAAGGCGACGCCGCCGCGTGGGCGGCAGCGGTGCAGCGCTCCGCGCACAACAACTACCTCATCTTTCCGGTGGTGGCGCTGATGCTCGCGAACCACGTGCCGGGCATCTACGGTAGCCGCTACGGCGCCGCGATCATCGTCGTGCTGATCGCAGCGTTCGCCATCGCGCGGCACGTGGTTCACGGGAAGCTGCGGCGCGCCTGGGCGCTCTACGGCATGCTGGCGCTGCTCCTTGCGATGATGGTCATGACGGCCGCTTGAATGGCAAAGCGTATCGTCCGCGTGGAAAACGTCGCCCAGGCCTACCTCGAGGTCCTGGCGAGCCGCGGCATCGAATACCTGATCGGTAACGCCAACACCTCGCTGGTCGACGCCTTCGCGCGCCTCGCGGCGAAGAAGCCGGGCGGGAGGATGCGCGGCCCCAGGCCGCTGCTCGTCGCGCACGAATATCCCGCGACCGCCATGGCGCACGGCTACGCGATGCTCACCGGCCGGCCGCAGGTGGTGATGGTGCATTCCACCGTCGGCGCCGCGAATGCCGCCGGCGCGCTCATCAACGCCGCGCGCGGACAGGTGCCGATTCTCTTCACCGCGGCAACCTCGCCCTCGGCGGACGCCCCCGGGATCGCGGGGGCGCGCGACATTCACGTGCACTGGGCGCAGGAAGCGTTCGACCAGGGCGGCATGCTGCGCGAGTGGCTGAAATGGGACTACGAGCTGCGCCGGCCGGAGCAGCTCGAGGCCGCGGTCGACCGCGCGCTCGAGCTTGCGCTCGCCGAGCCGCGGGGTCCGGCGTACCTCATGCTGCCGCGCGACCTCATGGCCCAGCCGATGCGCGCGCTCGCGCTCGAGGCGCCGCGGCGCAAGACCGCGAGCCGCCGCTACCCGGACCCGGCGCGCATCGCGGAGGCGGCCGCAATCCTGAAAGCGAGCAGGCGGCCGCTCATCGTCACTTCGGAGACCGGGCGCGACCCGGCGGCGCGCGCGGCGCTCGCGGCGCTTGCCGAGGCGGGCGCCATCCCGGTGCTCGAGGCCGCGCCGGTGTACGCCAATTTTCCCGCCGACCATCCCTGCCATGCCGGCTACGTCTTCGGCTCGCAGGTCTATCCGGGCGTTGCCGAGGCGGACGCGATCCTGGTTGTCGACTGCGACGCGCCCTGGTTCGCTTCGCGCGTGCGGCCCAAGCCGGGCGCAAGAGTGATCCAGCTCGCGATCGACCCGTTCTTCAGCCGCTACCCGATGCGCAACTACCCTTGCGATGTGCCGATCGCGGCGGAACCGGCCGTGGCGCTGCGGCAGCTCGCGCGCAGGATGGGCAGGCCCCCAGGTGCCCGCGAGAGATGGAAGCGGCTGGAGAAGGCAAGCCGCGCCCGGCGCCTGGCATGGCAGCGCGCCGCGCAATCCGAGGCGCGCCGCGTGCCGATCGGCTTCCAGTGGGCTTCGCGTTGCGTGGCGCAGGCGCTCGGCAAGGACGACATCGTGGTGAACGAGTATCCGCTCGATCTGCGCCATGCCGCTCCCCGGCCCGGGGCCTACTTCGCCCCGCCGCACTCCGCCGGGCTCGGCTGGGGCTTCGGCGCCGCGCTCGGGGCGAAGCTCGCCGCGCGCAGCCGCACGGTGGTTGCAACGCTCGGCGACGGCTCGTACCTGTTCGGGGCGCCGAGCGCATGCCACCAGGCAGCGCGGATGCACCAGCTGCCGCTGCTCGTCGTGGTGTTCAACAACGCCGGGTGGGAGGAGGTGTCGAAGGGCACGGCCAACGTCCATCCCTCGGGATGGGCGGTGTCGACCGGCAACTTCCCCTTCTCGGCCCTGGAGCCTGCGCCCCGTTTCGAGGACATCGTGCAGGCCTTCGACGGATACGGCGAGCGCGTCGAGGCCCCCCAGGAGCTGCCGGCAGCACTTGCGCGCGCCCTCGAAGTCGTGCGCAAGGAGCGACGCCAGGCGCTCCTCAACGTCGTCTGCAAGCGCTGAGCGAACTAGTCCATCTGGAGCCCCGCCGGAGCGACGCGGCAGCCGGTCGCACGAACTAGCATTGCGTGCGCAAGGAGGCCATGGCCATGGGCGTGTGCATCAAAGGGCAGGCGGACATCGACATCTTCATCTCGGACAGCGGCTACATCTGCATGAAGCAGCGCCACGAGGTCGAGGGCGAGCAGCTCATCGAGTTCGCCCCGGCCTACGGGACCAAGGTGGCGGACGCGATAGGCTCGCTGCAGGACTTCGCCCAGGCGAAGTTCCAGAAGAGCCTGCCGGTCGAAGACTGAAGATCCATTCCCGCGCCGGCGGCTTGCCGTAGTCCCAAGATGGGACTATAGTGGCGGCCGATGCGCGTCATCGCGCTTTCGACTCTGAAGCGCTTCCTGGAGGGCAAGACGAACGCCGATGCGCGCGAGCCGCTGCTTGCGTGGTATCGGCATGCCCTGAAGGCCGATTGGCGCGCCCCTGCCGACGTGAAGCGCGACTTCGGTACGGCGAGCATCCTGAGGGACGGACGCGTGGTGTTCAACATCGGCGGGAACAAGTACCGGCTGGTGGTGTGGATCAACTATCCGTACCGGGTGATTTACGTGCGGTTCATCGGTACGCATGCGCAGTACGACCGCATCGACGCGCAGACGGTATGAAGGAGCGGAGCAAATGGAAATCAAGCCCGATCAGGACCAAGGCGGACTACCGCGCTGCACTGAAGGAGATCGAAGCGCTCATGGACGCCGAAGCCGGCACGCCGCAAGGGGAGCGGCTCGACGTGCTGGCGACGCTGGTCGAGGCCTACGAGCGCAGGCACTTTCCCATGGATCTGCCGGACCCGGTCGATGCCATCAAGTTCCGGATGGAGCAGTCCGGGCTCGGACCGAAGGATCTCGTACCGATGATCGGACAGCTCAACCGCGTCTACGAGATCCTCGGCCGCAAGCGCCCGCTCACCCTCAAGATGGTCTGGCGGTTGCATCGCGAACTCGGGATCCCGGCCGAGTCGTTGATCAAGCAAGCTAGACCAGGCCGAGCGCGACCATCGCGCGCGCGACCTTGATGAAGCCGGCGATGTTGGCGCCGGTGACGTAGTCGCCGGTGGCGCCGTATTCGGCGGCGGTTTCCCAGGTCGTCTCGTGGATGTAGGTCATGATGCCGTCGAGCTTCTTCTCGGTGAACTCGAAGGTCCAGGAGTCGCGGCTCGCGTTCTGCTGCATCTCGAGCGCCGAGGTGGCGACGCCGCCGGCGTTGGCGGCCTTGCCGGGGCCGTAGGCGATCCTCGCGTCCTGGAACACGTGCACGCCCTCGGGCGTGGTGGGCATGTTGGCGCCCTCGGCCACGGCGATGCAGCCGTTCTTCACCAGGGTCTTGGCGTCGCGCCCGTTGATCTCGTTCTGCGTCGCCGAGGGCATCGCCACCTGGCAGGGGATGTCCCAGATGTTGCCCTCGGGGATGTACTTGGCGTCCTTGTGGTGCTGGGCGTACTCGGAGATGCGGCGGCGCTCGACCTCCTTCAACCGCTTGACGAGCTCGAGGTCGATGCCTTTCTCGTGCAGGATGACGCCGTTCGAGTCGGAGCAGGCGATCACCTTGGCGCCGAGCTGCTGCAGCTTCTCGATGGTGTAGATCGCGACGTTGCCCGATCCCGAGACCACGCAGCGCTTGCCCTCGAGCGTGTCCTTGCGCACTTTCAGCATCTCGCGCACGAAGTACACCGCGCCGTAGCCGGTCGCCTCGGTGCGCACGAGCGAGCCGCCCCAGCCGATGCCCTTGCCGGTGAGCACCGCCGATTCGTACTTGTTGGTGAGGCGCTTGTACTGGCCGAAGAGATAGCCGAGCTCGCGCCCGCCCACGCCGATGTCGCCCGCCGGGACGTCGGTGTATTCGCCCAGGTGCCGGTAGAGCTCGGTCATGAAGCTCTGGCAGAAGCGCATCACCTCGTTGTCGGTCTTGCCCTTCGGATCGAAGTCGGAGCCGCCCTTCGCGCCGCCGATCGGCATGCCGGTGAGCGCGTTCTTGAAGATCTGCTCGAAGCCGAGGAACTTGATGATGCCGAGATATACCGACGGGTGGAAGCGCAGCCCGCCCTTGTAGACGCCGATCGCGCTGTTGAACTCGACGCGGAAGCCGCGGTTGATGTGCACCTGGCAGCGGTCGTCCTGCCAGGGCACGCGGAAGATGATCTGGCGCTCGGGCTCGCAGATGCGCTCGATGATTTTCTGCTCGGCGAACTCGGGATGCTTGACCAGGACCTGGCCGAGCGACTCGAGGACCTCCTTTACCGCCTGGTGGAACTCGTCTTCTCCGGGATTTCTCGCCTTGACCTGCTGGAAAATCGTCTCGATGCGCTCGTCGAAAGCCATTGCGGTGAACCTCCTTGAGCCGCAATTATGCGAGGCAACAGACCACCTTCTGGCTGACGATGTCGGCCATAAGCTGAAATTCTTGCGGTAGATCAAAAACGCCGATCACGTGCGCAAAGCGCGCATCGTCGGGCAGCCACTTCGGCAGCAGGTTGCCGGTCTGCGTCAGGAGCTCCGGCTGGACACGGCAATCCGCGCGCCCGGGATAGAGCGCGAGGTAGAAGATGCCGGATTCGACCAGGTCCTGGAAGAAATGCGTGCCGAACGAAAGCTCGGGCAGCAGCCCCCCGGCCGGGAACGCGACCTCGGCGATCGCGGTCATGGCGTTGATCTCGGCGAAGCGCACCGGCACGCCCAGGCGCGGGGTCGAGGTGCCCCAGCGGCCCGGCCCCATGAGCAGCGTCGGGCGCTCCCCGGCGGCCTTCACCAGGCGGTTGAGGCGCCCGATGATGCGCGCGACCTCGTACTTCTCGCTGAGCGAGAGACCGGTGTAGCGCTCGGGGTCGACGGTGATCACGCGCGCGATCGGCTGCACGATGCTGCCGCCCATGAAGCTGCCCGTGCTCGCGAAAAGCGTCTGCCCCGGCGAGGGCTCGCCGATCTCGACGCGCCGCGACTGGATGCCGCGCGTCTGCAGCGGCCGGCACTGGATCAGGTTCAGGTAGAGCCTGTCCTCGGCTGCGTAGGTGCCGGTGAACTCGATGTCGACCGGGTAGCCGTAGGCCCTCTCGAGCGCGGCGAGCATGCGGCGCATGGTGGCGGGGAAATCGGTGTCGGCGAGCAGCTGCTCGAGCGCCGCCCTCGGGTTCCTGCTTTCGATCTCCTTGATGGGAACCGTGACCGGGCTGTTCTGCTCGACATCGAGGACGTCGGCCTCGCGCTGGGTAAAGCGGCGGCGGTCTTCCGGGTCGGTGTAGGGAACGAGCAGCGGCTGATCGAGCGACACCACGCGCGGGTAGTCGCCCTCGACCCGATCCACCGCGCGCGTGCCCAGTCCCGCCACCAGCCGCAGCATCCCGGCCTTCGGGTCGATGTCGTGGCGCCACACGAAGGTGTTGTAGGAGAGCCCCACGCCGGCGAACTCCGGGAAGAAATGGCTGCCGTGATAGGCGCCGGCGACGCGCTGCACGAGCAGCGCCATCTGCTCTTCCTGGCGCGAAAGCCCGCGCTGCAGCCGGTACTGCAGCGCCTCTTCCGAGAGCGTGCTCGCGTAGACGCGCTTCACGGCGTCGAGGAGCTGCACCAGACGCTCCTCGGGCGAGCCCTGGTTCACGCAGAAGAAGCTGTCGTACTTGCCGGCGAAGGCGTTGCCGAAGCCGTCCTCGAGCAGGCTCGAGGAGCGCACGATGATCGGGTACTGGCCGAAGTGCTCCAGCATCTTCTGGAATTCGCGCAGGATCTCGGCCGGAAAGGCGCCGTGCAGCAGGAGCTCGCGCAGCTCCGCCGCGCCCGGAAGGTAGCCGGCGTCGCTCCTCTGCCACATGAAGAGCGGCCACCAGTTGTTATCGACGATGTAGGAGTGGAAGAGGTCCGAGCCGATGAAGAAGGAGTCGTGCGGCTCGAGCCGCTCGCGCCAGCGCCCTTCGCGGTCGGCGCGCAGGACGGCGCGCGCAAGGAGCATGCCGACCGCCTTGCCGCCGATGAACCCGGTGCCGATCAGCCGCTCCTCGATGGCGAGCAGGTCCTCGAGCGTGAAGTGCCGGCGTGCGAGCGCGAGGATGCGCTCGTCGCGCCCGAGGAGCAGGCGACAGAGCTGCTCCACCATGGCTTTGCGCTCGGGATCGTCCGGGGCCGAGGCGCCGAGGTCGGCCGCGCGCATGAAAAGCCGCTCCCAGGCATCGAGGCGCCGCTCGCCCCTGCCGCCGCGGCCGCTCGAGAGCTTGGTCGCCTCGGCGCTCACGGTGATCGGCGTGAGCCTGCCGCCGCCCTCGCGGTGCGGCAGGAACATGGTCGGCGAGGAGCGCTGCCAGACCTTGAGCGGGTGCACGTAGCGCGTGCCGCCCTCGTTGTGCAGATCGATGAGCAGCTGCGTGGTGGCGCGCACGCGGTCGACGGTGGCGATGGAATGGCGGTCGCGCTCGAGCGCGAAGTACGCCACGGTGCGCAGCTCGAAAAGGTAGGGGCAGGTCACCCGGAAGAAGTTGCCCACCATCGCGTCGGTGGCCCAGGCATCGAGCAGATCCGACAGGCAGTCGAAGACGTAGAAGGTCTCCGCGCCTTCCTGCCGGATGATCTGGTGCAGGCGCACCGTGAACGACTCGAAGCCGCGGAAGGCATCGAGGTCGTGGACCGCGCTCACCGCGGTGGCGTCGACCACCGGCGGGCGCGGCGCGAAGCGGATGTAGACGACCCGGCGCCCGGCGTCGCGCGCCCCGGCGACGAACGGCGCGACGAACGCGCGGTAGTCGTCGATGGCCTCGACGCGCCAGACCACGTTGTCGCCGATGCGCAGCCCGCCCAGGATCGCGTCGAGGCTTGCGAGCCCGGTGCTCACGGTTAGTTGCGCCATGAAAGCGATGCTGGCACAAAAACAATTCGGGGTCAGAGCCCGAAATCAAAACTCGGGCAGATTTCGGCTCCGGGCCCGCGCCGCCGCAGTTCCCAGGGCGGGAACTCTGTGCTAGTGTGGCGGCTCAGACCGTCAGGCATGGATGAAGGTACTCGACCGGGAGCGGCTCGAGCGGTTCTGCCGCAGACATGCCGACGCCCGGCGCTGGATCGAAAACTGGCTCGCTGACGTCGAGAGCGCGGCGTGGGCGTCGCCTCAGGACGTCCGCAAGCGGTACGCTACGGCCAGCTTCCTGGCAGGCGGTCTGGTGATCTTCAACGTGAAAGGCAATACCTACCGGCTGGAGGTGAGCGTGGCGTACCGGGCCGGTGTCGTCGCCGTCAATTGGATCGGAACGCACGCCGAGTACGACGAGCGGAACAAGAGACGCTGACATGGAACTTCGGATCATCAAGTCGGACGAGCAATATCGCCGGTACCTCGACGAGGCGCGGCGACTGGTAACGCAGGATCCGGATACCGCGACGCCGGAGGGCGGGCGGCTCGAGCTGCTCGCCAAGCTGATCGACGACTACGAGAAAGAGCGCTTCAAGTTCCGCAAGCCCGATCCCGTCGAGGCGATCCTGTTCAGGATGGAGGAACAGGGGCTGCGCCAGGCGGACATCGCGGCGATCGTCGGTGGGAAGAACAGGGCATCCGAAATTCTTTCCCGCAAGCGGCCGCTCACCCTGGCGATGATTCGCGCCTTGCATGAGAAGCTCGGTATCCCGAGCGAGCTTCTGATCCGCGAACCCGCGGCCGAATACCGGGTGGCGAAACGCTCGAAAAAGAACAGCCGCTGACGCGGCCGTCATCCGCAGTCGCCCTTGGCGTGATCGCGCTCACGCTCGCGCTCGCCTACGGCATCTGGTACTCCTACAGCGTGATCCTGGTGGCGCTGCTCGCGGAGTTCGGCTGGAGCCGCTCGCTGCTCGCCGGGGCGTTCTCGGTGTTCATGCTGGTGCACGGCGTGGCGACCCCGCCGATCGGGGCGCTCTGCGGGCGCGCCGGGCCGCTGCGCGTGATGGTCGGGGGCGGGCTGGCGATGGGGCTTGCGCTCGTTGCCGACAGCTTCATCGCCACGCCGGCGCATCTCTATCTCTTCTTCGGCGTGTTCACCGCGCTCGCGGTATGCGCCGCGGGCTGGATGCCGGCCCTGGTGCACGTGCAGCGCGAGTACCAGCACCGGCTGGGCTTTTCGATCGGCATCATCAGCGCCGGGATCGGCGTGGGGATGCTGCTCGTGGTGCCGCTCACGCAGCTTCTCATCGACGCGTTCGGCTGGCGTACGGCGTTCCGGGTGCTCGGGGCGTTGAGCGCGCTGTGGATCGTGCCCGCGTCGCTGTGGCTGATGCGCGCGCCGGGCGGAACAAGGATTCGAGGTCACGGCCCAACGGGAATCCGGGGCCAGAGCCCCACAAAACGGTACCGGGAAATGAGGCTTTCCGAGGCGATCCGCACGCAGCCCTTCTGGCTGCTCATGGCGGCGTTCTTCTTCGGCAACGTGGGCGCGCAGACGCTGCACGTGCACCAGGTGGCGTACCTCGTCGACCACGGGCTCGCCGCGATCTTCGGCGCCTCGGTGGTGAGCGTGGTCGGGCTCGCGAGCATGGTCGGCAAGACGGGCGGCGGCTGGCTCTCCGACCGCATCGAGCGCGAGCTCGTGTACGTCGCCGGGATCGCGATCCTCGTCTCGAGCGCGTTCGTGCTGCTCGCGCTCGGAGCCGCGCCGACGCGCTGGGGCGCCTACGGCTACGCGGTGCTGCTCGGCGTGGGCTACTCGGTCACCGCCGCGATCACGCCCGCCATGGTGAGCGACCGCTTCAGCGGGCGGCACTTCGGCGCCATCGTCGGCGTGCTGCTGATGGGCACCTCCGCGGGCGGCGCGCTCGGCCCCTGGCTCGCCGGGCGCCTGTACGACGCAAGCGCGAGCTACACCGTTGCCTTCATCATGGCCGCGATATGCGCCGCGCTGGCGGGCGCGGTCGGCTGGCGCGCGCGCGCGCTGCGGCGTCGCGGCGCTCCCGAATCGGCGATGGCGGCGCCATGAGCCAGAGCGGTCCCTGTCAGGGGATCGAAAGCTTGGCGTAACGTTTGGTTACCCTTGAAGCGGAACTCCGCGGCCGCAATTTTGGTCTCCATCGCAACAACATCTTTCCGCGGAGTCCCTTGCGATGAAGAAGCTCGCTTTCATTCCATTGTTCGCTGTCGCACTCCTGTCGGGCTGCGACTGGAACTCGTATGCCGAGCAGGCCCGGGTCCAGGCCGCGCCGGCGGTGCAGACCCTGCCCGACTTCGCGGCGATCGTCGAGGGCAACAAGGCGGCGGTGGTCAATATCACCGTCACCAGCAACGGCGCGCAGAACCCGCTCGAGGGCCTGGATGAAAACAGCCCGTTCTACGAGTTCTTCCGGCGCTTCCAGGTGCCGATGCCGCGGGTGCCGGCGCAGGGGCTCGGCTCGGGGTTCATCGTCGAGCCCGACGGCGTGATCCTCACCAACGCGCACGTGGTCGACGGTGCCGACGAGGTGCGGGTCAAGCTCTCGGACCGGCGCGAGTTCAAGGGAAGAGTGCTCGGCGTCGACCAGCCGACCGACATCGCGGTGGTGAAGATCGATGCGAAAGGCCTGCCGACGGTGAAGCTCGGCGATCCGCGCGCGGTGCGCGTGGGCGAGTGGGTGCTCGCGATCGGCTCTCCGTTCGGCTTCGACAACACGGTGACCGCCGGCATCGTGAGCGCGACCTCGCGCTCGCTGCCCGACGGCACCTACGTGCCTTTCATCCAGACCGACGCGGCGATCAACCCGGGCAACTCCGGCGGGCCGCTGTTCAACCTGCGCGGCGAGGTGATCGGCGTCAACTCGCAGATCTACTCGCGCACCGGCGGCTACATGGGCGTCGCCTTCGCCATCCCGATCAACGTCGCCGCCGATGTGAAGCAGCAGCTGGTGCAGAACGGCAAAGTCGAGCGCGGCCGCATCGGCGTGGCGATCCAGGAGGTGACGGCCTCGCTCGCGCGCTCCTTCGGCCTCGAGCGGCCGCAGGGCGCGCTCGTCTCGTCGGTCGAGCCGAACGGGCCGGCGGACAACGCCGGGATCAAGCCGGGCGACGTGCTGCTCGCGATCAACGGCAAGCCGCTCGAGCGCTCGAGCGAGCTGCCGCCGCTGGTGGCGGCGGTGAAGCCCGGATCGAAGGCCACGTTCGAGCTCTGGCGCGACGGGGCGAAGCGCACGCTCGCGGTCACGGTAGGCGAGTTGAAGACCGCCAAGGTGGCGGGCGCCACGCGCGGCGAGAAGGCCTCCGGCAAGCTCGGGCTCGCGGTGCGCCCGCTCACCGCGGAGGAGGGGAAGGAGCTCGACGGCGTCCAGGGCCTGCTGGTGGAGGATGCCGGCGCAGCGGCGGCGCGCGCCGGCATCCGGCCGGGCGACGTGGTCACCGCCGTCAACGGCAAGCCGGTGAAGAGCGTCGGCGACCTGCGTTCGGCGGTCGAGAAGGCGAAAGGCAGCGTCGCGCTCCTCATCCGCCGCGGCGAGGCAAGCCTCTTCGTGCCGGTGGAGATCGGCTAAACCAATTTGGGGAAACCAATTTGGGGTCAGAGCATATGCTCTGACCCCAAATTCGTCCCGAATTCGGGCTAAGTGTCCTGGCAGACAGACGCGGCCGGCTGGCGGTTGCACTGTGGCGCATGCCCCACAAGCCGATTGTTTCCGCATGGGTCCTGGGGGCGATGCTGCTCCTTGCGCTCGGCGCCGCGGCCACGGCGAGGGCGCAGGAGAAGGCCGCCACCTTCAACGATGCGCTCATCACCGAGCGCGTGACGAGCGCGATCCAGAAGGATCGGACGCTCGGAAAAATGGACATCTCCATAGAAACCCGGGACGGCGTGGTCCATCTCAGGGGTTTCGTGGACTCGATGACCCAGGTGGAAAGAGCCGGGGCGCTCGCGCGGAAGATCGAGGGCGTGACCGCGGTGAGGAATACGATCCGCGTTACGAATCGCCCGTCGCGCGCCCGAGCAGGCGGTCGTACTCCCGCTTGACCACCGCATAGCATTCGCACACCCGGAACTCGAGCCGGCGCCGGTCGAGCACCCGGATGCGGCCGCGGCTGTACTCGATGAGCCCCTCCGCCTGGAGCTTGCCGGCCGCCTCGGTGACGCCTTCGCGGCGCACGCCGAGCATGTTGGCGATGAGCTCCTGGGTCATGTTCAGCTGGTTCGAGGGAAGCCGGTCGAGCATCAGCAAAAGCCAGCGGCAGAGCTGCTGGTCCACCGCGTGGTGGCGGTTGCACACCGCGGTCTGCGTCATTTGGGTGATCAGCGCCTGGGTGAAGCGCAGCAGCAGTTGCTGCAGCTCGCCGCGCGACTCGAATTGCTTTTTCAGGATGGCCGCACGCACGCGGTAGCCCTGCCCGGCGCTCTGCACCACGGCGCGGCTCGGCGTGGTTTCGCCTCCCATGAAGAGCGAGATCCCCACGACGCCCTCGTTTCCGGTGACCGCGATCTCGGTCGAGGCGCCGTTCTCGAGGACGTAGAGCAGCGACACGATGCTGTCGGTCGGGAAATACACGTAGCCCTGCAAGCCGCCGGATTCATAGACCGCGAGGCCGAGGGGCATCGCCATCACTTCGAGGTGCGGCACGAGCGCCTGGTAGTCGGCGTCGGACAGAGAAGCGAGAAGACGGTTCTGGGTGGGGTGCGCGCCGGAACCGCTGTGCGCCTTGACCATGAACCATGCTACGCCCGTTCGTGCGCTGGCGCACAGACGGCTACGAAATCGGCTATACGCCCCAGCGAACGTACAACAGGTTGCCGATCACGAGGAGGACGGCGGCCGCGGTGGCGGCAAAGAAGAGCGCCGGCACGCTGAGATCGGCCGCCGCTGCGCTCGTGAACATCGGCGCCAGCACCTTCCCGCCGACGAGCCCGCCTGCCGCGCCGATCGCAATCGAAATGCTCATGCCGCGCGCCTCATTGAAGCGCAGCAGCACGTAGCTCAGCCAGCCGAGAGTTCCCCCGGTCAGTATCCACAAGATGGTGTCCATGGTGCCATTCTGTTCGCCGCCGTGCGCACAGTATGTACGTCAGCGCACAGAACATCCGTCGGGAGGCGCAGACACTGCGTGAACTCACAAAGGAAAATACTCATGGGCATTCCCAAGCTTCCCGTAGAAACGAAGCCATTCCTCTGGGGCGCGGCGGCGGGCGCGGTCGCGCTCGCGTTCGTCGGGTTCACCTGGGGCGGCTGGGTGACCGGCGCCACGGCGGAGAAACTCTCCGGCGCACGCGCGGACGCGGCGCTCGTATCGGCGCTCACCCCGATCTGCGTCTCCCAGTTTCAGAAGAGCCCCCAAGCGAAGGCGAGCCTCGTGGCGCTGAAGGAAACCAAGGATTGGGAGCAGGGCGAATACGTGAGCAAGGGCGGCTGGGCGACGATGCCCGGCAGCACCGCCGAGCCGAACCGCGACGTCGCTTCGGCGTGCGCCGAGGCACTCAAGAAGCTCGTCCCGTAAGCCGCTAGCCGCGCGTGCGCGGCTCGAGCCCGGGGATTTCCACCAGGCTCACCTTGTTGCCGGTGAACCGCTCGATGCGGCGCACCAGGCTGCGATCGTCGCGGCCGAGGAAAGTCACCGCGATGCCGGCGCGGCCGGCCCGGCCGGTACGGCCGATGCGGTGCACGTAGTCTTCGGCCATGCGCGGCGCGTCGTAATTCACCACCAGGTTTATTCCCGGGACGTCGATGCCGCGCGCGGCGACGTCGGTCGCCACCAGCACCCGCATCCTGCCCTCGCGCAGCGCCTTCAGTGCCCGGGTGCGCTCCTTCTGCTGCATGTCGCCGTGCAGCGCGCCCGCGGCGAACCCCTTCGCGACGAGCGAAAGGGTGAGGTCGGCGGCAGTGCGCTTCATGGCGGTGAAAACGAGCGCCTGCTCGACTTCCACCTCGCGCAGCAGCGAATCGAGCATGCGGCCCTTGTGCGCCTCGTTGTCGGCGATGAGCGCATGCTGGGTGATATCGAGCCTCGCTTGCTCGTGGCGCCCGATCTCGATGCGCGTCGGATTGCGCGTGACGCGCGCGGCGAGCCGCCCGACCACCCCCGCGAGCGTTGCCGAGAAGAGCAGCGTCTGGCGCTCCTTCGGGGCGCGCGCGACGATGGCGTCGATCTCCTCCTGGAACCCCATGTCGAGCATGCGGTCGGCCTCGTCCAGCACCAGGAGCTCGACGCGGCCGAGCTGCACGCTGCCCCGGTCCATGTGGTCCTTCAGTCGCCCGGGCGTGGCGATGACGATGTCGATCGCCTTTCTCACCTGCGCGAGCTGCTTGCCGAAGGGCACGCCGCCCACGAGGCAGGCGGTGAGGAGCTTCTGCCCGGCGCAGTAGCCGTGGGTCGCCTTCTCGACCTGCATGGCGAGCTCGCGCGTGGGCGCGAGCACCAGCATGCGCGGGCCCTTGCCGGCGCGCGCCGCCGCGCTGCGCAGGCGCTCGAGCCCCGGCAGCACGAACGCGGCGGTCTTGCCGCTCCCGGTCTGCGACGAGACCAGCAGGTCGCCGCCGGCGAGCGCGGCGGGGATCGCGGCGCGCTGCACCGGCGTGGGCTCGGCATAGCCGAGGCGCGCGAGGTTGTCGAGCAGGGATGAATCGAGGCCGAGCGACGAAAAGCTCATGACATTTCCTTGGGTTGGCGCAACCGGAAGCCGCGATGCCAGACCGAAGAAAACGTCCCGGCAAACTGCGAGGGCGCACTGTACGCTAAAGCGCGCCGGATAGCGAATATTCCTTACGGGCGCCGTGTGTTCTTGTAGTGCGAGCGTGACAAGAGATTCCGAGTACAAGCGACAGACACACCGCCCCGACAGCTTGCACAATGCCTACTCCCCCTGAGCCATTTACCCTCCCTCCCTTGGGTAATGGCTCCCCCTAAGAGGCCGCCTTCGGGCGGCTTCTTTTTTTTCTGCTTTCCGTTCCGGATGGCCATAGCGCACAATGACGCCGTGGGTAATCACATGCACGAAGCGCTCAGCAGGCTCCTCGACGAGTACGACGCGCGGCGCCGCGCGGAATCGGAGCGCGAGAAGCAGGCGAAACAGGACGAGGCGAAGTTCCTGCGCGACTTCGCCGAGCTGCGGCGCACCGTGATCCGCCCGGTGTTCGAGGAGGCCGGGGCGATGCTGGAGCAGCGCGGCCACCGCTACAGCATCGGCGAGCAGGAGTTCGTCGGCGGCACCGCCGGCGGCATTTGCGAGGCCGGGATCTCGATGCGCGTCGTCGCCTCGGGCACCAAGGCGCCGCTGCACGAGGACCAGCACACCCTTTCGGTCACCACCCGGCATTACAACCGCACGGTGTGGATCAACTCCGGCGAGGCGCCGAATGCGGGCGGGATGGCGGGCGCGAAGGGCGCCTACGGCCTGGAGCGCATCTCGCCGCAGCTCGTCGAGGACGAGGTCGTGGCGTTCGTCGCCCGCGTGGTCGCGAGCTAGTAAAACCCCCCGGGCTCGCCTTGCGGCTTACCGCCCCCTTGTCAGGGGGCCAGTCAGACGATTTCCAAAAGCTCCACGTCGAAAACGAGCGTCGCGTTCGGGGGGATGACGCCGCCGCAGCCGTGCTCGCCGTACGCGAGCTCGGCGGGGATGGTGAGCTTGCGCACGCCGCCCACGCGCATTCCCTGCAGGCCCTGGTCGAGGCCCTTGATGACGTCGCCCGCGCCGAGCGCGAAGTCGAGCGGGTCGCGGCGGCTGCGGCTCGAGTCGAACTGGCGGCCGTCGAGCAGCCTGCCGACGTAATGCACGACGATGTCGTCGCCGGGCTCGGCGAGCCTGCCGTGGCCGACAGCGAGGTCCTCGATCACGAGGGCACCGGGGATGAAGTCGTAGGGTCTTTGAGTCATTGCGAGTCTCTCTTTCATGGCCGCGCATTGTACGCGGTTAACGTGCGAAACCCCGGAAATCCCGGAAGTTTTCCCTCCAGGCGAAAACGCTGCGGATGGCAGAATTCGCGCGAAGGAGGTACCGCCATGAAATCAGTCAAGCGCATCACCGCGGTTCTCGCCGCCGCGGCGCTCTTCGCGGCTGCGGGCTGCGCGAGCGAGGGAGAGAAGCAAAGCAGCGCCGGCGCCTACATCGACGACGCGGCGATCACCACCAGGGTGAAGACGGCGATCTTCAACGAGCCCTCGCTCAAGCTCTTCGACATCGGCGTCACCACCGAGGCCAAGGTCGTGCACCTCACCGGCTCGGTGAAGACGCGCGCCGAGATGGCGAAAGCGGTCGAGCTCGCGCGCAAGGTGCAGGGCGTGAAGTCGGTGAAGAACGAGCTGAAGCTCAAGCAGTAAGCCGTTCGGGGTCAGAGCTTTACTTTGACCCCAAGGGTTTCAAGTCCTCCAGCACGGTGGGCAGGAGCTCGCTCACGTTGGGGTGGATGCGCACGCGGCGCTGGAACTCGGGGTAGGGCGTCTTCGAGTAAACGGCGTCGATGAGCGAGTGCACGGCCTCGTCGCCGCTCGTGCCCAATAGCGCCGCGCCGAGGATGCGCTTGGAGCGCTCCTCGACGTGGATCTTGAGGAAGCCCCGCGTTTCGCCCTTCTCGACGGCGCGCGCGACGCGCGCCATCGGACGCTTGCCCACGAGCGCTTTCAGCCCCTGCTTGCGGATTTCGTCTTCCGAGAAACCGACGCGTCCGAGCGGCGGATCGGTGTAGAGCGCGTAGCACGCCACGCGGTCGGTCCACTTGCGGCCGGCGTTGGCGAGCAGGTTGTCGGCAACGATCTCATAGTCGTTGTACGCGGTGTGGGTGAAGGCGCCCTTGCCATTGCAGTCGCCGAGCGCCCAGACGTTCGGGTTGGTGGTGCGCAGCTGCTCGTCGACCTCGATGTAGCCGCGCTTGTCGGTCCGGATGCCCGCGGCCTCCAGGCCGAGATCGCCGGTGTTCGGCACGCGCCCCACGGCAAGGAGCATGTGCGAGCCGCTCGCACTCGGCGCGCCTTCCTTGCAGCCGAGGCCAAGCGCGACGCCGTCCGCTTCCTTCTTCGCCGAGAGGCATTCGGCGCCGAGGCGTACCTCGATGCCTTCGTCCTGCAGCATGGCCCGGATTTCAGAAGAAACATCGGCGTCCTCGCGGCCGACGAGCCGCGGGCCCATCTCGATCACGGTGACGCGCGCGCCGAAACGGCGGTACATCTGCGCGAATTCGAGGCCGACGTAACTCCCGCCGACGACGAGCAGGTGCTCGGGCACGAAGTCGAGGTCCATGATCGAGACGTTGGTGAGGTAGGGCACGGCTTCGAGCCCCGGCATCTTCGGCGCGAGCGGCCGGCCGCCGACGTCGAGGAAGATCCTCTCGGCGCTGAGCTCCTGGCTGTTTACACGAATGGTTCTCTTTTCAGTGAATCGGGCGTGGCCGCAGATGACCGTGGTGTTCGCGAGCCCGCGCATCCACTTCTCGATGTTCGTCGCCGAGGCGGCGACCACCGAGTCCTTGCGCGCCTTGACGCGCCTCATGTCGACGCGCGGCGCGCCGGGGAGCTCTACGCCGTAGTCGGCCGCGCGGTACGCGAGGTGCGCGGCGTACGCGCTCGCGATCAGCGTCTTCGTCGGCGTGCAGCCGTCGTTCACGCAGGTGCCGCCGAACTTGGCTTTCTCGATCACGGCGACTTTCATGCCGGCGCCGGAGAGCCGCGCGGCGAGCGCGGGACCGGCCTGTCCGGTGCCGACGACAATCGCGTCGAATTGGAGGGTCATGGGAAATGAGAATTCTGCGCCATACTTGCCGGCGATGGAGCAACGCATCCGCTTCTGCACCACCCCGGACGGCGTGCGGCTAGCGTACGCCACCTCGGGGAAGGGGCCGCCGCTCGTGCGCGCCTCGGTGGCACGTCGACACCCGGCCGCAAAAGCCGTTACATTTCGCGCGATGAAGCCTGCGTACCACGACGGCATGCGGCGCCTGCAGGACCGCTTCGACAGCCGCGCGCTCGCGGACCGGCTGGACGAGAGGCTCTCGCGCCGCGAATTCACGGCCGAGGACCGCGCGTTCATCGAAAGCCGACGGCTCTTTTTCCTCGCGAGCGCGGATGCCGAGGGGCAGCCGGACTGCTCGTACAAGGGCGGCGATCCGGGCTTCGTGCGCGTGACCGCGGCCGACGAGCTCGCGTTTCCGAGCTACGACGGCAACGGCATGTTCCGGAGCCTGGGCAACGTCCTCGTCAACCCTGCGGTGGCGCTGCTGTTCATCGATTTCGAGCAGCCGAGACGGCTGCGCGTCAACGGGCGCGCGTCGATCGCCGACGACGACCCGCTGCTCGCGGCGTTCACCGGCGCGCAGGTGATGGTGCGGGTGCGCGCCGAGCGCATCTTTCCCAACTGTCCGCGCTATATCCCGCGGATGAGCATCGCCGAGGTCTCGCAGTACGTTCCGCGCGCCGGCTGCACGCCGCCGGTGCCGAAATGGAAAACCAACGAGGCTTTCAACGAAGTGCTGCCGCGAGGCGATCCCGCGAAGACGAAGAAGCCCTAGTCTAGATGCCGTTCCTGAAGCGGTCGAAGAACTCCAGGACGCCGCTGCGGCGGCCGAGGACCAGCGCCAGGTAGGCCGCAGCCGCGCAAAGCAGCACGCCGAGGAGTGCGTAGGCGGCGCGGTCGAGGGGTTTCGGCAACGCAGTGACGCCGACGACGAGGACGAACAAGGGAACGAGGATTTCCCACCAGCGCGCCTGGAATCTGCTGCGGCCGCCGTCGAGCATGGTGAACCGACTGTAGCCGCTCGTCCGGCGCGGTGTTTGACGACGATCAGGAGTTCGCCGCTTTGTGTTTGCGCTCGAGCGCTTCCCAGCGCTCGAGCTTCTCGTGAAGCAGCGTCTCGATCTCGGCGTTCCTCGCCTGGTCGGCGCGCAGCGTCGCGGGCGGCTGGCGGTAGTACTCGGGCGCGTGCATGCGCGCAAGCAATTCTTTTTGCTCGGCTTCCAGCGCTTCGAGCTCGCCCGGAAGCGCTTCGAGCTCGCGCATTTCCTTGTAAGAGAGTTTCAAACGGGGCCTTTCCCTCGCCATCCCGGGCTTTTTCGCAGCGATCGTTTCTTCCGGGATCGGCCGTTGGCGCAGATAGTCGCTGTAGCCGCCGACGTACTCCTTCCAGGCGCCGGCGCCTTCGGCGGCGATGGTCTGGGTCACCACGTTGTCGAGAAAGGCGCGGTCGTGCGAAACGAGCAGCAGCGTGCCGCCGTAGTCCTGCAGCGCCGCTTCGAGGAGCTCGAGCGACTCGATGTCGAGGTCGTTGGTCGGCTCGTCGAGCACCAGCACGTTGGCCGGCCGGGCGAACAGGCGCGCAAGCAGCAGCCGGTTGCGCTCGCCGCCCGAGAGCATGCGCACCGGCGAATTCGCGCGCCGCGGCGGAAACAGGAAATCCGAGAGATAGCCGATGACGTGCTTTTCAGGGCTCTCGACGGATTCGGCCACGGTCTTGTCCGGGTCGAGGCCTTCGCGCATCTGATCGAAGTAGGCCACCTGCACGTTTGCGGCCAGGCGCACGCTTCCCGAGTCGGGCGCGAGCGTCCCGAGGATGAGCTTCAGCAGCGTGGTCTTGCCGGCGCCGTTCGGCCCGATGAGGCCGATGCGGTCGCCGCGGGTCACGAGGAGATCGAAGTCCTGGACGATCGGGCGCCCGCCGTACGACTTCGTCACCTGCCGCAATTCCGCGACCAGCTTTCCCGAGCGCTGTCCCTCGCCGATCGCGAGCTTCATCGATCCGGCGCGCGCGCGCCGGGCCGCGCGCTGCGCGCGCAGGCGCTCCAGGCGCCGCACGCGCCCCTCGTTGCGCGTGCGCCGCGCCTCGATTCCCTTGCGGATCCACGCCTCCTCCTGCGCCCAGAACCTGTCGAACTTGCGCTGCGCCACGGCTTCCACCGCAAGCTCCGCGCTCTTCAGGCGTTCGTACTCGGAAAAGTTACCAGCGTAAGAACGTAGCTGCCCGCGGTCGAGCTCGACGATGCGCGTCGCCACGCGGTCGAGAAACGCGCGGTCGTGGGTGACGACGATGGCCGCGGGCTGCTTGAGGAGCAGGTTCTCCAGCTGCACGATGCCGTCGATATCCAGGTGGTTCGTCGGCTCGTCGAGAAGCAGCAGATCGGGCTCGAGCGCGAAGGCGTGCGCGAGCGCCGTGCGCTTCGCCTCCCCGCCGGAAAGCGTCTCGGGCGAGAGGTTCTCGTCGAGTCCGAAGCGGTGCAGGAACTCGGCCAGGCGATGCTTTTTTTCCACCCGCGGCCATGGCGGCCGCGGCTCCTGCTCGACGAGCGCGATGCGCAGCCCGTCGCGCTTGCGCAGCTCGCCGTCGTCGAGCGCCGCGCGGCCGGCGATGACGCCGAGCAGCGAAGATTTTCCCGTGCCGTTGCGCCCGATGAGCCCGATGCGCTCGCCGCTCTCCAGCGAGAACGACGCCCGGTCGAGCAGCGGCAGCTCGCCGTAGGCGAGCTGGGCGTCTTGCAGGGTGAGAAGCGGCATGGCGGGG
>DASZOS010000047.1:0-43526 GCA_035550695.1 Burkholderiales bacterium | reverse complement strand
CGCTCGCGCGGCTCGCGTGACGCGCCTTGGCAAGCGCGTTTTCGAGAAAGGTGTCGTGCGGCTCATCGGCCTCGGCGATGCCGAGCTCGGCCTGCGGGACAAGCTCGATCCCGAGGGGCGCGAGCAAAGCGCCGATCTCCCGCAGCTTCCCCGGGTTGCCGCTGGCGAGGACGAGCTTCACAACCCCAGGACGCTCGCCGTGCACAGCACGCGCGTGTCGCCGAACTCGACCAGCACCGAGCCCTCGGCGTGGCGCGTGTAGCCGCGCTCGATGCGCACCGCGCGCAGCTCGTCGGGTTTTCTGCCGCTCGGCCTCATCGAATGGATTATCCCATCGCGGTGGCGCTATGATGCGTGCCACCTTGTCGAAGCCGATCCAAAGCATGACGGGCTACGCCACCGCGTCGGCCGATTCGCCGCGCGGCAGGCTCTCGATCGAGCTGCGCTCGGTGAACGCCCGGTTCCTCGACTTGCAGTTCCGCATCGCCGACGAGCTGCGGGCGCTCGAGCCGACGCTGCGCGAGCTGATCAGCGCCCGCGTTTCGCGCGGCAAGATCGACTGCCGCTTCTTCCTGAACGAATCGAGCCTCGCCGCCAAGCGCGAGCGCCTGAACGCCGAGGCGCTCGAGCGGCTGAAATCGCTCGCCGCCGAGGCGCAATCGGCCTTCCCTGCGGCGGCGCCGCTCTCCATCGCCGATGTGCTGCGCTGGCCGGGCGTCATCGCCGAACAGACGGCCGACGAAGAAGCGCTGCGCGCGATCAGCGCGGAGATCTGCGCGCGCGCCGTGCAGGATCTCGTGGCCGCACGCGCCCGCGAGGGTGCGAAGCTCGCGGCGAGCGTACTCGAGCGCGTGGCCGCCATGCGCCGGCGCGTGGAGGAGGTGGCGCCGCTCGTTCCCCAGGCGATCGCGGCCTACCAGGCGAAGATCACCGAGAGGCTGCGCGAAGCGATCGGCGCGGCCGACGACGACCGCGTGCGCTCGGAAATTGCGCTCTTCGGCGCCAAGGTCGACGTCGACGAGGAGCTCGAGCGGCTGCGCGTGCATCTTTCGGAGGTGGAGCGCGCGCTCGGCAAGGGCGGCGCGGTGGGCAAGCGCCTCGATTTCGTCGCCCAGGAGCTCAACCGCGAGGCGAACACGCTCGCTTCGAAGGCGGCGAGCCAGGCAGTCTCCGACTGCGCGCTCGAACTGAAGCTCCTCGTCGAGCAGATCCGCGAGCAGGTCCAGAACATCGAATGAAGGGAAAACTGTTCGTCATTACCGCCCCCTCGGGCGCGGGGAAAACATCGCTCATCAAGGCGCTGCTCGAAGACCAGCCGGACCTGAAGCTTTCCACCTCGTACACCACCCGTGCGCCCAGGCCGGGAGAGCAGAACGGCCGCGAGTACCATTTCGTCGACGAGCCGACCTTCCTCGCGATGCGCGACCGCGGCGAGTTCCTGGAGAACGCCGAAGTGCACGGCAACCGCTACGGCACTTCCCGCAAGGTGATAGCCCAGACCCTCGAGCACGGCGAGGACCTGGTCCTCGAGATCGACTGGCAGGGCGCCCGTCAGGTGAAGAGCCTCTACCCCGAGTGCATCGGCATCTTCGTTCTGCCGCCTTCCATGGAAGAGCTCGAGCGACGCCTGCGCAGCCGCGCCCAGGACGCCGAAGCCGTCATCCGCCAGCGCCTCGCCAACGCCCGGGCCGAACTCGCGCACGCCGGCGAGTTCGAATACGCTATAATTAACAAAGACTTCAACATTGCCCGGCAGGAGCTCGCGAGCATCGTTCGCAAAGAGCGCCGCGCGCACTGATCCCGGAAAGAGACATGGCCCGAATTACCGTCGACGATTGCCTGAAACGCATCCCCAATCGCTTCCATCTCACGCTTGCCGCCACCTATCGCGCGCGCCAGCTCGGCGCCGGCGCTTCGCCGTCGGTCGAGCCGAACCGCGACAAGTACACCGTGATCGCGTTGCGCGAAATCGCGGCCGGCAAGGTGGGCACCGAAGTGCTCAAGAAGAATCCCACGCCGCCGAGCACCCCGGCGCTGTAAGCCGAGAAAAGCGACCCCGAATCGGGGTCAGATCAACATTTCCCGTCAGGGTGCACAATGTGGCGAGGAAATGTTGATCTGACCCCGATTTCGTGGCTGCCGCAGTACCCACGCTAGCGCAGGACCGCTTCGGCTACCTCAAGGCCAAGGACGTCGCGCGGCTCGCCGAAGCCTACCGCTTCTCGGAAGCCGCGCATTCGGGCCAGACGCGCCAGTCGGGCGATCCCTACATCTCGCATCCGCTCGCGGTGGCGGAGATCCTGGCCGACTGGCACCTCGACGGCCAGACGCTGGTCGCGGCGCTGCTGCACGACGTCACCGAGGATACCTCGGTGACCAAGGACGAGATTTCCGACACCTTCGGCAGACCGGTGGCCGAGCTGGTCGACGGCGTCTCCAAGCTCGATCGCATCGAGTTCCAGTCGGCCGAGGACGCGCAGGCGGAGAATTTCCGCAAGATGCTGCTGGCGATGGCGCGCGACGTGCGCGTCATCCTCATCAAGCTCGCCGACCGGCTGCACAACATGCGCACCCTCGGCGCCGTGCCGCCGGCCAAGCGCCGGCGCATCGCGCGCGAGACCATGGAGATCTACGCGCCGATCGCCAACCGCCTTGGCCTCAACACGCTCTACCACGAGCTCCAGGAGCTCGCCTTCTCGCACCTCTACCCCCTGCGCTATCGCGTGCTCGCCAAGGCGACCAAGGCGGCGCGCGGCAACCGGCGCGAAATGATCGGCCGCACGCTCGAGGCGATCAAGAAGAAGCTCGCCGAAAGCGGCATCGAGGCGACGGTGCAGGGCCGCGAAAAGCACGTCTACTCCACCTACCGGAAGATGTCGGAGAAGCGCGTGAGCTTCTCGGAGATCCACGACATCTTCGGCTGCCGCGTCATCGTGAAGGACGTGCCCTCCTGCTATGTCGGGCTGGGAGCGCTGCACTCGCTCTACAAGCCGATTCCGGGCAAGTTCAAGGACTACATCGCGATTCCGAAGGGCAACGGCTACCAGTCCATCCACACGGACCTGATCGGCCCGCACGGCGTGCCGGTCGAAGTGCAGATCCGCACCGAGCAGATGCACCGTCTCGCCGAGTCCGGGGTCGCCTCGCACTGGCTGTACAAGGACGACACCGACAAGCTCTCCGAGCTGCAGAAGCAGACCCACCGCTGGCTGCAGTCTCTGCTCGAGATCCAGCACCAGTCGGGCGACCCGCACGAGTTCCTCGAGCACGTGAAGGTGGACCTCTTCCCCGACGAGGTCTACGTCTTCACTCCCAAGGGCAAGATTCTTTCGCTTCCGCGCGGCGCCACGGCCGTGGACTTCGCCTATGCAGTGCACACCGACATCGGCAATCGCTGCGTGGCCGCCAAGGTGAACAGCGAGCTGGTGCCGTTGCGCACCGAGCTGCGCAACGGCGATCGCGTGGAGATCATCACCGCGAGCCACGCCAAGCCCAATCCGGGATGGCTGCAGTACGTGCGCACCGCCAAGGCGCGCTCGAACATCCGCCACTTCCTCAAGACCATGCAGTACGTGGAATCCGCCGGGCTGGGCGAGCGCCTGCTCGACCAGGCGCTGAAGGGCCTGTCGAGCGCGCTTGCCGAGATCGACGAGGCGGCATGGGACCGCGCGCTGAAGGAGTGCGGCGCGCGCTCGCGCGAGGAGCTGCTCGCCGACATCGGGCTGGGCAAGCGCCTGCCGGCGGTCGTCGCGCGAAGACTCCTGAAGAAAAGCGAGTCTCGGGAGGAGCCAAAAGCGGGCGGCAGCGTGACCATCCGCGGCACCGAAGGCATGGCCGTGCAGCTCGCCACCTGCTGCCGGCCGATCCCGGGCGACGCCATCGTCGGCTCGATCAAGAAAGGCCAGGGCCTGGTGGTGCACGTCTCGGACTGCAACGCGATCGAGCGTTCGCGCACTAAGGAGCCCGAGCAATGGATCGACGTGGAGTGGGACCCGCGGACCTCGCGCCTGTTCCAGGCGGCGATCAACGTGACGGTGCATAACCAGCGCGGCGTTCTCGCCAAGGTGGCCTCCGAGATCGCCGAGGCCGGGTCGAACATCGACGCGATCAGCATGGACGAGGACCGCGCGCTGTTCACCACCATGCGCCTGGTGTTCGAAGTGTCCAACCGCCAGCACCTCGCGCGCGTCATGCGCGCGCTTCGGCGCCTTCCCGACGTGAAGCGTCTTTCCCGGACGAAAGAATAGCCCGGCTAACTTACGGGGATGCTGAGCAGAGTGTCCCCGCGCAGCACGTTCAGCACCGCCCGGTTCCCGGCCCGCAGCGCCTTGCCCAACTCCTGGACGGAGGCGACGCGACGCTGGTTCACTCCGACGATGAGGTCGCCCGGGCGCAGGCCGTGCCGGAAGGCCGCGGTGTCCGCCTTGACCGCGGTGACAAGCACCGCGCGGTTGCGGCCGGCCAACCCCTTTCTCTCGACTTCCTGGAACGCGGCGCCCGCGAGCTCCTGCAGCGCCTGCCCGCCGGCGCGCGATTGCGCGCCCTCGACCGGACCGATGCGCGCCTTCACACTGCGCGTGTCGGCTCCGCGCTGCAGGCGCAGCTCGACCGTCTCGCCGACCGCCACCACGCCCAGGCGCGCGCGCAACTCCGCCGCCCCGCGCACCGGCCTGCCGTTGAGCGCCGTCACCACGTCGCCCTTTTGCAGCCCGGCCTGCGCGGCCGGCGAGCCGGGCTGCACCTCGGCGATCACCGCACCCTCGCGCCCGACGACGTCCTGCATGCTGACGCCGAGCCGACCGCGCTTCACCTCGCCGTAGCGGATGAGCTGGTCCATGACCGCGCGCGCCATGACCGAGGGCACGGCGAAGCCGATGCCGACGTTTCCGCCGGAGGGTCCGATGATCGCGGTGTTGATGCCGACGAGCTCGCCCTTCAGGTTGATGAGCGCGCCGCCGGAGTTGCCGGGGTTGATGGAGGCATCGGTCTGGATGAAATGCTCGTAGCCTTCGACCGAAAGGCCGCTCCTGCCGAGCGCGGAAACGATGCCCGAGGTCACCGTCTGGCCGAGGCCGAACGGGTTGCCGATGGCGAGCACGAAATCGCCGACCTGGAGGGCGTCAGAGTCGCCGAACCTTGCCGCGACCAGGTTTTTCACGTCGACCTTGACGAGCGCGATATCGGTGCCCGGGTCGGCGCCGATGAGCTTCGCCGGCAGCCGCCGGTTGTCCTTGAGGGTCACGAGCACCTCGCGCGCGTCCTTGACCACGTGCGCGTTGGTCATCACGTAGCCGTTCGCCGCATCCACGACCACGCCCGAGCCGGCGGCGATCTGCGGCTGCATGTCCTCGGGCACGCCGAAGAAGCGACGGAAGAACGGGTCGCGCAGCAGCGGGTTCTGCTCCTCGGGGCTGCGCTGCAGGACGGCGATGTTCACCACCGCCGGGGTCACTTTCTCCAGGATCGGCGCGAGCGTCGGCATGCCGTCGCGCGTCGCGGTCGCCGGCAGCTGCGCCTGGGCGCCCGCCATGAAGAGCGCGAGCGCGACCGGGAAAAGCCTTGCTCCGGCAAAGAGCATGGCGTCTAGTGTAGCGGCCGCCGCGTTACGCTAAACTGGCGGCTGGCAACTTTGAAAGGAGGTGATCCCGTGAGAGACGACCAAGGCAACACCGGCCGGCAGGACTCGAACGCAGGATCAGACCGCTCTCTTGGGGGTCAATCCTAAGTACAGGAGTCCGGCCAGTATCTAGGCCGGCTGCCTAGGCAACTGCATCAAGAGCGCCCCGGTCGTGCGAGCGGCCGGGGCGCTTTTCATTCCGGGCGTGCTAGGCGAGGTGGCGCGGAGCGGCGCTGCTGCGCCGGGCCCGGGCGAGAGGCAGATTCTCCAGCGCGGTCGGGGTCAGGGCGTTGGCAGCCACGACGTCCACGAGCGCCAGGAAGATCGGCATCGGCGGGTTCGATGCCCCGGTAGCCCATGTGCCTATCTCGGCCGGGGTACTCGCAAGGAATCCGGCGAGCTCCTCCACGCTGCCGGCGATCTCGATCGCCCGTACGAGCGTGCGCGTGTAGACGCTCGATTGCCTGCGCTTCGAATACGGTTCTTTCGGTGGTGTTGCCATGTCCACAACGTTTGTTGGCCGAATCTTACCAATGCACCATGGGTAAGCCGACGACCGGCGAGCGGAAAAACGGGATCGTCGTACCGAGGAGGCTGCCGATATACACGGTACTCAGGTCCGGCCCGCCGAAGGTGATGCTCGCCATCCAGGGCGCCAGCGTGCCGCGCGCGCGGCTCATGTCTTCGGTGGTCGCCTGGCCCCGCGCCATCTTGCCGAGCAGATTGCGGCTCGCGACGGGGTCCCCGTCGTCGAGGAGCACCAGCTTCTCGCCCTCGGGCGTGAGCGCGATGAGCTGGTCGAGCATGATCAGCGTGCACCACAGGTTGCCGAAGGCGTCGAAGGCGATGCCGTCCGGGTAGCCGCCCAGGTGCGATGGGCCGAAGACTTCCCGGTCCACCAGCCGCACTGCGCCGGGGGTGGACTCATCGAGCCGCATGCGGGTAATGTGCGGGCCGGTCGTCTCGGCGATGTAGAGCCATTCTTCCCGCGCGTCGAGGCGAACCTCGTTGGTGAAGTAGAAGCCTTCGGCCACGACCCGCAGACCCTTCTCGTCGGCGAGCGCCACGTATCCGTCCCGCACGGGCGTGCTCACAGCGTCCGTCCACGGGTTGACGCGCGTCGAGATGGTGAGCCAAAGGCGGTTGCGGCTGTCGCGCAGCACGAAATTCACCTTGCCGATCGGCTGGCCGTCCAGGCGGTCGTAGAGCGTGCGGCTGCGGCCGCTTCGATCCATGAGCTCCAACGCATCGGTGCCGAAGTTCGCGATCAGGATGTCGCCGTTCGCGGCGAAGGCGAGGCCGTTGGGCAAGGTTCCCCGGGTGAATTTCGCCTCGAACGCCGCGGCGCTGTCGGTCGCCGCGCTCGCAAAGCGCGAGTCGGCCCGCTGTCCGATGAATTGCTGCCGGCCGTCGGGCTCGATGCGTGTTACCCCGCCGCGCGCGTCGGCGGCCCACAGCGTGCCGTTGCGCTCTGCCAGGATGCATTCCGGCCGCTGCAAGTCGCGGCCGATCGTGGACACGCGCGCGCGATCCACCGCGAAGTCCCGCAATGGATTGGAGGGCTTCATCGGCTGCCCGGCAGCAGGGGGGTGGGCCGCCTTCCGTCGATCATGTGCCGGATGCTGAGGACAGGATGCCGGAAGAGCATGCGCGGGCCCGCCCAGCGCATCATCTCCCGCACCCGTTCCCGCATGTCCGCCCGGTAGCAATGCACGAGGCAGTTCGCGCAGGTCGGCTTGGCGTCACCGAACACGCAGCGCTGCAGGCGCCGCCGCGCATATTCGGCCAGGGCGACGCACTCGGCGCACAGCGGCCCGCCGCGGTGGTGGCGGCGGCAGTACATGCTCATCATCGTCTCGAGGGTCTTCTGCTCGCGCGCGCGCCTCGCGAAACGCTTGTCGGTCCTGAATTCGACGACTTTCCTTGCCATGCGGGCGGGCCCTCGGATCTCGTTGAGCATGATTCTGCAAGCCGAAGGCAAGGGCCGTCTTAATGCAGGACAAGTCCTGCGGACTTAATTGCAGGAAAGGCGTGAAAAACGCCCCTTTCAGCGCTTCAGCGATTCCGCGTCGTGACAGGTGCCGCACGCATTCGTGTACGGGATCGGCATCGCCCTGCCCGGGTCCACGCCTTTCACCGCTTTGTTGTCCTTGCGCGGCACGGTGAAGAGGTGCGAAGTGATGTCGTTCATCCAGTAGTTCTGTCCTTCCTTCGTCACGAGCCCTTTGCCGTATCCCGCGCCGGTTTGCATGGTCATGGTCATGTGGCAGTCGACGCAGGAAATCTTGATGTCATGCTCGAAGCCCACCTTCTGCTGGCTGTGCGGCTTCACGCTCACGTTCTTGTGGCAGGTTGCGCATAGCGAGTTCTTGCCATCCCGCACCTCCGCCTTGAGCTGATGCTTGACTTCCGTCTTCCCGTGGACCTCGTGACAGTTGTAGCAGCCAAGAATCCGGTTGCCGTTGAGGTAATGCTTCGAGCGGATGAAGTCGGTGCCCTGCTGGTGGTGCCCCTTCGAATGCAGACCATCGCCCCAGAGGTCGTTCTGCGCGGCGTCCTCGCGAGTGGTGTAGTTCACCAGGTAGTCGTTGCGACTCGTTCCGGGCGTCAGCATCCGGTTGTCCTTGTTCACCGGCTGGTCGTTCTTCAGGTAGCCCTGCGGCCTGCTATGGCACTGGTTGCACACGACGGTGGACCGCTCGGACGCGAGCTTGCCGGGATTGACGATGGTGGCCGCCTTCTTCGCCGAGGACGACCGCACGTGCACCGAGCCCGGGCCGTGGCACACCTCACAGCCGATGTTCAGCTCGTTCGGAGTGCCGTCGCCGTCGATGTCGGCCTCGCCGTTCGGGTCGTTCACCGCATCGGCGACATAATTGCCCCCGACCGTCACGCTGAGCCTGTAGCCGGTGTAGTGGCAGGAAGCACACTCCAGCTCGAACGACTTCGCCAGCGGCGGATTGGCCAGCTTCTTCGTTCCCTCGTTGTAAAGCCAGTCCGCGTGGTAGTCGCGCCACTGCTTCCTCGTCCGGTCGTTGAACTCGTCCTTCCCGTTGTTGTTGTACTGGAGGAACGGGTAAAGGTGGTCGCCGACGCGGTAAAGGTAGCGCTGCTTATGGACGCTGCCGCCGTAGGTCATCTCGACGGTGTAGGTGCGCTCCGGATCGGCGCTGTCCCTGGCGTTCTTGGTCCGGAATTTGAGCTTGCCGTCGGTGTCCTTGAAGAAGGTGGCGGAGAAGCTGACCGAAGCGGGGTCCGCCGGCGCCTTCTCCGAAACGAGGTACTTGTCGAATCCACGGCCTTTGTCGAAACCGTAGAAGTGGAACGTCGTCCCGGCCATGAGCTTGTTGAGGCCCTCGTTCATGGCGGGAAAGCGCGAAGGATCCTGCAACTTGCTCGACTTGCCGACGACGTTGATGCCGAGCTTGTGCTTGGTTTTCTTGATCGACTCGTAGTCGGTATGGCAGGCGAGGCACTGGGAGCTGCCGACGAAGTCGGCATTTTCCGGGCTCTTCCCCGAGACCACAATCTTGAGCGGCGCCTTCGCCAGCTGGGCGGTGGTCATGGCCGTATTGGCGAGGCTGCCCCCGGGCAGGTGCTCCGTATCCGAGGGCTCCGCGTAGACGAAGTACTTGCCGTTCGCCACCTTCGGAATCGAAAAGCTGCCCTTCCTGTCGGTCATCGCCTTCTTGTACTTGTCGCGGTTGGTGGCAAGGTTGTCCTCCATCGGCTCGTCATTGGCGCTGTTTCTTTTCCGGTCGACGGGACTCTTGGCGAGTTTCTCCACGTCGGACGACGGGACGAGATAGACAGCTGCGCCGCCGATGGCTTGCTTCGACCCGTCGGTCACCATCCCCCGCACGGTTGCCCCGCCGGCCTGGGCAGAAGCGAGCGTAGTGAACAGAAGCAAAACGAAGCCGAATGAGATCGCTTTCACGGTGTCCTCGCAGTGTTGACTGCTGGCTCGGTGGAGAAAACTTTAGTTCACAATCACCGGCGATGTACATCGCTTCCACGAAAAGGAAAACGCGCGCGTCGTGGCGCGGCGACGCCTGAGGTGTCGGACCGGGAGTGAGCGCTACTGCGCGCGCGAGGGGCTCGCTTCGATGCGCGCCGAGAATTCGCGAAAGACTTCGGGGTCGAGCCTTGAGCCCGCTTCCGACGCCAGGGCCTGCATGATCTCGGCGTGAGTCCGGGACCTGCTGTTCGGTCGCGTGCTGCTCATCGCGTCGTATGCGTCCACGACGAGCATGATCCGGCTGGCGAGCGGAATGCCCTCGCCCTTGAGGCGGTCCGGGTAGCCGGTTCCGTCGTAAGCCTCGTGGTGGTGCCGTATTACCTTCGTGATCGGCGCGAGCTCGGGTATCGCCGTGGCGCTCAATATCCGCTCGCCATACTCCGGGTGATTGCGCATCAGCGCCCATTCGTCGGCGGTCAGCGGGCCGGGCTTTCGCAATACGGCATCCGGGATCCCCACCTTCCCGATGTCGTGGAACCGGGCGGCGACACGCAGGCAATCCAGTTCCGCCTCCGTCAGATTGCAGGCAACGCCCAGTTCGGCGGCGAGGCGCACCACCCGGTCGCAGTGGGAGCGCGTGTACGCGTCCCGCACATCGAGCGCGATCGTCAGCGCCTCGATCGAACCGCGCAGCTGCCGCGTATCGAGCATTCCTGCCATCCCCCGGGCTTGGCCATCACCTCGGCGCAGCGCCATGGTCCGGTCCCTCCTCCTCTATCGAGCCGGATAGCATCCTCCGGCCCTGCTGGCTTTGGCAATACCAACGACAAATATAATGATGCCGAATGAATTGCATGCGGTTCTCGCGCTTTGGCCCGCCTGAGGTGCTGGGGCTCCACGAAATCCCGACCCCGCGTCCCGGCCCCGGCGAAGTCCTCATCGCGATTGAAGCGGCGAGCGTGACGCCGGGAGATGCCAAGTTGCGCGCCGGCCTGCTGCAGGAGCTTTTTCCGGTCTCGCTTCCGTGTATTCCCGGGCGCGACGGCGCGGGCCGCGTGGCCGCGCTGGGCACGGCGGTGGACTACGCGCGAAGCGGCGAGCCGGTGTGTTTCGTCGCTCAGCGCACGGTGCAGGGAAGCTATGCCACGCATATCGTGCGCGATGCGCGCAGCGTGGTGGGGCTGCCGGACACGATGTCGTTCGCCGAGGGCGCAGCTCTCATGCATGCGGGCACCTGCGCCTGGATTGCGCTCGTAGGCACCGCGAGCCTGGAAAGAGGACAAAAATTGCTCGTGCACGGCGGTTCCGGCGCAATTGGCGGCATGGCGGTGCAGCTTGCGAAGCACCTCGGCGTGCGCGTCAGCGCGACGTGCAGCGCGCGCAACACCGATTACGTCCAAAGCCTGGGCGCCGACGAGGTGATCGCATATGACCGCGAGCCATTCTGGGAAGGACGCGGCGGCTTCGACATGGTCCTCGATCTCGTGGGGGGGAGAACCCACGAGCGCTCGTACCCGCTCCTGCGCAAGGGCGGTACGCTGGTTTGGCTGATCGCCCAGCCGTTCAAGGATCGCTCGGCCGAGTTCGGGGTGCGGACACTCCAGGCGCGCATCGTCGATAGCCCGCGGGCGAACGCCGCCGTGGTAGCGTTGGCGGCCAAAGGAGTCATCAAAGCGCAAGTGAGCTCCCGCATGCCGTTGCGCGAGGCTGCCGAAGCGCACCGCAGGGTCGAGGGCGGCCGGGCGAGCCGCGGCCGCATCGTCCTGGACACGCGAGAATCGTGAGCTATCGCATCGCGGTCGACATCGGCGGCACCTTCACCGACATCGTGCTGATGGCGCGTTCGGGGAAGATCGCCACGCACAAGACACTCACCACGCCAGAGGACTTCGGCCGCGGCATCGCCGCCGGCATCAGCCGGGTGCTCGAAGCGGTGGGCGCGAAACCCGCGGAAGTGGAACGCGTCATCCACGCGACCACCGTGGCGACCAACACTATCCTCGAGCACAAGGGCGCGCTCACGGGCCTGGTCACGACGCGGGGCTTTCGCGATGTGCTGGAGATGCGCCGGCTGCGCATCCCCGAAATGTATGCGCTCAACTATGCACGGCCCGATCCGCTCGTGCCGCGGCGGCTGCGCCTCGAGGTCGCCGAGCGCATGGGCCCGGACGGGAGCGTGCGTGTTCCGCTCGACGAAGCGAGCGCCAGGGCCGCTGGCGAGCGCCTGGCCGCCGAAGGCGTGGAGGCGGTGGCCGTCAGCCTGCTCCACGCCTACGCCAACCCGCTGCACGAGAAGCGCGTCGCTGCAATCCTGCGCCAGCGCCTGGGCGAGAAGGTCTTCATTTCCTGCTCCTCGGACATCCTCCCCGTCATCCGGGAGTACGAGCGCACCAGCACCACGGTGATCAATGCTTACCTCGGCCCGACGCTGGGCCGCTACTTCGAGTCGCTGAAGCGTCACCTCGCAGGCATCGGCATAGACGCCGGGATCCACGTGATGAAGTCCGACGGCGGCGTCATGAGCGTCGCTGCAGCCGCCGAGCGCCCGGCCTACATCGTGGAATCCGGCCCGGCCGCGGGGGTGATTGGCGCAGCCGCCGGCGTACAGGACGACGTCATCACCTTCGACATGGGCGGCACGACCGCGAAAGTGTCGGTGATCGAGCAGGGGAAGGTTCAGCACACCGGCGACTACGAGGTCGGGGCAGGCATCAACCTCAGCTCCAAGCTGGTGATGGGCGGCGGCTACGCGCTAAAGCTTCCGGTGATCGACATCTCGGAGGTGGGCGCGGGCGGCGGCAGCCTGGTATCGATCGACGCCGGCGGCCTGCTGCGCGTCGGCCCGCAAAGCGCGGGGGCCATGCCCGGCCCGGTCTGCTACGGGCAGGGCGGCACGCAGGCCACCTTCACCGATGCGGCGCTGGTGCTCGGCTATCTGAATCCGCAAGCCATCGCCGGCGGCGGACTGCGCCTCGCAGCGCAGAAAGGACGCGCGGCGATCGCCGAGCAGGTGGCGCAGCCGCTGGGACGAGGCGAGATGCGAGCGGCCTACGGCGTGCTGCAGGTCGCCGCGAGCACCATGGTGCGCGCGGTGAAGGCGGTCACCACCTACCGCGGCCGGGACCCGCGCGGCTTCACGCTCTATGCGTTCGGCGGCAACGGGCCGCTCGTCGGCGCCATCGTGGCGGATCTCATGGAAATGAGGCGCGTGATGATCCCGCCGAATCCCGGCGTCTTCAGCGCGTACGGGCTGCTGCTCGCGAGCGTGGAGCACGAGATCGTGCGCGGGTTTCTCGTGCGTCTAAATGCCACAACGCCTGCGCAGGTCGCCGAGCGCTTCCAGGCGCTGGAACAGGACCTGGTGACGCGCATGAGGGCCGAGGGTTATTCGCGCGAGCGCGTCGAGCTGCGGCGCTTCGCCGATCTGCGCTATGCGGGGCAGGCGCACGAGATCACCATCCCTGTGGAGGGCAGCGGCCCGGACTTCGCACAGCTTGCCCGCGCCTTCGGCGACGAGCACGAACGGACCTACGGCCACCAGGCCGAGCAGGAAGAGTGCGAGTGCGTGGCGCTGCGCGTTTCGGCGCGGGTGCCTGCCGATCTTCAGCCGTGCAGCAACGCGCCGCGCGTCACGACCGCCGCGGCGCCGGGGGCGAGAAAGGCGTACTTCGGGCCGAAGCACCAGGCGCTCGACACCCCGGTGCTCTCGCGTGCCGAGCTCGCCACCCGCAGGGCCGGGCCGCTCATCGTCGAGGAATACGATGCAACCTGTGTCGTGCCGCCGGGCTGGAGCGCGGCGCTCGATGCGCAGGGAAATATCGTGCTGACTGCAGATGAAAACCACTGACCCCATTACGCTGGAAGTCGTCAAGAACGCGCTCTCGTCCATCGCCGACGAGATGGCGCTCGTCATCCTGCGCACCGCGTACAGCTCGATCGTGCGCGATTCGATGGACTATTCGACCGGCCTGTGCGACCGCCACGGCCGCGTCATCGCGCATGGGCTCACCATGGCGCTGCACCTCGGAGCCTTTCCCGACGCCATGCAGGCGCTGCTGCGTGACTACGGGAACGACATGCAGGAGGGTGACGTGTTCGTGTTCAATGATCCGTACGCCGCCGGCGGCATGCACTTGCCGGACGTGTATATCGTGAAGCCAGTGGTAGTCGCGGGCGAGCTGGAAGGCTTCGCCTGCACGCTGGTTCACCAGATCGACATGGGGGGCATCGCGCCCGGCTCGACCGCCGTATACGCCACCGAGATCTACCAGGAAGGGCTGCGCATTCCGCCGGTGAAGATGTACGAGCGCGGCAAGCCGAACCAGACCTTCTTTCGCATCATGCAGCTCAATACCCGCATACCCGACAAGCTGGCGGGCGACATGCGGGCCCAGATTGCGGCCTGCAACACCGCCGAACGCGGATTCAGAGTGCTCGTCGAGCGCCACGGTAGCGCCGCCTTCCGCGCGAT
This sequence comes from Burkholderiales bacterium, assembly GCA_035550695.1. Lineage (GTDB taxonomy): Bacteria > Pseudomonadota > Gammaproteobacteria > Burkholderiales > SG8-39 > SCGC-AG-212-J23. The sequence goes on along the minus strand of DASZOS010000047.1, from coordinate 29,480 downwards.
GCTGGACGAGCTGCACGACTACGCCGAAAGGTTGACGCGCAGCGAGATCGCCGCGCTGCCGAAAGGCACCTGGAGCTTCACGGATTACATCGATGGCTTGGGCGACGCACCGCAGCCCATCGCGCTGAAGGCCACGGTCACCATTCGCGGCGATGCGCTGACGGTCGACTGGACCGGTTCGTCGCCCCAGGTGAACGGCGCGATCAATTGCCCATCCCCGTTCGTGAAGTCGGCGGTGCACCTGATGGTGAAATGCATCGCGCGCCAGGACATCCCGAATTTCGAAGGCTACCTCCGGCCGCTCGAGATCATCCTGCCCGAAGGCACCATCGTGAACCCCACGCCGCCCGCTGCGTGCGCCGCACGGGCGATCATCGGCTGGCGGGCTATCGATACGCTCATGGGGGTCTTCGCGCAGATCGTGCCCGAGCGCGTCGGCGCCGCGGGCGAAGGCGGAGTCACCTTCCCCGCCTTCAGCGGCTGGCACGACGGCCGGCGCTATGTGCTGTCCGAAACCCTGACCGGCAGCTGGGGAGCGATGCGCCACGCCGACGGCGTGTTCGGGATCCCAAACCCTGGTGGAAACCTCACCAACCAGCCGGTCGAGATGATCGAGGCTCTCTATCCGATCGAGATCGAAGCGTACGGCATGCTGCAGAACAGCGGCGGCCCCGGAAAGTACCGCGGCGCGCCCGGCATACTGAGGCGCTACCGCTTGCTCGGCGACGAAACCACCATCGTAATGCGAGCCGACCGCCAGCGTTTTCTCCCTTGGGCGCTGGACGGCGGGTCGCCCGGTACGCCGTCGTACCACTTCGTCCAGGCGAACGGCACGCAGCGCGTGCTGCCGCAAAACCCGATGTACCCGGTACGCTTGACGAAGGGCGAGACCTTCGTCCACATCGGCGCGGGTGGCGCCGGGGTCGGCGAGCCTCTGGAGCGCGACCCGGCCCGGGTGCTGGACGACGTGCGCGAGGAGCGCATCACCGCGGACTATGCGCGCGACGTCTACGGGGTGGTGATCGCAAACGGCGGCGTAGACGTGGCGAAGACGCAGGCCGCGCGCAGGCGGCTGCGCCTGGAGCGCGACCCGAGAAAGCCGAGCTACCTCAGATATTTCCTCGAGCCGCTGGGGCTGCGCGACTTCGTCTGCGAGGGTGAGAGAACGCTGAGCGCGCGGTAGCCTCTACACGCCGGCGAAACGCGTAGCCGCATAAGGCGCCGGGTCAACGAACGGCGCCTCCCCGGTGATCAGCTCCGCAATCAGCCGTCCGGTCACCGCGGCCAAGGTGAAGCCGTGGTGCGCATGCCCGAAGGCGAACCACAGATTGCCATGGCGCGGCGCCCTGCCGACGACGGGGAGCATGTCAGGCGTGCACGGCCGGGATCCTACCCAAGGCTCGGCGTCCAGCCGTTCCGCGAGCGGAAACAGGGCTCGGGCGAGCGGCTCCACGCGCGCAAGCTGCACGGGTGTCCTGGGCGCATCGCGAAGGGCGAACTCGGCCCCCGTAGTGAGGCGAACGCCGTTGCGCATCGGACCGATGAAGAACCCGCCTTCGCTATCGAGCAGAGGATAGTTGAGCCGCGCCTCGCCTGCCGGACGGTAATGCATGTGATAGCCGCGCTTGACGGCCATGGGAAGGCGATAGCCCAGCGCGCGGACGACCACGTCGCTCCAAGGTCCGAGGGCGACGACCGCATGGCGCGCAAGAAGCGGGCCGGCCGGTACCCGGAGCTCCCAGCCGTCCCCGCTCGGCGCAAGGCTTCGCGCGTCGCCCTGGAGAAATTCGCCGCCGAGCCGCCGCAACAGGCCCAGATACCCTAGAGCGAGGGCGCCGGGGTCGCTCACGCTCGCCGCATCGGTCCAGTGCAGCGCGCCAGCCATCACGGGGGCAAGGTACGGTTCCATACCTCGCAGCGCCGCGGCATCCAGCATCCGGGAGCGCACGCCGAACTCAAGCCGCCACTGCTCTGCCTCGGCGAACCTTTCGTCCCGTTCTCGTTCGCTGCGGAATAACCGGATCCAGCCGTCATGACGGATCAGCGCCTGCGCGCCGGCGGCCTGCGCAAGCTCATCGTGCTCGCCCACCGAGTGCTCGATGAGCGGCGCGTACCGGCGAGCAATCTGCGCATGGCGCGCCGGGTGCGAGTGCCTCCAGTAATCCCAAAGAAACGGGACGAGCCGCGGCAACGCCGACAGATGATAGTGAACGTGCGCGCCGCGGTTGAGCGCATAAGAAAGCAGCGTGCGAACCTCTCGGGGAAAACCGTAGGGATAGACGCCTTCGCGCTGGATGAGTCCTCCGTGGCCGAAGGAGGTCTCTTCGGCTGCGCCGCGGCGATCGACGAGCGCGACAGCACGGCCTCTGCGCTGCAAATGGACCGCTATGCAAATACCCACCACGCCGGCGCCGAGCACGATGACGTCGAACTGCTTCATCGCATTCTTCCCGAAAAAAAGGCCCTGGCTCGCGCCAAGGCCTTTGAGTGTCTGGCGGATCGTGGCGGATTCGAAGCGCCGAGCAACGGATCAAAAGTCGAAGCGGAAAGCCGCACGCAGCGCTTGCCAGACCTCCTAGCGCCCCGTCGGGTAGAAACGAATACGGTCGATTCCCACCAGATAACCGCTCGAGGCGTTCTGCTTGCCGACGATCTCGAAGCTGATGGCGTTCGGTCCAGCCTTAAGTGGGAACCGTCCGGCCTGTGTCGGACTCGGTGCTCCAACGCGCGGGGAGAATCGCGAAAGGGTGTTCCCGGTCGATCTTCCGTTGACCGTCGCCCGCACATCGCCGTAATCGGGAGCACGCGCAAGGTAGACCTCCATGGCGTACTCGCCGGCGACCGGTGCATCCACCGTGAGCGCGAGCACCGCTCCCGGGGCAGCGCCCGACCATAGCAACTGCATGTCGCCGCTCCAGCCCCTGCCGAATTGCGCCATTGACTGCACGCTCGCCCGACCTCCTGTCACTGTCACCCGACCTGCCCTGAGGCTCTCCTCGGCCTCGATATTGAGGATGGTCGCGCGGGGTTGCAGGCCTGCGGAGCCGGCCGTAGGCGGTCCCGCCGGCCTGGCGGCGCGCTCTGCAACGGGCTGCTCTACCTTCGCGACAGCCGCACTCGCGGGCGCAGACTCGCGCTTTGGGACCGTTTTCTCCGCGGGTGCGGGCTCCGGCGACGACATCGGCTTCAGGTTGGGCTTCGGGACGACCTCGAGGACGACATGGCGTACGTTATTTTCGAGCGACGGTTCGACGAAGCCGCTTTTCGGGACCACGCATTGGAACTGGTGTTTGCCTAACCCTTTTGCGGTCCATTTCGATGGTCCGAAGGTCGACTTGAACGCGTCCCCATAGTTGTGCGTAGTGGACGTTTCGCCGATGCCCGTGCCGAAATACCCGCCGTCCGATGAGCTCTTGCTGCCAAGCTCGGTGCCCGCCGGTATCGACCACGTCGCAAAGCTCATCGTGTTGCCGTCGCGCTGAAGCACTGCCTGCAGCGTCTGCTTCACCTTGGTTTGCCAGTAGCCTACTCCCGAGACCAGATTCGCTGATACGTCGCAGTGAACGCTGATCAAATCTCCCTCGTAGGCGGCAGGAACCCATTCGGCACCCTGCAGCTTGTCCGGGGCCGTGGCTCCGACAATTCGAACGGCATCGACACGGAAATCGAGCGCCTTGTTCGGATCCACGCCGGCTCGCACGGCAGTAGGCGCCAGCGCGAGCGCACCCGCGGAAACCATCGATGCAAGGATCCGCGCGTTGCAGCGTCGCGTCAGCATGTTCGTCGACTCCATTGTCGATCGCCTAGAACTTGGCCGCGATCGAGTCGGCCAACGCTGCCTGCTTGCGTTTGTCGGCCGGCTTGAGGGTGCGCACGATGACATTGCCGCGCCAAGCGGTCAGCGTGGAACTCGCGTTCGACCAGATGCCTTCGGTGCCGTTGTTGAGCGAGAGCTCGGTGTAATCGTCGTTGAGGCTCTTGCGGTATTTTTCTATGCGCGCCTTGGCTTCTTTCGCGCTCGGCGCCGAGGAGATGGTGAACTCCAGCGCCTGGCCGCCGCCGGCGAACGTGCACTTCCACTCCGTGTCGCTCACCTTCGCCGTCTCGGTCTTCACCTTTGTCGGCGCTACCCCGAGATGCCCGGCGGCATCGGCCGCCGCGAATCCGCCGCACTTCGAAAGGTCTACGGTGAACATTCCCGCCGCGGCCGGTTTCGTCGCCTGGGGCTTCTGCGTCCCGCCGCTCAGGCGCGCGACGAACTTGCCGGTTTGCGGATCGACGCACCAGCTTCTCGGCCCGGCGGGCGGCGTGAAGTCCGCAGCGCTGGTGGCGCACCAGTAGACGCCGGACTTGATGTTCGAGTCGTAATAGACATTCAGCTGAAGCAACGTATCGCCATTCTTCTTGAATCCCTGCTTGCGCACTTCCGGCAGGACCTTGTCGCTGTCGATGAACTCGTCCGGAACCTTCACCTTGAATCCGGCGGGGATTACAACGCTTTCCAGCCCGCCGGGGCCGACGTGGTAGCCCATCCACTTGCCGGCTTTAGGCGAATAGAACGTGTAGTTCCAGCCCAAAACGCTGGGCGGGGCGGTGCCATCGTCATTGGCCTTGAGCGCGCTCACGGTCACCAGCACGGCATCGCCCTGCCACTTCGCGGCGGCGGCGCGCGCCTCGGCGAGTCTCGCCTTGGCGGTGGCCGCTTTGCCGGCCGCCAGGCCGTCGGTCGCCCATACGATGGCGGCAACACACGTCACGCCTGCGAACGCCCCGACCAACATTCGATTCATCGCTCGTCTCCTTACTGGCGTATGTCGTCCATGCGCGCTCCACGAGCCATAACAGTTCCTTAGGAGCACCTCAACCGCCGTCCATCGATGGCGTTCACACTGATCAATTCCGCGAGTCAACCGGGGCCATGCGGCATTCACCAGCGAACACTCCCGGGTGCACCAACGAAAAGGCCCTAGCGAACGCTAAGGCCTTGAGTGTTTGGTAGTTGTGGCGGACCGCTAAACGCGCGGCCATTCCTCAGGATTGAATCGACGCGCCCTCAGGACTCCACAAGCCAGGATCACTACCGCCAGCGCTGCTAGGACCAGCGAACTCGGCTCCGGAACGGAGGGCGCGAATGCGACGCCGGCCGTTTGAACCGTGTTCGTGCCAGGCTGGTACCCGAAGAAGAAGAACCCCATGTCAGAAATTGAGGTGTCCGTGAAGCTGGGCGAGAGCTCCATGTTTACGCCGGCCAGGATGCCCGATGTGCTGAGCGACAAGCCGTCGATGTCTCCGGCGATCCCCGTGAAGTCGAAATCAAGCATGAATGGCTGCGCCTGACCCGCGAAGCCGACCGCGATCCCGCTGTCGGTGATGTTGACACTCGCCGTTCCCGTAAGCAGGTTGCTGGGAGTCGAGAACCCCATGTTCGTCAGCTGCTTGGAAAACGGTTGCGATACCTCCGTCCCAGAGGCGGCGACGACGGCGCTGTTGAACACGTTTATCGTGTACGGACCGAAGTCGTCGGACCCTGTGGCGGTGATTGCAACGCCGATCGTCTGTCCGAGAAGTGACGGTGCGGCGGCCGTGGCGAAGGAAACGAGGCTGAAAACGAGAATGATGGTTGCGCGGATGACCTGTTTCATGGAATTTTCCTCTTGCAGTCGCTCCTGATTTGCGGCGATGCAAAATCCACGCCATAAATGCGGTTTTTCTGCGATCGAGCCCTTGGTCAAGGAGTTGGCGCCCCCGCGCGCGCCGCGTGCATCCGGCCGTTGGCGAAGTATGTAAACCGGCTCGACAGATTTAGGGTCCTCGCAGGCGCTTCGACCGGGCTCTGTCGGCCCGTTTGATTGAGTCAAACGTCCTGAATCCGGACAGCGCGCTGCCTTGACCAACTTATCGCTTTCGAACCGGCGAGTGGTAGCAGAACGGTAGCAACCGATGGCTCGCCAGTTCCTGAGAACCAGCAAGCTACTGAAAATGTTGGTAGGCCGTGGCGGATTCGAACCGCCGACCAACGGATTAAAAGTCCGCTGCTCTACCAGCTGAGCTAACGGCCCGACGTGCTTGATGCGGTAACTCGCGGGAAGGGCGCGATTTTATCAGTCCCGGCGCGGCGAGCGCCAGTGCGGGGCCTTCAACGCTTCGAGAATGCGGCGAGCCGCTGCTTGGCACTCGCCGCGGCGCTGGTGCTGGGATAGCGCGCGATCAACTCTTGCAGGGTTTTCTGCGCCGACTTGCGGTCGCCCATCGTCTCCTGCGAGCTCGCGATGCTGAGCATCCCGTCGGGAGCCTTGTCGCTGTCGGGCCAGGCGGCGAGCAGCTTGCGCTGGGCGGCGATGGCGCTCTTGTAATCGCGCTGGCCGGAATAGGCCATGCCGATCCAGTACTGCGCGTTGGGGGCGAGGCTGCTGCCCGGGTAGGTGACGAGAAAACCCTGCATGGCCGAGACGGCGAGCGCGTAATTGCCGAGCTTGAACTGATCGAGCGCCGCCTGGTAGGCGCGCATCTCGCCCGGGTCCTGTTGCGGCTCGGCGGCCGCCGGCGGCTTCTCGGGAGGCGGGGCGGCGGCCTGCTTCTCGCGCGCTTCTTCGAGCTTGCGCAGGCGCGTGTCGATGTCCAGGTACAGGTCCTTTTGCCGCTTGTCGGCCATCTCGACCTGGTTGGAGACCACTTCCACCTGCCCCCGCATCCGGGCGATATCGCCGCGCAGCGCCTCGATCTGGCTCGCAAGATCGAGCACGGCGCTGCGGTCGGTCGTGCCGGAGACCGCCGCTTCGATCTTGGCGAGGCGCTCGTCGATGAGGCGCTGGTTCTCGGTCAGCTGCTGGCGCAGCACCTCGATGCGCCGGCGCGCCTCGTTATCGTCGAACAATCCCTGCGCGAAGCAGGGCGCGGCGACCGCGAACGCAAAGATCGCGCCGGCGATCCGCCGCATCAGTACTCGCCGTTATAGAGCATGTCGTCGCGGCGGTTCTTCGCCCAGCAGTTCTCGCCGTGATCGGTGCACTGGGGCTTCTCTTCGCCGAGGCTCACCGCTTCGATCTGGTTCTCTTTCACGCCGAGGAGCGAGAGCATCTTCTTAACGCTGTCGGAGCGGCGCTGGCCGAGGCCCACGTTGTACTCGCGGCTGCCGCGCTCGTCCGCGTTGCCCTGAATGAGCATCTTCGCGCTCGGATTTTCGCGCAGGAACTTGGCGTGCGCCTCGACGAGCGGCCGGTACTCGTCCTTGACTTCGAACTTGTCGAAGTCGAAGTAGATCGAGCGCTTCGAAAGAATGCTGTTCGGGTCCTTGAGCTGCGCAAAGGGCGAGCCGGCCGGCTTGCCGGTCACGTCGACTTTAGGGATGGGCTTCGACTGCACCGCGCTGGGCGGGGTGGCGCCCGGCTTGCGGCCCTCCACGCCGGCAGGCGCCTGCTCCTCGGGTGTCGTGGTGCAAGCCGCAAGGACTCCGGCGGCGAGAATTGCGGTTAGCGTCGCTTTCAACTTCGCTCCCATAGCTCCTCCTTTCATTCGATGAACGGTCCCCAGGCCGGCTCGCGCACGTCGCCTCCGGTCGCGGCGGAAAGCCGCTGCTTGAAGCGTCCGTCCGCAGAGACCGCGGAAAGAACGCCGCGCCCGCCGAGAACCGTCGCCAGCAGGATCATGCGGCCATTTGGCGCGAAGCTCGGCGATTCGTCGCGGTCGCTGTCGGTGATTATCTGTACTTGCCTGTTCTGTAGATCGAGCAGCGCCACCTGGAACTTTCCCTCGTTGCGGGCAATGTACGACAGCATCCTGCCGTCCGGGGATATGCGCGGGGAAACATTATAGCTGCCCTCGAAGGTTACTCGCTGCGGTTCGCCGCCGCCGGAGGGCATGCGGTAGATCTGCGGGCTGCCGCCGCGGTCGGATGTGAAATACAGCCACTTGCCGTCGGGTGAATAGCGCGGCTCGGTGTCGATCGCTGACGAGCTGGTCAGGCGGCGCAGCCTGCTGCCGTCGGGGTTGATGGTGAAGATCTGCGAGCCCCCCTCCCGCGACAGGGACACCGCGAGCGTCCTGCCGTCGGGCGACCAGGCCGGCGCGGAGTTCGAGCCCTTGAAGTTCGCCGCGACCTGGCGTTTGCCGTCGAGCAGCGAGTGCACGTAGACCACGGGCTTCTTGTTCTCGAACGACACGTAGGCGAGACGCCGCCCGTCGGGCGACCAGGCGGGCGAAATGATCGGCTCGAAGGACGCGAGCGCGGTTTCCGCGCCGGCGCCGTCGGCGTCGGCGATCTGCAGCTCGTAGCGGTTGCCGCGCTTGACCACGTAGGCGATGCGCGTCGAGAAGACGCCGCGCTCGCCGGTCAGCTTCTCGTACACGTAATCGGCGATGCGGTGTGCCGTCGCGCGCACCTGGTCCTTGGTGAGCGTATAGGCGACGCCGCGCAGGTCCTCCTGCTTCACGACGTCGAAAAGGCGAAACCTCACCTCGTAGCGCCCGTCGGCGCGGCTCGCCACGGAGCCGAGCACGAGCGCGTCGGCGAGCCGCGAGCGCCACTCGGCGTAGTTGACGTTCGAGGCCTCGGTCGGAATGGGATTGAGCGGCGGCAGCTCCAGCCCGCGGAACAGGCCGCTTCTCTCGAGATCGGCGCGCACGATGGCGCTGATGCTCGGCGCGAGCGCCGCCTCGCCGGCGAACGGCGCGATGGCGATCGGCGTGCGCTGGGCGGTCGCTCCGGTGATCTCGATCGAAAGCTGCGCGCGCGCGCTCGATGCGGCGGCGAGCAACACCAGGAAGCACAGCGAAACCCAGCGCGTTGGCAAGATGTTGAATCCTCCGGGGTTCTTGGTCCTATTGAACCATATTTTAGTCGCGCGGCCTGAAGGTAAGCTTAAGCTCGCGCGCGAAAAGCGAACGCGGCTCGGGGAGCGGCAGCGGCGAGGACTTGAGGATCGCCCGCTCCACGGCCGCATCGTAGGCCGCGTTGCCGCTCGATTTCGCGAGGCGCGCCGAGATGACCTCGCCGGTCGGCAGCTGCACGACGTTGAAGATCGCCTCGGGATTGCCCTGCAGGTCCGACGGCAGAATCCAGTTCGACCGGACCTTGGCCTGGATGCGGCCGATGTAGTCGGCGAGCGACTTGTTGCGCGCGCTGGCGGCGAGCTCGCGGGCGACGCGCTCGGTCTCGGCCTTGCGCCGCTGCTCGTCCGCCCTGCGCCGCTCCTCGTCGAACCGGCGCTGCTCCATCGCGAGCTGCTCTCGCGCCATGCGGTTCTGGAACTCGTCGACCTTCGGCGGAGCGGGCTTGGGCTCGGGCTCGGGCTTGGGCTTGGGCTCGGGCTTGGGCTTGGGCTTCGGCGGTACGACTTTCTCGACGATCTCCGGTTTTTTCACCTCCGGCTCGGGCTCGGGCTTGGGCGGCTCGACTTTTGGTGGCGGCGGCTTCGGCGCCTCGACTACCGGCGCCGGCGGCGGCGGCGGCGGTTCCCACAGCTCGACGGTGACCGATTCGGCCGGATGGCTTTGCCAGCGCACGCCGAGGAACATCACCGCGATCAGCACCAGGTGCACCGCGAAGGCAAGCAGGAACGAACGACCCAGCGCGTAGTCGGGGCGCGGCCGGAAGTAGGCGAGCGCGCTCACTGCGCCAGCCTGACCTGCAGCCCGACTTTCTGGACGCCCTGCTTGCGCAGCTCGTCCATGACCTGCAGCACCGATTCGTAGCGGGCGTTCTTGTCGCCGCCCACGAGCACCGAGAGCTCCTCGTCCTTGGCGCGCGCCGCCTTCAGGAACTTGCCGAGCTCGGCGCGCGACACGTTGCGCTCATCGACGATGCGGCCCTTGGCGTCGCGGCTGCGCACCACCAGCCCCTGGTCGGCCTTGACGAACACCTCGACCGGCACCACGCGCGGCTGGCTCGCCTTGCCGACGCTCGGCAGGTCGATCACCGAGGGCGTGATGAGCGGAGCGGTCACCATGAAGATCACCAGCAGCACCAGCATCACGTCGATGTAGGGCACGACGTTGATGTCGTGCATCGGGCCGCGCCTGCGGTGCAGCGCCGGCATCTCTACCTTACCGCCTGCCGGTGCAGGATGTTCGAGAACTCCTCCATGAAGCTCTCGAAGCGGTTGGCGAGGCGCTCGATGTCGTGCGAGTAGCGGTTGTAGGCCACCACCGCCGGTATCGCGGCGAAAAGACCTATCGCCGTCGCAACGAGGGCCTCGGCGATGCCCGGCGCCACCTGCGCGAGCGTCGCCTGCTGCACGTTCGCGAGGCTGCGGAACGCGTGCATGATCCCCCAGACCGTACCGAACAGGCCCACGTAGGGGCTCACCGAGCCGGTCGAGGCGAGAAACGCCAGATGCCGCTCGAGGAAGTCCATCTCGCGCTGGAAGGTCGCGCGCATCGCGCGCCGCGCGCCGTCCACCATGTCGCTCGGATCCGAGCCGCGCTGGCCGCGCAGCTTCGCGAACTCGCGGAAGCCGGCCTCGAACATGCGCTCCAGGCTGCCGATGCGGTGGCGGTTGTTCACCGCGCCCTGGTAGAGCGAGTTGAGGTCGTTGCCGCTCCAGAACTCGCGCTCGAACCTGTCGGTCTGCGAGTTGGCCCGCCGGATCGAGAACCACTTCTGGAAGATGAACATCCACGACAGGAACGACACGGCAAGCAGCAGGATCATCACCACCTTGACCACCATGCTGGCATTGACGATCAGCGTCCAGATGTCGAGGTCTGAAGTAACGCTCATTTGAGTGCCTGTTGTAGTTTCTCGGCGAGTGTTTTGGGTATACGAGCGGGCTTCATTCGATCGCGATCTACCAGCGCGAGGGTCACGTCGGCTTCGACGAGAAGCTCGGCTCCGCGTTCCACGCGGTGGCGGAACACCAGGCTGGCGCGGCCCATTTTAACCACATCCGCCGTGATCGAGAGCATGTCGTTGAGCCGCGCCGGCGCGTGGTAGCGCGCCCTGATCTCGAAAACGAGAAAAAGTACGCGCATTTCGTCGGCGATGCGGGCGAGGTCCAGGCCGAGGTCGTTGAGAAGCTCGGTGCGGGCGCGCTCCATGAACGCGAGGTATTGCGCATGGAACACCACGCCGCCCGCGTCGGTGTCCTGGTAGTAGACCCGGACCGGGAGCTTCAACCGTCGGAAAGCAGGTCGCGCGCCGGGCCGCTGCCCGCGGGCGCCACGATGCCGAAATGCCGGTACGCCGAGAGCGTCGCCATGCGCCCGCGCGCAGTGCGCTGCAGGTAGCCCTGCTGGATGAGGAAGGGCTCGAGCACGTCCTCGATGGTGTCGACCTCCTCGCCGATCGCGTGCGCGAGGTTCTCCACGCCTACCGGGCCGCCGGAGAACTTCTCGATCACGGCGAGGAGGAGCTTGCGGTCCATGACATCCAGCCCGAGCGCGTCGACCTCGAGCAGCTTCAGCGCCGCCTCCGCCACCGGCCTGGTCACCGTGCCGTCGCCTTTCACCTGGGCGTAGTCGCGCACCCGGCGCAGGATGCGGTTGGCGATGCGAGGCGTGCCGCGCGAGCGCCGCGCCACCTCGACCGCGCCGTCGTCAACGATCTTCACGTTGAGCAGCTGCGCCGAGCGCCGCACGATCTTCGCAAGCTCGGCCTCGCTATAGAACTCGAGCCGCGCCACGATCCCGAACCGGTCGCGCAGCGGGTTGGTGAGCATCCCCGCCCGCGTCGTCGCCCCGGCGAGCGTGAACGGCGGCAGGTCGAGCTTGATCGAGCGCGCCGCCGGTCCCTCGCCGATCATGATGTCGATCTGGAAGTCCTCCAGCGCGGGATACAGGATCTCCTCGACGACCGGCGAGAGCCGGTGGATCTCGTCGATGAAGAGCACATCCCGGGGCTCCAGGTTCGTCAGAATCGCCGCGAGATCGCCCGGGCGCTCGAGCACCGGGCCCGACGTCTGCCGCAGGTTCACCCCCATCTCGCGCGCGATGATGTGCGCGAGCGTCGTCTTCCCCAGCCCCGGCGGCCCGAACAGCAGCACGTGGTCGAGCGCCTCGCCGCGCCCGCGCGCCGCCTGGATGAAGATCTCCAGCTGCCCGCGGATCTTCTCCTGGCCCACATACTCCGCGAGCGTCGCCGGCCGTAACGACCGCTCCACCTGCTCCTCTTGCGGAGAAGTCGGCTTTGCCGAAATCAGCCTGTCGGTCTCGACCGCCACGCCGGCATTCTGCCAGAGGAACAAGCTTTAGCCCCGATCAATATCAGCCATGAAACACCTCGAAGGGGCAGTAATGGAAGCCCTATGATCCAATCGTCATACCTTCCTGGGAAACGCCTTTCCGCAATGAACCACTCCTCGATACATCGCAGGCTCGCTTCATTTGCTCTTGCTATTACCTGCCTCGGCGGGTTCACTGTTTCGGCCGTGGGTCAGGACTATCCGACCAAGCCAGTACGCATGGTGGTGAACTTCCCGCCCGGCGGCGTCGCCGACCAGATCGCGCGAGTCCTGGCCCCCCAGCTTCAGCGAAGCTTGGGCCAACCGTTCATCGTCGAGAACCGCTCCGGCGGCAACGGCAATATCGGAGCGGGCGAAGTGGCGAAGGCTCCCGCGGACGGCTACACCTTGCTCCTATCGCCCAGCGGCATCATTACGGTGAACGGCCTGCTCTACCAGCTGCCTTTCGATCCCATGAAGGACTTCGAGCCGATCGCTTCGCAGGGTGCGGTCAACGTATTTCTCGTCGTGAAGCCCGGGATGCCCGTATCCACATTGCAGGAATTTCTTGCGTATGCGCGAGCCAACCCAGGCAAGCTGAACTTCGGCACGCCGGGAAGCGGCAGTTCTCCGCACCTTGCAGCCGAGTTGTTCAAGCGGCTGACGAAAGTGGAGGCAATGCACATCCCGTATAAGGGCGCTGCCCCGGCGCTCACCGATCTTCTCGGCGGGCAGATCGATTTCATGTTCGACCCCGGCGTGGCATTGCCTCACATCAAGAGCGGGAAACTGCGCCTGCTCGCCGTAGGAAGTCCGAAGCGTCACCCGGCCTTTCCGAACACTCCGACGGTGAGCGAGGGCATCGGCGAGGAGTTTGACGCTGGAACGATATTCGGCGTGCTCGCTCCTGCGGGAACGCCGAAGGCCGCGACGATGCGCCTGGATTCCGAGATCGCGCGGATTATGCGAACCTCGGAAATGACCACACGCATTACTTCCATGGGTGCCGAGCCGGTCTACCTCGGACCCGCGGCCTACGCCGCGCGGCTTCAGGCAATACATCAGCGAATGGGAACGTTGGTCAGAGAAACGGGAATGAAGGCCGAATGATCCGAATGCTGGCGCCCGGCTGCGCCCGGCACTTCCGCATAATGCACCACAACTCCTTAGTTGAAAGGTCCGCCATGCAACGCCTGCTCTTCCTTGCTCTCGCTGCCGTACTTGCGCTTCCTCAGATCGCATGGGGCCAGGCCTATCCCTCCAAGACGGTGCGCATCCTCTGCCCCTTTCCGCCCGGCGGCGGCGTGGACATCACCGCACGGGCGCTCGCCCACGAGCTCGGCGGAGCGCTCGGCCAGCCGGTAATCGTCGAGAACAAGCCCGGCGCCGGCGGCAATGTGGCAGCGGCCGAGGTGGCGCGGTCCGCGCCCGATGGACATACGCTCTTCCTCACCCTCAATGCACTGCATGCAATCAGCCCGCATCTGTATGCCAAGCTGCCTTTCGACGCGATGAAGGACTTCGCTTTCATCAGTCCGCTCGTATCGTTCCACAACGTGCTGGTGGTAAGTCCTTCGGCGCCCCTGCGGTCGGTGCAGCAGCTGATCAGCCTCGCCAAAGCCCAGCCCGGCAAGCTCACCTTCGCCTCCAGCGGCAACGGGACCAACATCCACTTGGTGGGCGAGCTCTTCAAGACGATGGCCGGCGTCAACCTCGTGCACGTTCCCTACAAGGGCAGCGCGCCTGCGCTCACCGATCTCATGGGCGGCAGCGTGACCATGATGTTCGACACCATCCCGTCCGCGGTTTCGCACGTGAAAAGCGGCAAGCTGCGCGCGCTCGGCGTCACCGGCGCCAGGCGCTCGCCGCTGTTCCCGGACGTGCCGACCATCGCCGAGTCGGGCCTGCCGGGCTACGAGGTGGTCTCGTGGTACGGGCTGATCGCGCCCGCCGGGACCCCACGGGAGATCATCGGCCGCCTCAACGCGGAAGCGATCAAGGCCGCCAACAGCCAGGGATTCCGCAGCCGGATGGAGCCGCTGGGCTTCGAGATCGTGACCGCAACGCCGGAGAAGATGGCCGACATGCTGCGCGCCGACAGCGCTCGCTGGGCGGCCGTCATCAAGGCCGCCGGCGTCACCATCAACTAGGCGGCATCAAGCAGAAGGCGGCTTCAGCCGCAGGCTGAGGGGCGTAATGTCCTCGGCGCTGCGGCCCCGGAAATCGCGCTGGGGCACGGCAGCCATCATGCGCCGCTGAGCTTCGCCCAGGCGTTCGGCCGCCTGCGCCGGGTCCAGCGTCAATACGCGCCCCTGCGCGAGGACTTGCCGCCCATCGACGTAGACGTCGCGCACCGCGCGTTCGGCCGCGTGAAACACGAGCGAACGCAACGGATCGCGCGCCGGCTGCATGTCCACGCAGTCCAGGTCGACGACGACAAGATCGGCTTTCTTGCCCGGCGCGAGGTATCCCAGGTCGTCGCGCAACAGGGCCTTGGCGCCACCCACCGTCGCTGCATGCAGGAAATCGGCCGTCGAGACCGAATGGATGTCGCGCGCCGCGATGCGCGCAAGCGAGGAGGCCTTGCGCATCTCCTCCAGCATGTTGTGCGGCGCCGTGTCGGTGCCCAAACCCATGTTCACGCCGGCCCTGAGGTAGCCGCCGAAGCTCTCGAGCATGTGGCCGTAGCGCGCGAACGGCGTCGGGCAGTGCGCGACCGTGCACCCGTGCTGCGCCATCAGCGCGAGGTCCTTGTTCGTCCACCAGCGCACCCAGGAATGGGTATCGATGAAGATGGCATGGCCAAGAACGGTGGCTGGACCGAGAATGCCGAGCTCGGCCGCCCACTGGATGGGAGTGAGGCCGTGGCGCCGGATCATCTCCAGCACCTCGTTCACCCCCTGGGCGATATGGACGGTGAACGGCAGCTTGCGCTCAGTGGCCGCCGCGAAGCTCTCGCGCAGCAGATCTGCGGCGCAGGTGTCGATCTGCATCGGTGCAACGACGCCCGAGAGCCGCCCGGACGGATGGCGTGCAAGGCCATCGATGAAGCGCAGCGCCGCCTCGAAGCGCTGGCGCCCGCTCTCCTCGTTCCAGTCGTACTTCAGGTCGTAGTCGTTCTCGAGCTTCCACCGTGCCGAGGCAAACCCCGGCGCAAGAAACGCCCGCAGCCCGCTTTGCGCCGCGAGATCGGCCCAGCCGTCCCAAGCCGGTCCGATATCGACCACCGAGGTGACGCCGCTTCGCAGTAGCTCGCAGTAGGCGACGGTGGCGCTCGCCGCGCGGGTCTCAGGGTCTGCCGCGGCGTAGGCTTGCGAGCGCTCGAAGAGTCCGGTCATGTACATGCTGCGCACGCCGTGCTCTTCGCGGATGCCGCGGTACGCTGGCTCGTGGCCCGGATGCGAATGAATGTCGACCAGCCCCGGCATCACCATGCGATGGCGCCCGTCGACGATGGCGTCCGCGGTGCCGCGGTAGTCCGGCCCGACATGCGTCAGCGTGTTGCCGTCGAAGACGACATCGACGTTGCGCCGGTACACGTGGCAGTGGGCCACCTCGTCCCAGGCGATGGCCCAGTCGGCGTTGCGGATGGCGGTAATCGTCAAGGTCTATGAAGGATAGGCGGACTGCGGCTGAACGTCATCCTGCCGCGCTTGAACCCGTAAAGCGGTGCGACAAGCTGCGCAACTGCCGCGACGCGATCTGCGCAGTCGAACACCACCAGGTCTGCAGGTTTGCCGATGCCTATCCCGTAGTCTTCGCGCCGAAGGATGCGCGCGGCCCGCGAGGTGATCATGTCGTGGCACTCGGCGATCGCAGTGCGGCTGCCCAGCTGGTCGACATTGGCATACAGGTTCGCCATGCGCATGAGCGAGCAGTCGCCGAACGGCGTAAATGGGTTGAGCACGTTGTTGGTCGCGAGCGAGCAATTAACGCCGGCGTGGAGCAGGCGCTGCGCCGGCGCCACGCCGCGTGGGACGTTGTGGCCGATGCCGCGTCCCATCAGGAACAGGTCGGTCGAGGGCAGCACCGTGACCGCGACGCCTGCATCCGCCAGCCGCCGCGACGCCTCGTCGAAGCGTGGCGCCGGCAGCGCGGAAAGCGTGCTCACATGCCCGATCGTCACGCGGCCTTCGTAATGGTGCCGGCGTGTCTGCTCGCAGACATAGCCGAGATCCATCCGTTGCACGTCGAGCGTGAAATCGAGGTGCATGTCGATGTCAACGTCGAACTCGCGCGCCATCGCGAACACACGGTCAATCTGGCCGTGGGGATCGCTGTCGACGTAGGGCGCGGCGCCGACGACCCGCGCGCCGCGCTTCAGGCTTTCGACCATCAGCGCCTCGGTGCCGGGGTTGTTGATCAGTCCCTCCTGCGGAAAGACGCAGACCTCGAGATCGATCGCCCATCGATATTCCTCGACCAGCGGCAACACGCCCTCCAGGCCGCGCAGGCCGACCCCGGGGTCGACTTCCAGGTGGGTGCGCATGTGGGTGGTGCCCTGCAGGATCGCGCGCTCAAGCGTGCGCACGGCGCGGCTGCGCACGTCCTCCGTGGTGAACGCCGCCTTCGCCGCGGCGACCTGCGCGATCGCCTCCGCGAGGGTCCCCTCCTCGGATGCGCAGCGCTCCATGATGCATGACTTGTCGAGGTGGATATGGGTTTCCACCAGCCCGGGCGAGACGAAGCGCCCGCCGAGATCGAGCCCGCGGCCGCCCGCGGGCAGCCGCGGTCCGATCGCGCCGATGCGACCATCGTGAACAGCGATGTCTACTTCGCCGTCCACGGCATCGAGCAGGGCGTTGCGGAGAACCAGGTCCATGATCTTCCAGCCGCGTGCTAGAGGGCCGCGATCAGGGTTTGGCCAAGGTCTTCAATGCAGCGCGGATGCCCTCGGCGACGGCAATGTCGGGGGCGAGGCCTCTGACGGCCGCCGAGGCTTCCTTTTCGCTGTAGCCGAGCGCGACGAGCGCGTTGAGGATGTCGGAGGCGTGCTCCTGCGCCGGGGTGGCGGCGACCTCGGCGAGCTTGCCCTTGAGCTCCAGCAGCAGGCGCTCCGCGGTCTTCTTGCCGATGCCGGGGATCCGGGTGAGGCGGGCGGCGTCCTGCATGACGACCGCCTGCGCGAGGTCGGCCACCGACAGGCCCGAGAGCACCGCGAGCGCGGTGCGCGCGCCGACGCCGGAGATGCGGATCAACTGGCGGAAGGCGGCGCGCTCCTCGAGCGTCGCGAAGCCGTAGAGCATGTGCGCGTCCTCGCGCACGATGAGGTGGGTGTAGAGCATGATCGGCTCGCCGGTCGCGGGCAGGCCGTAGAAGGTGCTCATCGGCACGTCGAGCTCGTAGGCGATGCCGGCGACGTCGACGAGGACCTGCGGCGGGTGCTTCGCGGCGAGCCTGCCCGAGATGCGCCCGATCACGCGAGCCTGCCGTTCTTCATCCGCATGCCGCGCGTGGGGAGCGAACCCAGGCGCCTGCCGTGCGCGTGGCAGATGGCGCAGGCGAGCGCGTCGGCGGCATCCGGCGACGGATCGCCGGGCAGCGCGAGCAGCCGCCGCACCATGTGCTGCACCTGATCCTTTCTCGCGTGGCCCTTGCCGACGACCGACTGCTTGACCTGCAGCGCAGTGTATTCGGCGACCGGAAGCCCGGCGATGACCGCGGCGCAGATCGCGGTGCCGCGCGCCTGGCCGAGGGCGAGCGTCGACTGCGGGTTGACGTTGACGAAGACCTTCTCGACCGCGACCTCGACCGGGCCGTGCGCGGCGATGACCTGGTTCAGGCCCTCGAGGATCGCCTTGAGGCGCGCCGCGAGGTCGCCCTCGCCGGATTTGACGCAGCCGCTCGTCACGTACCGCAGCTTCGCACCCGCGCTCTCGATCACGCCGAAGCCGGTGATCTGGAGACCCGGGTCGATGCCGAGGATTTTCAGTCGATCACCGCCGTGGTGTAGACGTTCTGCACGTCGTCGAGGTTCTCGAGCGCGTCGAGAAGCTGTCGCATGCGGCCGGCGTCCGCGGCGGCGAGCTCGACCTCGCTCGCCGGCTTCATGGTGATTTCGGCGAGCTCGGGCTTGAGACCCGCGGCCTCGAGCGCCGCCTTCACGGCGACGAACTGCGCCGGCGGGCAGATCAGCTCGACCGACCCGTCGTCGTTCTTGACTACGTCGTCCGCCCCCGCGTCCAGCCCGACGTCCATGACCTTTTCCTCGCTCGCTCCCGGCGCGAACACGAACTGCCCGCAGTGCTTGAAGAGATAGGCGACCGAGCCGTCGGAGCCCAGGTTGCCGCCGTTCTTGGTGAAGGCGTGGCGCACCTCGGCGACGGTGCGGATGCGGTTATCGGTGAGGCAGTCGACCATCACCGCGGTCCCGCCCGCGCCGTAGCCCTCGTAGCGGATCTCCTCGTAGGTGACGCCTTCGAGCTGGCCGGCGCCGCGCTTGATCGCGTTCTGCACGCTGTCCTTCGCCATGTTCGCTTCGCGCGCCTTGTCCACGGCGAGGCGCAGGCGCGGATTGGCATTCGGGTCGCCGCCGCCGAGCTTCGCCGCGACGGTGATCTCCTTGATGAGCCTCGTGAAGACCTTCCCCTTCTTCGCATCCGCGGCCGCCTTGCGGTGCTTGATGTTCGCCCATTTGCTGTGTCCCGCCATAGTATGATTTTACGTCATGCCCTCGCCTCTCCTCGTAGCGAAGAACGACAAGGCGGAGCTTTTCCTCCTCCCCGGCCTCGCCAACCGCCACGGCCTCATCACCGGCGCCACCGGCACGGGCAAGACGGTGACGCTGCAGGCGCTGGCGCAGCGTTTCTCCGGTATCGGCGTGCCGGTCTTCATGGCGGACGTGAAGGGCGATCTCTCCGGCATCGCGAAGGCCGGCGGCGCCAACGCAAAAGTCGCCGAGCGCCTGAAGCTGCTCAAGACGAGCGTGCCCTTCGAGGCCTGCCCGGTCGTCTTCTGGGACGTCTACGGCAAGAGCGGCCATCCGGTGCGCGCCACGGTGTCCGACATGGGCCCGCTGCTCCTCGGCAGGATGCTCGGGCTGAACGAGACGCAGGAAGGCGTGCTCGCGCTCGTGTTCAAGGCCGCCGACGACGGCGGCCTGCTGCTCCTCGACCTCAAGGACCTGCGCGCGATGCTGCAGTACGTCGGCGACAACGCCGCCCGGTTCAAGACCGAATACGGCAACGTCTCCGCCGCCTCCATCGGCGCGATCCAGCGGGGGCTGCTCGTCCTTGAATCCCAGGGCGCGGCGCAGTTCTTCGGCGAGCCGATGCTCGACATCCAGGATCTCGCGCAGGCGCGCGACGGCAAGGGCGTGGTCAATATCCTCGCCGCCGACGCGCTCATGAACTCGCCGAAGCTCTACGCGACGTTCCTGCTCTGGATGCTTGCCGAGCTTTTCGAGCAGCTGCCCGAGGTGGGCGACCCGGAAAAGCCGAAGCTGGTCTTCTTCTTCGACGAGGCGCACCTGCTCTTCGAAGAGGCGCCCAAGGCGCTCGTCGACAAGGTCGAGCAGGTGGTGCGCCTCATCCGCTCCAAGGGCGTGGGTGTGTATTTCGTGACCCAGAACCCGCTCGATATTCCGGAATCTGTGCTCGGGCAGCTCGGCAACCGGGTGCAGCACGCGCTTCGCGCCTTCACGCCCAAGGACCAGAAAGCGGTACGGACCGCGGCCGAAACGCTGAGGCCCAATCCGAAGCTCAAGGCGGAGAAGGTGATCACCGAGCTCGGGGTGGGCGAAGCGCTGGTCTCGTTGCTGGACGAAAAAGGCCGGCCGGCCGTCGTCGAGCGCGCCTTCATCGTGCCGCCCGGAAGCCAGCTCGGGCCGATTACCCCTGAAGATCGAACCAGGCTGATACGGGAATCGGATCTTTTCGGGCACTACGAGAAGACGGTCGACCGCGAATCGGCCTATGAGAAGCTCAAATCGCGCACCGAGGAGAAACCCGCCGAAGAATCGCAGAGCACCAATCCCGTTTCCGACATTCTGTTCGGCAAGACCGGGCCCCGCGGCGGGCGGCAGTCGCAGGGCATCGTCGAGGCATTGACCAAGAGCGCGGCGCGCAGCATCGGCTCGGAGCTCGGCCGGCAGGTGCTGCGCGGCGTGCTCGGCTCGATCCTCGGCGGCAAGCGCCGTTGACGCCGGCCGCGTACCGCGGCTGGGGCGTCGCGTTCGCCGTGGTCGGGGTGCTGGCGTTCTCCGTGCGCCCCATCCTCATCAAGCTCTCCTACGCCGCGCATCCGGTAAGCCCGACGACGCTGCTCTTCCTTCGCATGACGCTGTCGCTGCCGTTCTTCGTCGCGATCGGCTGGTGGCTGCGCAGCCAGGAGCCGCGGCTCGCGCCGCGCGACTGGGCGGCGGTCGGGGGGCTGGGCCTCATCGGCTACTACGGGGCGAGCTTCCTCGACTTCATCGGGCTGCAATACGTCGGCGCCGGCGTCGGCCGGCTGATCCTGTTTCTCTTCCCGACCCTGGTGCTGCTGCTCTCGTTCATCTTCCTGCACAAGAAGCCCACCGCGCGCGAGCTCATCGCGCTCGTCGTGAGCTACGCCGGCATCGCGCTCGTGGTGTCGAGCCAGGCCGCCCCGAGCGCGGGCGGCCGGCTTTTCCTCTTCGGCGCGCTCCTCATCTTCGCCGGCGCGCTTTGCTATGCGGTGTATCTCGTCGCGGGCAGCCAGGGCGTGAAGCGCGTGGGCTCGATGCGCTTCACCGCCTACAGCCTGGCCGTCTCCTCGATCCCGGCGCTAGCGCAATTCCTTGCCCTCGAGGGCCCGCCGGCGCTCGAGCTGCCGCGCGCGGTGTGGGGCTATGCCATCGTGCTCGCGACGCTCAGCACCGTGCTGCCGGTGTTCCTGCAGGCCGAAGCGCTGAAGCGCATCGGCGCGAACCATTTCGCGCTCATCGGCGCGGTGGGCCCGGTCAGCGTCGCGGTGACGAGCGCGATCGGCCTCGACGAGCCGTTTACCTGGGTGCAGGTCGTGGGCGCCCTGCTCGTCATCTCGGGCGTGCTGCTGGTGTCGGTGAAAAGGAGCTGAACATGGATCTCGGAATCCGGGGCAGGACCGCGCTGGTATGCGCGGCCTCGAAGGGCCTCGGCAAGGGCTGCGCGACGGCGCTCGCGCGCGAGGGAGTGGACGTGGTGATTACCGCGCGCGGAGAAAAGGCGCTCGAGGCCACGGCGGCGGAAATCCGCAAGACCTTCGGCGTGAAAGTGACGGCGGTCGCGGGCGACATCACCGCCGAGGAAGGGCGACGCGCCGCGCTTGCCGCCTGCCCCGCTCCCGACATCCTCGTGAACAACGCCGGAGGCCCGCCGCCGGGCGATTTTCGCGCCTGGGATCGGGACGCCTGGGTCAAGGCGCTCGATGCGAACATGATCGCGCCCATCCTTCTCATCCGGGCGGTGCTCGACAGGATGATCGAAAGAAAATTCGGCCGCATCGTCAACATCACCTCGGGCGCGGTGAAGATGCCGATCCCCGAGCTCGGCCTTTCCAACGGCGCGCGCACCGGGCTCACCGGCTTCGTGGCCGGCCTTGCGCGCGACGTGGCGAAGCACAACGTCACCGTCAACAACCTTCTCCCCGGCGCCTTCGACACCGAGCGGCTGCGCGCGGTCATCGAGTCGCGCGCCCGCCAGCTCGGCAAGATCCCCGAGGACGCGGCGCGCATGCGCGCGGACGGCATTCCAGCCAGACGCTTCGGCAGCGCCGCCGAGTTCGGCGACGCCTGCGCCTACCTCTGCAGCGCCCAGGCCGGCTACATCACCGGCCAGAACCTTCTCATGGACGGCGGCTTCTATCCGGGAACGTTCTAGGTTATAAAACTGCAGGCAGGAGGCAAACCGGTGGATTCGATCCAGAAGCTTGTGATTGCACGGGAAGTCGAGGACCGGCTGCGCGAGTACTGGCGCGATGTCGACGAGAACGGCGGGCGCAACGCCGGAAGCTTCTGGACCGAAGACGCCGTGTGGGAAGCTCCCGCGCGCACTTTCAAGGGCCGCTCCGAGATTCAAGGCTTCTTCGATTGGCGGCTGTCGCGCGGGGACCGGCTGGCGGTGCACATCGTCGCCGATCTTACGACGGTCGTCGAAAGCACCACGCGCGCATCGTGCAGGTGGCATCTCGTTCTCTTTGCCGCCGACGGCGTTCCGGTGCTGCCTTCGAAACCGCCCTCCCAAATCGCTGCCATCGAGGATCGCTGGTCGCGAAGCGAGGATGGTCTCTGGCTTTGCGCCCATCGCAAGTTCAAGGTCCTGTTCGAAGGTGGTGCGCTGGCGGGCCCTCCAGCCGGAGCGAAGACGTGAGCATCGCGCCGGCAAGCCAGATTCCCACGGTTTATCGTCGCCGCATCGGCGACATCGTGGTCACGGCGGTGAGCGACGGCGTCCTGACGATCCCCGATCGCGTGATGACGCGCAATCTCGCGCCCGAGAACCTCGCGCACGCGCTCGAGAGCGCGTTTCGCGACGGGCTCTCTTTTTCGGTGAATGCCTTTGCCGTGCACTCGCGCGGCCGGGTCGCCTTGATCGATACGGGGTGCGGCGGTTATCTCGGGCCGAATGTCGGCCATCTCGTCGCAAACCTGAACCTCGCCGGCGTTTCGCCGGAAGAAGTAGAAGCCGTCCTTCTCACGCACATGCATCCCGATCATTCGGCGGGGCTCGCCGACAGGGAGACCGGCAGGCGCTACTACCCGAATGCGCAACTGGTCGTGCATGAGAACGAGCCGAAGCATTGGTTCGACGACGCAAAGATGTCTGGCGTATCGGACCTCTACAAGACCATGCATTTCCAATGGGCGCGCGAGCAGACGAAGCCCTATCTCGATCGCATGCGCACGTTCAAGTACGGCGATGAGGTCTTTCCCGGCGTGACGGCGATCGACGCGCATGGCCACACGCCAGGTCACACGGCATATCTCATCGCCTCGGGCGGCGAGCGCCTGCTCATCTGGGGCGACACGGTCCATATTCCCGAAGTTCAATTCGCAAGACCCGAAATCACGATGGTTCCGGATACCGACCCGGACACCGCCGTGGTGGCGCGCCGCCGGTTGTTCGACATGGTGGCGACGCAGCGGATGCTCGTTTCGGGAATGCACCTGCACTTTCCCGGCTTTGGGCATGTCGCGCGGGAAGGGGATGCCTTCCGCTTCCATCCGGAGGCGTGGCGGCAGACGCTATGACCCTGATGCCCACCACGCTCGTCGGCAGCTTGCCGCAGCCCGACTGGCTCGTGAACAAAGAGCTCATGTTGAAGAGCCAGCCTCCGCGTGTCCGCCTCAAGGCAATCTGGCGGGTGGCCGATGCCTATCTCGAGCAGGCACAGGACGACGCCACCGAGCTGGCGGTGCGGCGGCAGGAGGCGATCGGCCTCGATATCGTTTCGGATGGAGAAATCCGGCGCGAGAGCTATTTCAACCATTTCGCCAACGCACTCAGCGGCATCGACATCGACAATCCGGCGCAAGTCGAGGGCCGACACGGGACCCGCCAGATCGTGCCGCGCGTCGTCGGTGAAATCCGCCGCACGCGGCCTGTGCAGCTTCGCGAGGTGGAGTATCTGCGGACCATTACCCGCCGTCCGATCAAGGTAACGCTGCCTGGGGCCTTTACCATGATGCGGCTCGCCAAGGACGAGTACTACGGGGAGCGCCGCACTCTGCTGATGGCCTATGCAAAAGCGTTGAACGAAGAGATACGCGATCTGAAGAAGGCAGGGGCGGACGTCATTCAGCTCGATGAACCGTTCGTCGAATCATTCGTCGACGAGGCGAAGGAATTCGCGGTCGAAGGCATCAATCGGTCTCTGGAGGGAATCACCGGCACGACGGTCGTTCACGTCTGCTTCGGCTACGGCCATTACGTCACCATCGACAAACCGAACACTTATCGCTTCCTGGCGCCGCTCAATGCGTGCGCGGCGACGCAGATCTCCATCGAAGCGGCGCAGCCCCGGCTCGACCCGGCGATGCTCGATCTGCTGCCGGAAAAGCAGGTGATGTATGGCGTGCTCGATCTCAAGGACCACACGGTCGAAACGGCCCAAGTCGTTGCCGCGCGCCTCCGCCAGGCGCTCGAGCATATCGATCCGACGCGGCTTGTGGTCGCGCCCGATTGCGGCCTGAAGTACTTGCCGCACGACGTGGCTTACGGCAAGTTGCGGGCGATGGTCGCCGGGCGCGACATCGTGCGCGCCGAACTCACGGGTCAGGCTGCGGCGTAGCGTCGCGGAACAGGCCGCCTTTCAGCAGTTCCACGATGCACCAGAGAACGGCGATCGACATGCCGATCGCCAGACAAAACTTCGAAGGGTAGAGCGGAATCTGCACCAGGCCGTTGGAAAACTCTCGCACCGCCAGGCTCTCGAAAGCATCGTTCCAGCCGCGCCACGCAATCAGGCCGAAATAGCCGCCCATCAGCAGCAGCGTGAGCCAGTCGAGCACCCGGCGCAGGCCACGGCCGCTGTGCTCGCGCAGCAGATCGACCGCGATGTACGCGCGCCGCTTGTGCAAGAGACCGAGCCCCATGAAAGCGGCAATCACCATCAGCACCTCCGTGCCCTCGACCGCTGCGGCGAGCGGTCTGCCGATCACGACCGTGCTGAGAATGTCAAGACCGCCCAGAAGCGCCATGAGAAGAACCGCCGCACCGGCGATCCACGTGGCGATGCTCGACGCGAGCTCCAGTGCGCGTTCCAGTTTCCTCATCCGGATGCCATCTGTTGCGGAAGCCATTGGACGATCTGTGGAAACGCCAGGAAAATGCCCAGCATCACCACGTTGAGCAGGACGAAGGGCGATATGCCCCGCAGAATCTGCTCCATGGACACGCGGCCGTCGGATGCAGCGACCGTCGCGAACAAGTTCATGCCGACCGGTGGAGTGATGGCGCCCAGTTCGATGAACACCACCAGCAGGATCCCGAAATACACCGGATCGACACCCGCCGCCTTGACGACCGGATAGACGAAGGGCACGGTCAGGAGAATCATCGACAGCGTGTCTATGAGGCAGCCGAGGACAAGGTACACCAGCGAAAGAAGGATCATCAGCATCAGCGGGGAGAGCTGCAGGCCGGTGGTGAAGCGAACGATGTCGGAGACGGCGCCGCTCATCACGAGCATGCGCGAGAAGATCAGCCCTCCGATCAGGATGAGGAAAAGCATCGCGGAGGTCACCGCGGCATCGATGAACGACCGGGACAGAATGTCCCAGCTCAGGCGCCGGCGTACCGCCAGGATGACCATTGCGCCGAAACTGCCGGCGGCTCCGGCTGCCGAAGGCGAGAAGTAGCCGCCGTAGATGCCGCCGATGATGAAAAGGAACAGAAGCGCGATCGACCACGTCTGCCGCAGCGAGCTCAGGCGTTCTTGGCGCGAGGCGCGCGGCTGGTTCGTCGGCGCGATGGAAGGATCAACCCGGACGAGGATCGAAATCAGCATCGCGTAGGCGAGCGCGGTAAGAATGCCCGGGACCACGCCGGCGACCATCAGGGCGCCAATCGATTCGCTGGTCAATATGCCGTAGACGATCATCGTCACGCTCGGCGGAATCATCGCCGCGAGGCAGCCGGCCGCGGCGATGCAGGCGCCCGCAACGCCGGCCGAGTACTTGTGCCGCAACATCTCCGGCAGGGATATGCGCGTGAACACCGTGGCGTTGACCACGGTCGATCCGGAGATCGCCGAAAATGCGGCCGAGCCGGCGACCGTCGCGTGCAACAGGCCGCCGCGGAAATGGCCGATCAGCCGGTCCGCGGCGGTGTAGAGCTCGCGCGCCATGCCCCCGTTCATGGCGAGATTGCCCATGAACAGGAACATCGGCAGGACCGAGTACGAGAAGGTGGAGGTAAGCGAGAAAGGCAGGCTTTCGAGCTGGACCAGGGCGAAGTCCCATCCGCCTATGAACCACAGGCCGACGAAACCGGACAGGCCGAGGCACACGGCGACCGGCACGCCGAGGGCGAGCAAGACCAGCATGCCGGCCGTCGCGAGCGCGGCAACCCATGAATTGTCCATTTATTCTTCTGGCGCCCCCCGCCTGGGCCGGCGCCAGCTACATCGCCGATTTCCAGACCTCGACGACTTTGGCCGCGTCGGCGCCTTTGCCGGCTTCCTGCATGCGCTTCTGCCACGCGGCCAGGAAATCGGGCATCTTGGCTTTGAACGCCGCTTTTTCCTGGAACTCGAGGAGTTGCATGCCGCCCGTTTTCATGGTCTCCACAGCCTTGCCTTCAAGCGCGGTGACGGTCTTCAGATCGTAGGCCTGGGCCTCTCTCGCCGTGTCCGTCAGCAACTTCTTCACTTCCGGGGACAACGCGTCCCACTTGGCGGCGTTGTAGTAAACGCCGTTGGCGACGAGCGATCCGAAAGAGAGGTCCGAGCCGTATTTTGCGACTTCATGCAGCCGGTTGGCGGCAATGAGGTCCCACGGCAGCAGCATGCAGTCGATGGTGCCGCGCTGCAGCGCCTCGTAGAACTCGCCCGGCAACACCGTGACAGGCACGGCGCCCACGGCGCGCACCGCGAGAGGGAAATATTCCCCCTGGCTGCGGATCTTCTTGTTCTGCAAGTCGGCCATGCTGCGGACCGGCGACTTGCAGAGGAGGCGATATTCGTTGAACACCTGGAAGTAGAGGGTGTGCAGCTTGTTGGCTCTGGCTTCTGCTTGCAAGGCCGGGACCTTCTCCCATAGCGTGTTCGCGATCACCTGCGCTTTCGCGGCATTCGGCAGCACCAGCGGCAGGGCGCTGAAAGAGGCGAGGAAAGGCATCTGCGCCGGAAACCAGCTTCCCGAAAACGCGCCCATCTCGAGCGCGCCGCCGCCTACAAGCCTGAGCATTTCGGTCGGCGCGCCGACGGCGCCAGCCCAGAAATTCTCGATCCTGACCTTGCCGCCGCTGCGCTTCGAAACCTCTTCCGCATACCAGGCGGCGGTGAGTGCGGGCGCCGCCGTCGCCGGCACCACGTTCCCCTGGCGCAGCTTGATCTCGGGGATGTTTTGGGCAAAGGCCGAGCCGGTCAGAACCGCGACCGCGAGCGCACCAATCATTCCACGACGTTTCACTGTCATCCTCCTTTTGATCCGTAATCAATACCTTTAGCGCTGCGCCCCCATGACATTCAGAATGGCGCCGGTCACGAGCGAGGCCTTGTCGGACAGAAGCCAGACGATGGCTTCGGCGACTTCTTCCGGGCGGCCGGCGCGGCCGAGCGGCGTCTTCGCGGCAAATTCCGCGATGCGGCCGGCTTGACCGGTTTTGGCGTGCATCGGCGTGTCGATCATGCCGGGGCGAACCGCATTGACGCGAATGCCGTCCCGGACGACCTCGGCGGCAAGACCCATGGTCATGGTGTCGACGGCTGCCTTAGAGCCCCCATAGTGGATGAAGCGGCCGGCGGAGCCGGTAAGGGCGCCGATGGAAGAGACGTTGACGATGCTGCCGCCTTTGCCGCGATGCTTCGTCGACATGCGTTTCACCGCTTCGCGGCAGGCGATGAGGACGCCCGCCGTGTTGACAGCGAGAATCTCCATCGTTTCCTTGAAGGTATAGTCGGCAATAGACCTTGGGACCGGTGTGTTGATTGCCGCGTTGTTCACCAGACCGGTCACGGCGCCGAAGGCTTCGTCCGTTTCCTCGAACAGGCGAACGATGTCAGCCTCGGAGCCCAGGTCTGCGCCGACGGCGATTGCCTGGCCGCCAAGGGACTCGACCTCTGCCGCCACTTTCTCCGCCAAGGCTTTGGACGAGCGGTAATTGACGACGACCTTGGCACCCCTGGCACCGAGCAGTCGCGCTGTAGCCGCTCCGATTCCGCTGCTCGCCCCGGTGACAATCACGACTTCCGACATCAGCTAAGTCCGATTTGGTAAACAGATGCCCGCGTGCATGAAAGACGAGTCGTGATGCCGCAGTCAAGCGAATTAATCGGCGGCCATTGACAAGCGCCTATTCAGCCGGCTCGCGCATTTCGGCGAGGCCCCGCATCGCCGCCTGGCGCAGAAACCCCTGGTCGGAGGACAGTATGAACGCCGATGCGCCCAGGCTCTTCAGCCAGTCGGCGTCTTTGCGGCCCATGACGAATACGCTGACCGCCTTGCCGGACTGGCGCGCCGCGGCCGCGATGCGTTCCACCGCCTGGCGCACCGCCGGCGGCTCGGGCGACTCGTCGGCGAAGGCGGCCGTAAGGTCGCCGCGCCCGATGAATAGCGAATCGATTCCCTCCACGGCGGCAATCGTGTCCACCTCGTCCAACGCCTCGGGGTCCTCGATCTGCGCCACCACCGCAATGCTCTCGTCCGAATCGCGGATATGACGCCACATCGGTGTCGCGGTGTAGCGCCCAGCCCGGGTGCTGGTGGCGAAGCCGCGGCGACCACGGTAGCGGCAGAGCGCAGCCACGTCGCGTGCGTAGCTCGCGCGGGAAACGTGGGGCGCGAGCACGCCCACCGCGCCACCGTCCAGCGCCGCGAGTATGGCTTCCGGCCCAGGCACGCGCACCAGAGCCGGAATGTCGCATCCGCGCGCGGCCATCAGCGCGACATCCGTGCTCGCGCGGTCGAATGGGGCGTGCTCCTGGTCGATGACCACGAAGTCGAAACCGACCTCTGCCAGGATTTCGACCGCGTGCCCGGTTGGCGTCTTGACGAAGCTGCCGATCAACCGCTCCCCGGCCCGCAACCGCCGCCGAAAAGACTCCGTCCTCACCTCAGGACGCCGGCATCGGGTAATCGGCCGCATTCAGGACCCAGCCGGCCTTGCGCGAGAAGTCCATGCGCGGCGGGCAGAACAGGTCCACGAGCTGGTTTCGTCCCTGACCGACGGCTGCGGTGGTGTGAATGGCGGGCGGCGGGATAACGGCGAGCGACGGGGTGGCGCACAATTCATGCTGA
The DNA here is from genome assembly GCA_035550695.1 of Burkholderiales bacterium. Classification (GTDB taxonomy): domain Bacteria; phylum Pseudomonadota; class Gammaproteobacteria; order Burkholderiales; family SG8-39; genus SCGC-AG-212-J23. Next base: position 428 of record DASZOS010000047.1, on the reverse strand, counting down.
TCCTCGCGCCAGAGCGCCTTGTTGGGCGTCCACGGCCAGCGCAAATGGTGGACGAACTCGCCCTCTATGGCGAGCGACCCTTGTTCGAAATCGTCGTGATGGTGGGGCGAGAGCTTCGTGGGATCGCGCGGCCCCAGGTACAGGTCGATGTAATTGATCATCAGCGTCGTGCAGCGCCAGATGCGGCCGAAGCGCCCCTTTTCCGGCGGAACATCGAGGCCGTAGACGCGCAGCTTGAAGCCGCCGGGGGGTGCCGGCCAGAGCTGGGCGGATGCGACGTAGGGCTTTGGCGTCCGGTAGGACGCGGCGTTGGAGCATTTCGCCGCGAGATCCTCCGAGCGGGTGGTGAATACCCTCACCAGGCGGCCCGGCTCGATGACGCGCACGCTCGAGCGGCCCGGCGGCACGAATGCAAGCGAGTTGCCCTT
>DASZOS010000046.1:0-62568 GCA_035550695.1 Burkholderiales bacterium | reverse complement strand
AAGCCTTCAAGGCGAAGATGAAGTTCCCGTTCGAGCTGCTCTCGGACCCGGGCGAGACGTCGTGCGAGCGCTTCGGCGTCATGAAGCAGAAATCCATGTACGGGAAGAAAGTCCGCGGCATCGAGCGCAGCACCTTCGTCCTCGACGCGAACGGGGTGCTCGCGCGCGAATGGCGCGGGGTCAAGGTAGCAGGCCACGCCCAGGAGGTATTGAACTTTGTTAAAGCCCTATGATGTCGAGCAGGCCGCCGCAGAATCGACTTCCCTCCCCGCCCTGATGCCCAAGCCGCGACGCACCCCGCGCCAGCCCAAAGCGAAGAAGCTCTTCGTGCTCGACACGAACGTGCTGATGCACGATCCGACGAGCCTCTTCCGCTTCGACGAGCACGACCTTTACCTGCCGATCGCCACGCTCGAGGAGCTCGACGGCCACAAGCGCGGCCTGTCCGACGTTTCCCGCAACGCCCGTCAGGCAAGCCGTTTTCTCGATGAGATCGTGACCGGGGGCACGCACGACATCAAGAGCGGATTGCCGATAAGACTGAAAGACGGACAGCAGTCGAAGGGACGGCTTTTTCTGCAGACCGAGGCCATCGACGGCAACTTGCCGACGACTCTGGCTGCAGGCAAGAACGACAATCAGATCCTCGCCGTCGTGCGTTTCCTGCAGGAACGCGAACCCGGGCGCGAAGTGGTGCTGGTGTCCAAGGACATCAACATGCGCATCAAGGCGCGCGCGCTGGGGCTGCCCGCCGAGGACTACTTCAACGACAAGGTTCTGGAGGACGCCGACCTCCTCTATACCGGCGTGCGGCATCTGCCCAAGGACTTCTGGAACACGCACGGCAGGGACATGGAGTCCTGGAAGAAGGAAGGCCACACCTACTACCGCGTGCGCGGGCCGCTCGTGCCCAAGCTCCACGTGAACGAGTTCGTCTACGACGAATCGGGCGACCGGCCGCTGTACGCGCTCGTCAAGGAGACCTCGGGCCGCGTGGCGGTGCTCGAGACGCTGCGCGACTACACGCACGCCAAGAACTCGGTGTGGGGCATCACCGCGCGCAACCGCGAGCAGAACTTCGCGCTCAACCTGCTCATGAACCCGGCGGTGGACTTCGTCACGCTGCTCGGCCAGGCAGGCACCGGCAAGACGCTGCTTGCGCTCGCTGCCGGCCTCACCCAGGTGCTCGACGACAAGCGCTATTCCGAGATCATCATGACGCGCGTCACCGTGCCGCTCGGCGAGGACATCGGCTTCCTGCCCGGCACCGAGGAAGAGAAGATGACCCCGTGGATGGGCGCGCTCGAGGACAATCTCGATGTCCTCAACGCCTCCGACGACTCGGGCGGCGAATGGGGCCGGGCAGCGACGCGCGATCTCGTGCGCTCGCGCATCAAGATCAAGTCGCTCAACTTCATGCGCGGCCGCACCTTCGTGAACAAGTGGCTGATCATCGACGAGGCGCAGAACCTCACGCCCAAGCAGATGAAGACGCTGATCACCCGCGCCGGGCCGGGCACCAAGGTGGTGTGCCTTGGCAACATCGCCCAGATCGACACGCCCTACCTCACCGAGGGCAGCTCGGGCCTCACCTACGTGGTCGACCGCATGAAAGACTGGACGCACGCCGGGCATGTGACGCTTGCGCGCGGCGAGCGCTCGCGCCTCGCCGACCACGCTGCCGACGTACTTTAGGTTCTTGCCCCCTCCCTAAGGGGGAAGCGAGCGTTTCTCGGGAATAAAAGGCCGGCCCCGCTGTTTTGCCAATGGCGCAAATCTTTCTGCTAGGCTCGCGCCTTCTCTAGAGGACTCCATGACTTTTTCCGTACGCTCAGCAGTGCTTGTTTCACTCAGCTTTTTCATCGCCGCCGCGGCCTCGGCGCAGTTCCAGCCGCAGGTCGGACAGGCCGGCAAGGACGTTATCTGGGTGCCGACGCCCGACGACGTGGTCGAGCGCATGCTCACGATGGCGCAGGTGACGCCGCGCGATCTGGTGATGGATCTGGGCGCCGGCGACGGCAAGATCGCGATCATGGCGGCGAAGAAGTTCGGCGCGCGCGCGGTCGGCATCGAGTACAACCCCGATATGGTGAAGCACGCGAACGCCAACGCCCAGGCGGCGGGCGTCGCGGGCGAAGGCGCGGGCAAGGCGGTGATCCGCCACGGCGACATCTTCGCCACCGACTTCAGCCAGGCGAACGTGATCACGCTCTACCTCCTGCCGGCGCTCAACATGAAGCTGCGTCCCCAGATCCTGTCGATGCGTCCCGGCACGCGCGTCGTCTCGCACTCGTTCAGCATGGAAGACTGGGAAGCGGACGAGATCTCGACGCTCGACGGCCGGCGCGCCTATTTCTGGCTCGTGCCGGCGAACGTGATGGGCAACTGGTCGCTGGAGATGCAAGGCGCTGCCGGCCGGCAGAAGCTCGACCTTACGCTCGAGCAGGTCTTCCAGAAGCTCGCCGGCACGGTGACGCTCGGCGCGATCCATGCGGGGTTGCGCGAAGCGCGCCTGCGGGGCAGCGTGATCGCCTTTTCCTACCTCGACCAGGCGGCGCTGCGCCGCGACTTCACTGGCCAGGTCAACGGCAACCGCATCGAGGGCAGCTTCCGCGACGAGAAGGGCGGCGAGGGCCGCTGGACCGCGACCAAGAAGTAACCGGGGTCAGAGCATTTGCTCTGACCCCAGCTTCTTGTGGGAGCCGTCGCAGAACGGCTTCCCGGCGGTGCGCTTGCAGCCGCAAAACCAGACCTTCTGCGCCTCGGTCATGACGAACTTCACCGGGGCAAACTCCGAGCACTGGTGCGAGCGGTCGCAGAACGGCTGGCGCTTCGAGCGGCCGCAGGCGCACCACCAATAATCGCCCGGGGCGAGCTCCACGGCATACGGGGAGCGCTGAGCGATATGCGGTTCGGCCATGTTCCCCCCTAGTAGGAGCCCGGTTCCTGGTAATTCTCGAACCGGGTGTGCTGGCCGCGGAAGGTCAGTTTCACAGTCCCGATCGGGCCGTTTCTCTGCTTGGCGAGGATCACCTCGGCCATGCCGCGGCTTTCCTCGGGCAGGTCCGGCTTGTAGACCACCTCACGGTAGATGAACATGATGACGTCGGCGTCCTGCTCGATGGCGCCGGACTCGCGCAGGTCCGACATCACCGGCCGACGGTCCGGGCGCTGGTCGACCGCGCGGTTCAACTGCGACAGCGCCAGCACCGGCACGTCGAGCTCCTTGGACATCGCCTTGAGCGAGCGCGAGATCTCGGAAATCTCGGTGGCGCGGTTCTCGCCCTGCGTGCTCGCAGCCATGAGCTGCAGGTAATCGATCACGATGAGGCCCAGCTTGGAATACTGGCGCTTCAGGCGCCGGGCGCGCGCGCGCACCTCGAGCGCGGTGAGCGCGCCGCCCTCGTCGATGTAGATCGGCGTCTCGTGGAGCTTGCCCATCGCCTCGGAAAGATCGCTCCACTCCCGGTCCGAGAGGCGCCCGGTGCGCATCTTGTGCTGGTCGACGCGCGAGATCGAGCCGAGCATCCGCATCGCGAGCTGCGTGCTCGACATCTCCATGCTGAAGATCGCCACCGGCAGGCCGTTGTCCACCGCGACGTGCTCGGCGATGTTGAGCGCGAGCGCCGTCTTGCCCATGCTCGGGCGGCCGGCGACGATGATCAGGTCCCCGGGCTGCAGGCCGGCGGTCATGCGGTCGAGATCCACGAATCCGCTCGGCACCCCGGTGACGTCCGAGGGGTTGTCGCGGTGGTACAGGTGGTCGATCTTCTCGAACACGCGCGCGAGCACCGGCTTGATCTCGAGCAGGCCCTGGTCGCGGCGCGCCCCCGATTCGGCGATCTGGAAGATTTTCGACTCCGCCTCGTCGAGAAGCTGGCCGACGTCCTTGCCGCCCGCATTCAACGCTTCCTCGGCGATGCCGGTGGCGACCTGGGCAAGCCGGCGCTGCACCGCGCGCTCGCGCACCAGCTCCGCGTAGCGGCGGATGTTGAGCGCGCTCGGCGTGTTCTGGGCGAGCGCCCCGAGGTAGGCGGGCCCGCCGGTCTTGTCCTTGTCCTCGCTCGCCTCGACCGACTCGGACACCGTGACCACGTCGGCGGGCCTGGCCGCCTCGATGAGCTTGGCGATATGGCGCCAGATGCGCCTGTGATCGTCACGGTAGAAGTCCTCGCCGGTGACGAGATCCGCGACGCGGTCGAACGCCTGGTTGTCGAGCAGCAGCGCCCCGAGCAGCGACTGCTCCGCCTCGATGGAGTGCGGCGGGACCTTGAGCGCGAGAAGCTGCGGATCCCCGCCCTCCGGCCGCGGCGCCGCGTACGCGGCCGTGTTCTGCTTAACGAGCGCCATGCGCCCTCCCCCTACCTAGCCTGTTACGACGCAGAAAAACTGCGCACGATCATACCGGCAGGCCCATGCGAAACATCGCCTTTATGCGCCGCGCAGCAGCGCTGTCCACAGGCGCCGCAAACAACGCCATATTTGCCTTGGCAAACAAGCGCGCAGCGTCGCCCGCGGCCTGTGCACGACTTGTGGATAACATGTAGAGAAACTGTGGGCGCCAAGGGCGCATAAAAAAATTAAAAAGCTTGACTCGCGCGGACGCTGAAAGCGTTGCACAAAAACAAAACACTCATAGGCCTGCGTCAGACGCACGCTGCCGTCCCGCCACTTCACGTGCACTTTGCGAAAATCCGTCCGACCCGCACATCGGGGACTCGAAGGAATCAGCAGATTGGTCATACTGTACGAAGATACAGTGCCGCCGCAACGACGGCAAGCGGCGACCTACTGAAACAGCGCGAAGCACTTGTTGGAGTTCATCACGTAACTCTCAACGTAGTCGACGACTTGCGCCTTCTTGCCGACGGCGTCCATCGCGCCGGCAAGCACGATCCAGTTGAGCAGCTCATGCTGGCCCGCGGCTTCCAGGTCTTCGCGCCTGAGCTCACGCCAGCATGCATGCCGCCCTTCGCGCAGTTCCGCGAGCCGCGCCCGGTCGCTTCCGTGGTCGGGATAAAGCCATTCGTTCTTCGGCGTGAGGAAGGCGTGCGACCAGCTCGATGAACCGATCAGCGCCACTCGCCAGGGCGACTGGCGCAGCACGCTGCCCACCGCCCGGCCGAGATCGAAGCATGCGGCGGGCGAGGGCGCGGGCGGGTCCGGTTCCTCGTGGACGTCGCTTGGGGCGATCGTCCCGCCATGCGAGCGGATCACCGCGCCCCCGTAGCAGTTGACATGGAACGGAACCACCGGGTAGTCGAATCCCCGGCGATCGACGTCGAGAAAGAGCAGCGTATTGATGAACGCGTGCGCCAGCCCGACGCGATATCGCAGGCGATACGCGTAGGGGAGATTGATGCCCTGGTCGCACAGCCTGTTGAGCATGAAGCGCGCGGCACCAGCATGGCCCCGGTGCCGGAAGACGGTGCCGGGGCCTTCGTTCCAGATATTGCGCCGGGGCATCGGCGAGTCCGCATCCAGGTCGAACGGACGCGATTGCATCGCCTCGACGCCATAGACGCAAAACGGCGGCACGATGTCTTCGACGAAGTTCTCGTACTGGTCGTCGCCGAAAATGACGACGAAGTCGGGCTGAAACGCATCCAGGCGCGAGCGCAGCGTCCGGATTGCCGCGAAGCAGCGTTCGCGGTGCGCGCGGGCCGCGGCGGCACCGCCATCGCCATCCCACTCGCGGCGCATCTCCGCCGGCCAATTTTGCGGATCCCTGATGCGATCGGCAATGCGCTTGCCCGAAAGCGTCAGGCGCAAGAACACCGACATGTCCTCATCGAGCATGTGCAGGCCCGGATAGTGCGTCAGGCCGATGCCCAGCAGCTCCGCCATGCGCGCGGACTACGGCGACTTACTGCTCGCCGATGACGGCGACGGTGATGGTCGCGGTGACGTCGGTGTGCAGCGCGATCTGGATCGGGTACTCGCCGACCTGCTTGAGCGGCCCCTGCGGCATGCGGATCTGCGAGCGTTCCACCTCGTGCCCCTGCTTCTCGAGCGCCTCGCAGATGTCGTAGTTCGTGACCGAGCCGAACAGCCGGCCGTCGACTCCGGCTTTCTGGCTGATCTGGATCTTCACGCCTTCGAGCTTCGCGCCGCGTTCCTGCGCCTTGGCGAGCGCCTCGTTCTGCGCCTTCTCGAGCTCCGCGCGGCGGGCCTCGAACGTCTTGAGGTTTTCCTCGGTGGCGCGCTTCGCCTTGCCGTGCGGAATGAGGAAATTGCGCGCGTAGCCATCCTTCACCTTGACCACGTCGCCCAGGTTGCCGAGATTAGCCACCTTCTCCATGAGGATCACTTGCATGGCGCGCCCCTCAGTGCAGGTCGGTGTACGGCAGCAGCGCGAGGAAGCGCGCGCGCTTGATCGCGTCGGAGAGCTGCCGCTGGTAGCCGGCCGCGGTCCCGGTGATGCGCGCCGGGATGATCTTGCCGGTCTCGTTGACGAAGTCCTTCAGGACGTCGACGTCCTTGTAGTCGATCCACTCGACCTTCTCGGCGGTGAAGCGGCAGAACTTGCGGCGGCGGAACAGCGCCCGCTGGCCCTTGTCCTTCTTGTCCTTCAGCTTCCCTTTGCCTTTGCCTCTGCGTGGCGGGGGCATCTTTACTCTCCTTCAATGAACTCTATGTTGGTCACGTGCAATACGAGCTTCCTCGAGCGCTTGCTTTTCGCGCCGAGGAAGCCCTGCAATCTCACGGCGCTGTTGAGCTTCGCCGCGGCGAGCAGGCGCGCCTGCGCTTCGAAGGCGATGCCGCCGATTTCCGCCTCGACCCTGCGCAGCGCGCCCGCCTCGCCCTGCTCGGACTCGTGCTGCAGCTTGAATTCGACTGCGGGAATGCCGGCAGGCGTGTAGCGCAGCGCGCCCAGCTCAAGCAGCCGGCCGCTCAGCTCGACCCGGTTCAGGCGCGCCCTCCGCCGGCCGCCCCTCGGCGCCGCGCTCCATCATGGACTTGGACTTCTCCTCGCGCATCATCGGCGAGGGCGCGGTCACCGCCTTCGGCATCTTGATGATGAGGTGGCGCAGCACCGCGTCGCTGAACTTGAACGAATGCTCGAGCTCGGTGAGCGTCTCGTTGTCGCACTCGATGTTCATGAGCACGTAGTGCGCCTTGTGCACCTTCTGGATCGGGTAGGCGAGCTGCCTTCTGCCCCAGTCCTCGAGGCGGTGCACGGCGCCGCTGCGCGCCGCGATGACGCCCTTGTAGCGCTCGACCATCGCCGGCACCTGCTCGCTCTGGTCGGGATGGACGATGAAAACGATCTCGTAATGCCGCATGCGATTGATCTCCTTATGGTTTAAGCCGCCCGTCATGCGTAGCGGTGCGGCAAGGAAGGGCGCGAATTCTATCACACGCCGGCGATGCCGAGCTCCTTCTTGACATCCTCTATGAGCGGCCCGGCCTTGCGCACGGCCTGCCGGATCCGGTTCTCGTCGGTTTCCAACGTCCGCGCCCAGTAGCGCAGGGCTTCGGGCTTGCCGATGTCGATCTGGGTCAGGTCCGGCGGGATATAGTTTTCGTCAGCTCGTGCCATGCCTACTCGGACCGCCGGCGGGCTTGCCGGTTCGCCGGCGCACCGATTCGTAGAGACAGATTCCCGCCGAAACCGATACGTTGAGGCTCCCGACCTCGCCACGCATCGGGATGCGCACCAGCAGATCGCAGGATTCGCGCGTCAGGCGCCGCATGCCCTCGCCCTCGGCACCGAGCACCCAGGCGATCGCCTCCGGCAGCTCGGCGTCGTAGAGGCTCTGCCCGGCGCGCTCGTCGGCGCCCACGATCCAGATGTTGCCCTCTTTCAGCTCGCTGATCGTGCGCGCGAGGTTCGTGACCATGAGGTAGGGCGTCGCTTCGGCGGCGCCGCTTGCGACCTTGGAAACGGCGGGCGTGATCCCCGCGGCGCGATCGCGCGGTGCAATCACGGCGTGCGCGCCGGCCGCGTTCGCGACGCGCAGGCACGCGCCGAGGTTGTGCGGATCGGTGACGCCGTCGAGCGCGAGGAGCAGCGGCGGCTCTTTCAACCCGGCGAGCAGCTCCTGCACGGTGTCGGCGCTCGTCTTGACGTCGATGCGCGCCACGACACCCTGGTGGCGGCCGCCGCCGTAGAACCCGTCCAGGCGCTTGGTCGGCACGCGCATGAGGTGCACGCCCGCGCGCTCGGCAACCGTTGCGAGATCTCGCGCGCGCGCATCATTGCGCGTCTCGTCGAGGAAGATCTCCAGCACCGACGACGGATCCGCGCGCAGCCGCGCGAGCACCGCATGGAAGCCGAACACGACTCTCGGCTCTCTTTTCGCGTCCCGGCTCATCTAGCGAGAGAAATGGTGACTGTCACCATTTAGGCGGGCACGAGGTCGATCTTGCGGGTATCGAGGTCGACGCGGACCAGCTTCACGGTCAGGCGGTCGGCGAGGCGAAAGCGCTTGCCGGTGCGCTCGCCGAGCAGCATGTGGCGAGCGCCGTCGTACTGGAAGTAGTCGCGCCCGAGCTCCGAGATGTGCACCAGACCGTCGACGAAGTACTCGTCCAGCGTGACGAACAGGCCGAACGGCACCACCCCGGTGATCGTGCCCGAGAACACGCCGCCGACGTGATCGCGCATGTAGTAGCACTTCAACCAGGTCTCCACGTCGCGGCTCGCGTCGTCGGCGCGGCGCTCGGTCTCGGAACAGTGCCGCCCGAGCGCTTCCCAGTCGATACCCGAATACCTTTGTCTTGAAAGCACGGCCTTTATGGCACGGTGCACGAGCAGGTCGGGGTAGCGCCGGATGGGCGAGGTGAAATGTACGTACGAGTCGAAGGCGAGGCCGAAATGCCCCACGTTCTTGGGGCTGTACACCGCCTGCTTGAGCGAGCGCAGGAGAATCGTCTGCAGCAGGACGAAGTCCGGGCGCTGGCGGATTTTCTCCAGGAGCTGCGCGTAGTCGCGCGGCCGCGGGATCTCGCCCCCGGGCAGCTGCAGGCCGATCTCGGCGAGGAACTCGCGCAGCGCCGCGACCTTCTCCGCCGAGGGAACGTCGTGCACCCGGTAGAGCGCGGGGTGCGCGTGCTCGGCGAGGAAGCCGCCGGCGCAGACGTTCGCCGCGAGCATGCACTCCTCGATGATGCGCTGCGCGTCGTTGCGCGGCTCGGCGACGATCTTCTCGATCTTGCCCTTCTGGTCGAAGATCATGCGCGTCTCGACGGTCTCGAAGTCGATCGCGCCGCGCCGGCTGCGCGCATCGGCGAGCACCTTGAAGACATCGTGCAGCACCTGCAAATGCCCGGCCGCCCTGTCGCTTGAAAGCTGTTCCCAGACCCCTGCGTAGGTGAGGCGCGCCGAAGAGCGGAAAACCGCGGTGTAGAACTCGTAGCCCGCCACCTCGCCCTTCGGGGTGATCGCCATCTCGCAGACGACCGCCAGGCGATCGACGTTCGGGTTGAGGGAGCACAGGCCGTTGGAGAGCTTCTCCGGCAGCATGGGGATCACGCGGCGCGGGAAGTACACCGACGTTCCACGCTCGCGCGCCTCCATGTCGAGCGGCTCGTCGTGGCGCACGTAGTGGCTGACGTCGGCGATCGCCACCCACAGGCGAAAGCCCTTGCCCTCCCTGCGGCAGTACACCGCGTCGTCGAAATCCCGCGCCGTCTCGCCGTCGATCGTGACGAAGGGAAGTTTGCGCAGATCTCGCCGACCCTGAATATCGTCCTCTCTGACCGCGTCGGGCATTGCCCGCGTCGCGGCGAGCGCCTTGCGCGAGAACTGGTGCGGCAGGTCGAACTTGCGCACCGCGATCTCGATCTCCATGCCGGGATCGGCGTGGTGGCCGAGGACCTCGGCAACGCGGCCGATCGGCTGCGCGTGGCGGCTGGGCGGCGCGACGAGCTCGACGCTCGCCACCTCTCCCGCCTTGGCGCTTCCCGCCTCGGCCGGCGGCACGAGGATGTCGTGCGCGATACGCCGGTCGTCGGGCACGAGGAACAGCACCCCGTGCTCGGAATGCAGCCGGCCGACGATGCGCCGCTTTGCTCGCTCCAGCACGTCGACGATCGTGCCGACCGGGCGGCCGCGATGGTCGCGTCCGCCGACGCGCGCGGCCGCGCGATCACCGTGCATTACCTCGCGCATTTCGCTTGGCGCCAGGAATACCGGCGGGCTGCCGTCATCGGGCACGAGGAATCCGTGCCCGTCGGGATGCCCCTCGATGCGCCCCGCGACGAGCGCGATGCGCCTGGCGACGAGGAGGCTGCCCGCGCGGTTCTGGACCACTTCGCCGGCGCGCTCCAGCGCGGCGAGCGAGGCATCGAAGGCGCGGCGCTCGCGAGCCTTGATCTCGAGCCGCGCGGCGAGCTCCTCCGGCGTGAGCGGCGCGCCGGCGCGATTCAGCGTCTCGACGATTTCCTGCCCGTAGGCATCGGGCGCTTGCTTCACGCGCTCGATGCGATTTCTGCGCCTAAGCGCGGTTTTCTTGGGTCTCTTTTTTGACACTGTAGGGGTCTGCAACTAAAATCCCGCCTCCCCTGCCGAGGTGGCGGAATTGGTAGACGCACTAGGTTCAGGTCCTAGCGGTGGCAACACTGTGGGGGTTCGAGTCCCTTCCTCGGCACCAACGTTACGCTGACGGCACCGTAGCAAAGCACCAACTATAGCGGTCACCTCGGCTGGCGCTCAAGCTTGAGGAAGCTGCGCACGAGAGCGGCGCGCGCGCCGGCCGCCTGCATCAGGAGCGCGAGGTCCGATCCCGCGAGCACGAAGCGCATCCCCATGCCGATATAGCGCTCGAGCAGCGCAGGGGCGCCGACCCCGCCCATGCCGGGGGACTTGCCGTGCTTGCGACAGGCGGCGATCACCCTGGCGTAGGCCTCCGCGACCCGCGCGTCGTCAAACTTTCCCGGAACGCCCAGTTCGAGGCACAAATCGTTGGTCCCGATGAGAAGCACGTCGACGCCCGGCACGGCTGCGATCGCCTCGCAACTGTCCACCGCCTGCGCGGATTCGAGCATGACGACGACCAGGGTTTCTTCGTTGACGATGCGGGCGGTCTCCTCGATCGGCGCCTGCGCGAATCCGATTTGCGGCAGTCCCGAGCCCATCGAGCGATGACCGAGCGGCGGAAAGCGGCAGTAATCGGCGATACGACCGGCATGCTCGGCAGTGTCCACGTGCGGCACGACGATCCCTTGTGCGCCGTTGTCGAGCGCACGCGTGGCGTGATGGTGCTCGTGGCCGGGCACGCGCACTACCGGCGTCACGCCCACGCCAAGCGCCGCGCACGCGATCTGCGAGGCCATATCCAGGCTCATCGAGCCGTGCTCGCAGTCGATGAACAGCCAGTCGAATCCGCTGGTCTTGGCGATCTGCGCGATGTCGACGGTTCGCGCCTGCCGCACGCCAAGCCCGATCGCAAGCTTGCCGTCGAGCAACTGCCGCTTCGCATGGTTCGGCACGACCGTCATGATTGTGCTCCTTGCAGTCCGTCAATTGCCCTATGATGGCAGGCGATGGCGAGGAGGAGGAAGCTGCTGCTGCCGGCGGCCATGGCGCGCCCTGCCTGGGAGGTGCTCGCCCGGCGCACGGAGGTGCAGGCCGTGCCGTTCGGTCCCGAGCTGCCCGCGGCCGCTTTCCATGCGCTGCTTGCCGATGCCGAGGGCGTCGCCTTGATCACCACCCGCTTCGGCGAGGCCGAGGTCCGCGCGGCGCCGAAGCTGAAGGTCGTGGCACGCCATGGCGTGGGCCATGACACGGTGGACGTCGCCGCGCTGACGCGCCATGGCATTGCGCTGATGGTAACCGGGGACGCCAACTCGCCGCCGGTCGCGGAGCTCGCGCTGTACTTCATGCTCGAGCTCGCCAAGCGCGGTGCGGCACTGAACGCGATGGTGCGCCGGGGGCGCTGGAGCGATCGGCTGTCCGGGCCGCTGCCGGTCGAGCTCGCGGGCAAGACCTTGCTGCTGGTGGGATTCGGCCGCACGGGCGAGCGCCTTGCCAGGGCCTGCCGCGGCCTCGCAATGACGGTGTGCGTCTACGACCCCTACGTCGCGCCGGCCGCGGTGGCCGCGGCGGGGTATGTGGCCGAAAGCGACCTCGATGCGGCGCTCGGCCACGCCGATTTCGTCAGCCTCCATTGCCCAAGGACCCGCGAGACCCAAGGCCTGTTCGGCGCCGCCCGCCTTGCACGGATGAAGCCGAGCGCCTGTCTCATCAACACCGCGCGCGGCGGCATCATCGACCAGCCGGCGCTCTACGCCGCGCTGACGGCCGGCGTCATCGGCGGCGCCGGGCTCGACGTGTTCGATCCCGAGCCGCCCGCGCCGAGCGAGCCGCTGCTCGCGCTCCCCAACGTGGTCGCGGCGCCTCATTTGGCAGGGGTCAGCCGCGAATCCCTGGATCGCATGGCCGCGGCGGTGGCGAACAATCTCCTGAGCGTGCTCGACGGCGCGCCCATCCTGGAAAACGTCGTCAATCGCGAAGTGCTCGGGTGCACCGGACGATGCGCAACCCAAAGCGAACGGAGGTAATGATATGGCCCGGCTTGTGACGATGCTTGCGGCAGTTCTCATGGCGTGGAGCGGCGCCGAGGCGCTCGCGCAATCCGATGTCGCGCGCGCTTTCCCGCAGCGGGCGCTGCGCATTATCGTCCCCTTCGGCGCCGGCGGCGGTACCGACACGGTCGCGCGGCTCATCGCCAGCAGGCTGAGCGAGTCGCTCGGCCAGCCCGTGATCGTGGAAAACAAGCCTGGCGCTCAAGGCATCATCGCCAGCGAGCTGGTGCAGAAGGCCGCACCCGACGGCCACACGATTCTGCTCGCGACGAGCGGACCGATGGCGGCGAATGCCGCGATCTATCCGAATCTCCCGTACCAGCCGCTGCGCGACTTCGCCCCGGTGACGATGATCGGAAGCTACCCGGTCATACTGGTAGTCAACGCCTCGCTGCCGGTGCGATCGCTGCAGGAGCTGATCGAATACGCCAAGGCGCATGCGAACGCCGTCAACTACGGCACCAGCGGATCGCTCGGCCAGCTCGTCTCCGAGTACTTCAATCAGCAGGCCGGCACCCGGTTCCTGCATATCCCGTACCGGAGCAGCGGCGATTTCGTCAGCGCGGTGCTTTCGAACGAGCTCACCATGGCGCTCAGCGATACGCCGCCTCTTTCCGGCCATATCCGCGCGGGCAAGCTGCGTGCGCTCGCCATCACCTCGGCGAGCCGGCATCGTGCCTGGCCCGACGTGCCGACGATGGGCGAAGCGGGGTTGCCTCGCTTCGTCGTCGAGTTCTGGAACGGCTTGTTCGTGCCCGTCGGCACTCCGGCGGCAACCGTACGCACCCTTCACGAGCAGGTTGCGCGCGTGCTCGGGCTCCCTGCGGTGCGCGAGCGCCTCGAGGCTCTCGGCGTGGACGCGACCGGCGTGCCGGGCGAGCGGTTCGCGAAGATCATCGCGGAAGACATCGCGCGCTGGACCGCGGTGGCGCGAGCAGCGAACATCAAGGCGAACTGACGGCCAGAACGAGGGCCGGCAACTCGGCGAGCGAACGGATCTCCCGATCGGGAGCTTCCGGCAGGTTCTCCGCTGCCTGCCCGAAGCGATTGCACCACGCTACCTGCATGCCAAAGGCCTTGGCGGCATAGGCGTCCCATGCGTTTGACGACACGAAACAGATTTCATGCCTCGCCACCGTCAGCCGGTTCTCCGCGAGCCGGTAGACGCTGGGGTGCGGTTTGTAGATGCCCACCTCCTCCACCGACAGCACCGCGTCCAGCAACTCGCCGATGCCGGAGTTCGACACCGCCGAAGCGAGCATCTTCGGCTCTCCGTTGGAAAGAATCGCAGTCCTGATTCCCGCTGCCTTCAGCTCACGGAGCATGCTTCTGACGTCCGGGTACGCATCGAGCGACAGGTAGAGATTCATCAGGCGATCACGCAACGCCGGATCGTCGAGCTGCATCGTTGCCAGCGCGAAATCGAGCGCTTCGCCGGTGAGCTGCCAGAAGTTGACGTATCGACCCATGAGGCTGCGCAGCCACGTGTACTGCAACTGCTTGCTGCGCCACACCTCGGAGAGCTGCCGCCATTTGTCCCCGAGCGTGTCTTGAGCCTGCCGCGCGGCGCTATTGAAATCGAAAAGCGTGCCGTAGGCGTCGAAGACGCAGGCACGGATGCCACTTAACGGTGCAGAAGCCATCGTTGGTATTCTCCCTTATCAGGTAGCGGCGCGCTCGGGACCATGCCAAGCGCAACTTACGCCAGCTATTGCCGAGCCAGCGCGCGCAAGTCTTCGTCGCTGACGGGCTGACCGCGAACCCGTCCATGGTGTAGGCGCGTTCTAGTTCACAGGCTGGGCGCAGCCGGAAAGTCCAGCGGCGTCTGGTGGACGCGGTTGAACAGGTTTGTGAAAACGGTCTGTGCGACCGCGAGCAGCGCCTCGGTGATCTTCGCGTCGCTGTAGCCGGCGAGCTTCACCGCGTCCAGCTCTTCGTCGGAGATGCGAGCCGCGGGCTGGAGGGCCGCCTTGACGAACTTGACCAACGCCCCGAGCTTCGCGTGTGCCAGCGTGCCGCGGCGGGCGCCGCGAGCCTGCTCGTCCGTCAAACCCGCCTTCTTGCCGAGCAGCGTATGCGCAGCGAGGCAATACGTGCATCCGTAGGCTTCGCTGACCGCTAGCTTGATTGTTTCGAGCTCGGCGGCCGTGAGCTGGCCTTTCCCGAGCGCGGCGCCGAGGCCGAGCAGCCCTTCGAGGGCGGGCGCGCTGTTGCCGATGCCCTGATAGATGTTCGGCACGCCACCCACGCCGCGCTTGATAGCGTCGTACAACTCCTTCGTCTGCCCGGTTGCCTGATCGGGCTTCACTACCGCAAGTCTCGACATCTGTTTCTCCTGTGGTCAGTTGAGCGAACGACGCCACTCTACGAGCTTGCGATAAGACGACCAATGGCATAACGTCCATGAATCCTGTCAGAAAGTCCAAACTCTTTGGCTATGGATGTACTGAGTGACATATTGAGGCCGCTGCACTTGCAAGGCGGCGTCTACTTTCGCTGCGAGTTCTCGGCGCCTTGGGGAATGCAGATGAAGCGCGCGCCCCGCGCCGAGTTCCACGTCGTCGTCCGCGGCAGCTGCTGGCTGCAGGTCGCGGGGTACAAGGCGCCAATCTCCCTTGGGAGCGGCGACCTCGTCGTATTGCCGAAAGGCACTCCCCATTGCCTGCTCGATTCTCCGGACAGCCGCGTGCGGCCCGCGGAAGAAATCCTCGAGGGCCAGAACCTCGAGAATTACGGGCCGGTGACCTATGGCGGCTCGGGGCTGCCCGCCACGGTCCTGTGCGGATACTTCGAATTCGACGGTAGCCGTCCGCACCCTATCGTCGGCGCGCTGCCGGAGCTCGTCCATATCCGCAGCGCCGACCGCGACGACATCGCCTGGCTGCAGACCGCGCTCAACTTCATGATCCACGAAACACGGGCGGCGCGGCCAGGCGCGGAGCTTGTCGTCAATCGGCTGGTAGAAGTGCTGTTCGTCCAGGTGATTCGCGCCTATCTGCAGCAGGCGCGCACGCCGCCGAAGATCTGGACCGCCATCGCGGACAGGCAGATCGGTGCTGCGCTCCAGTTAATGCATCGGACGCCGCAAGAGGCGTGGACACTGGAAATGCTCGCGAGAAAGATTGGCCTGTCCCGCTCGGCGTTCGCCGCCCGGTTCAGTGCGCTCGTGGGCGAAACGCCGTTGCGGTACCTGACGGCATTGCGCATGCAAAAGGCACAGGAGCTGCTGCAGGACGGGGAACTCAGCATGGCTGCAATCGCCGGCGAGGTTGGCTACGAGTCGGAGCCGGCCTTCAGCAAAGCGTTCAAGAAAGCCGTCGGCAAAGCGCCCGGGAGTTACCGACGCAGTGCGGCGCGAAGGTCTTAATAAGGACCCTCAGGCGGCGTCGAAGGGGTGGCGCATGACGATCGTCTCTTCCCGGTCCGCGCCGGTGGATATCAGATCGACCGGCACGGCGCATAGCTCCTCGATGCGTTGCAGGTAGGCGCGCGCCGCCTTCGGCAGGCGCTCGTAGGCTTTCACGCCGACGGTGCTTTCCTGCCAGCCGGGGAGCTCCTCGTACACCGGCACGCAGCGCTCCAGCTCCTCGGCGCCCACCGGCAGGATGTCGCTCATGCGCCCCTCGACCTCGTAGCCCACGCAGATCTTTACCGCCTCGACCCCGTCGAGCACGTCGAGCTTGGTGATGCACAGGCCCGAGACGCCGTTCAGCTGGATCGAGCGCTTCAGCGCGGCGGCGTCGAACCAGCCGGTGCGCCGCGGCCGCCCGGTGGTCGCACCGAACTCCTGGCCGCGCTGGCGCAGGAGCTCGCCCACGCCGTCGACCAGCTCGGTTGGAAACGGCCCGCCGCCGACGCGCGTGGTGTAGGCCTTGGTGATGCCGACGATGTAGTGCAGCTGATGCGGGCCGATGCCGGCCCCGGCCGCCGCGGCGCCCGAGACGCAGTTCGACGAGGTGACGAAGGGGTAGGTGCCATGGTCGATGTCGAGGAGGCTGCCCTGCGCGCCTTCGAAAAGCAGGTTCTTGCCGCTGCGGTTCGCCTCGTACAGCGCGCGCGGCACATCGGCGACCAGGGGCGCCAGCCGCTCGGAAAATCCGAGCGTCTCGTCCAGCGTTTTCTGGAACTCCACCCGCGGCTGCTTGTAATAGTTTTCCAGCACGAAGTTGTGGAACTCGAGCAGCTCCTGCAGCTTCTGTGCGAAGCGCACCGGCTTGAACAGATCCTGCAGCCGGATGGCGCGCCGCGCCACCTTGTCCTCGTACGCCGGGCCGATGCCGCGCCCGGTCGTGCCGATCTTCTGCGCGCCCTTGGCCGCCTCGCGCGCGAGGTCGAGCGCGCCATGGTAGGGCAGGATCAGCGGGCAGGCTTCCGAGATGCAAAGCCGTTCCGCGACCGGCACGCCGGCGGCCTCGAGCTCGTCCATCTCCTGCACCAGCGCCTGCGGGGAGAGCACCACGCCGTTGCCGATGTAGCAATTGACGTTGCCGCGCACGATTCCGGACGGCACGAGATGCAGCACCGTCTTCTTGCCGCCGATCACCAGCGTATGCCCGGCGTTGTGTCCGCCCTGGAAGCGCACCACGCCCTGCGCGCGGTCGGTGAGCCAGTCGACGACCTTGCCCTTGCCCTCGTCGCCCCACTGGGTGCCGACGACTACGACGTTGCGCGCGCTCATGTGTTGTTTGCCCCCCTGACAAGGGGGGAAGCGAGCAGCGCGAGCGGGGGGTTGGTTTTTCGGACAAGCCTCATTTCACGGCTCCGGCAAGACTTCTCAGATCGATGGAAAACCCCGTCGCGGGGCGCGCCCGGCCGAATGCCTTGCCGACCTCGTCGTAGCGCCCGCCGCGCGCAATCGGTTGCGAGGCGGCGCCGACGCCGCCGTCGCAGTATGCGTCGAATACCACGCCGGTATGGTAGTGGTAGCCGCGCAGCTCGGCGAGATCGAAGCCCGCCGGCAGCCGGCAGGTCTCGGCGAGCTTGCGCAGCGTACGCAGCGCGCGCGTCAGCTCCGGAAGCATCGGCAGCTTCTTTTCCGCCAGCTCGAGCACCTCGGCGCCGCCGTAGAGCTCGGGCAGCGCGAGCAGCGCCTCGCGCGTCTGCGGATTCATTTTCCCGGTGAGCTCCTTCAAGGCGGGGAGGTCCTTCTTCTGCAGAGCCTCGAAAAGCTGCCCCTCGAGCTCCGCGCCCACTTCGGCGGCATGCGCGATCGAGCGGAACACCGAGACGTGGCCGATGTCGACGCGCGCGTTGCGCGCCCCGGCGAGCTCGAGCGCCTCGCACAGCAGCTGCAGAATCTCGAGGTCCGCCTCGACGCCGGCGTCGCCGTAGAGCTCGGCGCCGATCTGGATCGGCTCGCGCGTGGCCGCCGGCCCGGCCGGGCGCGTATGCAGCACGCTGCCGCAATAGCAAAGGCGCGTCACTCCCTTGCGGTTCAGCAGGTGCGCGTCGATGCGCGCCACCTGCGGCGTGATGTCGGCACGCACGCCCATCATGCGGCCCGAGAGCTGGTCCACCACCTTGAAGGTGCGAAGCTCCAGATCGTGCCCGGTGCCGGTGAGCAGCGAGTCCGTGTATTCCAGCAGCGGCGGCATCACCAGCTCGTATTTCCTCTCGAAGAACAGGTCGAGGATCCGCCTTCTCAGTCCTTCGATCTGCATCGCTTCCGACGGAAGGATGTCCTCGATGTACTCGGGCAGCACCCATTTCATGCGCGTGCCCACAGCAGAAGCAGCAGCCCCACGATCATCGACGACAGGCCGACGAAGCGGATCTGGCCGTCTGACATCTGGGTAATGCGGCGGAACGTGTCGCGCCACAGGTTAGGCGCGAGGAACGGCAGCACCCCCTCGAGAATGAGCATGAGCGCGAGCGCCATCAGGAAGATCGTGCCCGTGCCCATGCGTCATTTTCTTTGCGTCGCGCCACGCCCCATCGAGTCGCGGAAATAGCGCAGGAAGTCGGAATTCGATTCGAGCAGCATGAGGTCGTTGCGGCCGCGGAAGGTGTTGCGGTAGGCCTCCATGCTGCGGTAGAAGGAGAAGAACTCCGCGTTCTGCGAGAACGCCGCGGCGTAGATGCCGGCCGCCCTGGCGTCGCCCTCGCCGCGCACGCGCTGCGCGTCGCGGTAGGCTTCGGCGAGCAGCACCTCGCGCTGGCGGTCGGCGTCGGCGCGGATCCTTTCGGCTTCCGCCGCGCCGGTCGAGCGCAGCTCGTTCGCGATCCTCTTTCTTTCCGCCTCCATGCGCCGGTAGACCGACTCGCTCACGTCCGCCGGCAGGTCGACGCGCTTCAGGCGCACGTCGATGATCTGCACGCCGATCCGCTCCAGGTCCTGGTCGACCTTCTCGCGCACGCGGCTCATGATCTGCTCGCGCTCGCCCGACACCACGTCGTTCAGGCTGCGCGTGCCGAACTCCTCGCGCAGCGTGCCCGAAACGGTCTGGCGGATGCGGGTCGACGCGCGGAACTCGTCGCCCTGCACGCTGACGTAGTACTGGCGCACATCCTTGACGCGCCACTTGACGAAGGAATCCACGAGCACCGGGCGGTTGCCCTGCGTGAGGAAGCGCAGCGGCTCGGCATCGTCGTAGCTCAAGATGCGCATGTCGAACAGGCGCACGTTCTGCAGCAGCGGCCACTTGAAGTGCAGGCCCGGCTTCTGCACCACTTCCTTTACCTCGCCGAGCTGGAACACGATCGCGTTCTGGCGCTGGTCGACGGTGAAGAACGTGCTCGATACCAGCAGCACCACGACGACGAGGACGGCGATGATCGGTCCGAGGGCTCTCATCATCTAGCGCTCTCCCCGCTCCCGGTTCCTCAGCGTGTCGCGCGAGCGCGGGCCGGTTTCGGCGGGCGTCTCGGCCGGCGCCGGCCGCGCGGCCGCTTCGGCCGCCGGGGCGCCGGCGCCCTGCATCAGCTTGTCGAGCGGCAGGTAGAGCAGGTTGCCGCTGCCGCGGTAGTCCATCATGATCTTGCTCGTCGACTGCAGCACCTGCTGCATGGTGTCGATGTAGATGCGCTCGCGCGTGACCGCCGGCGCCTTGGCGTACTCGGTGAGCACCTGCTTGAAGCGCGAGGCGTCGCCCTCCGCGTTGGCGATGACGCGCTGCTTGTAGCCCTCGGACTCCTGCTGCAGCCGCGACGCGGTGCCGCGCGCGCGCGGGATGACGTCGTTCGCGTAGGCCTGGCCCTCGTTCTTCTGGCGCTCGCGGTCCTGGCCCGCCTTCACCGCGTCGTCGAACGCCGCCTGCACCTGCTCGGGCGGCTGCGCGTTCTGGATCGTCACCGTGCTCACGGTGATGCCGGTGCCGTAGCGGTCGTGGATCACCTGCATCAGGTCGCGCGCCCGGTTGGCGACGTCGACCTGCGTCTCGTAGAGGATCTGGTCCATCCTGCTCTTGCCGATCACCTCGCGCATCGCCGTCTCGGCGATCTGCATCGCCGACTCGTCGGGCCGGCGCACGTTGAAGACGAAGTCGCGCGCGTCCTTCACCAGGTACTGCACCGCGAACTGCAGGTCGACGATGTTCTCGTCGTCGGTGAGCATCAGCGATTCCTTGAGCACCTTGGTGCGCACGTTGTTGCGGTAGCCGACCTCGAGCGTGCGCACCTGCGCGAGGTTCACGATCTCGTGCGACTGCAGCGGCCAGGGCAGGCGCCAGCGCAGGCCCGGGCTGGTTTCCTGCGAGAAGCGGCCGAACGTGAGCACGACGCCGCGCTGGCCCTCGACCACGATGTAGAAGCCGCTCGCGAGCCACACCGCGAAGATGAGAGCGATCAGCACGCCGGCGCCGCCGCCGAGCTGCCAGTTCGAGGGCGGCCGCGGCGGCTCGTCGCCGCCGCCGCCGCGGCGCCGGCCGAACAGATCCGAGAGCCTGCGGTTGAAGTTGCGCCACAGCTCGTCCAGGTCGGGCGGACCCTGATTGCCGCCGCCGGGACCTTGCGGCCCGCGGGAGCCGCCGCGTCCCCAGTTGGGGTCGTTCAATGCCATGGAACGAAGGTCTTAATGAGGTTGCAGTGGATGCGCTTGCGGGGCGGCCACGCCCCGCGCCGCCGCCCGCTCCCGGGCGAACTCGGCGATGGCAGCGCGCAGACCGTCCAGTCCCGCTCCGGTGCGCGCGCTCACGAAAACGCGGGCAATCCTACCATATTGATCCCTCTCGACGCCGGGCTCGAGGCCGGCCGCATCGATCTTGTTCCACACCACGAGGCGCGGCGCGTCGCCCGCCGGGATCTCGGCGAGCACCTTTTCGACTTGCGCCGCCTGCTCCTCGCGCGCCGGCGAAGAGGCGTCCACCACGTGCAGCAGCAGGTCGGCGTGCACCGTCTCCTCGAGCGTCGCGCGGAACGCCGCCACCAGGCCGTGCGGCAGGTCGCGGATGAAGCCCACGGTATCGGAGATCACCATGTTGCCGGCCCCGCGGAGCCATACCCGCCGCGTCGTCGTGTCGAGCGTCGCGAAAAGCTGGTCGGCCTCGTAGGCGTTGGCGCCCGAGAGCGCGTTGAACAGCGTCGACTTGCCGGCGTTGGTATAGCCGACGATCGACACCGAGAGCACGTCGCCGCGCGCCCGCGCGCGGCGCTGCACCTGCCTTTGTTTCCTTATCGAATGAATCTTCTCCTTGAGAATCTTCACGCGCTGCGCGATGTAGCGCCGGTCGAGCTCGAGCTGCTTTTCGCCGGGGCCGCCGGTCTTGCCCAGTCCGCCGCGCTGGCGCTCGAGGTGCGACCAGCCCCGCACCAGGCGCGTGGAAAGATGCTCGAGCTGCGCAAGCTCGACCTGGAGCTTGCCTTCGGCGGTCTGCGCGCGCTGCGCGAAGATCTCGAGGATGAGCTCGGTGCGGTCGAGGACCCGGCGCTTCAACTCGCGCTCCACGTTTCTTTCCTGAGCCGGGGAAAGCGCATGGTTGAAGACGACGCACGCGGCGTTGAGCTCCTCCGCGGCGCGGCCGACCTCGGCCACCTTGCCGGTGCCGGCGTAGAGCTTGGGATCGGGCTTCGCGCGCCGGCCAGTGATCACGCGGTGGCGGCGCACGCCGGCGCTTTCGACGAGACGAACCACCTCCTCTACGCTGCTCTCGTAGTCGCCGTCGCCGAAATCGAGGCAGACGATGATCGCTGCCTGGGGGTCGGCAGCTTGGGTGGGTGTTACTGGCAAACTACTCGGCGTCCTTCTCCGCTCCCAAGGTGATCGGACGCGAGGGCACAACCGTCGAGATGGCGTGCTTGTACACCATCTGCGTCACCGAATTGCGCAGCAGCACGACGTACTGGTCGAAAGACTCGATCTGTCCCTGCAGCTTTATGCCGTTGACGAGGTAGATCGAAACCGGCACATGCTCCTTGCGCAGCGTATTGAGGAACGGGTCTTGTAGCAGCTGGCCCTTGTTGCTCATGTTCTTCTCTCTTGGGGGTTTTGTAGCCATACTCTAATTGATTTTCTTGGCCTTATCTAGCTTCAGGGGTGGCGTGACGTCGCCGCATTGCGCGCGGTGGCGCAGCGCATGATCCATCAGGACGCAGGCGAGCATCGCTTCGGCGATCGGCGTCGCGCGGATCCCCACGCAGGGGTCGTGCCGCCCCGTGGTCTCGACGGTGGCCGGCTGCCCCAGCGTGTCGATGGTACGGCGCGGCACGCGGATGCTCGAGGTCGGCTTGAGCGCGATCGACACCGTGATCGCCTGCCCGGTCGAAATTCCGCCCAGCACGCCGCCGTTGTTGTTCGACACGAAGCCCTCGGGGGTCATCTCGTCGCCGTGCTCGCTGCCCTTCTGCGTGATCGCCGCGAACCCCGCGCCGATTTCCACGCCCTTTACCGCGTTGATCGACATCATCGCGGCGGCGATGTCGGCGTCCAGGCGACCGTAGACCGGCTCGCCCCAGCCCACCGGGACGCCTTCGGCGACCACGTTGACGCGCGCGCCGCACGAGTCGCCGCTCGCGCGCAGCTCGTCCATGAAGTTTTCCAGAGTGGACACGATTTTCGCGTCGGCGGCGAAGAAGGGATTACGGTCGACCTCTTCCCAGTTCTCGAACCCCATTCGATGCGGCCCGAGCTGCGCCAAGTAGCCGCGCACGCGCACGCCGTAGCGTTTGCCCAGCCACTTCTTCGCGATCGCGCCGGCGGCGACGCGCACCAGCGTCTCGCGCGCCGAAGCGCGCCCGCCGCCGCGCGGATCGCGCACGCCGTACTTCTGCCAGTAGGTGTAGTCCGCGTGCCCCGGGCGGAATTTGTGGGCGATGGCGGCGTAGTCCTTGGAGCGCTGGTCCTCGTTGCGCACCAGGAAGCCGATGGCGGTCCCGGTGGTGCGGCCTTCGTAGACCCCGGACAGGATCTCGACCGCGTCGGACTCGTGCCGCTGCGTGACATGGCGGGAGGACCCCGGCTTCCTGCGATCAAGGTCTCTTTGGAGGTCTTCGTTGCTGAGCTCCAGCCCCGGCGGGCAGCCGTCCACGACGCCGCCATAGGCCGGGCCGTGCGACTCGCCGAACGAGGTGACGCAGAAGAGAGTGCCGAAGCTGTTGCCCGACATCCGGGCATTCTAGCTTCGAACCGCAATCAGTCGCTCAGGCCGGCCAGTTCTTGATGTAGCCCTTGAGCATCTTGTTCTCGAAGTCCTGCTCCTCGAGCACCGCCTTGGCGACGTCCCGGAAAGAGATCACGCCGAGGAGCTTCTCGTGCTGCAGCACCGGCAGGTAGCGCGCTCCGCTCTCGAGCATGGTGCGCCGCAGGTCGTTCACTTCCATGTCGGGCGTCGCCGTCACCGGATCGCGCACCATGATTTCCGCGACCTTGAGCTCGCCGAGCGCGCCGCCGCCGGAGGCGAGCGCCTGCAGCAGCTCGTGGAAAGTGAGCACGCCGACCATGCGCCCCTGCTCCAGCACCACGAGCGAGCCCAGGTTCTCGCGCGCCATGGTCTTCACCGCGTCCGCAGCGCGGCCCGAGGGCTCGATGCTGACCAGCCTGCTGCCCTTTACGCGAAGTATTTCCTTCACCTGCATGGTTGGCCTCCTCCTCAGGCGCTGCGGCGCTCCGGCGCGTGGAGCTGCTCGCGATGGCGCTCCTCGCAGCGCGGATGCTGCAGGACGAAATTGCGCAGCAGCACCTTCAGGACGAGCACGCGCTCTCGCGCGTTGCGCGCCTTCGCCGCCTCGATGTCGTCGCGGATCATCGCCTTGATGGACAGCTCGCCCTCGGGCGTGTGCAGCAGGTAGTTGCCAAGCTCGGTGGCGGCCATTTCCGGGATGTGTTCGTGCTCGGCAATGGCGAGCACCTCCTCCTCCGTGAGATCGCACAGGGCGATGCAATCCTCGAGCGAGAGCATGATTCCAGAATACTCCTGTTCTAGCGCACGAGGAGCGTCGCGAGCCCGAGCAGCATGCCCATGCTCACCACGTCGGTCGCGGTGGTGAGGAAGATGCTCGAGGCGGTCGCCGGGTCGAAGCCCAGGCGCTTGAGCGTCAGGGGCACCATGGCGCCCGAGATGCCGCTCGCCACGCAGGAGCCGATCATCGCGAGAAACACCACCGAAGCGAGCAACCACGGGTGCTCCGCCCTCTGGCCGCTCGCCGTGACGAGCATGCCGAGGCCCGCGGCGACGCCGACCCCGATGCCATTCAGGCAGCCGAGCCATGCTTCCTTCTTGACGAGCGGCCCTTCGGCGCCGGGCTTCAGCTCGCCGAGGGTCATGCCGCGCAGCGTCACCGCGAGCGCCTGGCAGCCCGTGTTGCCCGACTGCCCCGCGAGCACCGGCAGGAACAGCGCGAGGATGACCAACCGGTCGATCGTGTCCTGAAACATGCCAACCACGGCGGCGGCGAGAAATGCGGTCAGCAGATTGAGCTGCAGCCACGGGTGGCGCATCTTGAGGCTCTGGGCCCACGGCGTGGCGAGCCGCTCCTCCTCGTGCACGCCGACCATGCTGCCGGCCTGCAGGGTGATCTCGATCGCCTGCGCCTCGAACATCGCCTGGCCGCGCACCAGTCCGAGGAGGCGTCCTTCCGCGTCGATCACGGGGTAAACGGGGTAGTGCCGGTCGAGCACCTGCTTCATCGCGTCCTTGAGGCTCATCCAGGCGTGCAGGGCAAAGGGATTTTTCAGCATCACGTCCGCGAGCCTCGCCTCGCGCCCGCTGAACAGCAGGTCGCGCATGGTGACGATGCCGGCCAGGCGCTCGTTGTCGTCGACTATCCAGACATAGGTGATGAAGCTGCTCTTGACCATCTCGCGCAGCGCCTCGATGGTCTCGCCTACGGTGCGGTCCGGGTGGAAAGCGCCGATCACCGGCTCCATCATCCGGCCGATCGCGCCCTCATCGTAGAGGGCGTTGCGCTGCCATTGGTGCGCCACCTCGGGCGGCGCGGCGGCGAGCACGCGCTCGCGCGCCTCGTCGGGTAGCGCGGCCAGTACATCCTGTCCGAATCCGGGCGACAGCCGCATCAGCGTCGCGGCGATCTCGCCGCCACCGAGAGGCGCCAGTTTTCTGGCCGCTGCGTCGGCCGAGCGGCTCTTGATCTCATCGGCAATCGCACCGGCGGCGCTGTCCATGGACTGCTCCCCCTTTCTTTCGCCTTCGCCGAGGATACTCTAGTCTCTTCAGGGCATCGGGGCGTTGGCAAGCGACCGGGCGGTCATGGCACAATGCCACTTACATGACGGCACGCGCCATCACCATCCGACTTGCCGAGCCGCGCGACGCGCAGGCGATCGCGATGATGTCGCGCGACTTCATCGAGTCCGGGCTGGGCTGGAAGTACGACGCGGCGCGCGTGCTGCGCGCGATCCGCGACCGCGAGACCCTCGCCGTGGTGGCGTGCGAAAACGGCAAGAACGGCGCGGCGCGCGGCACCCTCACCGGCTTCGCCATCATGGAGTTCGGCGACGAGCGCGCGCATCTCACGCTGCTCGCGGTGCGGCCGTCGCACCGGCGCCTGGGCATCGGCGAGCGGCTGCTCGAATGGCTGCTCCAGTCGGCGCGCGGCGCTGGCATTGCGAGCATCCATCTCGAGCTGCGCGCCGGCAACGAGGCTGCGCGGCGCTTCTACCGCGCCATGAATTTCCACGAGACGGTGGTCGTTCCCGGCTACTACCGCAGCGGCGAGGGACGCAAGGAAGGCGCGCTACGTATGCTGCGCGTGCTGCGCGCTCCCGGCCCCATCCCCTACACCTGGCGTCCGCCGCGCACGGAAGACACCTAGACCGAACGGGGTCAGAGCAAATGCTCTGACCCCGTTTTCTTCTCAGGGAACGATTGCGAAGCCCACGCGCAGCTGCGGCTTGCGGCGCACGTTGTAATCGAGGATGTCCTCGCCGTAGCCGTTGAAGTACTGCACGTGGAAGTAGCCGCCCACCGGGCCGAAGCGCAGCTCGCGCGCCCGCCGCGACAGGTCGAGAAGAAAGCTTGCCTTGCCGAGCGTGCCGCGGCGCACGACCGCGGTGGCGATCCAGTCGCCCGCCGCGTCGTAGCGCAGCCGCCAGTCGACATGGCCGCGGTACTGCTGGATGTCCGGGATCTCGGACTTCTCGAGGTAGTGGTAGAACTTCGGCGTGAACTGGAGCTGGTGGCCGTTGGCGTACTTCCAGTGCCATTCCGGACGCACGAAAGCGATGTTGATCGAGCGCGAGCGCGGCCCGTCGCGCCCGTTCGACTCGTGCTCCAGGCCGAGCCGCACGCTGTCGACGAAGGTCTTTTCGTCGGTGCGGTCCCATTTCCAGAAGATCGCGGGCCGGTAGCTCGTGTCGCGGAAAGCCTTGGACTGCGACGAGAGATCCCACAGCGAGTTTTGCGTGTAGCCGAAATAAAAGGCCGACAGCCACGGCTGCTGGCGCCCGAAGCCGCTGACGGTGTCGAACAGGCGGTACTTGAACGAGAGCTGGAAGCGCGCCGAGTAGCCGTCGCGCGCGCCGAGCACGAAATACATCGGATCATTCTCGGAGAGCGGCGGCTCGTACTCGGCGCCCGGACGCGCGCCCGTGAGGCTCTGCACCACGTCGGCTCTCGGCGCGACGACAAGCATAAGCACGCTCGAGTCGCGCCCGGCGAGCTCGAGCATCACCGTTCCGGCGAGCCCCGGCGGCATGGCGCCGACGTAGCTGCGGCTGCGATTCGATTCGGGCCCGGCGGCGCGCAGCCGCACGGTGCGCTCTTCCAACTCCGACTTGAGGCGCAGCTCGAGCTCGTCCGGAAGCGGCGCGCCTGCCGCGCTCACCACGATGAGCTCGAACGCATCGCCCGCCACAGCGCGAGTGCTCTGCGAGGCGATCAACCACTCCGGCGCCGCAGCCGAAGACGCGGCGTAGAAGGCAAGCAGCGCGAGCAGTGCTCTCACGGCGTGTTCCAGTCCGGCGCGCCGGCGTAGCGCTCGACCAGGAAATCGACGAGCAGGCGCACCTTGGCCGACAGGTGCTTGCGGCTCGGGTACACCGCGTAGACCGGCATCGGCGGCGCGACGAAGTCCTGCAGCAGCGCGACCAGGCGCCCCGCGCGCACTTCCGGCCCGACGATGAACGCCGGCTCGAACACGATGCCCGCGCCCTGCGCCGCTGCCTCGGCGAGGAGATCGCCGTTGTTGCAATGGAGGTTTCCGCTCACGCGCACCGCTCGCTCGGTGCCCGCCGCGTCGCGGAAGCGCCAGAGGTTGCGCGGCGTCACGTACTCGTAGGTGAAGCAATTGTGGCGCGCGAGGTCCTCGGGCGCCTGCGGCACGCCGTGCGCCTTCAGGTAGCCGGCCGAGGCGCAGGCGAGGAGCCGGGTCTCGCCGAGCTTGCGTGCGACCAGGTTCTCCGAGCCCGCGGCGCCGATCCGGATGGCGAGGTCGAATCCCTCCTCCACCAGGTCGACCATCCGGTCGGAAAGCGATACGTCGAAGCCCACCTCGGCGTGCTGCGCGAGAAACGCGGCGATCGCCGGCGCGACATGGCGCACGCCGAAATTCACCGACGTCGTGAGCTTGATGGTGCCGCGAGGCACCACCGCGGCGCGCAAGGCCTCCTGCTCGGCTTCCTCCAGATCGGCGAGCAACTGCACCGCGCGCTCGTAGTAAGCGCGTCCGCTTTCGGTCAGGCTCACGCGGCGCGTGGTGCGATTGAGCAAGCGCGTGCGCAAATGACTTTCCAGTTCGGCGACTTGCCGGGAGGTGGCTGACGTGGATAGGTCGAGCCGCGCCGCTGCCTTGGCAAAGCTTCCGGATTCAACCACTTGCGTAAATACCCGCATGGCTGCGAGCCGGTCCATCGCCGCATATTATCCCAAGTCTCAGGATTATCAATCCCATACTTTAGGCTTTATCCCTTATTCAGGGATTCTCATACTTCGGCCTCCCAAACCAAGGAGTATCGCCATGATCGACAACCGTACTGCACCGCTCGCGGCTCTGGTGCTGCGCATTGCGCTCGGCGTGATGTTCATCGCCCACGCGCTACTCAAGTATTACGTATTCACCCTTCCGGGCACCGTGCAGTTCTTTCAGTCACTCGGCCTACCCGCGGTGCTCGCCTACGCGACGTTCTGGGCGGAGCTGATCGGCGGCCTGCTGATCCTCGCCGGCGTGTATGGGCGCTGGGCGTCGTTCGCGCTGGTGCCGATCCTCATCGGCGCCACCTGGGCGCATGCGGGCAACGGCTGGTCGTTCAGCGCGCCGAACGGCGGCTGGGAATACCCGGCGTTTCTCGTGGCCGCGGCGATCGTGCAGGGACTGCTCGGCGACGGCGCCTACGCCCTGGCAAATCTGCGCCGCGCACGCAAATTGCGACAAGATGCTTATGCCTGAGCACGCGAGAGGAGAACACCGCATGAAGCTCTATTACGCACCCGCCGCCTGCTCGCTTTCGCCGCACATCGTGGCCCGCGAACTGGACCTGCCGGTCGAAATCCGGAAAGTCAACAACAAGCAGAAGACGATCGAAGGCGGCGGCGACTACCGGAAGATCCACGCCCGCGGCTACGTTCCGGCACTGGAGCTCGATAACGGCGAGATCCTGACCGAGGGTCCCGTGATCGTGCAGTACCTGGCCGACCAGAAGCCGCAATCCGGCCTTGCGCCGAAGGCGGGAACGCTGGAGCGCTACCGGCTGCAGGAATGGCTCAACTTCATCACCTCGGAAGTGCACAAGCAGTTCTCGCCGCTTTTCAAGCCGAACACGCCCGAGGACTACAAGCCGGTCGCCAAGGAGAACATCGCCAGGCGATTCGACTGGCTGGACAAGCAGCTCGCCGGCAAGGACTACCTGATGGGCGCCCAGTTCACAGTCGCCGACGCCTACCTTTTCGTGATGCTTACATGGGCCAAGCCCACGGGCATCGATCTCGGCAGGTGGCCTAATCTTGGTGAGTACCGCAAACGCGTCGCGGCCCGGCCCAAGGTCAAGGAAGCGATGCGGGCGGAGGGCTTGCTCGCATGAGGGCGCTGCCGAGCGTCTTCATCTCCCACGGCTCGCCCATGCACGCGCTCGAGCCGGGCGCGGCGGGCGAAGCCTGGAAAGCGCTCGGCCGCCGCCTGCCCAGGCCGCGCGCCATCCTCGTCGCCTCGGCGCACTGGGGAACCAGCCTGCCCATGCTCACGGGCAATCCCAAGCCCGAGACCATCCATGATTTCTACAACTTCCCCGAGCCGCTGTATCGCCTGCGTTATCCCGCGCCCGGCGCTCCGGAGCTCGCGCAGCGCGCTCAAGCGCTGCTGAAGGAAGCCGGCTTCCCGGCGGCGATCGACGGCTGCCGCGGCCTGGACCACGGCGCCTGGTCGCCGCTGCTTTACGCGTATCCGCACGCGCAGGTGCCGGTGGTCCAGATCTCGGTGCAGCCGGCGCTCGGCCCGCGGCATCACCTCAGCGTAGGAAGGGCGCTGCGGCCGCTTTCCCACGACGGCGTCCTGATCGTCGGGTCCGGCCACATGACGCACAACTTGCGCGACTGGGCGCGCGGCGGCGGCAAGCCCGAGCCGTACGCGCGCGAGTTCGCCGAGTGGGTGAAGGAGAGGCTCCTCGCCCACGACTTCGAAGCGCTAATCGACTACCGCTCGTGCGCGCCCAACGGCGTGCGCGCCCACCCCACCGACGAGCACTTCCTGCCGCTATTCATGGCGCTGGGCGCGGCGCGCGAAGACGCCCGGCCAGAACGCATTTACGACGCCATCGACGCCGGCGTCCTCGCCATGGACGCCTACGTCTTCGACCAGGAATAACGCTTAGCCGCCGAGCGCCCTGAAGAGATCGGCCACGGCGGCGCGGTGCGCGCGCAGCGCGTCGACGCGCGCGATGCGCGCCGCGAGTAGCCCGCGCTCGGCGTCGATTACCTCGATCTGGCTCGCGATGCCGCTTTCGTAGCGCAGGCGCGCCAGGCGCAACGTCTCCTGCAGAGCGCGGGCGCGCTCGCTTTCCGCGTCGAAGCGCTCGCGCGCACGCGACTGCGAGGCGAGCGCGGTCCTCACCTCGCTGAACGCCACGCGCACCGCCTGCTGATACTGCGCGAGCGCGGCACGCTCGCGCGCCTCGGCGGCCGCGGTGCGGGCCTCGGTGCGCCCGCCCGAGAACACCGGCTGCGAGATCGCGGCGGCCACCGTCCACAGCCCGGCCGGGCCTGAGAAGAGATTCGACAGCGCGGCGCTTTCCGAGCCGAGCACCGCCGTCAGCGCGATGGACGGAAACATCTCGCTGCGCGCCACGGACACTCGAGCATTGGCGGCGGCGAGGCGCCGCTCGGCCTCGACGAGATCGCGACGCCGTAGCAGCAGCTCCGAGGGCAGGCCGGCCGGGACGACCGGCGCCTGAAGCCGCTCCTCGTACTGGCGCTTCACCTCGACGGCCGACTCGAAGACTTCGCGCGGCGTGCCCCCGAGCAGCACGGCGAGCGCCGCCTCCTGCGCCTCGCGCGCCTCCTCGAGCGCCGGGAGCTGCGCGCGCGCCGCGGCGGCCTCGGCCTCGAGCTGGCGCAGCTCGAAGTCGCCGATGACCCCCGCGCGCTGGCGCTTGCGCTGCAGGCCAAGCAGATCCTCGCGCAGGGCGAGCGATTGCCTTGTCAGCACGACCTGCTCGTCGAACGAGCGCAGCCCGAAGTACGACTTCGCCACCTGCGCAGCGAGGGCGAGGCGCACCGCGTCGCGCGAGGCCTCGCTCGCTTCGAGCTCCGCGCGCGCGGCGTCGGCGCCCGAGCGCAGGCGCCCGAAGAGATCCAGCTCGTAGGACAGGTTCAGCGTTGCGCGGTAGGTGGAAAACTCGCGCGCCACCCCCGGAAAGGAGGTCGCGCTGCGCTGGGAAATCTGCTGGCGGCTCGCCGAGCCTTGCGCGTCCAGCCGGGGAAATAGGAACGACTCGGCCTCGCCCAGGAGCGCGCGCGCCTCGTCCACGCGGGCGGCGGCGACGACCAGGTCGGCGTTGTCCTTGAACGAGCGCTCGACGAGCGCCTCGAGTTGCGCGTCCTCGTAGATGCGCCACCAGCGGCCGTCCTGCGCGAAGCGCGGGCCGCTTTCCTTCCACGCCTGCGGCAGCTCCACCGGCGGCCGCTCATACTTCACCGGGGAAGCGCAGCCGGCGAGCAGGAGAAGGAAAAGGCTACTGCGGGCGATGCGGCGCATGGTGCGGGTGCTGCATCGCGGCGTGCGTGACCTTGCGCTGGGCCGCAATCTCCTCCTTGATCTCGCGGGTCGAGCGCTTCTCGGTGAGGTGCCGGTCGGTGAACAGCTTGAAGAACATCGGCACGAAGAAGATCGCGAGGAAGGTGGCGGCGAGCATCCCGCCCATCACCCCGGTGCCGACCGAATGGCGCGCGCCGGCGCCCGCGCCGGTGGACAGCGCGAGCGGCAGCACCCCCAGGATGAACGCGAGCGAGGTCATCAGGATCGGGCGGAAGCGCAGGCGCGCCGCTTCCACCGCCGCCGCCGACGCCGTGAGTCCTTCCTCGCGCTTGTACACCGCGTACTCGACGATCAGGATGGCGTTCTTCGCCGCGAGGCCGAGCAGCGTGACCAGGCCGATCTGGAAGTAGACGTCGTTGGTAAGGCCGCGCAGCCACACCGCCGCCAGCGCGCCGAACGTGCCGAACGGCAGCGCGAGCAGCACCGAGAGCGGCAGCGACCACTTCTCGTATTGCGCGGCGAGGATGAGGAACACCATCACCACCGCCAGGCCGAGCGCGAGGCCGCCGGTGCCGGCGGAGCGCTTCTCCTGATACGACGCGCCGGCCCAGTCGAAGCTGAAGTCGCCCGGCAGCACTCTTGCGGCGAGGCGCTCCACCGCCTCGAGCGCCTGGCCGGTCGACACCCCGGGCGCCCCCTGGCCAAAGAGCTTCACCGCCGGCAGGTTGTTGAAGCGCTCCAGCGTGTCCGGGCCCGAGCTATAGGTGACGCGCGCGAGCGAGGCAAGCGGCACCATTTCGTTTTTCTGGTTCTTCACCCACACCTTGCCGATGTCGCTCGGCTGGTCGCGATACGCCCGGTCGGCCGACATCAGCACCTGCCACGTGCGCCCGAAACGGTTGAAGTCGTTCACGTAGTAGCTGCCGAGCGTGGCCGCGAGCGTGCCGTAGAGATCCTCGAGCGTCACGCCGAGCGCCTTGGCCTTCTCGCGGTCGACGTCGACGTAAAGCTGCGGCACGCCGGCGCGCCACGCCGTCTGCACATTGCCGAGCATCGGCTCCTGGCGCGCCGCGCCCGTGAACGCGCCGAGAACCTGCGCGAGGCGCTGCGCCCCGCCTTCGCCCCGGTTCTGGATGTAGAGCTCGAAGCCGCCCGCGGTGCCGAGCCCGAAAATCGCCGGCGGCGGTATGGCGAACGCCATCCCCTCCTTGATGTGCGCGGTCTTCATGAAGAACTCGCCGACGAGCTGCGGCACCGCCACAGCGCGCTCGTCCCAGTGCTTCTGCGTGACGAAGATGGTCGCCGCGTTGTTGCGGAAGCTGCCGCCCAGAAGATCGAATCCGGTGAACGCGACCACGTCCTCGTTCACCGGGTTCGAGCGGATCGCCTTCACGACTTCGCCGACCACCTTGTCGGTGCGCTCGAGGGTCGCGCCGTCGGGCATGAGCACCGCGGCGATGTAGAAGCCCTGGTCCTCGTCGGGCACGAGGCTCCCCGGGGTGATGCGCCACAGGCCGAAGGCAAGCACCACCATGCCGGCGAAGAGCGCGAGCCCGATGCCGCCGCGGCGGACCATCCACGCGACGCCGCTTTCGTAGCGGTCGGTGACGCGCCCGAAGAAGCGGTTGAACCACGCGAAGAACGCGTTCTTTCGCTCCTTCCGCGGGTCGAGCACGATCGCGCACAGCGCCGGCGTGAGCGTGAGCGCGACCATGCCGGAGATCACCACTGCAATCGAGATCGTGACGGCGAACTGCCGGTAGAGCTCGCCGGCGAGGCCGCCGAGGAAGGCGATCGGCACGAACACCGCGCACAGCACGAGGACGATGGCGACGATCGGGCTGGTCACCTCCTTCATGGCCTTGATCGCCGCCTCGCGCGGCGCGAGGCCCTCCTCGTGCATGATGCGCTCGACGTTCTCCAGCACGACGATCGCGTCGTCGACGACGATGCCGATCGCGAGCACCATGCCGAAGAGGGTCAGCGTGTTGATCGAGTAGCCGAGGAGAAAGAGCCCGGCGAACGTGCCGATGAGCGACACCGGCACCGCCGCGAACGGGATGAGCGTCGCGCGCCAGCTCTGCAGGAAAAGATAGACGACGAGGAACACGAGCGCCATCGCCTCGCCCAGGGTGATCAGCACCTCGCGGATCGACACCTCGACGAAGCGCGTGGTGTCGTAGGGCACCGAGTAGGCCATGCCTTCGGGAAAACGCTTGGCCGCGTCCGCCACCGCGCGCCGCACCTCGCGCGCGACCTCCAGCGCGTTCGCCCCCGGCTGCAGGAACACGCCGACCAGCGTCGCCGGCTGGCCATTGATGCGGCCGATGAACTCGTAGTCCTTCGCGGCGAGCTCCACGCGCGCCACGTCCTTCAGGCGCAGCGCCGAGCCGTCGGCGTTCGAGCGCAGCAGGATGTCCTCGAACTCGCCCGGCTCGGCGAGCCTGCCGCGCGTGGTGATGGTGTAGACCAGCTCCTGGCCCGCCGGCGCGGGCGCCTGCCCCACCTTGCCGGCGGCGAACTGCGCGTTCTGCTCGTTCAGCGCGCGCACCACGTCGGCCACCGCGACGCGGTGCTGCGTCATCTCGTCGGGACGCAGCCAGATGCGCATCGCGTAGTCCTTGGCGCCCCAGTTCTGCACGCCCGTCGTGCCGGGCACGCGCTTGACGAGGTCAAGCACGTTGAGCGTCACGTAGTTCGAGACGTAGACGTCGTCGAAGCGCCCGTTGGGCGAGAAGAAGGCGATCACCTGCAGGAACGCCGAGGAGCCTTTCTCCACCGTCACGCCCTGGCGCCGCGTCTCGAGCGGCAGGCGCGGCTCGGCCTGCTTGACGCGGTTGTTCACGTTGAGCGCCGCCTTGTCGACGTCGGTGCCGATCTCGAAGGTGACCTGGATCTGCACCATGCCGCTCGAGGTCGACGTCGAGCTCATGTAGATCATGTTCTCGACGCCGTTGATCTGGTTCTCGAGCGGCGCGGCGACGGTCTGCTCGATGACCTGGGCCGAAGCGCCGGGGTAGAACGCGCTCACCGTGACCACCGGCGGCGCGATCTCCGGGTACTGCGCGATCGGCAGGGTGCGCATCGCCGCGAGGCCGGCGATCAGGATGAATACCGAGAGCACCGCCGCGAAGATCGGCCTGTCGATGAAAAAGCGCGACAGCACGATTACTTCTTCTCGGAAATCTTGACCGGGGCGCCCGGGCCGAGCTTCATCACGCCGTCGACGATGACGCGTTCGCCGCCCTTGAGCCCGGAGCTGATGATCCAGTCCTCGCCGGACCATTCGCCGGCATCGACCGGCCGCGCCTCGGCCTGGTTATTCTCGTTGACGACATAGACGAACTTGCCCTGCGGACCTTCGAGCACCGCGCGCTGCGGCACCGTGATGGCGTTGGGGCGCGACGCGCCGCGCAGGATCACGCGCACGAACTGCCCGGGCCGCAGCACGCCGTCCGGGTTGGGCAGCTCGGCGCGCGCCTCGCGCGTCCCGGTGCCCGGCGCGATGCGCACGTCGGCGAAGCTCATCTTCCCCGTGCGCGGATAAAGGCTGCCGTCGGCCAGGCGAAGCTGCACGTCGAAGCGCTTGGGCAGCGCGAGGCGTCCCGCCTGCGCCTCCTTCTGCAGCCGCGCCTGCTCGGTGTCCGGGATGCCGAAATTCACCCAGATGGGATCCACCTGCATCACCGTGGTGAGCAGCACGTCGGGTCCCGAGACGAGCGAGCCTTCCGAGCGCAGCGAGCGGCTCGCCACGCCGGCCGCGGGCGCTTCGACTTTCGTGTAGCCGAGGCTGAGCTTCGCTTCGGCGAGGCGCGCGCGCGCCGCCTTGGCGTCGGCCGCGGTGATCGCCTCGGCCGAGACGGCGTCGTCGTATTCCTTCTGGCTCACCGCGTTCTCCGCGTAGAGCGGCTTCAGGCGCGCGGCATTGCGCCGCGCCTGCTCGTGGCGCGCCTGCGCCGCGGCGACGTCCGCCTCGGCGCGCGCCACCGCCGCTTCGAAAGGCGCCGGATCGATGGTGAAGAGCGATTGCCCTTTGCGCACCGGGCCGCCTTCGTCGAAGTTGCGCCCGAGGAGGATGCCGGTGACGCGCGCCCGCACCTCGACTTCGCGCGAGCCCGCCGTCTGGCCGACGTACTCGAAGGCTGCGGGCAGCGCGCGCGGCGTCACGGTGACGACGTTCACTTCCGGCGGCGGCATTGCCATGCCGGAGCCGCCCTTGCCGCCCTTCTCGTTTCCGCCGGAAGGGCTGCACGCCGCGGCGAGCGCCGCGAGCAAAACCGTGGCTATTTGTTTGAAACGCATGCAGTTCTCGGCGACGCGAGGCGGCGATTCTACCGTGGCCGGCGGCGCGCCCCAAACGCGCGGGAAATTACGGTTGAAACACGGCCGGCGCCGGGGTACTTTTCTCGCCGGCCATGATCCGCAAACGCTTCGCCCGCAGGCAGGACCTCGGCTTGACGCCCGCCGAGTTCGCGCTGCTGCGGCGGCTCGACACGCCGCAGAGGATCCAGGCTTTCCTCTACACGCTCGATCAGAACTTCGAGGTGGACGGCGAAACCTGCCGCACGGTGCGCGAGGTGCTGCGCACGCGAAAGGCGCACTGCATCGAAGGCGCGATGCTCGCCGCCTGCGCGCTGTGGGTGCACGGAAGGCCGCCGCTGCTGCTCGACATGCGCGCGGTGCGCGATTTCGACCACGTGGTGGCGCTGTTCAAGCACCATGGCCGCTGGGGCGCGATCTCGAAGACCAACGGCATCTTCCTGCGCTCGCGTGATCCGGTGTACCGCAGCCTGCGCGAGCTCGCGATGTCGTACTTCCACGAATACTGCAACCGCCGCGATCACAAGACGCTGCGCGAGTTCTCGCTGCCTTACGACCTGCGGCGCGTCGAACCCGAAGTCTGGGTCACCGGCGAGAAGCACGCCTGGGCCGTCGCCGAGGAACTGGACCGGCTGCGCCACTTCAAGCTGGTGGGCGGCCGGCACCTCACGGCGGTAACGCGCCGCGATCCGTTCGAGCGGCGCGCGGGCGCGCTCATGCAGTATCCGCGCCCGCGCGCGCTGGTCGAGAAGCTGGCGCGGCTGAAGAAAAAGCGCGCCGAAAAGCGCAAGAAGTAGCTACTTCTTCGTGTCCTCGACTTTTCCGATTTTCTCCAGCGCCACCTTGAGCCGCGCCGCGTCGCGCTCCCAGTACTTGCGGAACTCGGGTGCGTCGAGGTAGCTGACCGGGGTCGACACCTTGTCCATCGCCCCGCGGAACTCCGGCGAGTTCGCCGCCGCGCGCACCGCCTGGCGCAGCCGGCTCTGGATCGGCGCCGGCGTCGCGGCCGGCACGAACACGCCCGACCAGATGTAGAACTCCGCGTCGTAGCCGAGCTCCTTGAAGGTCGGTATGTCGGGCAGGAGCTTCAGGCGCTCGGTGCTCCAGCTCGCGAGCGCGCGCATCTTCCCGCCCTTGATCTGACCGATCGCCGCCGCGGGACCGGAGGCGAGCGCCTCGACCTGGCCGCCGAGCAGCGCGGTCACCGCCGGTCCGCCGCCCTGGTAGGGCACGTGGAATAGCTTGATGCCGGCCGCGTTGGCGAAGATCTCCATCGCCACGTGCAGCGTGCCGTACACCCCCGAGGAGGAATAATTGATCTTCGCGGGGTTGGCCTTTGCCGCGGCGACGAAATCCTTGAGCGTCTTGTACGGGCTGTCGGCGCGCACCACCAGCACGGTCGGGTCGGCGGTGACGAGCGCGATGGGCGCGAAGTCCTTGAGCTCGTAGGCCGGCTGCTTGCCGTTGATGCGGTCGGAGACGGGGAAGATCGAGATCGACGAGAGCGCCATCAGAATCGTGTAGCCGTCGGGCGCGCTTTTGGCGGCCGCCGCCATGCCGACCGCGCCGCCGGCGCCCGTGCGGTTCACCGCCAGCACCGGCTGCTTGAGGTCCTTCTCCATAACCGAGGCGAGCGGCCGGCCGACGATATCGGCGACGCCCCCCGGCGGGAACGGCACGATCATGGTGATCGGCTTCGAGGGGTACGCGTCCTGCGCGGCTGCCGAAGCGGCGCAGAGGGCAAATACGAGCGCGGTCAGCGTGCGTGACATGGTCGTCCTCCGATCGGCGCAAGTTAACACGCTGTTACAGATGTTGCACTTTCTCGGTTCACTCCCGGCCCGCTCAGGCGTGAAATGGGCAGGCACAAACCGATAGGAGGTCCGTCATGCTGAAGAAACTGCTCATCGCCGCCGCCGCGGTCCTTGTCTCCGCCCCGGCGCTCGCCGATGGCGGCCGCTGGGATCACCGGCCGCAGTGGAAGCACTGGAAGCACCACTCGCACGCCGGCCGTGTGGTCGTGGTCCCGGCGCCGCGCGCCTACTATGCCCCCCCGCCGCGCGTCTACTATGCCCCTCCGCCGCGCGTCTATTACGCGCCGCCCCCGGCACCCGTGTACTACGCGCCGCCCCCGGTGGTTTACGGCGCCCCGGCGCCGCATAGCGGCGTGTCGATCCGCCTGCACTTCCCGCTGTAGCGGGCTGGTGTTAGGTTTCCTCCCTCACCCCGACCAAAGACGGGAAACGAGCGATGAGGAGACCATGCAACGACGTCACTTCCTTCTTGGACTCGCGGCAGCGCCGCTTGCGGCGCTCGCCGCGCCGCCGGCCAGCATGAAAGGCATCGAGGAGCTGCAGAAAAACTGGAAGGCGCTGCTTCCGTCCGGGGCGAGCGTCCCTTCGCCCAGCGAACCGCTCAAGCTGTCGAAGGACGAATGGAAGAAGCGCCTGCCGCCCGAGTCCTACCGGGTGCTGCGCGAGGAGGCCACCGAGCGCGCCGGCACCAGCGCGCTCAACGACGAGAAGCGTCCGGGCATATTCGCCTGCGCGGGCTGCGGCCTGCCGCTCTTCACTTCGCAGATGAAGTACGAATCCGGCACCGGCTGGCCGAGCTTTTTCACCACCATCCCGGGCGTGTTCGAGACGAAGAAGGATTTTTTCCTCATCTACCCGCGCACCGAGTACCACTGCGCCCGCTGCGGCGGGCACCACGGGCACCTCTTCGACGACGGCCCGGAGCCCACGCGGCAGCGCTGGTGCAACAACGGCGTCGCGCTGCGCTTCACCCCCAAGGACGGCAAGGTGTAGGTCGACAGTCTTACTCCCGGCCCGAGCGCCAGATGCCGTAGATGATCCAGGCGCTGTTCACGGAGGCGAGCACAAAGCCGAGCAGCCCGAGCGCCGGCAGCACCGGGATGCCGAAAAGCGTCGGGCCCTCGGGCACGGTGAGCACGATCGCCGAGCCGATGACGAGCGACGCGGTCATGATGCCGACGGTCACGCGATCCAGGGTGCGATCGAGCTGCCGCCCGAAGCTGTCTAGCCGCTTGAGGTCCAGGTCGATGCGGGTCTTGCCGCGCCGCGCCTCGCGCAGCAGCCGCGCGAGGTCGCGCGGCACTCCGGTCACCATGTTGAAGAACTCGTCGAGCGCCCCGCGGCCGCGCTGCACCAGTGCGCCGGGGCGATAGCGCTCGCGCAGCGCGGCGCGCACGAGCGGCGCCAGGTGGTCGATGATGTGCAGGTCCGGGTCGTACTGCCGGCCCAGACCCTCCAGGGTGATGAGCGCCTTGAACATGAGCGACAGGTCGGCAGGCAGCACGATCGAATGCTCGCGCATGATCGCGGCGAACTGCCGCACGACGGCGCCTACGCGGATGTCCTTCAGCGCCACGCCCTCGTAATCGAACACCAGCTCGTTCACGTCCGCGGCGAGCTTCGCCTCGTCGACGTAGGCGTCGCCCGCCCAGTCGAGCAGCACCTCGAGCATCGGCTCTTCGGCCATGCGCGCCACGCCGGCGAGAAGATCGACCACCTGGCCGCGCCGCTCCTGCGAGAAGCGGCCCACCATGCCGTAGTCGATGATCACGACGCGATGATCCGGCAGGTAGAAGACGTTCCCGGGATGCGGATCGGCGTGGAAGAAGCCGTCGATGACGATCATCCTGAGAAACGAGTCGGCGCCGCGCGCGGCGAGCACTTTCCTGTCCAGGCCCGCCGCCTCGACCGCGGCGGGATTGTTCGCCGGGATGCCGGCGATGTGCTCCTGCACAAGCAGCGCTTCGCTGGTCCACTCGGGATAGATGCGCGGGATGACGATGTGCGGGTCATGGGCGAAGTTCTTCGCGAAGCGCTCGATGTTGCGCGCCTCGGTGGTGAAGTCGAGCTCGCGCTCGAGCGATTTCGCGAACTGGGCGGCGATCTGCACCGGCCGGTAGCGCCGCGCCTCGGGCACCTCGGCCTCGATGAGCTCGGCGATGCGCGCGAGCAGCCTCAGGTCGGCGTCGATCTTTTCGCGGATCGCCGGCCTTCTGACCTTGAGCACCACCGCGGTGCCATCCTCGAGCTTCGCGCGATGCACCTGCGCGACCGAGGCGGCGGCCGAGGCCCGCGTGTCGATGTCGCGGAATACCTCGAACGGCGAGCGGCCGAGCGAGCGCTCGAGCTCGGGCAGCAGCGCCTCGAAGGGCACCGGCGGCACCGCGGCCTGCAGCTTTTCGAACTCGGCGATCCAGCGCGGCGCCAACAGATCCACGCGCGTCGCCAGCACCTGCCCGAGCTTGACGAACGTCGGCCCCAGCTCCTCGAGCGCCATGCGCATGCGCTGCGGCGGATCGAGCTTGATCGACGCGTTCGCCTGCCCCCGGTGCAGGATCTGGCCGGCGCGCTCGAGCACGCCGGCGATGCCGATGCGCTGCACGAAGTCGCCGAGCCCGTGGCGGATGAAGACCGACGCGATCTCGTGCAGCCGCGGCAGCTCCCGCATCACGCCCAGGGTTTCGCGCAGCATTGCGCGCGGCTACGGGGCCTTCTTGCCGCCCTCGGTCTTCTGGAGCGCGTCCGCCATGCCGGCGAGCACGCCGCCGGCGAGGCTCGCGAAGCGCACGCCGAACTCGCCGGCGAGCTCGATGCCGGCAGCGGCGGACTCGGCCATGAGCTTTGCCGTCTCGCGGCCGGTCTCGGTGCCGGCGTGCTTCGCGCGGCTCAGAAGCTCGCGCAGCTCGGGGCGCATGCGCTCGTTCGCGGAATCGGTCACCTGGCTCACCGTGGCGATGAAGTCCTCCTCGATCTTGCGCAGGCCGGCGAGCGCCTGCTTCACCTCGTTGTCGGAGATGCCGCGGCCGGCGGCGGTGAGCTGCCGCAGGGCTTCCTGGCCGGCCTGCACGGACCGGGTGAGCGCCTGATCCATGCCGCGGAAGGCCTCGCCGAGCGCGTGGCGCACGCCGGCGCGGCTCGTCGGCGCCGCGAGCGAGACGCCCTCGCTCACCGCGCGCACCACCGCGCGGATGCCTTCGCGGTCGAAGCGCCGCGTCTTCAGCGCCTCGAGCGTCAGATCGTGCACGCGCTGGCGGATGTCCTCGCCCTGCCGCACCGATTCGGCGGCCGCCTGCCGCAGCGTGTCCTCGGAATACTGCTGGGAAGAATCCTGGGCCATGGCGCCTCCGCTAGGACGTGATCCGCAGGTCCTCTTCGAGCGCCGGGCCCGGGAAGTGGAAGCGCACCGGACCGTCGGGCAGGGCGTTGAGGAACTGCTTGAGGTAGGGGTCGTCGGAACGCGCCAGCGCCTCCGGGGTGCCGCGCCCGAGCACCACGCCGTCGCAGATCACGTAGACGTAATCGGATACCTTCAGCGCTTCCTGCACGTCGTAGGTGACCACGAGCGAGGTAAGGCCGAGCGCGCTGTTCAGCTCGCGGATCAGGCCGACGATGTGGTTGAGCGAGATCGGGTCGAGCCCGGCGAAGGGCTCGTCGTACATCATGAGCTTCGGGTCGGTGGCAATTGCCCTCGCGAGCGCGACGCGGCGGGTCATGCCGCCGGAAAGATCGCCCGGCATCATGTCGCGCGCGCCGCGCAAGCCCACGGCGTGCAGCTTCATCATCACCAGGCGCCGCAGCAGCTCCTCGGGCAGGTGGAAATTCTCGGCGATCGGAAACGCGATGTTGTCGTAGACCGAGAGGTCGCTGAACAGGCCCGAGGTCTGGAACATCATGCCCATCTCCAGGCGCAGCGCGTAGAGCTGGTCGGCGCTGAGCCGGTGCACCTCCTTGCCCCCGACCTTCACCCTGCCGCGCGAGGGTCGCAGCTGGCCGCCGAT
The DNA here is from genome assembly GCA_035550695.1 of Burkholderiales bacterium. Classification (GTDB taxonomy): domain Bacteria; phylum Pseudomonadota; class Gammaproteobacteria; order Burkholderiales; family SG8-39; genus SCGC-AG-212-J23. The sequence goes on along the minus strand of DASZOS010000046.1, from coordinate 21,332 downwards.
CAGCTTGAGCAGCGTCGACTTGCCGCAGCCGCTGCCGCCGAGGATGCCGACCACCTGGCCGCGCGGAATCGCGAGCGACAGGCCGCGCAGGATCTGCAGGTCGCCGTAGGCGAAGTGCAGGTTCTCGATTTCGACGAGGTTTTCCGCCACGGGCTTACTATACCGCCGTGTCGCATCCGCCGGCGGCCGCGCCGCATCCCTACTCGGCCCTGACTCCGGACGTCGTGCTCGACGCCTGCGACGCGGCCGGCTTTCGCGCCGATGGCCGGCTGCTGCCGCTCAACAGCTACGAAAACCGCGTCTACCAGGTCTGGGGCGAAGACGGCTCGGGGCGCGTTCTCAAGTTTTACCGGCCTGGGCGCTGGAGCGCAGCCCAGATCGACGAGGAGCATGCCTTCGCGCACGAGCTCGCGCAGCGCGAGATCCCCGTGGTCGCGCCGCTATACACCGGAACGCACGCCGGCTTCCTCTTTGCTGTCTACCCGCGCCGCGGCGGACGCACTCCCGAGCTCGACAATCCGAAGACGCTGGAGTGGATCGGCCGCTTCATTGGCCGGATTCATGCCGTGGGCTCATCCGGGCCTTTTCAGCACAGGGGGTCCCTCGATCGGCAAACCTTCGGCGCCGAGCCGCGCGCCTGGCTGCTCGAGCACGGCTTCATCCCGGGCGACCTGCTGGAAGCCTGGAAGGCCGCCACCGCTCAGGCCTTGAGCGGGGTCGAGCATTGCTACGCGCGCGCGGGCGCGGTGCGCGCGATCCGGCTGCACGGCGACTGCCATCCCGGGAACATCCTGTGGACCGACGAAGGACCGCATTTCGTCGACCTCGACGACGCGCGCATGGGGCCCGCGGTCCAGGATCTGTGGATGCTGCTCTCAGGCGACCGCGCGGCGATGACGCGCCAGCTGGGCGCCGTGCTCGCCGGCTACGAGCTTTTCATGCCGTTCGAACGAGCCGAGCTGCAGCTGCTCGAGGCGCTGCGCACGCTGCGCCTCATCCACTACTCGGCGTGGATCGCGCGGCGCTGGGACGATCCGGCCTTCCCGGTCGCCTTCCCCTGGTTCAACACCCAGCGCTACTGGCAGGACCGCATCCTCGAGCTGCGCGAGCAGATCGCGCTGATGGACGAACCCCCGCTCAGTCCGTGACCTGAAGCCGGTTGAGGACGCGGTCGACGCCGAAAAGCGACCACGCGTCGAGCTCGGCGCGCTTTTTCTGCTGCTCGGTCCTGACGCTTCCTTCGAGGATCACCGCCTTGTCCTCGCAGCGCGGCCGGATGCGCTCGGCGTGCAGCAGCGGATCGGCCTCGAACACGAGGCCGAGCACCTCGGCCACCTCGTCGTCGCCATCCTCGTAGGCCGGCGTGACTTGGAGCGAATTGACCACGTCCCGGCGCCCGGGCGTCCACCACGCGAGCACGCCGGCGAAGCGCTTGTGCGACTGGCTGATGACCCGGCCTTCGAGCGCGATGACGCCGTCGGCCACCGAGACCTGCACCTCGCCGACGCTCTCCGAATCCGCGCTGCGATGGGTCTCGGCGCGCCCGTTCGTGATCGAGCCGACGGTGCAATTGCGGAATTCCGGCTGCTGGAGAAGCAGGCGCACCAGCGAGTCGCGCACCGCGCCGTCGCCGCGCAGCTCCCCGGGCGCGACGCGCAGGCGATCGACGATGCCGTCGACGCCGGCGACCGACGCGGCGAGCCCGAGCGCCCGCTTCTTGGCGGCCACGTCGGCAACCTCGCCCTGCAGGACCACGACGCCGCCGGCATTGCTGATGGCGATGGGATGCCGGTGCAGATTGATGCGCGATTCGCGCTCCAGCAAGGCATGCACCTGCCTGGTGATCGCCTCTCTCGGGTTCATTGCCTCTCCTTTCGATCTGAGAACGCAAGCTTCATGCCGTGCGCAGCCGCAGGCCGCGCACGACCGCCACCGTGGCGAGCGGCACCGCCACGCCGATCGCCGTGGCGCTGATCAGCAGCCAGCCGACCTCGCTGTAGTCGGCCGGCACCCTGACGACGCCGCTCGCGTGGTCGCGCACCTCGCGGGTCACGATGAACAGCTGGTTGAGATACTTGGTGCCGAGCTGCCCGGCCGAAAGCGCGAGATTGGAAAACGAGGCCATTACCGCGAAATACGTGGCCTTGAGGTTCACCGGCGCGGAGTTCGCGATCCAGGCGAGCATCGGGATCATCGCGATCTGGCCGAGCGGAGACTCGAGCGCGGTGTCGATGAGGGCGATGAAGCGCGCGTCTACCACCCCGCCGGTGTGCGCCGCCGTCCATTCGTGCAGGCCGTAGTACATCCCGATGGTCGGCAGCGAAAGCGCGCCGCCCGCCAGCGTGAGAACCACCAGGATGTAGGGAATGGATTTCTCGGCCATGAAGCGGCGGAACGCGAACATGCCCACGAGCGTGAGCGCATACGCCACCAGCGAGAGCTTGGCGAGGAAGGATTCGTCGAACTTCAGCACGTCGATCATCCACCAGCTGGTGCCCGGTCCGGTGCCGGGCATCGCGCGGTAGACGAAGAGAATGAGCGCCGTCGCGACCAGCATTTCGCGCGCCTCGGGCTCCAGCTCGCGCGCGAGGCGCCACAGGAGAAACAGGATGACGGCGAGCGAGCCGACGAAGATCAGCTCCTGACCGTAGGGCACCCCGCCCAGCCCGACGCTCAGCGTGATCACCACGAACGCGAGGCTTCCGCCGAGCACCCACCAGTTCGGACGCGTGCGCTCCTCGCCCTGGACGAGCAGGATGCGCCGGATCTCCTCGGGCGCGAGACCCTGCCGGCGCAGCCGCGCCTCGAGGCGCATCTTGAGCGCCCCGTGCAGCACCACGCCGAGCACCGAGAGCACCGGGATCGCGAGCGCGATCTTGTAGACGAAGGCGTAAAGCGCGGCCTTTTGCGGCTGCGGCAGGTTCTCCGTGCCGTAGAACAGGTAAACGTTGGCGAGCGCCACCAGCGCGAGGCCGCCGATGACCGCGACCCGGCCCAGCGTCTGCATCGTGGTGTGCATCGACTTGCGCGCGGCCTGGCCGTAGGGCTTGCCGTGCTCGTCCACGCGCGGCACCGCCTCGACGGTCATCGCGTCGGCGACCGCGTCCTGGATCATGTAGCCGGTGGGCGAGAGCAGCGCCGCGAGCACGTACCATTGCCTCGCGCTCATCACCGCGCGCATGGCTTCGAGGTGGCCGATGAGCCCGACCATGATGAGAAGGCTTGCGGCGATCATCCCGGCGCCGAGCCACACCAGCGCCGCCTTCCAGCGCCAGATCAGGTCGACGACGTGCCCCACCGGCATCTTCAGCGCCCAGGGAATGCCGGCCCAGAACGCGAGCGCGGCGAGGAACTCGGCCGAGAGGTCGAGGTAGTCCTTTACGAAGAACGTCCCGACGATCCCCGTAAGGCCCGATACCCCGTACGCCGCGTAGACCAGCAGCGGCGGCAGGTACGAGAGCCTCGGCACCGAGTTGCGTCAGTCGGTGCGGATGTTGTTATCCTTCACGACCTTGCCCCAGCGCTGCATCTCGCCGGCGATGAACTTCTGCGTCGCCTCGGGGCTGAGGGCGACGAGCTCCATCCCTTGGGCCTCGGTGAGGCTCTTGCGCACGTCGGGCAGATCGAGGGCCTTTTTCATCTCGGCATGCATGCGCTCGATGATGGGCTTGGGTGTGCCTGCGCTCCCCAGCATGCCCCACCACGCTACCGCGCTCAGGCCCTTCACGCCCTGCTCGCCGAGCGTCGGCACGTCGGGCAGGTTCTGCGAGCGCTTCTCGCCCGTGGTGGCGAGCCCGCGCAGCTTCCCGGAGCGCACGTGCGGCGAAATCGGCGCCACCGACGCGATGGCGAGCTCGACCTGGCCTCCCATCGCATCGGTGGTGAGCGGGCCCCCGCCCTTGTACGGCACGTGGATCAGCTTGGCGCCGGAGGCCTGCGAGAGCAGGATGGTGAAGAGATGCCCGAGGGAGCCGTTGCCGACGGAGCCGATGGTGACGCCGTCCTTCGCCTTCGCGGCGGCGACGATGTCGGCGAAATTCTTGTACGGCTTGCCGGTGGCGGTGGCGATGGCCATCGGCGCGGTAGCGATCAGCATCACCGGGGCGAGGTCCTTCAGCGTGTCGTACGGCATGTTGGGATTGAGGAACGGGTTCACGGCGTGAGTATCGAACACGAACACCCACGTGTAGCCGTCGGGCGGCGACTTCGCGACGTACGAGGTGCCCACCACGCCCGAGGCGCCGACGCGGTTCTCGACGATGATCTGCGCCTTCATCGACTGGCCGATCTTCTGCGCCATGACCCTTGCCAGCGGATCGACCGACCCTCCCGGCGGGAACGGCGAGACGAACTTGATCGGCTTGCTCGGCCATTCCTGCGCGAAAGCCGCTACGGAAACACTCAAGGAGAGAAGAAACGCGACAAGCCTAGAAAGCGACATTCCTTCCTCCTTTCAGCTTCAGCATCGCCCGCGCCTCGTCCGGGCTCGCCACCGAGAACCCCAGCTCCTCGAGGATGCGGCGCGCCTTGGCGACCTGCTCGGCGTTCGATTGCGCGAGCTGGCCGCGCCCGAGCCAAAGGCTGTCCTCCAGGCCGACGCGCACGTTTCCGCCCATCACGGCCGACATCGCGGCGATGAACATCTGGTTGCGCCCGGCACCCAGCACCGACCAATAGTACGCATCGCCGAAGAGCCGATCGGCGGTGCGCTTCATGTGCATGACGTCCTCGGGGTGCGGGCCGATGCCGCCGCGGATGCCGAACACCGACTGGATGAGCAGCGGCGGCTTCACCAGCCTGCGGTCGAGGAAGTGCGCGGCGGTGTAGAGGTGGCCGATGTCGTAGCACTCGATCTCGAAGCGCGTGTCATTGTCGGCGCAGGACTGCAGGATGTACGCGATGTCCTTGAAGGTGTTCTTGAAGATGCGATCGTCCGAGCCCGCGAGATAGGGCTTTTCCCAGTCGTACTTGAACTCCTTGTAGCGCCCGAGCATCTCGTACAGGCCGAAATTCATCGAGCCCATGTTGAGCGAGGCCACTTCGGGCTTGAGCCGCAGCGCCGGCTGCAGCCGTTCCTCGGTGCTCATGGTGGGCGCGCCGCCGGTGGTGAGATTCACCACCACGTCGCAGGCGGCCTTGATCTTCGGCAGGAACTGCCGGAAGAGCTCGGGGTCCTGGCTCGGGCGCCCGTCCTTCGGGTCGCGCGCGTGCAGGTGCACGATCGCCGCGCCGGCCTGGGCGGCGCCGATCGCGCCCGCGGCGATCTCCTCCGGCGCAACGGGAAGGTACGGCGACATGGTCGGCGTGTGGATCGACCCGGTCACCGCGCAGGTGATGATGACTTTGCCTTGGGGAGCGGCCATGATGGACGGATTCTAACCACGGAACGGTTGCTCCATGCGAGCCACCCGTCTCGACCCCCACGCAAGGGGCGAGCTCCTGCGATTTTCGCTTTTCCGGGCGAAGCGACGCATAATACCCGCACAAGAAGAATGGCTGCGCTCCTAGAAACGACCGTGACGCGCTCTGCGGGCGAGCCGAAGGCCGCCGCGCCGGTTTCCTTCGAGCAGGAGGAGCTGCGCGGCATCTCGCGCACCGTAGCCGAGATCCACTGGCTGCTCCTGGTGCTCGTGCTCCTGTACCAGCTCTTCGCCGGCTCGAGCGACGCCGAATCGGCGGCCGCCGTGTCCTCGGGACTGTTCTTCTACGCGGCGCTCGTCATGTCGTTCCGCTACGCGAACTTCTATCGCCGCGAGACGCGCTGGAAGATCGCCATCGAGACCGTGGGGATGATCGCTTTCGTCACCTGGGTGCTGTGGTTCGCCGGCCGCCTGTCGAGCCCGCTGCTCAACGCCTACCTGCTTCCGGTAATCACCTCGGCGCTCACCCTCGGCAAGCCGACCACGCTGGTGAACGTCGGGCTGATCGCCGCGTGCTACCTGCTTCTTGGCGGCGGCGTGGACGCGCGCGAGCTGGCGTCGCTGCGCTTCGCTGCCGGCTTCGCGGTGCAGGTGGCGCCGGTGCTGCTGGTCGCCTACATCACCACCATGTTCTCGGCCGACATCCGCTACGGGCTGCAGCGCGCGAAGCTGCTCTCGGAAACCGACGATCTGACCGGCCTGCTGAACACGCGCGGCTTCGCCATCGCGGCGAACCGGCTGTTCGGGCAGGCGGCGCGCTACGACCGCGCCTCGAGCGTGCTGATGATCGACTCGGACAACCTGAAGCGCGTGAACGACTCCTACGGCCACGAGGCGGGCAATCGCCTGCTGCGCCAGCTCGCCAGCGCCATCCAGGCGGAGCTGCGCGCCACCGACGTACCGGCGCGCTACGGCGGCGACGAGTTCATCGTGCTGCTCCCCGAGACGCCCGCCAAGGGCGCACTCGACGTGGCCGAGCGCATCCGCGCCGCGATCGCCCGCATGCCCCTCGCGACCGAAGGTACATCGGTCGTCGCGTCCGTGAGCGTGGGCGTCGCCTGCTTCCCCGAGGACGGCCGCACGCTGGACACGCTCGCTGCCCGCGCCGACCGCGCGCTGTACGAGGCGAAGCAGCGCGGACGCAACTGCGTCGTGCGCTACCTCCCTCGCTAGCGCAGCCGCAGCTCCCAGTACTCGCCGGTCAGCTTCACGCCGAACTGCGCGTGCCTTTCGGCCTTCACCCGCTTGAAGCCGCAGCTTTCGTAGGTCGCCCGCGCCGCGGCGAGATTGGACTGCGTCCACAGCACGAGCCTGCGGTAGCCCTTCTCGCGCGCGAACGCGATGCACCTCTTTACCAGCCGCTTGCCCAGGCCCCTCCCGCGCGCCTTCGGCTCGACGAGGAGCAGCCTCAGCTTCGCCGTGGTCCGCGCCTGCTTCACGACGAACACCGAGCCCACGGGCTCGCCGTCCATCTCGGCGATCCAGCAGCGCTCGCGTGCGGCATCGCGGTTTTCGACAAAATTTTTCACTATCCCCGCGACCAGCGCCTCGAAACGCTCATCCCAGCCGTACTCCCTTGCGTAGAGCACCCCGTGGCGGTGCACCACCCAGCCCATGTCGCCGGGCCTGTGCGGCCGCAGCCGGATCCTAGAAGGAAGTCTCGACGTAGCCGTAGATGTAGTTCGAGCCGCCATTGACGTTGCCGAAGACCTGGGAAACGCCGAAGATGCCCGAGCGGTGCGACACGCCCACGCCCAAGTAAGTCTCGCGCAGGCGCTGCACGCGCAGCAGATCGCCGAGGTTGATGTCCGCGGTGGGGTCGAAGGTATTGAGCAGCCTGGAGGTGACGCGCCCGCGCGCCGCCTGGTCGCGTTGCTCGACGAACGGCACCCGCCGCGCGTACGAGAGCCCCACTCCCCATCCGAGCCGCGTACGTACCCGCGCGTCCCACGGAAAGCCGTAGTAATAGGCTTTGAAGTAGGCGTTGATCTGCCAGAAGTCGGGCTGCAAGCCGTCCTCGTTGTGCCGGATCATGCCGACGAAGCCCGCGATATCCAGCGGCCAGCCGTTCAGCCGGTTGATGAACGCTCGTCCGACTTCGAAACCAGCGATGCCGGTCTTGTCCTTCTCGTGCGCCGAGGTGCATTGCAGCGTCGCGACTTTCATGACGTCGCAATCGCTGGAGGCGCCGTATAGCGCGCGCACGATGAGCGGCTTGCCTTTTTGCCACGCTTCATGCGTGGGCGACAGGTCGTACATCGCGCCCAGGCTCAGCGTGGCGAGCGTGCGGTGCTCGACGATCGGGCTCGCGCCCACCGTGGCGGGCAGGCGCGTGAGCGTTGCGCCGGCGAGCAGCCGCCAGCGCTCGGTAAGCCGGTACAGCGCGTACAGCCCGAGTTCCGCGCTCGTCCCGGCGCCCGCCTCGTAGGCCGGGCGCTCGGTCGTCGCCTCGGCCGGGCGAACGCCGTAGTAATAGTTGTTGAGGCGGGCGCTGCGGAAGCCGAGGCTCGCGTGCGGCTGCAGCAGCAGCCGACCGTTGCGCCAGGGATACTTGTAGCCCAAGCGCACTTCGCTGCCGCGCGAGGCCGCCGACACATCATGCAAGGCCTCGGCATAGGCCACGCCCCACGACGCGCTCCACTGCGCGCTGACGCCGGCATCGATGCCTTGCTCGCGCCGCGCCATGCCGGCGAGAATCGGCGGCACGTCTTCGACCGGATGGCCTTCGAGACGGTGCCTCAGGAAGACGTCGAAGCGCTGCGTCTGCGAGGGCCTGAGCTTCAGGCCGACGCTCTGCGCATGCAGGTACACCAACTCGCCTTCGTACAGGTACAGCGGCAGGAAGTCGTACCGCATGCCGCCGCCGCGGTACGCCGAGCGCTCGACGCGCGGCAGCACGCCGACCGCCATGCTGTTGTCCGGCGCCATGCCGTCCAACGGGTCGCTCGCCGCGTGCGCGGGCGCCGCGAGACACAGGACGGCTACAAGCGAAAGTCGAGCGCCGGCCCTTTGGGCACGATTTGGGTGGGGTTGATGTTCTTCATGCTGCGGTAGTAGTGCGCCTTGATCTGCGCAAGGTCGACCGTGCGCGCCACTCCCGGAAGCGCGTAGATGCGTCGCGTATAGCGCCATAGTCTCGGGTAGTCGGTGAGCCGCCTCAGGTTGCACTTGAAGTGCGAGTAATAGACCGCGTCGAACCTTACCAGCGTCGTGAAGAGGCGCACATCCGCCTCGGTAAAGCGCGCGCCGCACAGCCAGCGCCGCTTCGCGAGCCGCTTCTCCAGCCAGTCGAGCGTGCCGAAGAGCTCGGTCACCGCCTCTTCGTACTTGTCCTGGGCGGTGGCGAACCCCGCACGGTAGACGCCGTTGTTTACGGCGCGGTAGACGCGCTCGTTGACCCGGTCGATCTCCCCTTGCAGATGCGAAGGATACAGGTCCGCGAGCTTCTTCGCAGCGCAGCCGTCGAAGTCGCGGTTCAGCATGCGGATGATCTCCGAGGACTCGTTGTTCACGATGGTCCCCTGCCGCGTGTCCCAGAGCACCGGAACCGTCACCCGCCCGGTATAGCGGGGGTTCGCCTTGCCGTAGATCTCGTAAAGGTATCCGCCGTCCAGGAGTTCCCAGCCGTTCTCCAGCATGTCGGGCCGCACGTAGAGCACCGGGATCGCCTTTTCGAGGCCCTTCAGGGCCCGTACGATGAGCGTGCGGTGCGCCCAGGGGCAAGCCTTGGCTACATAAAGCCAAAATCGCCCCGGCGCCACCTGATCGGCGCTGACCCGGCCGCGAAACTGGCTTTCGGGACGCACGAAAGCGCCGCCGGTAGACTTCGTGTCGCGCGGAATGTCCCGCCACACGCCATCGACCATCATGCCCATGAATACCTATCTTAGATGGATTCTTCTCTTGGCCGCTTTCTCGGTTCACGCTGCCGAGCCCGCACGCCTTCAGCGCCTGAAGGTACCGGCGCCGCCCTGGCCGGCGGGCGACGAGCGCGGCATGGCGAACCAGATCGGGCCCGCCACGTTCGCCCGCTGTGCCTGGCACCTGCAGCAGCCGGGCGCTCAGTCCTACGAGGTGTCGCAGGTGCGCTCGAACACGATGCCGCTCTCGCCTTTCAGCGGCCCGTATACCGCGAAGCCCAAGCCGAGCTCGGGCATACCGGGAAGCGCGCACGCCTTCAACTCGGAAATCTTCAACGAAGGCGCCGAGCCCGGACAGCAGGGCACGCAAATCGACGCGCTCGGGCATTTTGCCGTGCTGAAGCAGCCTTGGGACGGCAAGCCGCCCTTGCCGGCAGGCGAGGCGGTGTACTACGGCGGCATGACGCAAAGCGAGGTGAAGCCCACGCCCGACTCGCCGCTACTCAAGCTCGGCATCGACAAGATTCCGCCGATCGTCACCAGCGCGGTGCTTCTCGACGCCAAACGCTACAAGAAGGCCGCCATGAAGGCGGGCGAGCTCGTCACGGCGGCCGACATCCAGGCGATGCTCAAGACCCAGGGGCTCGGGCGCCGCGGAATATTGCCGGGCGACGTGGTGTACGTGCACACCGGCTGGGGCGATCATTGGCGCGACCCGGACAGCGAGAAGCTGTACTACAGCCGCGCGCCGGGGCTGTCCTTCGACGCGGCGCGTTATCTCGGCGAGCGCCGCGTGGTCGCCATCGGCCTCGATACGCCGTTCATCGACCCGGTTCCCGAGGGCTTGCTGCAGGGCAAGGCCGGCCCCGCGGCCGGCACGCCGCCCGGGCTGCCCTTCGCGGTGCACCACCACATGCTGACGCAGATGGGCATCCACCACATCGAGAACGCGAAGCTCGACGAGCTCGCGCGCGACAAGGTGTGGACCTCGTGCACCATGATCCTGCCGGCGCGCGAAAAAGGTGCGGCGGGGGCGGCGGTGCGCCCGGTCGCGATCGGGGCGCCTTCGAAGTAGTTCCTTATTTCTTCTGCCAGTCGGCGCGGCGAAAGCGCTTGCGCCGCGAGGTCACGGCGATGCGCCGCCCGGCGTACTCGTGCATTTTCTGCCGGATTTCGCTGCGAATATCCTCGGGCAGGTGCGCGGCCGCGTCTTCGAATCGCGAAACCACCTCCTGCGATCCGGGCGGGCCGTCGTGGAAGAAGCCGCGCGCCTTGTCCCACACCAGCGCGCGCTCGGTGGCGTCGGCGCCGTAGCACAGCTGGAACAGCGTCACTTCCCCGCCCGACTGCCACACGAACAGATCGAAGAACTCGTCGTGGAACCAGCGTCTCTTCGCCGGCGGATCGTCGGCGACTCCTAGGATTTCTTTGAGCATGTCGGCTTCATGGGTTCGACCACCGGCCCGGGGGGCGGTTGGTCCGATTCTGAAAACTGTAAACGAAATACGACGGGAAAGCACCGACAGCGCGCACAGCTGCGTCAACTGGGGTGCCGTCGGCCGCGTTTATTACAGCAGCCTTTCAAATATAGCGCGGACGGACGGTGCATTCTTTGCTTCGGAGGATAGATACAGAGAGTTTATTCATGGTCTAAGGGATCGGAGGAGAATGTGTTGCGGTCAAAGAAAGGCGGTGGCGCATGAGCAACCAGCTATCGAACGATAAGCGCGACGATCGCAAGTCGACCCTGCTGAAATCGCTCAGCGAGTTCACCAAGGGGCACCGGGCCGCGCGCTGGGCGGGAACTTTCGCCGGTTTCCTCGAAAGCGTTTTCCCCGCCGATCCGCGTGGGATTTCGCGCGCCAGCCACCAGTACATATGGGACATGATGCGCGCCGGCGGCTACGACGACAGCGAAGGCCGCTGGCGTTGTCAGCTGTTCGAGGACGATCTTTACGGCATCGGCGACACCATCGAGCGGGTGGTCGACTACTTCAAGGCCGCGAGCGCGGGTTCCGAGGTTGGCAGGCGGCTGCTGCTGCTGCTAGGCCCGCCCTCCGGTGGCAAGTCGAGCATGGTCATCCTGCTCAAGCGCGGGCTGGAGGAGTACAGCCACACCGATGCCGGGGCGATCTACAGCATCCACGGCTGCCCGGTGCACGAGTCGCCGCTGCACCTCGTGCCGCACACGCTGCGCGGCCAGTTCCGCAGCACCTACGGCGTGGAGATCACCGGCGAGCTCTGTCCCTACTGCGTGAGCCGCCTGCAGCACGAGTTCTCGGGCGACTTCATGCAGGTGCCGGTGGAGCGCATCTTCATCTCGGAGGCGAGCCGCGTCGGCGTGGGCACCTACGCGCCGCACGACCCGACTACCGCGGACATCGCCGACCTCGTCGGGTCGGTGGATCTGTCCAAGGTGTCGGAATTCGGCGACGAGGGCGACCCGCGCGCCTGGTCCTGGTCGGGGGCGGTGTTCGCCGCGAGCCGCGGCATGCTCGAGATGATCGAGATCCTCAAGGTGAAGCGCGAGTTCCTCTACCTCTTGCTCACGCTCACCCAGGAGAAGAACGTCAAGGTGTCGCGCTTCCCGCTGATCCACCTCGACGAGACCATCATTGCGCATACCAACCTCGCCGAGTTCCGCAAGTTCCTGCAGGAAGCGGAAAACGAGGCGCTGCTCGACCGCATGGTCATCATCCAGGTGCCCTACACGCTGTCGTACAAGGAGGAGGCGCGCATCTACAAGAAGCTGACGTCCTCCACCCAGGCGTTCCGCGAAGTGCACCTCGACCCGCACGCGCTGCACGTCGCGGCGGTGTTCGCGGTGCTCACGCGCCTGCAGGAAGGCGAGGAGCGCGAAGCCGAGCAGGCGAAGAAAGTGCGCCTGTACGCGGGCGAGGACGTCGAGGGCGTGCCGCCTTCCGAGGTGGAGAAGATCCGCGCCCGCAACCCCGAAGAGGGGCTCTCCGGCGTGTCGCCGCGCTTCGTCATCAACGCGCTCTCGAGCGCCATCATCCAGTCGCATGCCAAGAGCCTCACCACCATGGATGTCCTGATCGCGCTCAAGGACGGCATCGAGTCCGACGTGCGCATGGACGGCAAGAAGAAGCGCAAGTGGATCGACTACCTCGTCACGGTGCGCAAGGACTTCTACAACCGCTGGGTGAAGGAGGACGTGCACAAGGCGCTGTTCGTGTCCTTCGAGCAGGAGGCGCAGCAGCTGCTCGACAAGTACCTCGACGAGGTCGAGGCGACGCTCGATAACCGCACCGTCAAGGACCCGATCACCAACGAGGAGAGAAAGCCCGACGAGCGGTTCCTCCGCTCGGTCGAGGAGAAGATCCGCATTTCCGAGTCGGGCAAGCTGTCTTTCCGCCAGGAAGTGGTGAGGAAGGCGATGGGCGCCTTCAAGCGCGGCGAGAAGTTCACCCTCGACAGCCACGCGCCGCTGCATGACGCGGTCGAGCAGTACCTCTTCGAGCAGCGCCGCGACGTGCTGCGCCTGGTGAGCTCGAGCACCCGCCCGGACGACGAGACGCGGCAGAAGATCTCGGTGGTCGAGAAGCGCCTGGTCGACGAGTACGGCTACGACCCGCACAGCGCGCGCGAAGCGCTCAACTATGTCACCACGCTCTTGGCACAAGAATGATTTCCCAACCGAAGCAATTCTTGTGAACAAAGGCCGATGACCCTCCGCATCGCCGCCGAAACGCCCTGGTACGAGCTCTTTTCCAGAGGAGCGCGCGACTGGCTGCGCCACAACCAGAAGGTGCGCGAGGCGGTCAGGGCGACGCTGCCCGAGATCCTCGCGGGCGAGGGCCTGATGAGCGGGCCGAGCGGCAACCGCAGCGTGCTGGTGCCGGTGAAGTTCCTCGAGCACTCGCGCTTCCGCCTGGCCGATCCGAGCTCGCAGCAGGGCGCCGGCCAGGGCCGCGGCCAGCCCGGCGACGTGCTCGCCCCCGGGCGCGAGAGCGGCGACGCCGAGGCGACGTCGGGCGGCACCGAGAGCGGCGAGATCCGCTTCGTCGTCGAGATGAAGCTCGACGAGATCATCGACTGGATCTGGGAGGAGCTGAAGCTTCCCGAGCTCAAGCCCAAGCGCGCGGCGACCCTCGACGAGCCGGACTACGTGCGCGAGGGCTGGGACAAGCGCGGCGCGCGCTCGCGTCTCGACCGCCGCCGCACCATGAAGGAAGCGGTGAAGAGAAGGGCCATCCAGGAGAACCCGGTCGCGATCGTGAACGAGGACCTGCGCTTTCGCCAGCTCGTGAAGCGCGCCACGCCCTCGACCAGCGCCGCGGTGATCTTTGCGCTCGACGTCTCGGGCAGCATGGACGAGGCGCAGCGCAAGCTCGCGAAGCAGTTCTTCTTCTTCGCGCTGCAGGGAATCCGGCGCCAGTACGCCAAGGTCGAGACCGTGTTCCTCGCGCACGCGGCGCAGGCCTGGGAATTCGACGAAAGCCAGTTCTTCCAGGCGTCCTCGAGCGGCGGCACGGTGTCCTCCTGCGCCTTCCAGCTCGCGCTCGACGTGATGCAGAAGCGCTACGATCCCGGGCGCTACAACGTCTACTTCTTCTACGCCTCCGACGGCGAGAACGCGGCCGAGGACCGCGAGAGCGCCGCCGCGACGCTGAAGAGCCTCGCCGAACAGGCGAATTACTCGGGCTACGTCGAGACCGGCGGCATCGCCACCTTCCGGCCGCGCGAGACGCAGCTCGCCGAGGTGTTCCACGAGCTCAGGCGCGCCGGGCTGCCGGTCGGCATGAGCCAGCTCTCCTCGCAGGAAGACGTATGGCGGGCGATCCGGGAATTCTTCCAGCAGGCCGAACAGGAATGAACGAGCTCGAGCAGTACGCGGCCGGCATCGAGGAGCTGGCGAAGCGGCTCGGCCTGGACTATTACAACGTCGACTTCGAGATCGCGCCCGCGAGCCTGATGACCGAGATCGCGGTCTACGGGCTGCCGATCCGGATGCCGCACTGGTCCTTCGGCGTGCGCTACATCCATCAGCTGGTGCGCCAGAGCATGGGCCACTCGAAGATCTTCGAGGTCATGTTTCCCGGCGACCCGTGCCGCGCGTTCCTCATGGACGGCAACTCCACCGCCGAGAACACGCTGGTGACCGCGCACGTGCTCGGGCATGCGGATTTCTCGAAGAACAACGAGCTGTTCGCGCGCTTCCACGAAATGGCGGGCGGCAACATCGTCGAGCACGCCGCGGCGCATGCCCAGCGCATCCGGCAGGCGATCGACGCCGTCGGGCTGGACAAAGTCGAGGCGGTGCTCGACGCGGCGCTCGCCCTGGAGTCGCACGTCGACGTCGACGGCGATCTGCACCGCCCGCGGTATCCGGAGTTCGTTGCCGAGAAGCCCGCCGCCGAGGAAACAGCCTTCCACCGGCGCTTCCGCGGCCTGCCGGGCGAAGCGCGCGCCGAGGGCCAGCCCGAGCCCGGCCGCGTGCGCGCCGCCGTTCCGCCGCATCCCGAGTTCGATCTGCTGTGGTTCATCGCGCACTACGCGCCGGAGCTCGAGCAATGGGAGCGCGACATCTTCCTCGCGGTGCGCGCCGAGTCGCTGTACTTCTATCCGGTGTTCGCCTGCCAGATCATGAACGAGGGCTGGGCGTCGTACTGGCACGCGCGGCTGCTGCGCGAGGCCGAATTCCTGCCGCAGCCGCTGTACCTCGCCGCGATCAAGGCGCATTCCGACGTGGTGCGGCCCTACGCCGCCGGGCAGGAGACTGCGCTCGCCATCAATCCCTACCACCTCGGCTTCACCCTGTGGGAGCACATCATCGAGCGGCTCGGCCTCGAGCGCGCGCGCGAGGTGATGCGCGACGAGGACGACTTCGGCTTCATCCGCAATTTCCTCGACCGGGAGCTCGCCGAAAAGCTCGATCTGTTCGTCTACGAGGCGAGCGCGGCCGACGGCGTCAAGGTCGTAAACCGCGAACTGAACGCCATCCGCGAAGCGATCCTTTCACCGAAGTTCAACTACGGCGCGCCGCGCGTCGCAGCCACCGACGTCAACATCGACGGCAGCCTGGTGCTCACGCACCAGGCTGAAAACGACGGCCGCGGGCTCGACCTCGGGCGCGCAAAGCGGGTGCTGGAGTACGTGCGGCGGGTGTGGCGGCGTCCGGTGCGGCTCCTGACGGTCAACGAGCGCCGCGAGCCGATCGAGCTGACCGCCTAGACGAGCAGCAGCACCAGCAATACCACCAGGATGACGAGCAGCACGTCGCGGGTGCCCGACTGGCCGCCCGCCGCGGCGGCATCGAGCCTGCCGGCGAGCTCGCTCACCTCGGAGGGCGTCATCGCCTCCACGCGGCTGCGCGCCTGCTCGCGCTCGATGCCCATTTTCTCGAGCTCGGCGGCGAGCTGCGGGCCCTCGAGCATGGTCTTCACCCGCTCGCGCTCCGCGTCGACGGCGATCATCCCCGCATGGGCTTGCGGCATCGCGAGCGCAAGCGCAAGCGCCAGACCCAGTTCGCGGACACGTGCCCTCATGATGCCCTCCTGATGCGCCAAAATATGCCGGTGCACAGCATTGTAAGTCGCTTCAGATTCTTATCGCCACCTTGCCGAGATGCGCGTCGGACTCCATGTACGCTTTCGCCGCAGGGAGCTCGTCGAAGCGGTAGACGCGGTCGATGAGCGGCCTGATGCGGCCGGCGGCGAAGTGCGGCAGGAAATCGGCGATTACTCCGCGGACCGTCGCGGCGCGCTCGCCGGCGCTGCGGTGCTTGTTCGATACGCCGAAAAGGCGCAGCCGCTTCGCGTGCAGCGCATCGATGTCGAGCTCGGCCTTCATCACCCGGTCGAGGTAGCCGACCGTCGCAAGGCGCCCCTGGTTGGCGCTTACGCGGATGCATTCGGCAAACATCGAGCCGCCGACCGTGTTCACCACGAGGTCGACGCCCTTGCCGAGCGTCGCCTTCATCACGGCGTCGTGGAAATCGGCTTTCCGGGTTTCGATTCCCACATCCAAGCCGAGGTGCTTGAGCTTCTCCAGCTTCTGCCTCGACCCGGAGGTGCCGATCACCCGGGCGCCCATCGACTTCGCCGCCTGCAGCGCGGCGACCCCCACTCCCGAAGAGATGCCGGTGACGAGCAGCCACTCGTCGGGCTGAAGCCGGCCCTGCTCGACGAGCATGTCGTGCACCACCATGAAGGCGAGCGGGATGGCGCCCGCCTCCTCCCAGGAAAGATTCGCCGGCACCGGCATCGCGTCGCTCGCGGCCATCAGGCCGTACTCGGCGAAACCGCCGGGACAGCGGCCCATCACCCTTTGCCCGGTGCCTTCGACCTCGCCGGCGGCTTCCTGCCCCGCCGGCTTCGCGGCGCCCGGCGCGATCAGCCCCTGGCCGGCGATGAGCTCGCCGCGGTTCAGGCTCGAGGCGCGGACCCTGACGAGGAGCTGCTCGGCCCCCGGCTGCGGCACCGGCACGTCCCGCAACTCGAGCTTCACCCGGTCGCCTGCCGACTGCAGGAAATACGCTTTCATTGGACCTTGATGTCGGCTTCCTTCACCACCCGGCCCCAGGTCTTGTACTCGCTCTCCATGTGAGCCGCGAGCTCCTCGGGGGTGCTCGGCCGCGGCTCGAGCCCCTGCTTGTGCAGCAGATCCCTGACCTCGGGCGCGCCCAGCGCCTTGACGATCTCGCGGTTCAGGCGCGCGATGATGTCCTTCGGCGTTTTGGCCGGCGCCATGTAGGCATACCAGTTGGTCGCCTGGTAGCCGGGGAAGCCGGACTCGCCGACCGTGGGAACCTCGGGCATGAACGGGTCGCGCTTTGGCCCGGTCGTCGCGAGTGCCTTGGCCTTGGCCGCCTTCACATGCGCGCCTGCGGCGACCGGCGTGGCAAAGTAGGCGTGGATCTGCCCGCCGAGCATGGCCTGCATCGCCGGCCCGCCGCCCTTGAAGGGTACGTGCACGAGGTCGATTTTCGCCATCATCTTCAGCAGCTCTCCGGCGAGGTGGCCGGCGCCGCCGATGCCCGAGGAGCCGTAGGTGATGGTGCCCGGCTTGTCCTTCGCCAGCTTGATGAACTCGCCGAGCGTGCTGGCGGGCACCGAGGGATGCACCACGATGAGATTGGGAAATACCACCGCCATCGTGATCGGCGCGAGGTCGCGCAGCGGATCGTAGGGCAGGTTCTTGACGAGGTGCGGCGCGACGGTGAGCGATCCCACGTTGCCGAGCAGGATGGTGTAGCCGTCGGGCGCGCCCTTCGCGACGAAGTCGGTGGCGATGTTGCCGCCCGCGCCCGCCTTGTTGTCGGTCAGCACCTGCTGCCCGAGCTGCTCACCGAGGGTCTTGGCGATGATGCGCGACACGGTATCGGTGCCGCCGCCCGGAGCGAAGCCGACCACGGAAGTGATGGGGCGCGCGGGATAACCCTGTGCCAGCGCCCCCTGGGATACACACAAAGCTACCGTCAGCAGCAGCAAGCGCATGTCGTCTCCTCTGATTTAGTTGCTCAAACGACGCCGCTTTCGCGCAGGGCGCGGATCTCGGCGTGCGAGTAATGAAGCTCCTTCAGGATCTCGTCGGTGTGCTCCCCTACCTCCGGCGCGGGGCTTGCCACGCGGCCGGGAGTGCGCGAAAGCTTGACCGCCTGGTTCAGCACCTTGAAGCGGCCAAGCAGCGGGTGCTCGATCTCGGCTGCGGCTTCCAGGTGCTTCACCTGCGGGTCGGCGAACACCTCGTCCACCTTGTAGATCGGCCCGCAGGGCACGCCGGCCCGGTTCAGGACGTCGATCCATTTCGCGGTCGGCGCTTTGGAGAATTCGCGGTTGAGGATCTCGTTCAATCCGGCGCGGTTGTCGGAGCGGCGCTGGTTGTCGCGGAATTCTTCCATCGCAGCGAGGTCCTGGCGGCCGAGCGCCTTGCACAGGCGCTGCCACATTCCCTCGCCCGAGGCGCCGACATTGAGATAGCCGTCGGCGGTCCTGTACGCCGAGGTCGGCATGCTGGTCGGATGGTCGTTGCCGACCTGGGGCGGCACCTCGCCCTTCATCAGGTAGCGCGCGGCCTGGAAGTCGAGCAGCGCGATCCCGGACTGCAGCAGCGAGCTCTGCACCCACTGCCCCTTGCCGGATTGCTCGCGCTCGAGCAGCGCGGTCATGATACCGAGCGCGGCGAAAAGCCCCGCCGCGATGTCGGCGATCGCCGCGCCGGTACGCATAGGCCCCTCGCCCGGCGCCCCGGTGACCGACATGAGGCCGCTCATGCCCTGCGCGATCTGGTCGAAGCCCGGGCGCTCCCGGTACGGCCCATCCTGGCCGAACCCCGAGATGCTCGCGAGAATTACTCTTGGATTGATCCTGCTCAGGGAATCGTAATCGATGCCGAGGCGGTACTTCACGTCGGGCCGGTAGTTCTCGACCACCACGTCGGCCGTCTTCACGAGCCGCGCCAGCACTTCGCGCGCTTCGGGAAGCTTCAGGTTGAGCGTCATCGCACGCTTGTTGCGGTGCAGGTTCTGCATGTCCGGGCCGTGCCGCGGACCGCCCATGGCCTCGTTCGGATCGACCCCGGGCGGCGACTCCACCTTGATGACATCGGCGCCGAAGTCGGCGAACTGCTTGACGCAGGTCGGTCCGGCGCGCACACGCGAAAGGTCCAGGAGGCGAAAGCGCGCGAGCGCTGTCGAGGCGGCGATCGGGGGCATGGGCCGAATATTCTAGCCGCGCGGCCGTTTCTACCGCCAAGGAATTCCCGCGGGAATTCCGCCGGGTGCCGGCCTGTTTACAGCGATTACGCCTGCGAGGTGCCATGAAAAACGTTCTGCTGATGGTCCTCATTTCCTTCTGTACCGCCGTAACCGCGCAGACCAACGTGCGCGTGCGAGGCACCGTTACCGCCTTGAACGGCGACGTGCTGTCGGTGAAGTCGCGCGAGGGGCGCGCTATCCAGCTCAACCTCGCTCCGGGCACCCAGGTGGTGACGACCAAGGCGACCAGCCTTGCCGAGTTCAAGCCCGGCAGCTATGTCGGAGTCACGTCGGTCAAAGGGCCCGATGGGCGCCTGGTCGCCAAGCGGGTGCACGCCCTTGGACCGCAGGTCCCGTCGGGGCACACGGCGTGGGATTCGCTGCCCGATGCGCTGATGACGAACGCCAATCTGACGGCGACCGCGCAGGTGAGCGGTGGCAGCGAACTCACCCTGAAGCACAAGGACGGCGAGCAGAAGATCCTGGTCACGCCGGCGACCGAGTATTTCACGTTCGTCCCGGGCAGCCGCGCCGACCTGAAGCCCGGCGAGACGATTTTCAGCGGCGCGCGCGTCGGCGACGACGGCAAGTTCACGACCCAGCGTGTGGCGGTGAGCAAAGATGGCGTCAAGCCGCCTCAGTAAGCTCGCTCTGATCCTTGCCGCGCTCGTGCTTGGCGCCGCGGCGCAATCGCCCACGCGCGTGCGCGGCACGATAAGCGCCTTTGACGGAAAGACGCTGACCGTGGACGGCAAGGCACAGGTCCTGGTCGGCGAGAAAACCGAGATCGTTTATACCCAGCCGATCGCGCTCGCCGAGATCAAGCCTGGCGACTTCCTGGCGATCAGCTCGGTGAAGCGCCCCGACGGCACGCTCAGCGCCTACGAGGTGCGGCGCTTTCCCAAGGCGATCAGTCCCGGCCACCGACCTCTGGACGGCCGCGCCGGCGAGACCATGACCAATGCCACCGTCGGCGCGATGGTTCAATCGGCGAGCGGCCGCGAGCTCACCATGACCTACGAAGGCGGCGCGCAGAAGATCGTCGTGCCCGAGAACGCTTCGGTCTCGACCGTGGTCCCCGGTCAGCGCTCGCAGCTCGTCCCGGGCGCTGCGGTCAGTCTCACGATGAACGAGAAGTCCGAGGCACTGCGTATCCAGGTGAGCCCTAGGCGGCTTTAGCGGCGCTTTTGCCCGCGTTCTCGCCGGCGATCCGGCCGAACACCGAGCCGTTGGTAAGGCCGCTGCCGCCGGGATAGTTGAACCAGAAGATCCCGCCGACGAGTTCGCCCGCCGCGTATAGCCCGGTCATCGGCTCGCCATCGGAGCTCAGCACCTGCGCGTGCCGGTCGATGCGCAAGCCGCCGAAGGTGAAGGTAATGCCGCAGGTGACGGCGTACGCTTCGAAAGGCGGCGTATCGAGCGTGTTCGCCCAGTTCGACTTCGGCACCGCGAGCCCTTCGGTGCGCCGGCCGTCCTTGACGTTCGGATCGAACGGGATGTCCTGGCGCACCGCGGCGTTGTAGCGCCGGATCTCCTCGAGCGCCGCCGCCGCGTCGACGTCGTCAAGCTGGGAAACAAGACCTTCAAGAGTATTTGAAACTCGCTTGGTCACCTGCTTGATGCGGTACTCGTCGCGCAGCTGGCTTTTCACCTTCGCGTCGAAGATCTGCCAGGCGAACTGGCCGGGCTGCGCGAGGATCACGCGGCCGTACTTCGCATAGGTGTAGTTGCGGAAGTCCGCGCCCTCGTCGACGAAGCGCCGGCCGTGCGCGTTGAGGTAGATGCCCCAGGGATAGGAGTGTTTCTGGAACTGGTCGCCGACCGCGAGGTCGCCGAACTCCGGGGCGTTGCGCTCCCACGCCACGGCGTGGCAGCCCGACCAGTTGCCCACCGCCGCCGCGCCCGCATCGAGCGCCATGCGGATGCCGTCGCCGGTGTTGAAGCGCGTGCCGCGCACCTTGGCGAGCTCCCAGCCCGGCCCGAGATAGCGCGTGCGCCATTCCGGATTGGACTGGAACCCTCCGGCGGCCAGGACCACCGCTTTTGCCCTGACATCGACGGTCTTTCCGGAGCGGCGAAGGCGGACCCCGTGGACGCCCTCGTCATCGCTCAGCAGCGACAGCGCCCGGGCCGAGTACCAGATCTCGATGCCGTTCCTGCGGGCGATCTGCGTCAGCGAGTCCACCAGGCCCGGGCCGCCGCCCACCGCCTCGAGGGTCAATCCGCCCCAGAACTTGAACCTGCCGCCGACGTTGAACGCTTGGCGTCCCCAGGCGGCCGTGAAGCGCACGCCCTTCGAGCGCATCCATTGCACCGCGGGCAGGCTCTCCTTGA
>DASZOS010000045.1:0-5769 GCA_035550695.1 Burkholderiales bacterium | reverse complement strand
CGCCGACTTCGGCGGCGGCAATGTGCGCGTCGCGGTGACCGGCGCCGGGCCTTGCGCGTTCCGCCAGACCGAAATGGAAAAGGCGCTCGCCGCCAGCTTCGCTCCCGAGTCGGTGGCGAACATCAAGGCGAAGCCCGACGGGCTCAACAACGACCTGCACGCCTCGCCCGAGTACCGCGCGCATCTCATCACCGTGATGGCCAAGCGCGCCGTGGAGGCCGCGCTCAAGTAAAGCTTTACGAGGAGGTAGGAGGGGAAAAGGCCCGCATCGGCGGGCCTTTTCTTTGGTTGCTCGGGAGCAGTCCGCACGCCGCCTTACCAGTGCTTCGGCGGCTCTTTGTGGATGGTGATTCCGGAGCTGTCGGTCACGAGGAAGGGCGAGGCTTCCTCCGGCGGCGCCTGGTCGCACACACGGGAAGTGCAAAGGAAAGGGCGGCCAGCACGGCGGCGACTGCGATGCGAGGTTTCATGTCGTTCTCCTTTGGTTGATGCCCGTTTGGGCATGCGGCCAAGTCTAGGAGTCGCGACGGGGATTCTCAGCGAAGCGTTGCGCCGGGGATTTGCGGGAACTTCACGCCGACCCGCTCAGGGCGCACGGGTGCGCGCTCAACGGGCGAAAATCCCGGCGAAGCGCCGCGCCGGCACAATACGTGTTCTGCCGATTTGCTTCAGCGCGAGGAGCGCCTTGTCGCCCGTGACGAGAAGGTCCGCGCCCGATGCAAGGGCCATGGCGAGCAGGTACTCGTCGCCCGGGTCGGGAGACGCGCCGGGCCGGCGCAAGCGCCTAAGCAGCACATCCGCCCGCTTTAGCTCGTTCACCACGCGGCCGACCGCGCCGCGCGGAAGGTACGTGCGCAGCTTCGGGTAGGCAGCTGCACGCTTGAATTCGGCGATCTGGTCGGCGCTCGTCACCAGCCGGAAACGTCCTGCGCGCCAGGCATCGACGATCTGCGCCGGGGCGCCTCCGGAGCGCAATGCGCTCAGCAGGATGTTCGTGTCGAGGACAACATGCACCGGTCAGCGCCGGCGCGCGTAGGCCACCGCCTCTGCGACCAGCTTCTCGAACCGGCGCTTGGACAGTCTTCGCGTCTGCGACCGGATCTCGCGCAGCGCCTCCGCCAGCTCGGCCCGCGCTGCCCCTGACCGGGCCGGCGCCGCCGTTGTCCGCAGTCTTTCCTTCACCGCCTCCTGCACGAACCGGGACAGGTCGCCCTTGCGCCCACCGCTTCGACCGAGATGCGCGCGCAGCGCCTCGTCGGTCTCTCGCGACACCTTCAGCGACCAGCGCACTGTGTCTTCCATGGTTCGTCCTCTTTGGACACATAAACACACATATGGCCATTATGCGCCGGCCCAACCCTGGCCGGCGCGCGAAACCGGCTCAACTACATTACGGCGCTGAAATGCGGGAAATTCACATGCCAGCGCTCAGCGGACTGGCGGCGTGCAGCCAAATTTCGGAGAATCGCCTCATGCCCCAGACGCTTCCGAAGTCCATAGACGAAACCCAGCAGCTTCTCGCGAGCGGCGACTACGTCGCCGAGCGCAGCCTCGCAACCTCCCTCTTCCTTTCCCTCGCCATGCAGCGGCCGCTGTTTCTCGAGGGCGAGGCCGGGGTCGGGAAGACCGAGATCGCCAAGGTGCTCGCGCAGGCCTTGGGCCGCGAGCTGATCCGGCTGCAGTGCTACGAGGGCCTGGACATCGCGCAGGCCGCCTACGAGTGGAACTACCCGCGCCAGATGATCGAGATCAGGATGGCCGAAGCCGAGGGCGTCAAGTCGCGCGAGGGGCTCGAGCAGGACATCTTCTCCGAGCGCTTCCTCATCCGCCGGCCGCTGCTGCGCGCGCTCGAGCCGCTGGGCGCGGTGCCGGTGCTGCTCATCGACGAGCTCGACCGCACCGACGAGCCGTTCGAGGCCTACCTTCTCGAAGTGCTCTCCGACTGGCAGATCACGATCCCCGAGATCGGCACCATCCGGGCGCAGGAGCCGCCGATCGTCGTCATCACCTCCAACCGCACGCGCGAGATCCACGACGCGGTGAAGCGCCGCTGCTTCTACCACTGGGTGGACTTCCCCGACGCGAGGCGCGAGCTGGAGATCCTGCACCGTAAGGCCCCCGGCGCGCAGGAAGCGCTCTCGCGCGAGGTGGTCGCCTTCGTGCAGCGGCTGCGCAAGACCGATCTCTTCAAGCAGCCGGGCGTCGCCGAGACCATCGACTGGGCGAATTGCCTGGTGGCGCTCGACCGGATCGCGCTCGACCCGGAGACGGTGAACAACACCCTTGGCGTGCTGCTCAAGTACCGCGACGATCTGGAGCGCGTCGCCGGCGACGAAGCGGCGCGCATGCTCGCCGAAGCGAAGACTGCGGCGCCCGCCTGAGCCGTGAGCGCCGCTTCCTTCCTGAAAAGGTTGCTCGGGGGCGCACCAGGCGGCGGCGAGCGGCGCACGCACGCTCTGCTCGCGCTGTGCGATTCGCTCCTCGCCGAGCGCGGCGAATTCGCGAGCACCGCGCTCGCGCGCGACGCAATCGACGCGCTCCAGGGCCTCGACGAGCGCGGCCGCGACGAGTTCTTCGACGCCCTGGCGGAGCGCTATTCGCCGTCGCCGCAAGCGGTGAGCCGCGCGGCGCTCGCCTACCAGCTCGATCCGTCCGCGGACAACCTCATGCGCCTGCAGGAAACCGTGGAGCCGGCGCGCCGGGAACTGTTCCAGCGGCTCAACATGGCCCCGGGAGGCACCGCCACGCTGGTCGAGATGCGCAAGGCGCTGCTGAAGAAGCTCGCGGAAAAGCCGCAGTGGCGCGTGATCGATGCCGATCTCATGCACCTGCTGCGCTCATGGTTCAACCGCGGCTTCCTGCGGCTGGAGCGCATCGACTGGCGCACCTCGGCCATGGTGCTCGAGAAGCTGATCCAGTACGAGGCGGTGCACGCGATCCAGGGCTGGCACGATCTGCGCCGCCGCCTGGAGGCCGACCGCCGCTGCTTCGCCTTCTTCCACCCGCAGCTTCCCGAGGAGCCGATCATCTTCATCGAGGTGGCGCTCACGCACGGCATGAGCGCCCATGTGCAGCCGCTGCTCGACGTCAGCTCGCCGGTGGGCACGCCGGTGAACGCGGATTGCGCGATGTTCTATTCGATCACCAACTGCCAGGAGGGCCTGCGCGGCATCTCCTTCGGCAACCAGCTCATCAAGCAGGTGGCCGAGGACCTCAAGCGCGAGTTTCCGCACCTGCGCCGCTTCGCCACGCTCTCGCCGGTGCCCGGGTTCCGGCACTGGCTCGACGGCGTGGCCGACCAGGCGCTGCTCGCCAGGCTCGGCGATCCGGCGTGGTACCTCGCAGAGGTCCCGGAGGCGCTGCAGAAGCAGATCCTGCGGCTGTGCGCCTACTATCTGCTGCACGCGAAGCAGGCCCTGGAGCCTCTCGATCCGGTCGCGCGCTTCCATCTCGGCAACGGCGCCTCGCTCGAGCGCCTCAACTGGCTGGGTGACACCTCGGAGCAGGGAATGGCGCGCTCGGCGGGCGTGATGGTGAACTACGTGTACTGGCTCGCCGAGGTCGAGCGCAACCACGAGCACTATTTCAAGGAGCACAGCATCGTGGCGGCGCCGGCCGTGGAGAGGCTGGCGCGCGAGTGCCCGCTGCACGAGGCGAGCGGCGAGGCCGCTTGAGCGAGGGCCGTCTCGCCGAAAACGTCCTGCATTTCGCGCGGCTGCTGCGCGCGGCGGGACTGCCGATCGGCCCGGACCGCGTGCTCGATTGCGTGCGTGCTCTGGAGATCGCCGGCGCGCACCAGTTTCCCCTGCGGCGCGAAGACTGGTACTGGACCATGTCGGCGGTGCTGCTCTCGCGCCAGGAGCAGCGGCCGATCTTCGACCAGGCGTTCCGCATCTTCTGGCGCGACCCCAAGCTCGCCGAGAAGATGATGAGCCTCATGCTGCCGCAGGCGCACGGCCGCGCGCCCAAGGCCGAGGAGCAGCAGAGCCAGCGGCTCACCGACGCCCTGTTCAGCCAGAGGAAGGAAGGGGAGCAGAGTGAACGGCTCGAGCTCGAGGCGCGGCTCACCTTTTCGTCGCGCGAGGTGCTGCAGCGCATGGATTTCGACACCATGTCGGCGGCCGAGCTCGCCGAGGCGAAGAAGCTCCTCTCCAAGCTGCGCCTGCCGCTGCCGACGGTGCGCACGCGGCGCTTCCGGCCGCAGCGCGCGGGCAGGCGCATCGACCTGAGAAGAAGCCTCAGAGAAAGCCTGCGCGAAGGCGGCGAGGTGATCCCGCTGCTGCGCGCCGCGCCGCGCGAGCTGCATCCGCCGCTGGTCGTGCTGTGCGACATCTCGGGCTCGATGAACCCGTACTCGCGCATGTTCCTGTACTTCCTGCACGCCATCACCAACGACCGCGACCGCGTCTCGGTGTTCGTGTTCGGCACGCGGCTCACGAACATCACCCGCCAGCTGCGCCACCGGGACGTCGACGTGGCCATGGCCAAGGTCGGCGACGCGATCAAGGACTGGTCTGGCGGCACGCGCATCGGTGGATCGCTGCGCGAGTTCAACTGGCGCTGGGGCCGGCGCGTGCTCGGGCAGAACGCTTGCGTGCTGCTCGTCTCCGATGGCCTGGACCGCGAGGCCGGCGAGGGCCTCGGCGAGGAGATGGAGCGGCTTGCGAAATCCTGCCGCTACCTCGTGTGGCTCAACCCGCTGCTGCGCTACGACAAGTTCGAGGCGCGGCCGGCGGGGGTGCGCGCGATGTTGCCGCACGTGGACCTCTTCCTGCCGGTGCATAATCTGAAAAGCCTGGTCGACCTGGCGAGAACGCTGAGCGGCCCGATGACCCGAACCCAGCAGGAGACACGCGCATGGAGATGAGCGGCGAGCAGCTCGTTCCCGCTTCCCAGCAGGACACCTGGAACGCGCTCAACGACCCGGCGGTGCTCAAGCAGTGCGTGCCGGGCTGCGAGTCGATCGAGCCGCTGGGCGAAAACCAGTACCAGGTGCTGATGGTCGCCCGCGTCGGGCCGGTGAGCGCCAAGTTCAAGGGGAAGCTGGGCCTCTCGGACATCAAGCCGCCGAACTCCTACGCGATGGCGTTCGAGGGCCAGGGCGGCGCGGCCGGATTCGCGAGGGGCGGCGCGCAGGTTCGTTTGTCCGAAAAAGACAACCAGACCCTCCTCGCCTATGACGTAAAGGCCAGCGTGGGCGGCAAGCTCGCGCAGATCGGCTCGCGGCTGGTCGATGCCGCTGCGAAGAAGGTCGCCGACGACTTCTTCCGCAACTTCAACGAGAAGGTGGGCGCCTTGCACCCGCAGCCGGCCGTCCATCACGAGAAAGAGGAACATCACCCCGAGCCGGTGCCGCGCGACCCGGACCTGCCGGACGTGTCGCAGACCACGCTCATGTTCTTCGCCGCCGGCGCGCTGGTGGTCGGCGGCGTCGCGCTCGTCGTGCTGCTTTGACCAAGCTTCTGTTCCGCGACAACCCGTACCTCGCGGCCTGCGAGGCAAGGGTGACGGCGCGGATCCCCGGGGTCGACCTGCCGGCCTGCGGCGGCACCCATGTGCGCAATACTGCCGAGATCGGGGCTGTCGCGGTGGCTAGAATCCGCTCAGAGGGCAAGCGCAACAAGCGCCTCACCCTGGTGCTGACATGAGCGAACAAGTCCAACGCCGCGCCATAGCCGTCCTGTACGCGGAGCTGCGCAACTTCACGCGGCTCTCGGAGGTGCTCGAGCCTGCAAAAGTGCTGCAGCTCGCCAGCGAGTTCTTCGAGCT
>DASZOS010000044.1:0-30628 GCA_035550695.1 Burkholderiales bacterium | reverse complement strand
ACTACGCCAATCACCGGCACGCCGAGCTTGTTCGCCTCGGCCACGGCGCCCTTCTGGTAGCCGACATCGATGATGAACAGCGCGTCGGGCAGGCTCGAGAGCTCCTTGATGCCGCCGAGCGAGCGATTGAGCTTGTCCATTTCGCGCTGCAGGCCGAGCGCCTCCTTTTTCGCCATGCGCTCCAGCGTGCCGTCCTGTGCCATGGCTTCCATTTCCTTCAGCCGCTTGATGGACTGCTTGACGGTCTTGAAGTTCGTCAGCATGCCACCGAGCCAGCGGTAGTCGACATACGGCATCTGGCAGCGCTGCGCTTCTTCGCGCACGATGTCGCGCGCCTGACGCTTGGTCCCGACGAAAAGCAGCATGCCGCGGTTGGCGGCGAGCTGGCGCGCGAACTTGAGCGCCTCCTGGTACATCGCCAGGGTCTTCTCGAGGTTGATAATGTGGATCTTGTTGCGGTGGCCGAAGATGTACGGCGCCATCTTCGGGTTCCAGTACCGGGTCTGGTGTCCGAAATGGACCCCGGCCTCCAGCATTTGACGCATCGTTACCGACACTCGCTTCTCTCCTTAGGGTTGGGTCTGCCGCGCTTTTCTGCACCCCTCGCGGGGCACCCTAAACGAAGGCGCGGGAAATTTGACTCGCATCTCGCAAGTCAGCCCAAAATTCTAGCATAATCAGGCATCAATGGCCGTTGTTCTGAAGACCGCCGAGGAGATCGAGCGGATGCGCATCGCCGGTCGCCTTGCCGCCGAGGTGCTCGATTTCATCACCGCGCACGTGAAGCCCGGCGTGACCACCGGCAAGCTGAACGACCTGTGCCACGACTACATGGTGCGGGAGCAGCGCACGATCCCGGCGCCTCTGAATTACGCCCCGCCCGGCTACAAGCCGTTTCCGAAGTCGATCTGCACCTCGGTAAATCACCAGGTCTGCCACGGCGTGCCCGGCGAGCGGGTGCTCAAGCCGGGCGATATCCTCAACATCGACATCACGGTCATCAAGGACGGCTACCACGGCGATTCGAGCCGCATGTACTTCGTCGGCGAGCCGAGCATCCAGGCGCGGCGCCTCGTGGAGGTGACTTTCGAGTGCATGTGGCTCGGCATCCGCGAGGTGCGCCCGGGCGCGCGCCTGGGAGACGTTGGGGCCGCGATCCAGGCCTACGCCGAGAAGCACGGCTACACGGTTGTGCGCGAGTTCTGCGGCCACGGCATAGGGCGCAAGTTCCACGAGGAGCCGCAGGTGCTCCACTACGGCCGCGCCGGCACCGGCTTGCTGCTCGAGCCGGGCATGACCTTCACCATAGAGCCGATGATCAACGCGGGCAAAGCCGGGATCCGCGAACTGGCCGACGGCTGGACCATCGTCACGAAGGACCATAGCCTGTCCGCGCAATGGGAGCACACGGTCGCCGTCACCGAAAGCGGCTACGAAGTGATGACCCAGTCCGCCGGCTCGATGGCCGAACCCGCCTCGATGGGCTGATCCATGCTGCGCAAGCAGGTGGCCGAGGGACGCCAGGCGCTGCGCGAGGAGTACCTGAGGCAGCCGAATCCCCACCTGCTTCTGCACCGGCATGCGCAGCTCGTCGACCGCGCGGTCAAGTCGGTCTGGACCGAAACCGGCCTGGCGGGAGCCGCGCTGGTCGCCACCGGCGGCTACGGCCGACAGGAGCTCTATCCGTGCTCCGATATCGATCTGCTGGTGCTTCTGCCGGGCGAGCTGCCCGAAGCCGGCCGGGAGCGGGCGGAGCGGCTCATCGGCAGGTTGTGGGACATCGGGCTCGAGATCGCCCACAGCGCGCGCACGGTGCAGGGCTGCGTCGACGCGGCGGCCGAAGACCTCACCATCCAGTCCACCCTCATGGAAGCGCGTTTTCTCGCCGGAAGCCGCAACCTCTTCCGCGAGCTGGTGGCGCGGCTGCACGCGAACCTCGACCCGGCCGCCTTCTTCAAGGCGAAGAAGCTCGAGCAGGAGCAGCGGCACGCGAAGCACCAGGACACGCCGTATGCGCTCGAGCCCAACCTCAAGGAGGCGCCCGGCGGACTGCGCGACCTGCACACCATCCAGTGGATCGCGCGGGCAAGCGGCATCGGGCGCCGCTGGAGCGATCTGGTGGCGAACGGCCTGATCGAGCGCCACGAAGCACGCCAGCTCGCACGGCACGAGGCGGCGTTCCAGGACCTGAGGATCCGCCTTCACTACCTCGCCGGCAGGCGCGAGGACCGCATCGTGTTCGATTTTCAGAACGCGCTCGCGCTGCAGTACGGCGACGCGGACACGCCGGAGCGGCGCGCGAGCGAAGCGATGATGCAGCGCTACTACCGGGCGGCAAAGACCGTGACGCAGCTCAATACCATCGTGCTGCAGAACATCGGCGCTCGCCTGCTGCCCCAGTCCGACGAGGCGCCGCGCATGTTGAACGAGCGCTTCCGCGCGCGCGGCGAGTTCCTCGAAGCGGTGGACGAAAAGCTCTTCGAGCGCGAGCCGCACGCGATCCTGGAGAGCTTCCTGCTCATGATGCAGCACCACGAGCTGCGCGGGATGACCGCGCCGACCTTGCGTGCCTTGTGGCGCGCGCGCTTTCTCGTGAACGCCAGGTTCAGGAGAGATTCCCTGGCGCGGCTCATGTTCGTCCAGATGCTGCAGCAGCCGCGCGGCATCGTGCACGAGTTCCGGCGCATGAACATGTACGGCATCCTCGGGCGCTACCTGCCGGAGTTCGGCCGCATCGTCGGGCAGATGCAGCACGATCTTTTCCACCAGTACACGGTCGATCAGCATATCCTGATGGTGGTGCGCAACCTGCGGCGCTTCACGATGATCGAGTTCGCGCACGAGTTCCCGCTGTGCAGCGAGCTGATGAGCGGCTTCGAGCGCCACTGGCTGCTCTACGTCGCCGCCCTGTACCACGACATCGCCAAGGGCCGCGGCGGCGACCACTCGGAATTGGGTTCTTTCGATGCGAGGGCGTTTGCCCGCAGGCACGGCCTTTCGGAAGAAGACAGCGCTCTGGTCGAGTTTCTGGTCGAAAAACATCTCGCCATGTCGCACGTCGCGCAAAAGCAGGACGTGTACGACCCGGAAGTGGTGCGCGCGTTCGCGGAACGGGTGGGCAGCGAGCGGCGGCTGGTCGCGCTGTACCTCCTCACCGTCGCCGACGTGCGCGGCACGAGCCCCAAGGTCTGGAACGCCTGGAAAGCGAAGCTACTCGAGGACCTGTTCCGGGCGGCGCGCCGCGCGCTCACCGGGCAGGCGCTGGAACGCGACGCGGCCCTCGCCGAGAAGCAGGCCGAGGCGACGCGGCTGCTGCGCCTCTACGCCCTTTCCGACAGCGTGAAGGACCGCCTGTGGAAGAGCCTCGATACGGCGTACTTCCTGCGCCACGATGCGCAGGAAATCGCCTGGCAGAGCCGCAACCTGCACTACCGCGTGGACACTGCCGTGCCGGTCGTCAAGGCGCGCCTCGCGCCGTTCGGCGAGGGGCTTCAGGTCATGATCTACACGCCCGACCGCGAGGCGCTGTTCGCGCGCATCTGCGGCTACTTCGAGCGCGCCGGCTTCAACATCGTCGAAGCCAAGGTGCATACGACGCGGAACGGCTACGCGCTCGATACCTTCGTGGTGATGGGCCAAGGGCGCGAGGCGCACTACCGCGACATGCTCAGCATGATCGAGAGCGAGCTTGCCGCCGAGGTGCAGTCGCAGGCACCACTCGCCCCGCCGCGCGGCGGACGGCTGTCGCGCCGGGTGCGCCATTTCCCGATCTCGCCGGCGGTGGACATCCGGCCCGACGAGCGCGGCGCCTTCCACGCGCTGCAGATCGTCGCGAGCGACCGGCCGGGCCTGCTCTACGGAGTAGCGCGCATCCTCGCCCGCTACCACATCAACCTGCACACCGCGCGCATCAACACCCTGGGCGATCGGGCCGAGGACGTGTTCCTGGTGTCGGGCGAGGCGCTCGCCAATCCGAAGACCGTGCTGCAGCTCGAGCAGGACCTGCTCAAGGAGCTGAGCCTCACTCCTCAGCCGGCAGCTCCTGTCCCGGAAACAGCGCTTCATTGAAGCCGAAGCGCGTGAAGTCGCGGATGCGCATCGGGTAGAGGATGCCGTCCAGGTGGTCAACTTCGTGCTGCACCACCCGGGCGTGGAAGCCTTCGACCTCCCGCTTGAACGCCTTGCCGTTTTCATCGAATCCCTTGTAACGCAGCCGTCGCCACCGGGGAACCCAGCCCCGCATCCCGGGAACCGACAGGCACCCCTCCCAGCCCTCCTCCACCTCGTCGGACAGCGGCGTCAGCTCGGGGTTGACGAGAACGGTATCCGGGACCTCTTCCACGTCCGGATAGCGTGGGTTCGATTGCACGCCGAAGATCACCACGCGAAGCTGCACGCCGATCTGCGGCGCGGCGAGCCCGGCGCCGTTCAGGTGCGCCATCGTTTCGCGCATGTCCTGCAGCAGCTGATTCAATTCAGGGTTATTGAACCTGGTCACGGGCAGGGACTTCTGCCAAAGCCTGGGGTCGCCCATACGCAGCACTTCGCGGATCATGTCTCGCAGAGCTTCTCGATGATGCGCCGCACGCGCCCCATTGCCTCGTCGAGCACCTCTCCTATCTTGTCGAGCGGCACCGCGCGCCGGCTGTCGCCGCGGCCGGCCGCGTAGTTCGCCACCACGGCGATGGTGGCGTACTCCAGGCTGATCTCCCGGGCGAGCGAAGCCTCCGGCATGCCCGTCATGCCGACCACGTCGGCGCCGTCGCGCTCGAGCCGCTCGATCTCAGCGGCGGTCTCAAGCCGCGGCCCCTGCGTCGCCGCGTACACGGCGCCGTCGACGAGCATCTCGCCGCAGGCCTGGGCCGCCGCGAGAATCTGGCGACGCAGCTCGCGCGAATAGGGCTCCGTGAAGTCGATGTGGTTCACCGGAACGCCGACGCCTTCGAAGTAGGTCGAGGACCGTCCCCAGGTGTAGTCGATCACCTGGTGTGGAAGCAGCAACTGCCCGGGCCAGGTGTCGCTGCGGATGCCGCCGACGGACGCGACCGAGACCACCAGGCCGGCGCCCGCGTCTTTCAGGGCCCACAGGTTTGCGCGGTAGTTCACCTCGTGCGGGGCGATGGTGTGGCCGTAGCCGTGACGCGCCAGGAACACGACGTCGCGGCCCCGAATTCGGCCGAGCGTCAAAGCGCCGGAGGGCTCGCCGAAGGGCGTGCGAGCCACCTTGCGCTGCGTCACCTCCATGATGCCGAGCTTCGACAGGCCGCTGCCGCCGATGATCGCCAGCAGGGGCATGGTTATTCCTTCATCGCCCGGATCTCAGGCAGGTTGCGCCAGAACCCCTTTGCGTCCATGCCGCAGCCGAAGACGAAGCGGTCGGGAATGCGCAGGCCGACGAAGTCGGCGGCGATCGGCTTCTTGATCCCGAGCGTCTTTTCCACCAGCACCGCGCAGTAAAACTCGGCAGCGCCGAGCTCGAGCAGGCGCTCGCGGATGACGCTCATGGTCTCGCCGTGGTCGAGGATGTCGTCGACCACGAGCACCGCGCGGCCCTTGACCAGCCCCGGCGGGGAGACTTTCCAGTCGACGCCCGCGCCGCGCGTCGCGGCGCCATAGCGCGAGGCGTGGATGTAGTCGAAGTCAAGCGGGAAACGCAGCTGCGGCAGCAGCTGTCCCGCGAACACCACGGCGCCGCCCATGACGGCGAGCACCATGGGATAGGCGCTCGCCAGCCGTTGCTCGATTTCGGAGGCGAGGCGGCGCACGGCTGCCTGGACTTCCTCCGCGCTCGCCACCAGCTCCGATTCCTCGAGGAAGGTCCAGGCCTGCTTGGGGTCTGGCATTGCCGAAGTCTAGCGGGTGTTCAGGTAACGGGTGAACTCCTCGCCGATCTCGGGGTGACGCAAGCCGAACTCCACCGTCGCCTGCAGGTAGCCGAGCTTGGAGCCGCAGTCGAAGCGCCGTCCGGGCAGCCGCACCGCGAGCACGCGCTCGTCGCCAAGGAGTTGCGAGATGGCGTCGGTGAGCTGGATCTCTCCGCCTGCGCCGGGCGCCACCTCGGCGAGCCGCTCGAAGATCCCGGGGGTGAGCACGTAGCGGCCGATGACCGCGAGATTCGACGGCGCGTTCGCGGGCTTCGGCTTTTCGACGATGCTGTGGATGCGCGCCGTATCGCCCCGCATCTTGTCGATGGTGACGATGCCGTAGCTCTGCGTCTGGTCGCGCGGCACCTCCTCGACGCCGAGAAGCGAGCATTGCTCGCGCGCGAAGATCTCGGCCATGCGCGCCATCGCCGCGGGCTCCGAGTCCATGAGGTCGTCGGCGAGGAGCACCGCGAAAGGCTCGTTGCCGACGACGTTCCGGGCGCAAAGCACGGCGTGGCCGAGTCCCAGGGGCTCGGCCTGCCGCGTGTAGATGCAGCGCACCCCCTCGGGCAGGACCGAGCGCACCATGTTCAGCAGCTGGTCCTTGTTCTTGCGCTCGAGCTCGGTTTCGAGCTCGTACGCCTTGTCGAAATGGTCCTCGATCGCGCGCTTGTTGCGACCGGTGACGAAGATCATCTCGGTGATGCCCGCGGCGGCCGCCTCCTCCACCGCGTACTGGATAAGCGGCTTGTCGACGATGGGCAGCATTTCCTTGGGGCTTGCCTTCGTCACCGGCAGGAACCGGCTGCCGAGCCCGGCGACCGGGAAAACCGCTTTTCTGAGTTTCACCTGGGGGAGGCCTTGTTCAGGAGTTCAAGAAATTGCGGCTCGTCGAGCACTCTTACGCCGAGGCTGCGCGCCTTGTCGAGCTTGGTTCCGGCATCTACGCCGGCCACGACGAAGTCGGTCTTCTTCGATACCGAGCCCGCCACCTTGTGCCCGCGTGCCTCGAGCTCGGACTGCGCCTGCTCGCGCGTCATGGAGGAAAGCGCGCCGGTCAGCACGAAGGTTTTCGCCTCGTGCGCCGGGGTGGCCGCGCTTTGCCGCAGGCTGACGCCGGCGCGCGGTGCGGTGAGCCTCTCGATCACCTTGCGGTTGTGCGGTTCGTGGAGGAATTTCGCAATGCTGTCCATGAGTTCCGGGCCGATGCCCTCAAGCGGCACCTCGAGCGCGGGCTCG
Organism: Burkholderiales bacterium; assembly: GCA_035550695.1. GTDB lineage: Bacteria > Pseudomonadota > Gammaproteobacteria > Burkholderiales > SG8-39 > SCGC-AG-212-J23. The sequence continues at coordinate 23,525 of DASZOS010000044.1, read as the reverse complement.
CCGCGCTTCTTGCGTTGGGCATTCTGCTTTCGGATCGTTTCCTTGTCAGCCGCGAGCTTAGGCCAATCGGCGCGCGCCAGGGCTTCGAGCGAGCCGAAGTCGCGGGCGAGGATCTTCGCCACCTCCTCCCCGACCCCGGGGATGCCGAGCGCGAAAATGAAGCGATGCAGCTCGGCGTTGCGCGACTTGTCGATCTGCCCGACGAGGTTGCGCGCGGACTTTTCGCCCATGCGCTCCAGTCCCGCCAGCGTCGCTTCATCCAGCTCGTACAGGTCCGCCGGATTCGCGACCAGCCCGCGCTCCACCAGCTGCTCGACGACTTTCTCGCCCAGCCCCTCGACGTCCATTGCGCGACGCGCCGCGAAGTGCAGCAGAGTCTGCTTGCGCTGCGCCTTGCAGTACAGCCCTCCGGTGCAGCGGGTCGCCGACTCGCCCGGCACCCGCACGACCGGCGAGCCGCATTCCGGGCAATGCTGCGGCATTTCGAAACGATCCTGGCGGCGCCGCGGTCCCTTGGTGCGCACGCCCACGACTTCGGGGATCACGTCGCCGGCACGCCGCACGACGACGGTGTCGCCGACCCACACGTCCTTGCGCCGCAGCTCATCCTCGTTGTGCAGCGTGGCGTTGGTGACGGTCACTCCCCCGACGAACACCGGCTTGAGCCGCGCCACCGGCGTCAGCGTCCCGGTGCGCCCCACCTGCACGCCGATGCCGAGCACCTCGGTGGCTTCTTCCTGCGGCGGAAACTTGTGCGCGAGCGCCCAGCGCGGCTCTCGCGCCAGCGCGCCGAGCCGGCGCTGCAGGTCCAGGCGGTTCACCTTGTAGACGACGCCGTCTATGTCGAACGGCAGCTCGGCCCGCCGTTCGCCGATGCGGCGGTGATAATCCACCAGCTCGTCGGCGCCGTGCACCACTTTTCTCGCCGGGTGCACCGGCAAGCCGAGCTTCTCCATTGCATCCAGCAGTTCGCTGTGGCGTCCGAACTCGCTCCATCCGTCGATGCGCCCGACGCCGTATGCCGAAAAGGTGAGCGGCCGGCGCGCGGTCACCTTGGGGTCAAGCTGGCGTACCCCGCCCGCCGCCGCGTTGCGCGGGTTGACGAAGGTCTTCTCGCCCGCGGCGCTTTGCCGCCGGTTCATGCGCTCGAAGTCGGCGCGCGTCATGTAGATTTCGCCGCGCACGTCGAGCACGGCGGGCGCCGCGGCGCGCAACCTCAGCGGAATGCTGCGGATGGTGCGCACGTTCGGCGTCACGTCTTCGCCGGTCTCGCCGTCGCCGCGCGTCGCCGCCATCGCGAAATCGCCGCGCTCATAGCGCAGATTGATCGCGAGCCCGTCGAACTTCAGCTCCGCCAGGTATTCGACCGGCGGGTCTTGCGCCGACAGCCCGAGTTCGCGGCGAATGCGCGTGTCGAACTTCGCCGCGGCGTTGTCCTCGGGATCGGCGTCGGTGCGGATCGACAGCATCGGCACCTCGTGGCGAACTGGGGGAAGCTCGCCGCGCGGCGCGCCGCCGACGCGCTGGGTGGGAGAATCCGGGGTAAGGAGCCCGGGATGCCTTGCTTCCAGCTCCTGCAATTCGCGGAAAAGACGATCGTATTCGGCGTCGGTGATTTCCGGCGCGTCCTGCACGTAGTACAGCCGGTTATGGCGCTCGATCTCGGCACGCAGCGCCTCGGCGCGCTCCCGGGCTGCCCTCGGAGCCGTCATGAAAAGACGCGCAGCGCCAGCGGGCTGCCGGGCTCGATGCCGAGCTCCGTGAGACGCTCGCGAACCGCGTGCAGCTCCCCCCGGATGACCGAAAGCGCATGCTCGTCGAGCGGCCTGCCGTTGTCGTCGACGAGCCGCCCGCCGTGCGCCGCCGCCATGTCCCGCGCGGCGCGAACCATCGCCTCGTAGCTCTCTTCGATATCCGCGGTGCGCGGCACATCGAGCACCAGCGTGATCCCATCGGCGCGCGGCGCGACCTGGAAGGGCTCGCCGCGCGGCAATTCGGCTTGCGGCACGCCGAGCACGTGCAGGGCGATCTGGATATCGACCTCGACGCAGGCGCGGTCGAGCTCCTGCGCGGCTTCGAGCGCCTCGCGCATCTCGGGCGCCGATACCAGCGCGCCATGCGCTGCCGCGATGGACTCCACCTGCGAGCGGAACTCGAGGAGCTCCGCCTCGCCGATCACGCCGCCGCGGCTCACCATCTGCAGCGCCGCCTGCGCCTTGTTCGGGGCGCAATCCGCGAGCGTCGCCCGCGGCGCGAAACGGTGCTCGACCGGCTGCCACTCGCCGATCAGGCGCTCGGCGCTCGCGCCTTCGAGCTCGATGACGTAGTCGACGCCGGGCTGCGGCCGCTTCGGCCGCGGCGGCTCGATCGTGGGCTCGCGGCGCGAGGCGGTCTCGTCGAGCAGGACGTCGGCGTGGCGCGAGGCGAAGGCGCGCTGCGCCTCGCGGCGCGTCGCACGCTCCTGCACGCGGTTGTAGAGCAGCACCCCGGCGACCGCGACGGCGCCGATGACCAGCAGACCGAGCTGAAGGTCGGTCATGTGATCCTAGGCCGCCAGCTCCTCCCGCATGCGCAGCGCCTCCTCGATGTCCACCGCCACCACGCGCGAGACGCCCGACTCGGGCATCGTGACGCCGACCAGCTGCTCGGCCATTTCCATGGAGATCTTGTTGTGGCTGATGAACAGGAACTGCGTCTGGCCGGACATGCGCTTCACGAGTTCGCAGAAGCGCTGGGTGTTGGTGTCGTCGAGCGGCGCGTCCACCTCGTCGAGCAGGCAGAACGGCGCCGGGTTGAGCTGGAACAGCGAGAACACGAGCGCGATCGCCGTCAGGGCCTTTTCTCCGCCGGATAGCAAGTGTATGGAGGTGTTGCGCTTCCCGGGCGGCTGCGCGGTGATCTGAACCCCGGCGTCGAGAATCTCCTCGCCCGTCATGTTGAGCTTCGCCTCGCCGCCGCCGAACAGGCTCGGAAACAGCGAGCCGAAGTGCCTGTTGACGCTCTCGAACGTTTCGCGCAGCAGCTCGCGGGTCTCGCGGTCGATGCGCCGGATTGCATCCTCCAGCGTGTGCACGGCCTCGTCGAGGTCGGCCGCCTGCGAATCGAGGAAACCCTTGCGCTCCCGGCTCGTCGCCAGCTCCTCGAGCGCAGCGAGGTTGACGGCGCCGAGTTCGCCGATCGACTGGGTGATGCGGGTGATCTCGCCCTGCAGCGAAGACGGTCGCGGCGCGCGCTCCGCCTCGGCGGCAAGCAGCGCTTCGTCGGCACCCGCTTCGCGCAGCTGGGTGTCGAACTGCTCGAAGGAGAGCTGCGCGGCCTGCTCCTTGAGTCGCAGCTCGCCGACGCGATCGCGCAGCGGCGCGACCCGCGACTCGACCTGAAGCCGCTTCTCCTCGAGCTCACGCAGCGCGCCGGCGGCAGCTTCGACGGCGTTGCGCGCCTCGCCGAGCGTCCTTTCGCACGCGATGCGCGCCTCGACCGCCGCGCCGAGCGCTTCGCGCACCGCCGGGATCGGGTCGTTCGCCAGCTCTTCGTTGAGCTTCGCCACCTCGAGATCGGCACGTTCGATCTGCTGGTCGATCACCTTCACGGAATTGTCGATCTCGGTGATCTTGGAGCTGCATTCGCGCTCGCCGAAGAGCGCGTCCTGCGCGTCGTGCTCCGCCTGCTGCACGGCGCGCCGCTGCTCGGCCAGCGCCGCCTCGGCCGCGACGTGGGCGGCGCGTGCCGTCTCCAGCCGCTCGCGAGCCGCGGCGATCTCCGCGGCGGCGTCTTCCTGATTCGCGCGCGACTCCGCCAGCGCGCGCTCGCCGCTGTCGGCCTCTGCGCCGATCTGCTCGAGCTCGGCGCCGACCTGCGCGGCGCGCTCGCGGAAGCGCTCTTGCGCCTGCATGAGCTTGAGGTGCTCGATCTGCGCGTCGTGCTGGGCCTTCTGGCGCGCGGAAATCTCGAGCCTCGCCTCCTCCAGCGCGGCATTGCGCTCGGCGAGCCGTGCTTCGCAGTCGTCCAGGTCTTTCTGCGCCACCGCGAGCCCTGCCTGCATCCCGTCCAGGCGCTTTTCGAGCTCTTCGATTTCTGCCTGGCGCGCGAGCAGGCCCGTGTCCTCGGCTTCGGGCGCATGCAGGCTCACCGTGTGGCGGGTGAACTGGTGCCCTTCGCGCGTCACGAACATGCCCGCCGGAGGCAGCGCCGCGCGCAGCTCGACAGACGGCGGCTCTTGGGCGAGGAACACGCCCGCGAGCCAGTCGGACAGCGCGCCGCCGACCGCGGGATCGGCCGCGTGGATCTTCGAGGCGAGCGTCTCGAACTGCGCGCTGCTCGCCGCCCCGCCTCCAGCAGGCTCGAAGACGCTCGCCTTCGAGGGCGGCCGGTCGGCAATCACCGCGGCGAGCACCCCCGGGTCCGCCAGCTCGAGCGCATGCAGCCGTTCGCGCAGGACGGATTCCGCAGCACTCTCCCACCCGTGGTCGATGCGCAGCTTCTGCCATAGCGGCGGCAGGCCGCCGAGCCCATGCCGGTCGAACCACTCGCGCAGCGGCGCGTTCTCCTCGGCCGCTGCCTGGATCTGTCGCAGCGTGGCGATCTGCGCCTGCACCGCCGCATGCTCGCGGTGCGCCGCGTTGAGCGCCTCGCTCGCGGCGCCTTTCTGCGCCTCGTGGCCGGAAACCTCGGCCTGGAGCGTTTCGCACGCCTCTTCGGCGGCGCGCACCGCCGCCTGCAGCTCGGCCATGCGCGCCTCGAGCCCGCTCAGCGCGCCGGCTTCGGGCTCGGCGAGCGTCCGCAACTCGCCCTCCAGGCGCTCGCGGCGGCTCTCGAGCGCCTGCCTGCCGCGCTCGAGATGCGCGAGGTTCGCCTGCTCGAGCTGCAGCCGGCTCTCCGACTGCATGAGCTGGCTGCGCGCCTCGTTCAGGCGCTCCTGCGCGCCGCGGAAGGCCTGCTCTGTCTGCGGCAAGGCCTGGTTTTCTTTTTCAAGTTTGTCTTTGCACCCAATAACCCGTTGCTTAGCGGTCTGCGCGCGCGCCGCCCACATGTGCAGCGCCTGCGTGAGCTGCGAGCGCTGCCCGCGCCACGAGGCAAGCTGCGCGCGGCGCTCGGTATGCTCGCTCTCCAGGCGCTGGCGCGTTTCTTCTGCGTGCCGCAGCTCGGATTCGTGGCGCGCGACCTCGGCGTTCACGGCGTAAAGCGCCGCCTGCGCCGCGTTGAGGCCGTCTCCCGCGAGGTAATGCGCGGCGCGCGCGGTTTCGACGCGCGACTCGATGTCGCGCAGCTCGGCGTTCTCCGCCTCCAGCTCGTTCGTGGCCCGGGCCACGTCCTGCGCGTGCCGCTCGCGCTCGCTGGCCGCGTCGCGCCGGCGCAGGTACCACAGCAGCTGCTGCTTGAGATGCAGCTCGGACTGCAGCTCGTTGTAGCGCGTGGCGACCTTCGCCTGGCCCTCCAGCTTCTCCAGCTGGATGCCCAGCTCCATGCGGATGTCGGTGATGCGCGCCAGGTTGTCGCGCGTGTCCGCGAGGCGGTTCTCGGTCTCGCGGCGCCGCTCCTTGTACTTCGAGATCCCGGCCGCTTCCTCGAGGAACACGCGCACTTCCTCGGGCTTCGCCTCGATCACGCGCGAAATCATGCCCTGCTCGATGATCGCGTAGGCGCGCGGCCCCAGCCCGGTGCCGAGGAACATGTCGGTGATGTCGCGCCGGCGCACGTGGGTGCCGTTGATGTAGTAGCTCGACTCGCCGTCGCGCTGCAGGACGCGGCGCACCGAGATCTCGGCGTACTGCGACCACTGTCCGGCCGCGCGCCCGTGCGAGTTGTCGAACATGAGCTCCACCGAGGCGCGCGCCAGCGGCTTGCGGTTCACCGAGCCGTTGAAGATCACGTCCTGCATGGAGTCGCCGCGCAGTGCGGCGGCGCGCGTCTCGCCCAGGACCCAGCGCACCGCGTCGATGACGTTGGATTTGCCGCAACCGTTGGGGCCCACGACGCCGACCAGCTGGCCCGGCACGTGAATCGAAGTGGGATCTACGAAAGACTTGAATCCGGAAAGCTTTATTTGAGTGAGTCGCACGGAAAAAATGATACCATCGCTCGGCTTTTTTTCGGGTCCGTCATGCCCTCGCGCCCCAGCAAGACGCTGGACACGTTTCCCAATCCTGCGCCCGAGCGCGACTACCGGATCCACATGGAGATTCCGGAGTTCACCTGCGTGTGCCCGATGACCGGACAGCCGGACTTCGCCACGCTCTCGCTCGACTACATTGCCGATCGCCGCTGCGTCGAGTTGAAGTCGCTCAAGCTCTATATCTGGTCGTTCCGCGACCAGGGCGCGTTTCACGAGGCCGTGACCAATCGCATGCTCGATGACCTGGTGCGCGCCACCCGTCCGCGCTACATGCGCCTCGAGGCGAGGTTCAACGTACGCGGCGGCATCTTCACCAGCGTCGTCGCCGAGCACCGCAAGAAGGGCTGGCGCGGCGCGCCGTGAATCCGCTCCTCGAGAAGCTACAGCCCTACCCCTTCGAGAAGCTGCGCGCGCTGCTCGCCGGGGTCACGCCGAATCCGCAGTTGCGTCCGATCAACCTCTCGATCGGCGAGCCGAAGCATCCGACGCCGGCGCTGGTGAAGCAGGCGCTCACCGGCGCGCTCGACGGGCTCGCGGTTTATCCGGCGACGGCGGGCCTGCCCGAGCTCAGGCAGGCGATTGCCGCGTGGCTGGCGCGCCGCTACGGCATTGCAGCGCCCGACGCGCAGACCCAGGTGCTTCCGGTCAACGGCACGCGCGAGGCGCTATTTGCTTTTGCACAAACGATAGTAAATGCGGAGGAAAAAGCGAGAGTCGTCTGCCCCAACCCGTTCTATCAGATCTACGAAGGGGCGGCGCTGCTGGCCGGCGCCACCCCCGCATACTCGAGCAATTTCTTCGAGTTCGAGGATTGGGAAGGCGTGCAGCTCGTCTACGCCTGCTCGCCGTCCAACCCGAGCGGCGCGGTGCTCGACTTGGGCGAGTGGAAGCGCCTGTTCGAGCTTTCCGACCGGCACGGCTTCGTTATCGCATCCGACGAATGCTATTCTGAAATCTACTTTGACCGGGCGCCTCTCGGGGCGCTGGAAGCTGCGTTCAAGCTGAATAGAGCCGGTTATCCGCGGCTCGTGGTCTTCTCGAGCCTGTCCAAGCGCTCCAACTGCCCGGGCATGCGCTCGGGCTTCGCCGCCGGCGATGCGCAGTTGCTCAAGAAATTCCTGCTCTACCGCACCTACCACGGCTCGGCGATGAGCCCCGCCGTGCAACAGGCGTCCATCGCGGCGTGGAGCGACGAGCGGCACGTGGAGGAAAACCGCCGGCTCTACGCCGAGAAGTTCCGCGCCGTGCTGCCGATGATCGCACCGCCGTTGCGCGCCGGGATGCCGCAAGGCGGCTTCTATATCTGGATGCACACGCCGATCGACGATGCCGAGTTCGTGCGCCGCCTGCACGCTGAATATAATGTGCTGGCGCTGCCGGGGAGCTACCTAGCCCGGGACGCCGAAGGCGGCAATCCCGGAAAGAACCACGTGCGCATCGCGCTGGTGGCGCCGCTCGACGAATGCGTCGAGGCCATGCGGCGTATCGTGCAATTCGCGACCCGATTATGAGACAGATCATCGAACAGGCGTGGGAGAACCGCGCCGCCCTGAACCCCGGGAACGCGCCGCGCGCGCTGCGCGAAGCGGTGGAGGAAGCGATCGCCGGCCTCGACGCCGGGCGCCTGCGCGTCGCCGAGAAAACCCCGGCGGGCTGGGTCACCCACCAATGGATCAAGATGGCGGTGTTGCTGTCGTTCCGCCTGGAAGACAACCGGCGCATGGAGGGCAGGTACTACGACAAGGTGCCGTTGAAGTTCGAGTCGTTCGACTTTGACAAGGGCGGATTCCGCGTCGTCCCGCCGGCCACCGCCCGGCGCGGAGCGTTCATCGCGAAGAACGTCGTGCTGATGCCTTCGTACGTGAACATCGGGGCCTATGTCGACGAAGGCACGATGGTCGATACCTGGGCCACCGTGGGGTCCTGCGCCCAGATCGGCAAGAACGTCCATCTTTCGGGGGGCGTGGGCATCGGCGGAGTGCTCGAACCGCTGCAGGCGAATCCGGTCATCATCGAGGACAACTGCTTCATCGGCGCGCGTTCGGAGGTGGTCGAGGGCGTCATCGTGGAAGAAAACAGCGTGATCTCCATGGGCGTGTTCCTCGGCCAGAGCACCCGCATCTACGATCGCGCCACGGGCGAGACGCTCTACGGGCGCGTGCCGGCCGGCTCGGTCGTGGTTTCGGGCAATTTGCCCTCGCCCGACGGCAGCTACGGCCTGTACTGTGCGGTGATTGTTAAAAAGGTGGATGCCCGGACCCGCGCCAAGACCAGCCTCAACGAGCTGCTCCGCGGCGACTAAACTGAGGCAGAATCACCGCTAGGGGGCAACCATGTCCGCAATGAAGCGCCTGTTCCAGGTGATGGCCGACAAGAAGGCGTCGGACATCTTCCTTTCCGTCGGCGCGCCGATCAACATCAAGATCAACGGCGTCGCCGTGCCGGTGAACCAGGCGATCATGACCGCCGACACGGTGAAGCAGCTGCTGTACGAGATCCTCACCGAGCGCCAGATCAAGGAATACGAGGACGAGATGGAGCTGAATACCTCGCTTGCCCTCGAAGGCGTCGGCAGCTTCCGCATCAGCGCTTTCCGGCAGAAGGGCTCGCCCGCCGTCGTGGTGCGCTTCATCCCGGGCACGGTTCCCGCGATCGACTCGCTCGGGCTGCCGGAAGTGACCAAGGAAATCATCATGCAGAAGCGCGGCCTGGTCCTGATGGTCGGCGCGACCGGCTCGGGCAAGTCGACCACGCTCGCCTCCATGCTCGACTACCGCAACGAACGCAAGTCGGGGCACATCCTCACGCTCGAAGACCCGGTCGAATTCATCTTCCAGAGCAAGAAGTCGATCGTGAACCAGCGCGAGATCGGCACCGACACCAAGGCTTTCGAGATCGGGCTCAGGAACGCGCTGCGGCAGGCACCGGACGTCATCATGATCGGCGAGATCCGCGACAAGCCGACCATGGCGATGGCCCTCGCCTACGCCCAGTCGGGACACGTGTGCCTCGCCACGCTGCATGCGAACAACAGCTACCACGCGATGAACCGGATCATCAACTTCTACCCGCTCGAGAACCGGCCGAGCCTGCTTCTTGATCTGGCGGCGACCCTTCAGGCGGTGCTGTCGCAGCGCCTGGTGCGCACCAAGAGCGGAACCCGCATCCCCGCGGTGGAGGTGCTGCTCAACAGCCGGCACATCGCCGAGCTCATCGAGAAGGGCGAGATCAGCGAGATGAAGGAGGCGCTGGAGAAGAGCATGTCGCCTGGCTCGCAGACCTTCGAGCAGGCGCTGTTCAAGCTCTTCATGGAAGGCAAGATCACGCAGGAAGAGGCACTCGCGAACGCCGATTCGGCCACCAACATGCTGTGGCTCATCAACCAGGCGACCGCGGGCGAGCTCAGCATGTCGAGCGGCGGCGCTCCAGCCGCGGCCAAGGCGGCGCACCAGGCGGCCACCGAGGAGAACAAGAAAGGCCTTCTCGCGGCGGGCGACACCTCGTTCCACACCTTCAAGATCGACATGAATGCCTGAGGCGGCGGGCGCAGCAGAGCCTGCGGCACTCGATCTCGCCAAGGCGCTCATAGCCCGCAGGTCGGTCACCCCTGAAGACGACGGCTGCCAGGCGCTGATTGCCCAGCGCCTGAGCGCGGCAGGCTTCGGCTGCGAGACGCTCGCCTGCGGCAAGGTCACCAACCTCTGGGCGCGGCGCGGCGCCGAGCGCCCGCTCGTGTGCTTCGCCGGCCATACCGACGTCGTGCCGCCTGGCCCGTTGTCGGAGTGGCGCTCGGATCCGTTCGTTCCCACGATCCGCGACGGACGCCTTTACGGCCGCGGCGCCGCCGACATGAAGTCTTCCATCGCCGCTTTCGTGCTCGCGGCGGAAGCGTTCGCCGCCGAGCGGCCATGTCACTCGGGCTCTATCGCGCTGCTGCTCACCTCGGACGAGGAAGGGCCGTCGGTCGACGGTACGGTCAGGGTGGTCGAGCGCATGAAGAGCCGCGGGGAAAGCATCGATTACTGCATCGTCGGCGAGCCGACGTCGGTGAGCGCGCTCGGCGACATGATCAAGAACGGCCGCCGAGGCTCGCTGTCGGGCCGGCTGACGGTGCGGGGCGTGCAGGCGCACATCGCCTACCCGCATCTCGGACGCAACCCCATCCACGACCTCGCCCCGGCGCTCGCGGAGCTGGCGGCGACGCAATGGGACCGGGGCAACGAGTTCTTCCCGCCCACGAGCTGGCAGGCCTCGAACATCCATGCCGGCACCGGCGCTGCGAACATCATTCCCGGATCGCTCGAGCTCGACTTCAACTTTCGCTTCTCCAGCGAGAGCAGCGACGAATCGCTGCGGATACGCGTGGAAAAGGTGCTCAAGAAGCATCGCCTGGACTATTCGCTCGAGTGGACGCTCGGCGGCAAGCCGTTTTTGACGCGCCCGGGAAAGCTGGTCGATGTCGTGAGCGCCGCCATCAGGAAGCACACCGGGCGCAGCGCCGAGCTCTCGACCACCGGCGGCACCTCGGACGCACGCTTCATCGCCGAGATCTGTCCCGAGGTGGTGGAATTGGGGCCGGTGAATGCCAGCATCCACAAGCTGAACGAGCATGTCGAGCTGGGCGAGCTGAAGACGCTGTCGGCGATCTACCTCGAAACGCTGCGCGCCCTGCTTCCTTGAAGCTCGGAGAGCTGATCCGCAAAACCGAGCGCCGGCTGCGCGCTGCGCGCCTGCACTACGGCCACGGCACGGACAACCCGCGCGACGAAGCCGCCTTCCTCGTGCTGCGCGGCCTGGGATTGCCGTTCGACGCGGATCTCGGCCGCGCCGCAGATCCCGCGAAAGTCGAAGCGCTGGTCGCGAGGCGAATCGAGAAACGCATCCCGGCGGCGTATCTGCTGCACGAAGCCTGGCTCGCCGGGCAGCGCTTCTACGTCGATCGCCGCGTGATCGTGCCGCGCTCGCACATCGCAGAGCTCCTCGCCGAGGGGCTGAAACCCTGGCTGAAGCGCGCGCCGCGACGGGTGCTCGACCTTTGCACCGGGTCGGGCTGCCTTGCGGTTCTCGCGGCCCGCGCTTTCCCGGGCGCCCAAGTGCATGCAAGCGACCTTTCGTCGGCCGCACTCGCGGTGGCGCGCCGCAACGTCGAGCAGCATGGACTGCGCGAGCGCGTCCGGCTGATCCGCTCGGACCTCTTCGCCGGACTGGGCGCGATGCGCTACGACCTCATCGTGAGCAATCCGCCTTACGTAAGCTCCGCGGCGATGCGGCGGCTGCCGGCGGAATATCGCTACGAGCCGGGCCTCGCGCTCGCCGCGGGCAAGGACGGGCTGGAGCTCCTGCGGCGAGTTCTCGCCGATGCGCCGGCGCATCTTTCGCCGGCGGGGTTGCTGGTCTGCGAGGTCGGCGACGGCCGAAGAAATGTCGAGCGTGCCTTCGCCGCCACGCCGTTTCTTTGGCCGAAGGAAGAGGTCTTCATTGCACAGCGCGCCAGCATGGCGGCTGTTTCTCGAATGCCCTCCAGCCGCCGCTCAGCGCGCGGATGAGCCGCTCTTCCAGGGCGTCGAAGACCTCGGGATGGCGCTCGCCCAGCTTGACGAGCAACTCGCGACCCACCGCGACGTCGTTCAGCTCGCCCAGAAGTTCCTGCAGCGCCCGCAGCCGCCTCAGGTAGCGTTCGACGGCGCGGGCGGGAAAGCACGGCGCGAAGAATTCGCAGGCGTAGCGCAGCCGCTTCACCCGTATGCGCAGCGCGTGCCGCTGCTTTGCGTTTTTCCAGTCCGCGGGCGGCCGCAGCTTGTGCCGCAGACGCTCGAGCGAGGCCACACCGAAGCTCGCGAGCGACTCTGCACTCGCGCGCCACGGCTCCGAGTCGATCCAGCGGAGCGCGCGCAGCACCAAACGCTGGAACTCTCTCGACGCCGCGACCGCCCGCGCGGTGCGGTGTTCCGCATCGCGGCGCCGGCGCGCGCGTGCGATGAGCCGGCGATTGGCCTGCGCCTCGGCCAGGCGCTGCACCAGCACGGTCCAATCGCGCGCCGGCCCGAGCGCTATCATCAGTCGGCGCAGGCGGCGTTTGAGCGACTTTGGATTTTCGATCACCACCGGGGCGAAGGCGCGCAAAGCCGAGCGCAGCCGCCGCAGCCCGACGCGCATCTGGTGGAGATATTCCGGGTCGGCGAACTCGAGCACGCCTTGCGCATTGGCACCGGCCTGCGTCAGCGCCGCGGTGAAGATCGACCCGAAAGCCGTGCCGGGCGGGGCGTTCGGATCGACCGCAGGCATGCGCCAGGTACGCGGAGCGCGCGGCAATGCCAAGGCGAGACGATAGCCGCGCTCCGCTTTGCTCTCGTAGGCAAGCGGCAGCGACAGTCGCTCCGCGAAGCGCAGCAGTGCGCGCAGCGAGCCCGATTTGAGCTCGAGCTCCGCCTCCCCGATCGGCTCGCGCCGCCGGCCGGCGACGATCGCGCCGCGATCGACGCACAGCTCGGCGCGGCCGCCGCCGGGCAGCTTCACCTCCCCGGAGTAGCGCACGAAACGCGTCGTGAAGAGCGGCCGCAGCCGCTTCGCGAGCGCCCGCAGCTCCAATCCGGTCGCCGCCTTGATCTCGTCCACGGGGAAGGCGCCGAGATCGAGAGCGCTGTGGCGCACGGCCATTTCCCATTCCGCGCGCGCGGCAAGGCCGGCGTGCCCGCTAGATTCGCTCTTCAGGGTCTGCAGCCACGTCTTTCCGTCGCGGCGCAGCCGCAGTGCGACGCCGGCGCGGCGCAGGCATTGCTCGGGCGTGTCGTAGTAGACGCTCGCGACGCTACGCCGGCCGCGCGCGAGCCGCCTGAGCCGGGGCAGCGCCCCGCTCGCTAGTCGGAACTTGAGTTCCCGCTCGATGTGCACGCGAGGAATTGGGGTGACCGATGGGACTCGAACCCACAACAACCGGAATCACAATCCGGGACTCTACCTTTGAGCTACGGTCACCGTAGCCGATGCCACGCCTGTTCTGGCCTGCCCGGCGCGACTCGAACGCGCAACCCCCAGCTTAGAAGGCTGGTGCTCTATCCGGTTGAGCTACGGGCAGCCGGGCAGCCGTAACCTGGTCGGGGTGAGAGGATTTGAACCTCCGACATCTTGCTCCCAAAGCAAGCGCGCTACCAGGCTGCGCTACACCCCGAAAAAGGCGCCAAATGATACCCTCGGCACATTAAGAGGGCAATTTATTTGCTTGCTGCAAGGGGCTGTTTTCTGTTACAAAGCTGCCTTTTCATTTGCCGGGGACGGCACGACGAATGGCCGTAGAACTGACCAGAAAAAGCTTCACGCCCTACGTCGCAAAGAAGGGCGAGGAGTACATGAACGCGAAGCAGCGTTCGCATTTCCGCAAGATCCTCGAGACCCTCAAGGCCGAGCTCTCGGAGGAGATCGATCGCACCGTGCACACCATGCAGGATGAGGCCACGGTGTTCGCCGACCCCAACGACCGCGCCAGCCAGGAATCCGACATGGCGCTCGAGCTGCGCAACAGGGACCGGGAGCGCAAGCTCATCAAGAAGATCGACGAGACCATCGCCCGCATCGACGCCGGCGAGTACGGCTATTGCGAAAGCTGCGGCGTCGAGATCGGCTTGAAGCGCCTCGAGGCGCGCCCCACCGCCACGCTGTGCATCGACTGCAAGACGCTCGACGAGCTGCGCGAGCGTCAGGTCGCCAAGTAGCCCCCACCCAAAAGAAATTCCCGACCAAGGACGGAGCACGCTGAGAACGTGGCCCGTCCCTCATTAGAGGTTTAGGCGTTTTGTTTGGCGGCTTGCTCCTGCGCGCTGACGGCTTTCATCGACAACCGCACGCGGCCCTTGTCGTCGGCCTCGAGGACCTTGACCTTGACGATCTGTCCTTCCTTGAGGTGGTCGGACACCGCGTTGACACGCTCGTTGCTAATCTGGGAGATGTGCAGCAGCCCGTCGCGCCCCGGCAGCAGCTGCACGATGGCGCCGAAGTCGAGCAGGCGCAGCACCGGCCCCTCGTAGATCTTGCCCACCTCGACATCCGCGGTAAGGTCATGGATGCGCTTCTTCGCGGCCTCGCCGCCCTCGGCTGAGACGCAGGCGATGGAGATCGTGCCGTCGTCCTCGATCTCGATCGTGGTGCCGGTCTCCTCCTGGATGCCACGGATCACCACGCCACCCTTACCGATGACGTCGCGGATCTTGTCCGGGTTGATCTTCATCTTGATGATCCGCGGCGCGAAGCTCGAAAGCTCGCTGCGCGAGCCCTCGATCGCCCGCTTCATGATCTCGAGGATCTCCAGGCGTGCCTCGCGCGCCTGGTCGAGCGCGACCTTCATGATGCCCTTGTTGATCGACTCGATCTTCAGGTCCATCTGCAGCGCCGTCACGCCCTTGTCGGTTCCCGCGACCTTGAAGTCCATGTCGCCGAGGTGATCCTCGTCGCCGAGGATGTCCGAGAGCACGGCGAAGCGGTTGCCTTCCTTGATGAGGCCCATGGCGATGCCGGCGACGTGCGCCTTCACCGGCACACCCGCATCCATCAGCGCGAGGCTGCCGCCGCACACCGAGGCCATCGACGACGAGCCGTTCGACTCGGTGATCTCGGAAACGACGCGGATCGAGTAGCCGAACTCTTCCTGCGTCGGCAGCAGGCCCACGAGTGCGCGCTTGGCGAGGCGACCGTGGCCGATCTCCCGACGCTTCGGCGGCCCCACGCGCCCGGTCTCTCCGGTCGCGTACGGCGGCATGTTGTAGTGGAGCATGAAGCGCTCGCGGTACTCGCCGGTCAGCGCGTCGATGATCTGCTCGTCGCGGCCGGTGCCGAGCGTCACGGTGACGAGCGCCTGCGTTTCGCCGCGCGTGAACAGCGCCGAGCCGTGTGTACGCGGCAGCACGCCCACGCGCACGGAGATCGGCCGCACGGTGCGGGTGTCGCGGCCGTCGATGCGCGGCTCGCCGTCGAGGATTTGGCCACGCACGATCTTCGACTCCAGGTTGAAGAACGTCTCCTTCACCACGTTGGTGTCGACTGCCGGGTTCTCCGCGACCAGCTTGTCGAGCGCGGCCTTGCGGATCTCCGTGAGGCGGCTGTTGCGCGTCTGCTTCTGCTTGATCTGGAACGCCTCGCGCATGCCGCTTTCCGCAAGCTCGGCCGTGCGGGCAATGAGCGCTTCGTCCTTCGCCGGCGCCTGCCATTCCCAGGCGGGCTTGCCCGCCACCTCGGCGAGCTCGTGGATCGCCTGGATCGCCACCTGCATCTGCTGATGGCCGAACGTGACGGCCTCGAGCATCGTGTCTTCGGTGAGCTCGAGCGCCTCGGACTCGACCATCATCACGCCCTGCTCGGTTCCCGCGACCACCAGGTTGAGCTGCGATTCCTTCAGCTGGGTCATCGTCGGGTTGACGACGTATTGCCCGTTCACGTAGCCCACGCGGCAGGCGCCGATCGGGCCGTTGAAGGGAATGCCCGACAGCGTGATCGCGGCCGACACGGCCAACATCGCCGGGATGTCGGAGTCGACCTCGGGATTGAGCGACAGCACGGTCGCCACGACCTGGACCTCGTTGTAGAAGCCGTCGGGGAAAAGCGGGCGGATCGGCCGGTCGATCAGGCGCGAGGTGAGCGTCTCCTTCTCGGAGGGGCGTCCCTCGCGCTTGAAGAAGCCGCCGGGGATCTTGCCGGCCGCATAGGTCTTTTCGACGTAGTCGACGGTGAGAGGAAACCAGTCCTGGCCGGTGCGCGGCTCCTTCGCCGCGACGACGGTCGCGAGCACGACCGTGTCCTCCATGGCGCACACCACGGAGCCGTGCGCCTGGCGGGCGATCTCGCCCGCCTCGAAGGTGACCTGGTGGCTGCCGAGAGTGAAAGTTTTTTTGATGGGGTTCACTGAGAATCCTTTATGGGGCGCGCAAACAAAAAGCGCTCATCGAAGCGATGAGCGCTGAGTGTCACGGCATTGGGACGGTTATTTGCGCAGACCGAGACGTTCGATCAGGCCGCGGTACTTGTCCGCGTCCTTGCGCTTCAGGTAATCGAGCAGCTTGCGACGCTGGCTCACCAGCTTGAGCAGACCGCGGCGCGAATGGAAGTCCTTGACGTGCGTCTTGAAATGTTCCGTGAGGCCGTTGATGCGCTCGGTGAGAAGCGCGACCTGGACCTCGGGCGACCCGGTGTCGTTGCCGGAACGCTGGTAATCCTTGACGACCTGCGCTTTCTGCGCGACCTGCAATGCCATGCACTGTCTCCACTTTGTAAGCCCGCGATTTTAACCGATGGATTGGGCCGGTCACAAGGTTTGTCGATGTTTATCAGCCGTTTGCGACGCCGCAACGAGGCGCAAGGGACGCAGGGCGCCGGCCGCATCAGCCCGCCCGAGGCCGATGACCGCGCCGTGCGCGCCGAAGACCGCGCATAACGCCTCGGTCGGAAAACCCTTGAGCGCCTGACCGCTGCGGAAACGCGCCTCCTGCTCGGGGTCGAGCTCGGCACGCGGCAACCCAGCCAGCAGGTCGGGCAGCGCCAGCAAATGCCGTGCGCGCTCGTCTTCCGGCATGGACGCGAGCGCCTCCGGCGTGATGGCGTCCCGCACGCTGAACCGTCCAGACCCTGTGCGCCTGAGCGCCGCGAGATGAGCGCAGGTGCCAAGGGCGCTCCCGATGTCCTCGGCCAGCGTGCGAATGTACGTGCCTTTGCTGCACCGGACCCGCAGCTGCAGAAGCGGCGACTCGAATCGCAGCTTCTCGAGCGCCGAGATGCGCACGCGCCGCGCCATGCGCTCCACCGTTTGCCCTTTGCGGGCGAGCGCGTAAAGCGGCACGCCGTCGCGCTTGAGCGCGGAATGCATGGGCGGCACCTGCTCGCTCTCGCCCACGAAGCGGCGTAGTGCCTCGGCGACCGCGGCTTCGGTGGGATGAACTTCTTTCTTCTCGATGACCTCGCCTTCGGCATCCCCGGTGCTGGTCTTCTCCCCAAGCTTCAGGGTGGCGACGTATTCCTTATCGTCGTCGAGGAGCGGCCCGGCGAATTTCGTCGCCTCACCGAAAAGCACGACCAGAAGCCCCGAGGCGAGCGGGTCGAGGGTGCCCGCATGGCCGGCTTTCTTCGCCCGGTAGAGCTTCCTTGCGTCCTGAAGCGCGCGGTTGGAACTCACGCCCACCGGCTTATCGAGCAGCAAGGCGCCGTCGATCATGTCTTGGCTTTCGTGGACTCGATGAGCCGTGAAAGCCGGTCGCCCCGCTCCACAGACTCGTCGTATTCGAAGCGTACCTCGGGCGTCTTGTAGAGCTTAATCCTCTTTGCGAGCTGCGAGCGCAGGAAGCCCGCAGCGTGCGTCAGGCCCTGCTTCGCTTCCTCGACATGCTCGCTGCTCAGCGTCGTGAAGAACACCTTGGCATGCGAGAAGTCGGGGGAAACATCGACGCCCGTGATGGTGATCATGCCGACGCGCGGGTCGCGCACCTCGCGCTGCACGAGCTCGGACAGCTCGCGCTGGATGAGATCCCCGAGCTTCTGGGGACGGCCTTGCCCGCGCTTCACAGCGGGCTCACAGGCTGCGGGCGACCTCCAGGACCTCGAAGACCTCGAACTGGTCGCCTTCCTTGATATCCGAGAAGTTCTTCAGGGACATGCCGCACTCGAAGCCGGCCTTGACCTCGCGCACGTCCTCCTTGAAGCGCTTGAGGGAATCGATTTCTCCCGTATGCACCACCACGTTGTCGCGCAGCACCCGCACCTGGGCGCTGCGCTTCACGGTGCCTTCCTGGACGTAGCAGCCCGCCACGGTGCCGATCTTGGAAATGCGGAACACCTGGCGCACCTCGACCAGCCCGATGACCGACTCCTTGCGCTCGGGGGCAAGCATCCCGGAGAGCGCGGCCTTCATGTCTTCGACCGCGTCGTAGATGATGTTGTAGTACCGGATCTGGATTCCGGCCGACTCGATCAGCTTGCGCGCGGTGGCGTCGGCGCGGGTGTTGAAGCCGATGATCACGGCGCGCGAGGCCATCGCGAGATTGACGTCGGATTCCGTGATGCCGCCGACCCCGGCATGCACCACGGTGACTTTCACCTCTTCGGTCGCCAGCCGCGTGAGCGCATGCACCAGCGCCTCCTGCGAGCCTTGCACGTCGGCCTTGATGACGAGCGTCAGCACCTTCTTCTCGCCCTCGCCCATCTGCTCGAACATGTTCTCGAGCTTCGCCGCCTGCTGCTTGGCGAGCTTCACGTCGCGGAACTTGCCCTGGCGGAAGAGCGCAATCTCGCGCGCCTTGCGCTCGTCGGCGATGACCATCATCTCCTCGCCCGCGTTCGGCACCTCCGACAAGCCCTGGACCTCGACCGGAATGGACGGTCCCGCCGCCTGCACCGGCTTGCCGAACTCGTCGAGCATCGCGCGCACGCGGCCGTAGACCGCGCCGGTGAGGATGATGTCGCCGCGCTTCAGCGTGCCGGACTGCACCAGCAGCGTTGCCACCGGACCGCGGCCCTTGTCGAGCCGCGCTTCGATGACGACGCCCTTGGCCAGGGCATCGACCGGCGCCTTGAGCTCGAGCACCTCGGCCTGCAGCAGCACCTGCTCGAGAAGCTCGTCGACTCCCTGGCCGGTCTTTGCCGACACAGGAATCACCGGAGAATCGCCGCCGTATTCTTCGGGAACCACGCCATGGGCAAGCAGCTCCTGCTTCACCTTCTCGGCGTTGGCTTCGTGCTTGTCGATCTTGTTCATCGCCACGACGAGCGGCACCTCGGCCGCCTTGGCGTGGTTGATCGCCTCGATGGTTTGCGGCATGACGCCGTCGTCGGCGGCGACCACCAGGACCACGATGTCGGTCGCCTTGGCGCCGCGCGCTCGCATGGCCGTGAACGCCTCGTGACCCGGCGTATCGAGGAAGGTCACGACGCCGCGCGGCGTCTCCACATGGTAGGCGCCGATGTGCTGGGTGATGCCGCCGGCCTCGCCGGCCGCGACCTTGGTGCGGCGGATGTAATCGAGCAGCGAAGTCTTTCCATGATCGACGTGACCCATCACGGTGACGACCGGCGGGCGTGTCTTTATCTCGGCAGCCGCGTGCTCCTCCGACTCCGCAAGGTACGCCTCGGGATCGTCGAGCTTCGCCGCCTTGGCCTTGTGGCCCATTTCCTCTACCAGGATCATCGCCGTCTCCTGGTCGAGCACCTGGTTGATGGTCGCCATCGTGCCGAGCTTCATCAGCGCCTTGATCACTTCCGCAGCCTTCACCGACATGCGGTGGGCGAGCTCGCCGACGGTGATCGTCTCGGGTACGGCGACTTCGCGCACCAGCGGCTCGGTCGGCTGGGCGAAGGTCGCCAGGTCGCCGGCCCCGGCGCGGTGGCGTCCACCGCCCCGAGCATGCCAGCCGGCAACGCCACCGCCGGCATCGCCGCGCGTCTTGATGGTGCGGCGCCGCGCCGAATCGTCGCGCAGCACCGTGGTGGGCTTCGCCTTCTTGGGCTTCTTGTCGGTCTTCGCCTCGCCGGTCGCGGGCTTGGGCGCGTGCAGCGTCGTCGCAGGTGCTGCCGGCGCCGCAGCCGCAGCCTCGGCGGCTTTCTGCTCCGCCGCCTTCTGCTCGGCCTCCTTGCGCTCGCGTTCCTGCTTTTCCTTCAGCTCCGCGGCCTGCAGCTCGGCGAGCTGCCGCTGGCGTCGCTCTTCCTCCTCGCGCAGCTCGAGCTCGCGCGAATCGATCGCCGGGGCTTGTGGCGCTGGCGTGGGCGTCGGCGGTGGCGGTGGCGGGGCTTCGGCGGCGACAGCCGCCGCGGTCACTTCCGCGGGATCGCGCTTCACGAAGACACGCTTCTTGCGCACTTCGACCTGCACCGTGCGGTACTTGCCGGTGGCGTCGGTCTTCTTGATCTCGCTCGTCTGCTTGCGCGTGAGTGTGATCTTGTTCTTCTGCTCGGCCGAGCCATGCGCTCGTCGCAGATAGTCGAGCAGGCGCGATTTGTCCTGATCCGAGAGCGCGTCGTCCGGCTGCTTCTTGTCGACGCCGGCCGCGCGCAGCTGCTCGAGCAGCACGGAAGGCGGGACCTTAAGCTCGCTCGCGAATTGGGCTACGCTCGTCTGCGCCACGTTATGCGGACTCCTTGTTCTCTTCAAACCAGTGAGCGCGGGCCGCCATGATGAGCTTCTTCGCCCTCTCCTCGTCGAGTCCGGTCATCTCCGAGAGCTCGTCGACCGCGAGGTCGGCGAGATCGTCGCGCGTCTTGATGCCATTCTCGGCGAGCTTGGCCGCGAGCTGCGTGTCCATGCCGTCGAGCTTGAGCAGGTCGGGGTCCACGCCCTCGACCTTTTCCTCGTTGGCGATCGCCGCCACCAGCAGCGCGTTGCGTGCGCGGTTGCGCAGCTCGTTGACCGTGTCTTCGTCGAAGGCGTCGATTTCCATCAGCTCGTTGATCGGCACGTAGGCCACTTCTTCCAGCGTCGAGAAGCCTTCCTGCGCCAGGATTCCGGCAACCTCTTCGTCGACGTCGAGCTTTTCCATGAACTGCTGCTTGATGCGGCCGCTCTCTTCCTGCTGCTTCTTGTTCGACTCCTCCTCCGTCATCAGGTTGATCTGCCAGCCGGTAAGCTCGGAGGCGAGGCGCACGTTCTGGCCGCTGCGGCCGATGGCGACGGCGAGGTTCTCCTCGTCTACCACCACGTCCATGGCGTGCTTTTCCTCGTCCACGACGATCGACGACACCTCGGCAGGCGCCAGGGCGCCGATGACGAACTGCGCCGGATCCGCCGACCACAGCACGATGTCTACGCGCTCGCCGGCGAGCTCCTGCGTCACCGCCTGCACGCGCGAGCCGCGCATGCCGACGCAGGTGCCGATGGGGTCGATGCGCTTGTCGTTGGTGAAGACGGCGATCTTGGCGCGGATGCCGGGGTCGCGCGCCGCGGACTTGATCTCGAGCAGGCCCTCCTCGATCTCGGGCACCTCGAGCTCGAACAGCTTCATGATGAACTGCGGCGCGGTGCGCGAAAGGATGAGCTGCGGCCCGCGCGCCTGCCGGTCGATCTTCATCACCCAGGCGCGCACGCGGTCGCCGACGCGCAGGTTTTCCTTGGGGATCATGTGCTCGCGCGGCAGCAGGGCTTCCAGGCGGCCCGACTCGATGATCGCGCTGCCGCGCTCCATGCGTTTCACCGTCCCCGTGACGAGCTCGTCGCCACGCGACAGGAAGTCGTTCAGGATCTGCTCGCGCTCGGCGTCGCGAATACGCTGCAGGATCACCTGCTTGGCGGTTTGCGCGCCGATGCGGCCAAATTCGACCGGCTCGAGCGGCTCCTCGACGAAGTCCTCGAGCTTGATGTCGGACTGGCGCTTCTGCGCCTCGGTGAGCGCGATCTGCGCCTGCGGCGCCTCGATGGCGTCGTCGGCCACCACCTTCCAGCGGCGGAACGACTCGTAGGCGCCGGTGTTGCGGTCCACGTGCACGCGCACGTCGATGTCGTCGGAGTATTTCTTTTTGGTGGCCGAGGCGAGCGCCATTTCCAGCGCGCCGAACACGATATCGCGCGGAACGTTCTTCTCGCGCGCGAGAACGTCTACCAGCATCACCAGCTCCCGATTCCCTGCCGCTATCGCGTTCACTGCCACGAAATCCTCACAGTTCCGGTATCAGCTTTGCCCGATCGACGTCATCGAGCGCGAGCTGCACACGCTGTCCTTCCAGTTCCACGCTCACCCGCCCCGCCTCGGTGCCGCGCAGCACGCCGACGAACTTGCGCCGGCCGCTGGCGTCGGGGGTGCGCATCCGGAGTTCCGCCTTCTGGCCGGCGAAGCGGACGAAGTCGCTCGCCTTGCGGAGCCTACGGTCCAGTCCCGGCGAAGAGACTTCCAGCCGCTCGTAGTCGATGCCTTCGACCGCCAGCACCCGCGTCAGATGGCGGCTGATCACCGCGCAATCGTCCAGCGTCACGCCGCCAGGCTTGTCGATGAAAAGGCGCAGCAGCCGACCGCCGTTCGACGCCTGCACATCGACCAGCTCGTACCCCATGCCGGCAACGGCCGGCTCGATCACTTTCTCTAGGTCCAAACAACAATCCAAATCGCCCTGCCTAAACACAAAGGCCGCATCCAGCTACCTCTGGTGCGGCCTTTAGACCAACTTCCAGTTTGCTTCGGTAGCTGACGTCAGCTCTTAAAAAGAGCCCGTACCGATCAGCCAGCTATTGTAATGCAATCCGCCATTTACAGCCAGTCGCGCCAAATGCTCCACATGGTTAGTTGGAACCTCGGGAGGGATTTTCGGCCAGCCCGGGCGGCAACAACTCTTGGACAAGTCTCGTGGAGAGCTCGCGCCATTGCCCCGCGGGCAAATCGCGCGGCAGCTCGAGCGGCCCGTAACGCACTCGCACGAGCCGGCTCACCTCGCGGCCGAGCGCCTCGAAGAGCCGCCGCACCTCGCGCTTGCGCCCCTCGCGCAGCACAACGCGGTACCAGCGGTTCGCGCTCGCGGCTGCTGCGCCCCGCTCCTGCGCCGGCGCGATGCGATCGAATGCCGCCGGGCCGTCGTCCAGCTCCACACCGCGCCGCAGCCTCTCCAGCTCCGCCGCCGAAAGCGCCCCGCGGATCCGGACGGCATATTCCCGTTCGATGCCGTAGCGCGGATGCATCAGCGTGTTGGCGAGCGCGCCGGAGTCGGTGAGAAGCAAGAGTCCGGAAGTGTTGATGTCGAGCCGGCCGACCGCGATCCATCGCCCGCCGGGTAGGCGGGAAAAGACCGTCGGACGTCCCTCCGGGTCGCTTCGCGTAACGAGCTCCCCGACCGGCTTGTGGTAGAGCAGCACGCGCGGCAGCGCGGCGGGCGCTGCAATGCGTACGGCCTTGTTATCGAGGAGAATTTCGTCTCCGGGGAGCGCCCGATCGCCCAGCTTCGCGGGTGCGCCGCGCAGGCTCACCCGCCCGGCGGCGATCCACTGCTCGATTTCTCTGCGCGAGCCGAAACCCGCCGAGGCGAGTAGTTTTTGTAACCGCTCGCCGCGCGGATCAGCCGTCGGTGCCGGTGGCGGCGGCTTCGGGCGGCTCGTCTTCGGCGTGGAGCGCGGCCTCGCTGATTTGTAGTGCCGGGGCGGGCTCAAGCTGGAGGGTCATCGCCACTTCCTCTAGCGGCGGCAGCTCCTGCAGCGAGCGCAGGCCGAGATCGTCGAGGAAGATCCGCGTGGTGGCATAGAGCGCCGGCCGCCCCGGCGTCTCGCGGTGGCCCACGACGTCGATCCAGCCTCGGTTCTCGAGCGTCTGGATGATCTGGCCGGAAACGACGACGCCGCGGATGTCCTCGATGTCGCCGCGCGTCACCGGCTGCCGGTACGCGATGATGGCGAGCGTCTCCATCACGGCGCGCGAGTAGCGCGGAGGCTTCTCGGGCTGCAGTCGCTCTATGTACGGCCGGAAATCCGCCCGGG
>DASZOS010000043.1:0-20540 GCA_035550695.1 Burkholderiales bacterium | reverse complement strand
GACTTCGGCCTCGAACGTGCTGAAGGTGTCGCGGTGCACCAGCTCCGACCTGGCCACACCCTGCAGGGCCGAAATGACGCCCAGGTTGTATCCCTTGTACTCGCCGATCTGGTCGAGCTCGGTCGAATAGACCGTCATCCCGTTCGGGTCGTAGACCTTGACCTTGAAGGTGTTGGTCCCTTTGAGGGGCGTCAGCACTCTCTGGTGCAATGCGGGGATCTGCGGTGCAGCCTTGAGTTCTGCCGCCGGCCTGCCCTCCATCGCCCGGACGAAGGGCCCGAGGTCTCGATCCCACATTTCGTTGGCGATCACCTGGGCAAGATTGGCGTGCTCGTTCGCATAGCTTTCGAGCACGCCGCCGATGGAAAGCGAGCGGAACAGGTAGCCCAGCATGACCGCGATGACCACGAAGGCGACCAGGCTCATGCTCGTGAAGAAGCGCAGCAACCTGAAGTCAGTCTTGCCGGCTGAGCTTGTCATGTTGTGATCGTCGGCTCTGCAGACGGAGTAAACAGCCTCGCCGGCCGGGTTATTCCCGCGGCAAGATCTGCCGCTCAGGCGCACTCGATACGCCGCTCAGCGCCTCCTCGATCAGCTTCGTCAGCACCTTGTCCGCGTCAAAGTACTCGCTCGCAAGGGTGCGGGCGGCATTCGCGTGCCGCGCATAGTCGCGCTCCACTTCCTGCAGCGCGTCGATGGCCTCGGGCAAGGTGGCGAACGGCACGATGCCCTCTCCCAGGGGGAGCGCCACGCCGAAGCCGGTATCCTGAACGATGACGGGACGGCCCGATGCCAGGTAACAGGCCGAGCGGCAGCTGAACCAGCCGCTCCGCATGGCGACGTAGACGTGCTTGGCCGGAGAGAGCTCTCCACGCGAGGCTGCGATGAACGCTTGATAGTCCGCCGGCGTGACGCTCACGCTCGGGGCGTCGACGACGTCCCAACCGGCACGGACGAGCCGCTCGAGTGGGGCCCGCACCCCGCCCACCGCCACTTTGAGCCGGACTGCAGCCTGCGCCGGCAAGCCGATGATCTTCTCGAACTCGCTGTCCTTGCTCCCGTACTCGACGCCCTCGTAGCGCAGCTCGCCTTTGAAGGCATTCCACGTCATGACGGTGGTCCAGGGCGCCGTGGCGGCGGCAGGGTTGTCGGCGACCGACGCCCAAAGCGGCAATACCACCGGCATGCGCGTCGTGCACCAAGAGAACCCGAGCGTGGGAATCCGGCAGTCATGGCCGTGGATATTCTCGGCATAGGTGAAATGCCGGTCGTGCGCGCTCACGCTGGCGCACCAGCGCTCGACGTTCTCCGACCAGGCGAGGCGCTCGCTGAGCAGGATCTGGTTGTAGCCGGGGTCGGTGTCCACGAACACCTTCACGCATCGTGGCGAAAGCCGGCCGGGGATCATGCACGCGCCGCTCACGTTGAGGAACAGATCGGCGCTCCGGGCCACGGCGTCGAACGCCGCGCGACTCATGCCGAAGCTCTTCTCGTGCAAATGCAGGTAGTGCCACCGCTCGCGCAGCTCCGGCGCATGGCGCGCAAAGAACCGTTCGATGTATTGCGCCGAGTAGTGGCCTTGCGCAGTGTACGTCGCTTCCCGCGGCTGGTAGGGCCAGGACCACGTGTCTTCGTGGTAGTAGACGTCGTGTCCCAAGCGCGCCAGGCCGACGGCGTACTGGAGATAGTCCCAGGCGACGCCGCCCACCGGGTACAGGCCGGCCAGCCCGGTGACGATGATGCGCAGCCGCGCGCTCACGGCCAGCCACTCCTCACGGCGAGGATGCCTCCCTTACGTCCTCTGGAACGCTTGATGCCCCCAGAGCCATTCGTCGCGCCACACTTCCACGAAGCCGCGCTCTGCGAGGCGTTTGAAGGTCGGGTCGAAGTCGCTGACGATGTGTTGCGGCCGTTCCGGGTCGGGCTCGGCGCCGAAGCGCCCGAAGAGAAAGCCGCCCGGCGCGATCGCCTCTGCGATCTGGTCCACCGCGGCGACCGGATCGACGAGGTGCTCCCAGACGTCCATCGCCGTGACGATGTCGTAGCGCGCCGCGGCAAGGCGATGCGTTTTCAGATCGAGGAACCTGGCTGCCAGGCCACGGCGCGCGAAGCGCCAATTGGAAAACCGCAGGAGGGCGCCGCTGATATCGGCCAGGGTGACGTCGAACCCGTGGCGCGCGAAGGTGATGCCGCCGGAGCCGACGCCCGAGCCGAAGTCGAGATATCGGGCGCACCCCTGCTGCTCGGCGAACTCGAGCGCTACGACGTAGGCGAGCGGCGACGGGTCGTCTGCCAGCGTATGCCACCACATGAGCTCGAACACCTGCGCCTCGGTGCGATCGTAGAACGCCTCGATCCCCGCGCGGTCGGCGGCGTCGAGCTTGCGCCGGTGCCATTCCTCCTTGAGCGCCTGCACGGCGCCGCGGCCGCGGCGCTCGGTCTCGGCGGCATCGCCGCATCCCGTGTACTCGCCGAGCTCCGCCAGCAGGCTTTCTTTCAGCCCGGCGTGCCCGGCGAGCCGCAGGGCCTCCTCCCACACGGCCCGGTACTTTGCCAGGAGCCGCTGCTCTTCATGCCACAACGCGTCCGGCGGCGCGTCGCCTCGCCCGTCGCGCGCCCACAGTTCCTTCACCAGGTCAGGCAGCAGCTTCTCCATGGGAACCCTTTCTCCTCACACGTTTGCACGATCAAGCAGCCGTTTCAGGACTTTTTCCGCCTCGAAGTACTCCTTCGCGATTTCCCGCGCCGCATCGGAGTGAGTGGTGTAGTCGGCCTCGATGCGCGCGAGCGCTTCGGCGACTTCGTCTATCGTAGTGAAGCCGAAGAGGCCGCGATCGCCGCCGTAGAGGCGCGTGAAGCCTGTTTGCTGGGTGAGCACCGGGCGGCCCGCCGCCAGGTAGCACGCCGAGCGGTCGCTGAACCAGCCCGTGTTGAGCGCCACCACGATCGACTTCGACGCCGTGAACTCGCCCTTGGAGCTCTGCACGTATGTCCGGTATGCATCCAGGTCGCAATTGAGCCTGTCGGGATGCGCCAGCCGCCAGCCCTTGCGCTGGAATAGGGCGCGCGTGTCGGCGTCGGGGATGTCCGTCGCCAGCTCGAACGGTTGTCCCGTGACGAGGGGCGCATCGGCAAAGCGCCTGAACTCGAGCGCTTTGCACCACAGGTAGGTCTTGCCGCGCCACTCGAAAGACGCGCTCGCCGCCCAGTTGGTCACCGTGGTGAAAGGGGCGCCGGCAGGGGGCGGGGAGTCGGTGTCCCAGAAAGCGGTGACGACCGGCTGGCGGGTCGGCAGCCATTCAAGGCCGTGCAGCGGGATGGGGAAGAGTTCCGTACCGATGTGCTCGCCGAACGTGAACAGGCGCCGGTAGGAGGCAAGATCCTTGAGCAGCGCGTCCGGCTCGTTGTCGACCCTGATCTGGGCGGGGCCCGGATCGCTCTCCACCAGGATGAGCCTCTCGGCTTCCAGCAGGTCTTCGTGCAGCTCATGGGAAGCGCACACGTTGAGGACCGCGTCCGCCTCCCTGTACAGGGCGCGAATCCGTGCCGCGGAAAGCCCGACCGTGGGCCTTTCCGGAAGGTGACGGGCGCGGAAAGCCCACCGGTCGCGGAACCGGAATCTCTCGCCGAGGGACTTCAGCGTATTCGCCGCGTAGTGGTAATCGGGCTCCCGCAGGTGCTTCTGCGGGTTGTACGGGGTGCGCGCCGCGTCCTCGACGTAATACACCTCGTGGCCCAGCCGCTGCAGCCCGACGATGTAATGCAGATGCTGCCAAATGACGCCTGCGAGCGGACACGCCCCCATGTAGCCCAGGACGACGATTTGTTTCGGCTTCATTGGCTCAGGCGCCCGACATGCTGTTGAGACCGACGAGCGCCGAGGCGAGTTGGCGGTAGCTGATCAGCCGCACGCCGCGCTCGCGGAGAAGCGGGGGCAGCCGGGGGTCGGCGAGCGCCGCGAGCTCCCACTCCCGCTCGCGGTGGTAGGCATAGCGGACGGCGGGATCGTGACGTCCGGGATGCACGGCGAGCTCGTAGACGCCTTGGCCGAGCTCGGTCGAGATGATGCCCTCGAGCGCGGCGAAGCTCACGTTCTCGGGCTGCGACACGCCGTATTCCCACTGCGCGTAGAACCCGCCCTTGTAGGTGACCGGCGGGCGACCGCGCAGCGGCAGGCCGTACTCCGCCGCGAGCTCCGCGAAGCTCGGCGCGCATGCGGGCAGCCGGTGAACGTGGTGGTGCGAATCGAGGTGTGTGGGCAGCTCGCCGGTCAGCTCCAGGAAGCACTGGAGCTGCCGGCGCAGCTCGCGACGGCAGATGCGCGGGTCTGCGAATTCCACCAGCCGCTCGCCTTCGTTGGTGAAGTTGACGTGCAGGCCGAGCGAGAGCTGCGGGTGACCGGCGGCGAGCCGCACCGCCTCCGCAGTCCCAGCGGTGTTGACCATGAGGCTTGCAGAGGTGACCACGCCGCGCTCGGCAAGCTCGGCGACTGCGCGGTTGACGCCGCGGCCGTAGCCGAAGTCGTCGCTGTTGATGATCAGGAACTTCATCGCGCCTTATCGGCCATCACGGCGGCGGCCGGCTCGGCGTCATGACTCTGCCACAGACGGAAGTAGCTGCCGCGTCGCGCGATGAGCTCGTCGTGGCTGCCCTGCTCGACGATCCTTCCTTCCTCGAGCACGACGATGCGGCCCGAGCGCCGCGCGGTGCTCAGCCGGTGAGCGATGACGATCATGGTATGTCCCCGGAACTGCGTTTCCAGGTTGCGCCAGATCTTCTCCTCGGTGACGGGGTCGAGCGCGCTCGTCGGCTCGTCCAGCATCACCACCGGCGTGTCACGCACAATGGCTCTCGCGAGCACCAGGCGCTGCCGCTGGCCGCCGGAGAGCGTCGAGCCCTGCTCGCCGAGGACGCTGTCGTACCCCTGCGGCAGCGCCAGGATGAACTGCTCGGCCTCGGTGAGGCGCGCCGCCTCGCGCACGCGCGCAGGCTCCGGGTCGCGCGTGCCCCACGCGATGTTCTCGAAGGCGGTGGCGTGGAACACGATCGGCTCCTGCAGCATCAGCGTCACCTGGCGCCGCAGCGATGCGAGCGTGACCGTGCGCAGGTCGCGGCCGTCGAGGGTGACGCGCCCGCTCTGCGGGTCGAGAAAGCGCAGTAGCAGGCCCAGCAGCGTGCTCTTGCCGGCTCCGGTCCGCCCTACCAGGGCCACGTGCTCGCCCGCGGCGATGCGCAGATTGATGCCCTCGAGCACCGGCTTGCCGTCGTCGTAGGCGAACGAGACATTCTCGAACCCGATCTCGCCCGTGATCACCGGCAGCGGCACCGCGTCGGGGGCGTCCTCTACATCGGGCCGGATATCGAGCACGGAAAAGACTCGCTCCAGGCCGACCCGCGCCGAGGTGATCTCGGCGAGGTTCTGGCTCACGCTCTGGATAGGCTGATAAAGGTCTCGCAGGTAGGAGAGGAACACGGTGAGCTGCCCGATCGTCAAATCCCCGCCCATCACCCGCAGCGCGCCGATCCACACGATCGCCGCGACGCCTACCGCCAGCATCGACTCCACCACCAGGACGAAGAACGTCTCGGTGCTGTAGAGCCGCAGCGACAGGGCGAGGCTGCGCTCGCTGCCGGAGCGGAAGTCCTGCACCACGCGCTCCTCCCGGCCGTAGGCCTGGACCAGCTTGACCGCCCCGATGGTTCTCTCGGTGCGGCTGTAGAGCTCGCTTTCCGCCTGCTTCGACGCGTTCGCGTGGCCATGGATGCGCGCGGTGAGCCAGCGGATGGCGAAGTAAAGCGGCGGGCAAACCACGAGGGCCACCAGAGCGAGGAGCCAGTCGTAGTGCAGCAAGATGGCGAACATCCCAGCAAGCATCACGACGGCGCTCGCAAGCGGCAGCACCCCGCTGGTGACGACGCCTTGCATCGCGAAAGTATCGGCCATCACGCGGAACAGCAGGTCGCCGGTCTGCTGCCGCGTGTGGAAGCGCAGCGAGAGCTTCTGCAGATGCGCGTAGAGCGCGATGCGCAGATCGTTCACCATGCGCTGGGCGGCATCGATCGTGAGGTAGTTGGCACCCATCGTCGCCAGGCCGCGACAGACGGCGATGAGCACGATGGCGGCCGCGGCGAGGCCCAGCTGATGCATCGCCCCCAGGTCCGCGAACCACGACGGGAGAAGCGCCGGCAGCGGCTTGTCGCTGAGGATGCTGTCGAGCACGAAAGCGAGCGGCAGCGGCTTGGCGAGATCGAGCGCAACACCGGCGGCGGTGAGGCCGGTTCCGCCCGCCATCGGCGCGCGATGCGGCCAGGCATAAGCGGCGACACGGGGAACGAGCGCGAGCAAACCCACTCAGGCGGGCCTCGCGAAGAGCGAGATCAGGACCTCGAACTCGACTGCGTGCTTCGCGCCGCGAAAGGTCTCTCCCCGCTCGAGGCGGAAGCCGACGTTGAGGCAGAGGTCGCGGTAGGTGCGGATGATGTACGGAAGGAGCAGCTTGTCATATTTCTCGTCCATCGCATTGGCCATGAGGAAGCGGCCGCCGCCGCGAATCGCGCCATGGATCTCGGCGACAAGCCAGGCGATGTCGAAGAACGGGTACAGCCAGCCCAGGTAGCAGATCGTCTCGTTCATCACCACGAGGTCCCAGGGACCGTCCGCTCGCCAGCCGCAGTCCATGGCGTTACCCACCCGGTAATCGATCCGGCCCGTACCGCCACCCGCGGCGCGGGCGCGCTCGATCGCCGAGGGCGCGATATCGAAAGCGACGAGCTGCCCGGCAAGCGGAGCGAGCAGGCGCGTGAAGTGGCCGGCGCCGCAGCCGAGCTCGAGCACCCGGTCGTAGCGGCGGCCTTCGAGGAGCCGGATCAGACGCGCGCAGCGCGCGCGCTCGAATTCCGAGCTCTCGACCTCCCAGAAGTCGCCGCGCTGCCACAGGCTTTCGGCGAACTCGAGCGCCTGCCCGGCGGTACGGTCTCGATCCTCGGGCGTCACGGATTCTCCATGCGCTGCACCTCGCGATCCAGGGCCCGAAGCGCCAGCCCGCAATCGACGGCAGTGCGCCACGCCGAGAGCAGGGCCGCGGCGGACAGCACGACGGCCGCAGCCCAGGCCGAGTCGCGCACTGCGCCGAGCGCCAATGCGGCGCAGATCGCTGCTACCGCGATGCCCGGCGCCGAAGGGCAGGGCCACAACCGCCAGCGCGCGAGCTGCCTGCCCGCTCCATGGTCCTCCATGGCAAGGAGCGCCCGTGCCGTGCCCAGCGCGCCGCACCGCGCTTCCAGGTCCCAGCGGTCGAACTCGCCTCCGCGCAGCGCCGGCACGCCGTGCTCGTGCAGCCGGCATTCGAGCTCCTGCAGCCACTCGAGCGGCGCGCGCCAGTTTTCGCGCCAGGCGCTGCGCTCGATTCGCCGCGGCAGCAGCGCGCGTCCCCCTCCGCGCCGGCGCCACGGCGTGAGCCCGTGCTGCAGCCGGCCGACGAGACGCGCGAGCGGCTGCAAGAGATGAAGGAAGGCGGTGAGCGCGCGCCGCTTCATCGGCAGCCGCCGCGTGCTCACCACCGCCTGGACTACAGGCGCCGCGGCCGCGAGGACGGCGAGGGGCAGGGCATAGGCGAGCGGCGGCCATGACAACCCGAGCAGCGAAAGGACGGCGAGCGCGCCGATCGCGAGGTACCACTCGGGCATGAGCGGCAGGCAAGCGAGCGTGAGTGGCGCCGGCTGGTAGAGCGACTGATACGCGGCGCTGCCCCACACGCCGCCATAGACGTGCGACCTGCCGAACGGGATGCCGCGCGTGATGCCTCTGCCGTACAGGCGGCCGGCCCAGGCGAGATGCCCCGCCGCGCCGTAGCGCTCGGGCCACTTCTCCTCGAGCAGCGCCTCGGCCTTGCCGTATCCCTTCTGCTGCCGCCAGTACATTGCGAGGGAGTTGCGCCGGTGGTGCCAGTCCATCGCGCCGGCGTGAAAGCCGATCTTTCCGCCCCGCGCCTGCAGCCGCCAGCAAACGTCGACGTCGTCGCCGGCCGCGCGGTAGCGCGGATCGAAGCCGCCGATCGCCGCGAGCGCCTCGCGGCGGAACGCCATGTTGCAGCCCGGAATATGCTCGGCCTCGCGGTCCGACAGCAGTACGTGCACGGGCCCGCCGGGCGCGTGGGCGACGCACTCTGCGATCGGCCCGTCGCCGGCCGGCGCGATGTTCGGTCCGCCGACACCGACCCAGTCGCCGGTGATGAAGCTGTAGGCGAGGTAGTGCAGCCAATGGGGATCCGGGTACGCATCGTCATCGATGTAGGCGACGATCTCGCCGGTGGCAGCCTGCCAGCCGGTGTTGCGCGCGCTGCTCAGGCCGCGGTTCTCGGTGCTGATGAGGCGCACACCGTATTGCGCCGCGATCGCCGGCGTCGCGTCGGTCGAGCCGTCGTTGACCACGATCACTTCGAACTCCGGGTACGCGAGGCGCTTCAGCCCTTCGAGCGTGTCGCGGATGGTGCGCGCGCCGTTGCAGCTGCAGACCACCACGGTAATGCGCGGCCAGGCGAGATCGCGCGGGAAAGGCACTTCGGCGTAGGCATCGCGCACGGCCGCGAGCGCGCGCTTGGGACTGCGGCCGCGCGTGGTCATGCCGAAGTCCCAGTCTTCGATGTCGTAGCCGCCGCGGTACCAGGTATCGGTCCACGCGAACACGACGGCGCCGGCGCACCCGGCGGCAAAGGCGCTGCGCACCTGCCAGGCGAGGCTCTCGGCCTGCGCGCGCTCGCCATTGCGGCGCGAATCGAGGCCGATCTCGGCCATGACGAGCGGCCGCTCGCCGGCGAGGTTCTGCAGGCGGGCGAGGTAGGCCTCGAGCCGCTCGCGTGCCTCCAGGTACACGTTGAAGCAGACGAAATCGAGGAACGGCAGCTCCAGGTACTCGGTCGTCGGGAAATTGACGTAAGTGACCAGCGCCCCGGGGTCCTCTTGCTTCGCGGCTTCGTAGAGCCGGGCGAGAAAGCGCTCGATGCGCCGCCTGCCGTGCCAGCGCACGATCTGCGGGGGAATTTCATTGCCGATAGCGAAGCCCAGGATGGCGGGGTGCGCAGCGCATGCCGCGATGCCTGCACGCACCTTGTGCTCGATGGCTCGGCGGCGCGACGGCTGGTCGAGGAAGTTGATGTGCTGCTCCCATGGCAGTCCCGCCATGACCCGCAGGCCGTTGCGCTCAGCGGCGTCGAGCAGGCTGCGCGGCGGCAGGGTGTAGGTGCGCACCGCGTTGATGCCGTTCGATGCCATCAGCGCGAAGTCGCGCTCGATCGTCGCCTCGTCGGGGAACGGATATCCGTCGGCGCGCGGCGCGAACGTGCCGTAGGTGACACCTTTCACCCAGAGCTTGGTGTCGCCGACGAAGAGGAATTTGCCGCGCGCCTCGCAGCGGCGCTCGAGCGTCGGGGCCGGCGCGGCTGCGCATTCCGGGATCGGCTCGACGCGCCTTGCGGCCGCCCGGGCCATGCTAGGCGGCGCTTCTAAGCGCGCGCGCGCCGCGGCGGCCGAGGTGCCAGCGCCACGCGGTTTCGACGAGCGTTGCGAGGTCGGATTGCCGCGGCTGCCATCCGAGCAGGCGCGCGGCGCGTTCGCTCGCGGCGACCAGCACGGGAGGATCCCCGGGCCGCGGCGGCGCGTCGCGGGACGGGACACGCCGGCCGGCTACGCGCTCGACTTCCCGGATCACCTCGCGCACGCTGTGCCCCCGCCCGGTGCCCAGGTTCAGCATCACGCCGCGATTCCCGGCGGCCAGATAGTCGAGCGCGGCGACGTGCGCGGCGGCGAGGTCGGTGACGTGCGTGAAGTCCCTGATCGCCGTGCCGTCGGGCGTCGCATACGCCGTGCCGAGCACCTGGAGCTCCTTGCGCAGGCCGAGCACCGCCTGGATGGCGAGCGGGATCAGGTGCGTCTCCGGGTCGTGGTCCTCGCCGATATCGCCCTCGCGATCGGCGCCGGCGGCATTGAAGTAGCGCAGCGCCACCGACCTCAGGCCGTGGGCCCCTTCGTACCACTGCAACGCGCGCTCGACGCACAGCTTCGATTCCCCGTAGGGATTCACGGGGCGCTGGGGGTGGCTCTCGTCGATCGGCAGCACTTCGGGCAGGCCGTAGGTCGCGCAGGTGGACGAAAGCACGAGGCACGGCGTACCGGCGGCGACCATGGCGTTGAGCAGGCTGATGGTGCCGGCGACGTTGTTGCTGAAATACTTGCCGGGATCGCGCATCGACTCGCCGACGTAGGCATAGGCGGCGAGATGCACCACGGCGCGCACGTCATGCCTTCGCAATACCCGCTTGAGCAGCGCGGTGTCCGCGATATCGCCCTTCACCAGCGGCCCCCACTTCACCGCCCAGGCATGCCCGTGCACCAGGCTGTCGAAAGTGATCGGGTGATGGCCGGCGGCTGCAAGCGCCTTGCACACGTGGCTGCCGATGTAGCCCGCGCCGCCGGCGACCAGGACGTTGCGCCGCATGTTCACGCGGCGCGGCCGGCGGCGAGCGCAAGCACGGGGGCCCCGCGCTGCGAGCAAAGCCGGTCGAAATACTCGATGGTTTTCGACAAGCCTTCGCGCAGCGGCACGCGCGGCTGCCAGTCGAGCATCGCGCGCGCGAGCGTGATGTCGGGGCAGCGCCGCGCCGGGTCGTCGCTCGGCAGCGGCGCGAACACGATCCCGGATCTCGAGTTCGTGAGCTCGATGATCAATTCCGCCAGCTCGAGAACCGTGCACTCGTGCGGATTGCCGAGGTTCACCGGGCCGGTGAAGTCGCCGTCGCTCGCCATCAGCCGCCGGAAGCCCTCGATCATGTCGCTCACGTAGCAGAACGAGCGCGTCTGGCGGCCCTTGCCGTAGACCGTGATCGCGCGCCCGGCAAGCGCCTGCACGATGAAGTTCGACACCACGCGCCCGTCGTTCGGATGCATGCGCGGGCCGTAGGTGTTGAAGATGCGCGCGATCTTGATGGCGAGGCCGTGCTGGCGCCGGTAATCCATGAACAGCGTCTCGGCGCAGCGCTTGCCTTCGTCGTAGCAGGAGCGCTCGCCGACCGGGTTGGCATGGCCCCAGTAGGTCTCCTTCTGCGGATGCTCGCCCGGATCGCCGTAGATCTCGCTCGTCGAGGCGTGGAAGATCTTCGCCTTGACGCGCTTGGCGAGCCCCAGCATGTTGATCGCTCCGTGCACGCTGGTCTTCGTGGTCTGCACCGGGTCGAACTGGTAATGCACCGGCGAGGCGGGACAGGCGAGGTTGTAGATTTCGTCGACTTCCACGTACAGCGGGAAAGTGATGTCGTGGCGCAGCAACTCGAAGTAAGAGTTGCCGAGAATCGCGCCGATGTTGTCCCTGGTGCCGGTGTAGAAGTTGTCCACGCACAGGACATCCTGGCCCTCGGCGAGCAGCCGCTCGCACAGGTGAGAACCCAGGAAACCGGCTCCCCCGGTGACGAGCACACGCTTGCGCGACGGGTCCCTCATGATCCGGGCTCCCGAACGCACGAGCGCGTCGGGCCGAGACAACATTTTGCTTGCGAGTTGGCCCGCGGGCCGACACGTAGACCGTTGAAAATCGCCATTGAGCTCACCTCCGCCCACGGCAATTGCAAAAAACGTTCCGCTAGGGGTCTTTCAGAGCCTAAAGAACCACGAGGTGAGTGCGCCGGCTGGCGCCCCGCCCCTCGGGCGCGCCCCGGAGAGCGCTCGCTGAGAAAAATGGGGTCTGTCCCTCACCTGACGTGCCCCCGTGACTAGTAAGGCAGCGAAACTCCGAGCGTCTTGCGCAGCATTGGCACCGAGCCCTCGCGGAAGGCGACGAAGAGCACGATGAGGAGCACGCCGTAGACGAGGACGTTGAGCTGGCTGAAGGGGCGCACCGGCTTCTCGATGACGGCGAAAGCGGCGGCGCCGATGATGGGGCCGGTGCGCGTGCGCGTGCCGGTTGGTTGCTGACGCGAGTCAGAACACAGTGCGGCGCCGCCGGCGCTGCGCTCGGCGCGAATGACGACGGGTTTCGTCGAGGTGCGTCGGCGCGGCTCGCACAAGCAGTTCCGCCACGCCGACGGCCGCGCGGCCCCCGGCTTTGCCGGGGGATACTTACGCGAGCACTCGCCCGAGCTCACGGCGCGTGGCGCCGGTCGCGAGAAACGCGCGAACGATGAGGTCGAGCGAAATTGAGGGATCTCCGGTTTCAATCTTCGCTACTCGCGACTGGTTCGAGCCCATGCGCTGCGCAAGCACGGTCTGCGACAGCGCTCGCTTCGTACGTGCCCGCTTGACGGCCGCCATCAGCGACCAGCGCCGCCTTGTCTTCGCTTAGCCCCAGGAATTGCGCGGCCGTGCCGCGCTTGTTGCAGACGGCCGCCTGTGTGAGGGTCTGAACCGCCCGGTACGGCCGCTGGTGCACTCGGGTCGGGCCGGCTCTTCGAGCCGGCGCAACAGGCGCCTGGAATCGCCGGGCTCGGCCCCTCGATTGCGCGTGCAGGCTTCTAGTCGGTGATCGGCGGCACGCCCTGAGCAGGCACCTGCATTTTCAGGGGGCGTGACTCTTGCGTGGCCGGATGTTCTGATTGAGGCGGAAGAAGTTGTCCGGATCGTACTTGGTCTTCAGCGCCGCGAGCCGCTCGTAGTCGCCCTGATACGCCGAGCGGGCGTATCGCTCGCCTTCGTCGCCAAGGAAGTTCACGTAAGCGCCCGCGCTCGCATGCGGCGCGACAGCCGCCCACGATTCGCGCGCCCAGGCGATGTGCCGCTCGCCTTCGCCCGCTTCGGTCCACGTCGCGGCGATGTTGAGGCAGAACGCGGCGTCCGCGAGCCGCGCCGCGCCGCCGAGCTGATAGAGGGCGAGAAGCGAGTGCGGCGAGGTCATGCGCGCTGCGCTTCCCACGATTGCCGCGATCGCCGCGTCGCTCAGTTCGCGCAGATACGAGGTCTTCCAGTAGTTGTGCCGCCCCGGCGGCTGGGCGGCGTCGAACATGGTCTGGTGCTCGACGTAGGGCTTGAGGCTGATACCGTCGGCGAGCGGCGGCCCGAAGGCGCGAAGCGGCTGCAACGCGCGCTCGCCCGCCTCGATCACGCCGCAGTGGCAGGCGGCGACGGCGATGACCGGCACGCCGCGCAGGAAGGGCGGCACCTTGGGCAGGTGCGGCAGCCGGCGCAGGATGACGATCGTGGTGAGCTCATCGGGCGACGCGCCTGCGTAGTCGCGGTGAAAGCGCAAGACGTCGGCCGCTTTTTCCTGCGGATGAAGCACCCACCCGGCGAGCACGATCGGCCCGACCGGATGCAGGCGAAAGCGCAGCTCGGTAACGATGCCGAAATTGCCGCCGCCGCGCTGCAGGCCCCACAGCAGCTCGGCGTTCTCCTCGGCGCTCGCGCGCACGAGACGCCCGTCGGCGGCGATCAGGTCGGCGGCGAGCAGGTTGTCCGCCGTCAGTCCGTGCTTGCGCATCAGCCAGCCGATGCCGCCGCCCAGCGTCAGGCCGGCGACGCCGGTCGCCGACACGATGCCGCCGGTCACGGCGAGTCCATGCGCCTGCGTGGCCCGGTCGACATCGCCCCACCTCGCGCCTGCCTGCACCGCGGCAGCCCTCGCTTGCGCGTCGACGCGCACGCCGCGCATGGGCGAAAGATCGATCACCAGGCCGTCGTCGCAGGTCCCGTGTCCCGCCACGCTGTGCCCGCCGCCGCGGACCGCGACTGCCAGCGCGCGCGCGTGAGCGAGCTCGAGCGCGGCTGTCACGTCCTCGACGGTTGCGCACTGGCAGATGAGCGCCGGCCGCCTGTCGATCATGCCGTTCCAGACCCGCCGTGCCTGGTCGAAGTCGGCGTCGCCTGGCTGGATGAGCCTGCCCATGATCGGCGGCAGCTTAACCCGTCGGCTTCACTTCCACCTCGGTCGAGAGCGCCGGCGGCATGCACATCGTGCAGGCAACCGGCGAATGCGCGCTGCCCCAGGCCGCGATCTCGCGCAGGGCGTCGTCGCTCGCTCCGTGCGCGCCGATCCTTACCCGCAGGCGCAAGGCGAGCACCGACGCCGCCGCGTCGTCGAGGCCGAGCAGGCGGCGGTTATCGGTGTCGCTTTCGGCGTCCACCTCGAGCAGCGTCAGCCTCACGCCGAGCTGCGCGGCACGCATGGCGATCACCGAACCGGTGCACGCCGCGAGCGAGGCGCGCATCAGCCAGCCGGGGTTGGGCGCGCTGCCCTCGCCGCCCACCATCTGCGGCATGTCGGTGAGCACCGTTTCTCCTCCGGCACCCTTGACTTCGAACCTCAGCCCGTCG
Source organism: Burkholderiales bacterium (assembly GCA_035550695.1). Lineage (GTDB taxonomy): Bacteria > Pseudomonadota > Gammaproteobacteria > Burkholderiales > SG8-39 > SCGC-AG-212-J23. The sequence continues at coordinate 6,248 of DASZOS010000043.1, read as the reverse complement.
ATCAGCTTCGCCGTGAGCGGCGCCGCCGTGCCGCGCGCCCTGGCGGGGTCTTTCGCGAGGGCGCCGCTCGCGCGTTCGAGGGACTCGCGGATTCTCGCCTGTTCCATCGGCTGTGCCCTCAGAAGCTCAGCGTCGCGGCGCCCTGCTTGATCAGCTCGTGCATCCTGGCTGCGCCGGTGATCGTCACGCCGTCGATCAGGTCGCTCTGCTCGTAGCCGCGCGCCTTGACGCAGGGCGTGCAGGCCCACAGGTTGCCGCCGCGCTTGATGAAGTCGCCGATCATTCCGACGAGCGGCTCGAGGGGCGCGACCTGCGTCGACTGCGCGGCGCGCTTGCGCGCGAGGTCGACGCCGGCGCTCGTGAGGAAGATCGAGACGCCGAGCCCCGCCGTCAGGCCGCCGTTGGCGATGGTGAAGGCGACCGAGGACAGCTCGTGGTCGGTGCCGTGCGTGATGAGAACGACGAGATTGCGATTGCCGTTTTCCATACGACCTCCTTCGCTGGCTGCGCAAGGGCAGCCGATTCGCGCTATTTCCCGATCACGATGTCCTGTTTCGTGCTCTCGACGATGGCGACCAGCTCCTGCTGCTCCTTCGCCGGCACGCCGTAGTTGTTGAGCACTCGCCGGAAGTCGGCGAGCATCGCCTGCCACTCTCTTTCGCTGATGTTCAGGTGCGCGTGCGCAGGCTTCATCGTGCGCCCGGTGTACCTGCACGGCCCGCCGGTGACCTGGCAAACGAGCGCGGTGACGTGGAACTTCAGCCCGGCCGCGGGCACGCGATCCCTTGCCGCCTTGATGGCGGGATTGGCGTTCAGCGCGTCGTTGACGAGCAGCAGGTCGATGAAGCTGTCCACCACCACCGAGATCGGATACGCACCGCCAAGACGGTCGTAGAGCGATTTCGGCTGCTGCGCATGGGCCGCGCCGGCTCCGAGCAGGGCCGCCGCGAGGATCGCAATGACTGTTGATTTCATGGCCTACTCCTTGACCGCAAGCAGCGAAACGCTCTTCACGCCCCATTTCCTGACGGCGGATTTCGCGCTGTCGGAGATGAAGCGGTACTGCGGGTTGTCCTGGATGGTCTCCAGGCGAAGGCCCGCGCGCTTGATCGCGTCCAGATACCGATCCACCTGCATCGCGCCGCCGATGCACGCGGCCCACAAGGCGGCCTTTTCCGTGACGCCGTCGGGAAGCTGCGCTTCGGTGACGATGTCGGCGATGGCGAGCCGCCCGCCGCGCCTGAGCAGGCGCGCCGCCTCGTCGAACACCTGCTGCTTGTCGGGCGCGAGGTTGATGACGCCGTTGCTGATGACCGCGTCGAACGTCGCGTCCGTGCGCGGCACGCGCTCGATGTAGCCTTTCTGGTAGGTCACGTTCCCGAAACCGGCCGCAGCGCGCAGCCGCTCGGCCTTCTCGAGCTGCGCGTCGGTCATGTCGACGCCGAGCACGCTCCCGGTCGCGCCGACGCGCAGCGCCGCGACGAAGGTGTCCATTCCCGATCCGCTTCCCAGGTCGACCACGGCCTCGCCTTCCTCGAGGCCTGCCAGATGGAAGTAGCAGCCGACCCCGGCGAACGACTCGATTGCGGCCGCCGGGACGCGGTCGAGATCGGTGGCCGGGTAGCCCAGGCGCTCGGCGAGCGCGCGTCCCATCTCGAAGTGGAACTCGCCGCCCGGGTTGCGGGCGACGTCCCGGTACATTTCCTTGACCTTGCGCTCCAGGTCAGCGGTGTCCAGACCCGGCTTGACGGCCGTCGCTGTGCTCATGGTGCCCCTCTCTGTCGGTTGAGTTGCGCACCAGGATAACGAGGGACCCCTTCCGGCCGTCTTCCGGAAACCTTCCGCTCAGGGCGCGGCGGCCATGCGCTCGAAAAGATACGTCACGGGGGAGCTGGATCCTTTCAGGGCCCCGTCCTGCATGAGTGCGGCTGCCTGCCGGCGTGCGTCGCGATAGCGGGGCGTGTCGCCCTGCGCGCGTGCCGCGCCGCAACGCACGATTGCGGCCACCGTCTCGCCGATCGGATTGCCGGTCTTGGCGGCGAGACCTTCCAGGCGCTCGGCGCAGCGCGCGGCTCGCGCCGGATCGCCCTGCTCGAGGTAGTGAAGAGCGAGCCAGGGGTAGAGCTCGACCCCGCAGGACGGGCACGCGCCCGCGGCGAGGAGCGACTCGCTCTTCGCGACAAGCTCGGCGACCCGCGCGGCGTCTTTCGCCTGCATGCGGTTCCAGATGCCGACGCCGTACAGGCGCTGCAGGCAGTGATCGCGGATCGATGCGCGCCCGGCCTGCTCGATGCCCTCCTGGACCGAGCGCCATCCCGGGTCGATCGCGCCGGCGAGCGTGTGCAGGACCGCGCGGCGCGCGAGCGTGTAGGCCATTCCCGCCGGCGAGCCGACCCGCCCGTGCAGCGCGAGGCTTTCGTCGAGCTCGGAGAGCGCGGCCGCGGTGTCTCCCTTCCACAGGTGAATCGTGCCCAGGGCGTACTGGCAGATGGCCACGCAACGCAGATCGCCCAGGCGGTCGGCCTCCGCGGCGACTTCCCGCATGAACGCGCTCGCCTGCTCCAGCATCCTGTCCTCGTGCGCGTGGTACTCCCACAGGCACAGGTGGGCGTCGGTCGCCACCACCAACTCGGGCGACCAGCGCCCGTGCCGCAGCCGCTGCTTCTCGTAGCGCAGCCCCTCCTGCCAGCGTCCGAGCGGCAGATAGGCCATGGCGAGGATCTCGCAGGCCTGGGCCGATTCGACCTCGGCGTGCGCGGATTGCGCGAGCTCGAGCGCCCGGTGCGCGTACCGGGCCGCTTCCTCGAGGCGGTTGAAATGCCACAGATGCAGCGCGCGCAGGACGTGCAGCCGCGCATGCACGCGCGGATCGTCGGGCGCGTGGCGCCACGCCCGCGCGAGGTGCTGCCCGGCCTTCGGCATGTCGGCCGTGAAGATCGCGGCAAGCGCGATCTTGCAATCGAGCTCGGTGAGCTCGGCCGCGTTGACCGGGAGGTCCTCGAGGAGCGCAGCCGCGCGCTCGTAGGCCGGGAAGCTCTCGGCGAGGTAGCCGGCGGCGCGATTGGTGTCGCCGATCAGGCTGTGCAGGCGGGCGCAGATGCGCCTGACCACGGCGTCGCGCGGCGGCTCGAGCATCGCCAGCGCTTCGCGGTAGCTGCGCAACGCGTCGTCGTGCGCGTACACCGAGGCCGCGCGCTGGCCGGCAAGAGTGAGGAAGTGCGCCGCCTGCCTGGCGTCGCCCGCCATCCGGTAGTGGAAGGCGACGCGCTCGACGGGCAGCTCGCCTTCGCGCTCGCCCAGCTCGGCGAGGCTCGCCGCGACCTGCGCGTGCAGCGCGCGGCGCCTCGCCTCCGAAGCCGATTCGTAGACGCAGCGGCGATGCAGCGCGTGACGAAAGCGGTAGTGCACGCCGTGCTCGTGCAGCAACTGCGCGCCGATCAGCTCGTCGAGCACATCGAGCAGGCGGCTCGCGCCCTCGGCCTCCGCCGCGCGCGACCAGAGCGCTTCCAGCAACGGATAGGCGATCTCCTCGCCCGCGACGGCGGCAATGGTGAGAAGCCTGCGCGCGCCCGGCGAAAGCCCCTCGAGCTCCCCGAGGACGTGCGCGCGCAGCGAGAGCGGGATCGTCACGGTCGAAAGCCGGCCGCGCGATCGGTGCAGCTCCAGCGCGTACAGCGGATTGCCCTCGGAGAGCCGGAAGATCTCGTCGCTCAGCTCGCGCGCGAGCGAGCGCTCGCCGCCTTGCTGGCGCAGCAGCTCGTGGTGGTCGGCTTCGCTCAGGGGCGCGAGCGAGAGCGCGCTGACGGGCAGCGCTTCAGCGATGTCGCGCAGGAGCCTGTCCGGCGCGGCAGGCTCGTCCCGGCGTGTGGCGGTGAGCAGAAGAGGCGTATCGGGCGTGCGCCGCGCGAGATAGTGGAACAGCTCGCGCGAGCCCTGGTCGGCCGCGTGAAGATTTTCCAGCACCAGCACGAGCGGCGTCGCTCGCGCGCGGCGGCGCAGGAACTCGGCGATCGCCGCGAAGAGGTAGGTTCGTGCCGCGCGCGGGTCCGAGTTGGGCACGGCCGGCGCGCCGGCCTCGCGGCCGATCACCGCGCCGGCGATCTCGCCCGGTATCGAGTCCTGGTCGGCGGGGCTCGCACGCAGCGCGGCCTGCAGAATGTCGATGAACGGGCCGTAGGCGATTGCCGCTTCCATCTCGTAGGCGGAGCCGACCAGGGCCTGGAGACCGCGCTGCGCCGCACGCGCGGTGAGCTCCCGCACCAGGCGCGACTTGCCAATGCCGCCCGGCCCTTCGATGACGAGCACGCCGCCCCGGCCGGCGGCGAGCCGCTCGAGGCACTCGTCGAGCACCCGGCACTCGGCCACGCGGTTCACGAGCGGCGGCATCGGTACCGGCGCCTGGAGCGGTGCGGCTGCGGCGGCGCTCTCGGTGCCCGGCGACTGCCGCTCGATCCGGTCGTACAGCGCGCGCGTCTCCTGCGATGGCGCGACGCCCATCTCGTCGGCGAGGATGTCGAGGCAGACGCCGTACTGCTTGAGCGCGCGGTCGCGCTGCCCCTGCTGCGCGAAGATCTGCATCAGGCCGCGGTGCGCCGCCTCCAGCGTGGCGTCCTTTTCGAGCACCGTGCGCCAGGTCTGGGCGGCCGCGGCCAGGTCGCCGCGCCGCTGATATCCCTCGGCGAGCGCGAGCAGGACGTCGATATAGCGCTGCCGCAGCCGGTTGCGCGGCGCCTCGGCCCAGGGCGCATGCAGATCCATGGGCAGCAGATCGCCGGTGTAGCGGGCCGCAGCCGCCTCGAGGGCTTCCACCCGCCTGGAGGCGAGCGCCTCGGCCGCCGAGCGCTCGAACGCGCCGGCGTCGGTCGCCAGCCCCTCGGGCGGCGCGAGCTTGACGAGGTTCTTCGTGGCGGCGATCGATTTGCCCGCATCGAGAACCTTGCGCAACTGGTGCAGCGCCTTGTACAACTGCGCGGCGCCGGCGTCGCCGTCGAGATCCGGCCACAGCAGCTCCACTACCACCTCGCGCGCGAGCTGATGACCCGGATCGAGCGCCAGGAGCTTCAGCAGCGCGCAGGCCTTGCGCCCGGCGATATCTTCCTCGCCGAGCCTTCCCACGGAGGCGAGGACCTGGAAACGGCCGAGAAGGAGGATTTCCACGCGTCGGCATGCTGCGCCGCGCGGATGCAACGGGTCAAGCGAGAGTGCGCTCACAGCTTCATCAGCCAAAGCGCCAGCGCGCCGGCGAAGATGCCGGCGAAGAGATTGCGCCGCGTGAGACAGAAGTAGGCGAGGAGGGCAGCGCAGCTGCCGAGCGCCCGCTCCGCCAGCGTGGTTTCCGCGAGAGGGCCCGTCGGCAGGAGGAGCATGCGTGAAACCAGCCCCGCGATGATCGCGTACGCGACGCAGGAGATCCACGCGAACGCTTCGCTCTTCGGGTCGATGCCCGCGGAAATGAGAACGCCGGGACCGCGCCAGAGGTAGGTGGCGAGGCCGCAGATCGCCAGCAGGATCCAGGTGTCCATCAGCGCTTGCGCAGGATCAGGTAGGCGGCGGTGCCGCCGCCGAGGCCGGCGAGCAGCACGCTCCATTGCGGCGTGGCGAGGTAGGCGAGCGGGCCGGCGAGCGCGCCGCAGGCGAGCCCGAGGGCGGCGACGCGCTCGCGCACGGCTCCCGTCAGGATCAGGAGGTAGTAGATCGGCACCATGAATACGAGCGCGAGTCTCGCGCTGGGCGCCAGGCGGTCTGCGCCGAGGTATCCCGCTGCCGTGGACAGGGCGCTCGCGCTCATCAGCACCAGCGTGAAGCCGTAGAACCACGCCAGGCGCTGGGAGCGCGGAATTTCCGGAAAACGCACCACCGCCATGGTCCAGCCGCTGAGCGAGAGCAGTTGCGCGGCGACGTAGTATTTCCATTGCGGTTGCCGGGGCTCGCGCATCTCGGGCATGAGCATCAGCGTCATCGGCAGGAAGCGCGCCGAGGACAGCATTACCGCGAGCACGGTGGCGACGAGCGGCGCGGCGAGGGTATGCATCTCGACGAAGATCAGCTGCCCGGGAAGCGCCCAGATCATCGCCGTCGACGCGACGGCAACCGGAAGCGGGATTTGCTGCGCGGCGGCGAGCGCGCCGAAGCCGAGAAAGCCGGCGACCAGCACTGCGGCCGGCACGCCTGCGGCCTCGCGCGCGCCCCGGAGAAAGCTAGATGAGAAAAATGGGGTCTGTCCCTGCTTTGCTATTTCTTGCTTCTCT
>DASZOS010000042.1:0-14320 GCA_035550695.1 Burkholderiales bacterium | reverse complement strand
ACATCGCCTTCGCGCAGCTGCCGTTCAACCATCCCGCATACATCCTCTTCACCTCCGGGACGACGGGCAAGCCCAAGTGCATCGTGCACGGCGCCGGCGGCACGCTGCTGCAGGGGCTGAAGATGTACAAGCTGCAGTTCGACATCCGCCCCGGCGACCGCTTCTTCTACTACTGCACGACCAACTGGGTGGTGTGGAATCTCCTTTTCGGCGCGCTCATGGCCGAGGCGAGCGTGATGCTCTACGACGGCTCGCCTTTCGCCAAGGAGGGCCGCATCCTCTTCGAGTACGCGCAGCGCGAGCGCATCACCCACTTCGGCACCTCGGCGAAGTTTCTCGACGCGATCGCCAAGCGCGGCGTGCGGCCGCGCGACACGCACGAGCTTGGCGCCTTACGCATGATCCTCTCCACGGGTTCGCCGCTGGCCCCTGAGAGCTTCGACTACGTCTACCAGGCGGTGAAGGGCGACGTGTGCCTGTCTTCGATCTCCGGCGGCACCGACATCATGGGCGCCTTTGCCGACGCCAACGCCGTGCTTCCCGTCTACAGGGGCGAGCTGCAGTGCCGCTCGCTCGGCATGGCGGTCGAGGTCTTCGACGAGGCGGGAAATCCGCTCGTCGGGGAAAAGGGCGAGCTGGTGTGCACCAGGCCCTTCCCCTCGATGCCGCTCGGCTTCTGGAACGATCCGGGGGACGTGCGCTACCGCGCGGCCTACTTCGAGAAATACCCCAACGTGTGGTGCCACGGCGACTGGTCCGAGCTTACCGAGCGCGGCTCAATGCTGGTGTACGGGCGTTCCGACGCCACGCTCAACCCGGGCGGCGTGCGCATCGGCACGGCCGAAATCTACAGGGTGGTCGAGCGCATCGACGAAGTCGAGGAGGCGCTGGCGATCGGGCAATTGTGGCCGCCGGATCAGCCGACCGACACGCGCGTCGTGCTTTTTGTGAAGCTGCGCGGATCGCTCGCGCTGGAGGACCATCTCGAGGAACGCATCCGCCACGAAATCCGCCGCCATGCCTCGCCGCGGCACGTGCCGGCGCGCATCGTGCAGGTCGCCGACATCCCGCGCACCAAGAACGGCAAGGTGGTCGAGCTGGCGGTGAAGGCGGTCGTGCACGGCATGCCGGTCGCGAGCACCGACGCGCTTGCCAATCCCGAGGCGCTCGAGCTTTACAGGGACTTGCCGGAGCTCGCGACGTAGCCGCAATGAGAGTGGCTCTGCTGCTCATCTGCCTGCCCGCGCTGGCAGCCGAGCCGTTGCCGCCGCTCGGCGCCGAGAAGGCGGCCACGGTGTCCGGCGTATCGTCGGGCGCCTACATGGCGGTGCAGTTTCACGTCGCGCATTCGGCCACGGTGACGGGCGCGGGCGCGATCGCTGGCGGGCCGTACTACTGCGCGCAAGGCAGCTCCTGGACGGCGTATTTCAACTGCAGGGAGCCGGGCATCTTCGCGCCGCTGCCGAGCGCCGCTTTTCTCAGGGCGCAAACCGAAGCGCTGGCAAAGGCCGGGCGCATCGACGACACCGCCAATCTCGCCGCAAGCCGCGCGTGGCTCTTCACCGGCACCAAGGACAAGACGGTCGCGCGCGAAGTGGTGGAAGGCCTGCTTGGGTATTACTCGGCCTACAAGGTGAATACGCTGATCGTGCGCGACAAGCCCGCCGGCCATGCCATGGTGACCGAGAACGCCGGCAATCCGGACTGCGGCGCGAGCGCGCAGCCGTACATGAACGACTGCGACTACGATGCCGCGAAGCAGTTGCTGCAGCATTTGCTCGGCGATCTCGCGCCGGCGGCGGCGAAGGAGAGCGGCCGGCTGGCGCGCTTCGACCAGAAGCCGTTCGGCTCGCGCGCGATCAGCATGCACGACGAGGCCTACGTGTACGTCCCGAAGGCCTGCGCGAGCGTGCGCTGCCGCGTGCACGTCGCGTTCCACGGCTGCCGGCAGGGGATCTCGTTCGTCGGCGACAAGTTCGCGCGCGAGGCGGGCTACAACCGCTGGGCCGACGCAAACCGCCTGATCGTGCTCTACCCGCAGGCGATCGCGAGCTACGGGTGGCCTTATAACCCGCGCGGCTGCTGGGACTGGTGGGGCTACACCGGCGCGCAGTACCACACGAAAGAAGGCGTGCAGATACGCGCGGTCAAGGCGATGCTCGATCGCCTCAGCGCCCCGCGGCAATAGCGGCGGCGATCGCCTCCACGACCTTCGGCTGCTCGCCGATCGGCTTTTCCAGCGTGACGCTCAGGCCCTGATGAGCGGACGCGGCGCTCTTCACGAGTCGCGGCAGGTCTTCTTTGACTTGGCCGCCCTGGCCGAGAAACAGCGGCACGACGCGGACTGAAGCCGCGCCCCTCGCCACCAGCGCCGCGACGACTTCGTCGAGCGACGGGCCGTTTTCGAGATACGCTAGCCCTACGCACACGGCCGGCAGCTTCTCGGCGAGGCACGCGGCGATGCGCTCGAAGGGCTGCGACCACTCGGGGTCGCGCGAGCCGTGCGCGAAGAGAGCGACGCCTTCCTTCAATGCAGTGTGGCGCGCCGGCCTTCGTAGATGCCCTGCAGCAGGCGCAGCGAGCCCAGGCTGATCGCGCGGTGCGACAGCGCGTGCCCGAGGTCGTCGACGATGTCGAGGGTCACCGGAACGTGAAGCCCCGCAAGGACTCTGGCGGCGCGCTCCGCGTACACGCGCGACACCACCGAATCGAACGCGCCGTGCACGAGGTGGATGCGCGAGGAAATGCGGCAGCCGCGGCAGGGCGTCTGCGCGAAGCGCGAAGAAAAGGCGACCACCGCGCCTGCGATGCCCGGGCTCTTCACCGCCTCTAGGGCGACCGTGCCGCCTTGCGAGAATCCGATGAGCACGGTGCCGCTCGCGTTCACGCCGAAATTCGTCTGCTCGCGGCGCACCAGGTCCTCAACGTCGGGCAGGACCGACGCCACGCGCTCGCGGTGATTGTCCGGGTTCAGCCCGCGCGTCGGATACCAGTCCTGCGCGGCGCCACCGCGCGCATCGGGATTGAAGCCGCTGGGCAAGACCAGCGCCGCGCTCGGAAAGCGCGCCTGGAACTTGAACGCGATCGGAATCATGGACTGCGCGGTCGCGCCGCAGCCGTGCAGGAATACGAACAGGTGGCGCGCCGGGTTCTCTGGAGTCGGTGCGAAGCGGAAAACCCGGCCTGAAGACATGCCCCCTGATTGTTAACCCGCCGCGTCGGTTCTGTAAACTGGTTTGGATTCCACCTCAGGTGCTCCATGCGAACCACCGGATTTCTAAAGGCTTTCTGGACGCTGACCAAACCCTACTGGGTCTCCGAGCAGCGGGTGAAAGGCCTCAGCTTGCTCGGTACCGTGGTCGGACTGGCGCTGATGCTGGTTTGGCTGGAGTTGCAATTCAATGACTGGAACCGGGATTTCTACAACACGTTCGAGAACCGGGACCAGGCGGAATTCTTTCGACAGCTGGGCCTGTTCGGCCTTCTCGCGGTCATCTACATCATTACCGCGGTATATCGGCTGTACTTCCAGCAAATGCTGCTCATCGAATGGCGCACCTGGCTCACGGGACGCTTTCTCGACGACTGGCTCAAGGATCAGGCGCACTACCGGATGCAGCTCCTCGACCGGGGGACCGACAACCCCGATCAGCGTATCGCCGAAGATCTGCGCCTTTTCTGTGACCTGACTCTATCCCTGTTCGTGGGCTTTCTCTCCGCAGTCGCCACGCTGATCGTTTTCGCGGGCGTATTGTGGATTCTTTCCGGTGATGCGGAGTTTGGCGGCGTCACCGTTCCCGGGTACCTGCTGTGGGTGGCCCTGGTCTACGCGGTCGTGGGCACTACGCTCACGCATTTCATCGGCAGGGCGCTGATCAAGCTTGACTTCAATCAGCAGCGCTTTGAAGCGGACTTCCGGTTCTCGCTGGTGCGCCTGCGCGAGAACAGCGAGGGCGTGGCGCTTTACCGCGGAGAAACGGAGGAAGGTTCCGCATTGCGCCAACGCTTCGGCCCGGTGATCAGCAACTGGTGGGCGCTCATGCTCAAGCAAAAGCAGCTCACATGGTTCACGGCGTTCTATGCGCAGCTTGCAATCATATTTCCATACATAGTCGTATCGCCGCGCTTCTTTGCCGGAACGATCCCGCTCGGCGTCATATTCCAGACCGCCTCGGCTTTCAACCAGGTGCAGGGGTCGCTCTCCTGGTTCATCAACGCGTACACCACGTACGCGCAGTGGAAAGCGACGGTCGACCGCCTGATCGGCTTCGCGGCGTCGCTCGAGCGCGTGCGGGAGGAGGCGGCGGAGCTCGACGGCGAGCGCGTCGAAGGCGGCGGCGCGAGCCTCGCGCTGGAGGATCTCGAGATCGGGCTGCCGCAGGGGACGCCGCTGCTCGCGCGCACCTCGGTCGAGTTGAAGCCGCACGAGCACGTTCTCGTCACCGGTCCTTCGGGCGCCGGCAAGTCGACTTTCTTCCGCGCGCTCGCCGGCATCTGGCCTTACTGGAGGGGGCGCATCCGGCTGCCGGGCGGCAAGCGGCTTCTCTTCCTGCCGCAGAAGCCCTACCTGCCGCTCGGGTCGCTGAAGCACGCGGTGAGCTATCCCGACGACGCCACGCAGCATTCCGATGCATCCGTGAGGGATGCGCTCAAGGCGGTCGGCCTGGCTCACCTCGCCGCCGACCTCGAGCGCAGCGAGAACTGGGCGCAGGTTCTTTCGGGCGGCGAACAGCAGCGGCTCGCGTTCGCGCGCGCGCTGCTCTACCGCCCCGACTGGCTGTTCCTCGACGAGGCCACCGCGTCGCTGCCGGAGGACGCGCAGGAAGCGCTCTACCGGCTGCTGCGCGAGCGGCTGGCGCATACGACGCTGGTATCGATCGGCCACCGCGCGAGCCTCGCCGCTTACCACGACAAGCGGCTTGCCTGGCAAGGAAAGGAGCTAGCGGCTGCCTAGCACCATGCAGGTGGTGCTCGCATGCGCGTAGAGCTTGCCGGAGGAGTCGACGAGCCGCCCCTCCGCGGTCGCCACGCGAGCGCCGGCGTGCAGGACTTTCCCGACCGCGCGCAGCAGGCCGGTCTGCGCGGTGATCGGTCTCGTGAGGTTGGTCTTGGCCTCCAGCGTGGTGTAGCCGCCGCCGGCGGGCATGCGGGTGTGCACCGCGCAGCCCATCGCCGAATCGAGCAGCGTCATCGCGAGCCCGCCGTGCACCAGCCCGATCGGGTTGTAATGCTGCTCGCCGGGCATGACTTCGAACGCCGCGTGCCCCGCGTCGACTTCGACCAGGCGAAAGCCGAGCAGCCGGGCGATGGGAGGCGCCGGCAGCCGGCCGTCACAAATGGCACGCAGAAATTCGAGCCCGCTCATCGCTGCTGCGGCCGCGGCGAGCGCGGCGGGATCGCTCCAACTGACGGTTACCTCTCGCGTCATTGCACGAACTCGGCGGCCGCCTGCGTCACCGCCTCGTCGGCGAGGATGCGCCGATGACCGAGGCCCTGCGTCGTCATGAGCTTCGCGCCCGGCCATTGCCTCGCCACCGTGGCGCCCTGCTCCCATGGAACGACGCCGTCGTTGCGGTCGTGGATGACGAGCGCCGAGGCCTGCAGCCGAGGCGCGATGCGCGCGAGCTCGAGCTCTTCCCAGCGCCGGCCGTAGCGCTCCTCGATCGCCGCCTGCAGGGCGCGACGCACCGCTTCGGGGATCCAGTGCCAGCGCGCGAAACGGCGCGCATAGCCGTCCATGTCCGAAGGTGGGCTCACCAGCACGATCTTTTCGAATGACACTTTTTGCCAGGCGAGCGCAAGCGCGGCTGCGGTCGCGCCCAGCGAATGCCCGATGACCGCGCGCACCTCGCCGTGGTACGCGGCCACTTCCGCGAGCACGTCGGCGAAGTCCGGAAGCCCCGTAAGGCGCCCTTCGGAGACGCCGTGGGCCGGCTGGTCGTAGGCAATGACGCGCAGCCCGGCACGCAGCAGCGGGAAGACGAAAGCGCGCAGTTGCACCGCCTGCCCGCCCCAGCCGTGCGCGAGCAGTACCGCCGGCGCCTCGCGTGCGCCCCAGCGCCAGACGGTGATGTGCCGGCCTTTGTGCTCGAGCAGGCTCGAGCGCGCGTCGATGAGATCGAGCGCGCTCGCCGCCGCATCGCGCGGCCGCGGCGGCGTCAGAAACAGGCGCTCGGCGACCTCGGCGGCGAACTCGGGAAACAGCAAGGCCGACGCGACAAAGCGAACGTTCGTGCTAATTCTGGGCAAGTGCAGGGCAGCGGGCATGGAGCTTCCTTTCTAGGACGGGGCGTAACGCTTGAAGAGCGACTCGAGCGCCGCAGCCGCGCGCTCGCGGGCCTTGCGGTAGCCGAGGAGCCGCCGGTGGTGGTGCACCACGAGCGCGATGCCGAACATCTCGAAGGCGATCTGCTCGGGGTCAGTGTCCTGGGAGAGCTGGCCTTCCTCCACGGCCTGGCGCGCGGCGCGCTTCAGGGTTTCGATCCAGCTGCGCTGGCCGCCGGCGAGCATGTCGCGCACCGCGCCGGGCTTGTCGTCGAATTCGGTGGCGCCGCCGATCATCGGGCAACCGCCCGGCAGTTCGGCCGATTCGGTCCAGTCGAGCCAGTTGACGAACATCGCGCGCAGGCGCGGCAGGCCGCGCGGCTTTGCCATCGCAGGCTGGAAGACGACCTCGCCGAACTGCGCCTGGCCGTGGGCCAGCACCGCGAGCAGCAGCTCTTCGCGCGAGCCGAAGTGCGCGAACAGGCCCGACTTCGACATGCCGGTCGCCTCGGCGAGCGTGCCGATCGTCAGGCCGTCAAGGCCCGACTTGCTGACGAGCCGCAGCGCTTCATCGAGAATTGCCCCCCGCGTGCGTTCGCCCTTCGCCGTCTGCGCATTCATGGGTGGCGAAAATAGTACGATCGTTCGTATTTGTCAAGCGCAGCTGCCGCAGCTCGGCCGCGCGCTCGTGCGCCATGAAAGCAAGGCAGTCCTCGCCGGCGAGCTCGCAATGCGCCGCGCGGTATTCGCTCCAGGCCACCTGGGCGCGGTCGAGGAGAATCTTCTGCTCGTCCTGCGCCGCGCTCCACACACGCTCGTAGAGCTCCCCGAGCTCGGCTTCCTGGCTGCGCGCAGCGGTCGTTTCGGGCTCCTCGTCGAGCGCGTAGGCGGTGGAAGCGAGCCATACGCAAAACACCAATGTCAGCCGCAGCATCTTGTTTCTCCTTGATCACCGGCAGGGCGCCGAGGGCTAGGGGCTGGCGGACCGGCGGCGGGCTCGCGCCCATGCGCCGCGTCGCCCGGGGAGGAGGCGCTGAGCCGGCAGCCACCAGCCCTCGGCGTCCTCAGGCATTGAGCCGCGCGACGAGCCAGACGAGCGAGAACGCGGTGGTGCCCACCGCGATACCGATGGCGAGCGCGGCCGCGGCGGCGAGGGAGAAATCGGCGAGCATCTTCATGGCGTGCTCCTCTTGATGGAATACGCCGCCATTGCAGCAGCCGAAAATGCGCCGGCCGCTGCTCGAAAATGGCACGGCGCCGATCAATTGTGGCGAAGCGATGGCACCAGAGCTCGCGCGCTTTAGGCTCCGGTATAGTCCCCTGCAATGGCAAGAACGGTAGCCATCGTCGAAGACGACCCCGCGATCCGCGCCAATTACGCCGACCTGCTGAAGAAGCACGGCTACCAGGTGAGCGCTTTCGCCGACCGCGCCTCGGCGCTCGCCGCCTTCCGCAGCCGGCTGCCTGATCTCGCGATCCTGGACATCGGCCTCGCCGGCGAACCCGACGGCGGATTCGCGCTGTGCCGGGAGCTGCGCGCGCTTTCGGCCGCGCTGCCGATCATCTTTCTTACCGCGCGCGACAGCGACTTCGACGTCGTCTCCGGCCTGCGCATCGGCGCCGACGACTACCTCACCAAGGACGCCGGCATGCCGCATCTGCTCGCGCGAATCAGCGCGCTCTTCCGCCGCGCGGATCTGTTGCACGACGCGCCGGCCGAGGAGGAGGTCCTCGAGCGCGGGCCGCTGCGCCTGGACATGAAGCGCTTCAGCGCTACGTGGAAGGCAAGCGTCGTTGATCTCACGCTCACCGAGTTCTGGCTGGTGCACGCGGTGGCGCGCTTCCCCGGCCACGTGAAGAACCGTGAGCAGCTGATGAAGGAGGCGCACATCGTCGTCGACGACTCGACGATCACCTCGCACGTGAAGCGCATCCGCCGCAAGTTCCAGGCCGCCGACCCGGCCTTCGCCGCGATCGACACGGTGTACGGCCTGGGCTACCGCTGGAACGCCCAGTGAGGTTTGGCCTCAGGGCAAAGGTCGTCGCTGTCGCGCTGGTGCTCGCGCCGATCCCCTGGCTCGGCTACCGCTACGTGAAGGAGATGGAGAGCGTGCTGCGCGAGGGCCAGGAGCAGGCGCTCGTCGCCACCGCCCGCGCGGTCGCGACCGCGCGGCACGACCGGCCGGAGCTGCTCGAACTGCGTCCCGGCGTCTCCGCCACGGGCGAGATGGAGCGCATCCTGAAGAGCCTCGCGCGCGCCGAATCGCGCATCTGGATCGTCGACCGCGAGCAGCGGCTGCTCGCGATCGCCGGCGACCTCAGGAAAGCGACCCAGCCGCAAAGGGATCCGGCGGACGCGCTCGACTGGCTCGCCCGCGTGCTGCGCCCGGTGAGCTCGTTTCTTCTCGAGCGGCCCACCGAGGAATTCGACGACGCGCTCACCGAAAGCCAGATCAGCGGCGGCGCCGAGGTGCGCAGCGCGCTGCAGGGCTTTCCCGGCCGGCGCTGGCGCGCCTCTGCAGATTCGCGCGCGGTGATTCTTTCCGCGGCGCACCCGGTTTGGCTCGGCGAGCAGGTGATGGCCGCGGTGGTGGTGGAGGAAACCACCAACGCGCTGCGCTCGCTTTCGAACCGCACGATCGAGAAGCTGGTCGCGGTCACGCTGGTCGCCTTCGCCCTTGGCGCGCTCGCGCTGCTCGCCTTCGCATCGCGGCTGTCGGCGCGCCTGCGGCGGCTGCGCGACGAGGCCGAGGAGGCGATCGATTCGCAAGGCCGGGTGCGCAAGCTCATCGCCGGCTCCACCGCGCAGGACGAAGTGGGCGATCTGTCGCGCAGCTTTTCCACCGCGCTCTCGCGGCTCGCGCAGTACAACGCCTACCTCGAGAAGCTGGGCGGGCGCCTGAGCCACGAGCTGCGCACGCCGATCACGGTGGTGCGCTCGTCGCTCGACAACCTGCAGCTGCACCCGCTGCCCGAAGAGGCGCGCGTCTATACCGAGCGCGCGGCCGAAGGTCTGGCGCGGCTCGACACCATTCTCACGCGAATGTCGGAGGCGACGCGCCTGGAGAGCCTGGTGCGCCAGTCGGGCCGCGAGCGCTTCGACGCCCGCGAAGTCGTGGAGGGCTGCGTCAAGGGCTACGCGTCGATCTACCCGAACCGCAAGTTCAGCGTGTCGGCCCCCGGCGCTCCGGTCATGCTGCGCGGCGCGCCCGATCTCTACGCCCAGATGCTCGACAAGCTCGCCGCCAATGCCGCGGATTTCGCCTCCGGCGAGGAGCCGATCCGCGTGCGCCTCGACGCGCATGGCAGCCTCACGGTGAGCAACAGCGGCCCGTTGCTGCCCGAGGACATGGCGGGGAGGCTGTTCCAGTCCATGGTTTCCGGCCGCTCCGGCAGCGGCGGCGAGCCGCACCTCGGCCTGGGTCTGTACATCGTGCGCCTGATCGCGGAGTTCCACGGCGGCCGCGCCCGCGCCGCGAACCGCGAGGACGCCTCTGGTGTTCTTCTAAAGGTGGACTGCCCGGTCGCCTGAAACCGAAACTTTGGTTTCAAGAACCTGCTTGAGATAGCGCCCGGTGTAGCTGCCCTTGTTGGCGGCGATACTCTCTGGCGTGCCTTCGGCGACGATGCACCCGCCGCCGTCGCCGCCTTCGGGGCCGAGGTCGACGACCCAGTCGGCGGTCTTGATGACTTCCAGGTTGTGCTCGATGACGACTACGGTGTTGCCGGCGTCGCGCAGCCGGTGCAGTACGTCGAGGAGCAGCCGGATGTCGTGGAAGTGCAGCCCCGTGGTCGGCTCGTCGAGGATGTAGAGGGTGCGGCCGGTGTCGCGCTTGGAAAGCTCGAGCGAGAGCTTCACGCGCTGCGCCTCGCCGCCGGAGAGCGTGGTTGCCGACTGTCCGAGCCGCAAGTACCCGAGGCCCACGTCGATCAGCGTCTGCAGCTTGCGGGCGATCGCCGGCACGGCGGAGAAGAACTCCGCGGCCTCCGCGACCGTCATGTCCAGCACTTCGTGGATGTTGCGGCCCTTGTAGCGCACTTCCAGCGTTTCCCGGTTGTAGCGCCTGCCGTGGCACACGTCGCAGGGCACGTAGATGTCGGGCAGGAAGTGCATCTCGACCCTGGTGACGCCGTCGCCCTGGCAGGCCTCGCAACGCCCGCCCTTGACGTTGAACGAAAAGCGCCCGGCGTCGTAGCCGCGGCTGCGCGCCTCGGGCACGCCGGCGAAGAGCTCGCGAATCGGCGTGAACAGGCCCGTATACGTGGCCGGATTCGAGCGCGGCGTGCGCCCGATCGGGCTCTGGTCGACGCTCACCACCTTGTCGAGATGCTCGAGGCCGGCAAGCGACTCGTGCGGCGCGGGCTGCGTGCTGCTGCCATAGAGATGGCGCGCCACCGCCGCATACAGCGTGTCGTTGATCAGGGTCGACTTGCCCGATCCCGACACGCCGGTGACGCACACCAGGAGCCCGAGGGGCAGCGACAGATCGACGTTCTTCAGATTGTTGCCGCGCGCGCCGCCGATTCGCAGGCGGTTCTTGCCCGGGCGGTTGCGCGCTCGCGGCACCGGGATGGCGAGGCTGCGCGCGAGATAGCGGCCGGTAAGCGAGGCGGCATTCGAAATGATCTCCGCGGCAGAGCCTTGAGCGACGACCTCGCCCCCGGCTTCGCCGGCGCCCGGTCCCATGTCGACCACATGGTCCGCAGCGCGGATCGCCTCCTCGTCGTGCTCCACCACGATGACCGAGTTGCCCAGATCGCGCAGATGCTTGAGTGTCGCGATGAGCCGGGCGTTGTCGCGCTGGTGAAGGCCGATCGAGGGCTCGTCGAGCACGTACATGACACCGGTGAGTCCTGAGCCGATGTGGCTTGCGAGCCGGATGCGCTGCGATTCGCCGCCCGAAAGCGTATCGGCCGAGCGGTCGAGCGCAAGGTAGTCGAGGCCGACGTTCACCAGGAACTGCAGCCGGTTGGAGATCTCGCGCACGATGCGCTCGGCGATCTGCGCCTTTGAACCCTCCAGCCTGAGAGACCCGAAGAACGCTTGGGTCTGCCGCAACGGCCAAGCCGAAATTTCGTAGATCGTTTGGTCGCCGAGCTTCACGTGCCGCGCTTCGCGGCGCAGCCGAGCGCCGCCGCACTCGGGGCAGCGCTGCGTGTTGCGCAGCTTCGCGAGCTCCTCGCGCACGGCGCCGGAATCGGTTTCGCGGTAGCGCCGCTCGTAGCTCGGGATCACGCCCTCGAACGCATGCTCCTTGACCGAGGTGCGGCCGCGCTCGCCCGGGTAGCGGAAGGCGATTCTCTCCTTGCCGGAGCCGTGCAGGACGACCTGCTGCACGGGGTCGTCCAGCATTTCCCACGGCTGCTCGAGGTCGAAGCCGTAATGCAGCGCAAGCGACTGCAGCATCGAGTAGTAGAAGTGGTTGCGCCGGTCCCAGCCGCGGATGGCGCCGCTCGCGAGCGAGAGATTCGGATGCGCGACGATCCTTTCCGGGTCGAAATAGTCAACCACGCCCAGCCCGTCGCAGCGCGGGCAGGCGCCCATCGGGTTGTTGAAGGAGAAAAGCCGCGGCTCGAGCTCGGGAATCGCGTAATCGCAAGCCGGGCAGGAGAACTTCGACGAAAACAGATGCTCCCTGCCGGAGTCGACCTCGACCACGACCGCGCGAGCGTCGGCATGGCGCAGCGCCGTCTCGAACGATTCCGCCAGTCGCTGCTTGGCATCGGCGCGCGAGCGCAGCCGGTCGATCACCACGTCGATGTTGTGCTTGACGCCCTTGGCGAGCCGCGGCGCGGCATCGAGCTCGTGCACCCGCGCGTCGACTCGCACGCGCGTGAAGCCCTGCGCCCGCAGCTCGTCAAAGAGCTCCGCCTGCTCGCCCTTGCGGGCGCTCACCACGGGGGCGAGGATCATGAGCCGGGTGTCCTCGGGAAGCTGGAGCACGTGATCGACCATCTGCGCGACGGTTTGCGCCTGCAGCGGGAGCTTGTGGTCCGGACAATACGGCGTGCCGACGCGCGCATACAGCAGGCGCAGGTAGTCGTGGATCTCGGTCACCGTGCCGACCGTCGAGCGCGGATTGTGGCTCGCCGCCTTCTGCTCGATCGCGATGGCGGGCGAGAGCCCTTCGATCAGGTCGACGTCGGGCTTCTCCATGAGCTGGAGGAACTGCCGCGCGTACGCGGAGAGCGACTCGACGTAGCGCCGCTGGCCCTCGGCATAGAGTGTGTCGAAGGCGAGCGAGCTTTTTCCCGAGCCCGAGAGCCCGGTGAGCACCACCAGGCGGTTGCGCGGCAGCTCGAGGCTCAGGTTCTTGAGGTTGTGGGTGCGCGCTCCGCGGATGCGGATGCTGTCCATCGAAGAAAATCGCTAGGCGAAAAGTGAAACTTGCTACTATAGCCCGTTTCGCATTCTCTCCGGCACTCTCTGGTGACTCCTGACCGCATGACCCCGGGCGAGCTGCGCGCCGGCGCCAGTCTCGCCGGCGTGTACGGCCTGCGCATGCTCGGACTGTTCTTCATCCTGCCGATCTTCGCGGTGCACGCCGTGACGCTGAGAGGAGGCGCCGACCTCACGCTCGTGGGTATCGCCATCGGCGGCTACGGGCTCGCGCAGGGCATCCTGCAGATTCCCTTCGGCATGGCGTCCGATCGGTGGGGAAGGAAGCCGATGATCTACGCGGGCCTGCTGGTCTTCGCCGCGGGAAGCTTCCTCGGAATCGCAGCCACCGACATCTGGACTGCGATCGCGGCCCGGATTCTCCAGGGCGCCGGTGCGATCAATTCGGTGGCGATGGCGCTCGCCGCCGATCTCACGCGCGAGCAACACCGCACCAAGATCATGGCGATGATCGGCGCCACCATCGGAGCCATGTTCGCCATATCGCTGGTCGGCGCCCCTGTCCTGTACCGCTACATCGGCATGGCTGGCGTGTTCGCCCTGACCGGCGTGCTCGCGCTTCTCGCCATCGCGGTCGTGAAGTATCTCGTGCCCGATCCGCCGCCGGGCGTCGAGCGCGGCAAAGCGCCAGCCGGGCAGCGCGCGCGCCTGCTCGACCCGGAACAGATGCGCCTGAACGCCGGCATTTTCGTTCTGCATATCGTGCTCTACGCCATGTTCGTGGTAGTGCCGCCGATGCTCATCGACGCGGGATTGCCGCTTTCGGGGCACTGGAAGCTCTATCTTCCGGCGCTGCTCGCTTCGTTCGTCCTCATGGTTCCGCCAATCCTCTATGCCGACCGGAAAAATCGCCCGAAGCCGATACTGATCGGGGCGGTCGCCCTGCTCACTGTCGTAGAAGCGCTGCTGGCGGCGGGCGAACCCGGCATCCTGGCGCATGCCGCGCTGATGCTCGGGTTTTTCGCCGCCTTCAACGTGCTCGAGGCCATGCTCCCCGCGCTGGTGTCGCGCATCGCGCCGGCGCACGGCCGCGGCCTGGCGATCGGGGTGTATAACACTACGCAGACGCTTGGCGTGTTCTTCGGCGGGTTGATCGGCGGGGCAGTGGCGAAGTACTACGGTTCGCACGCCGTGTTCGCAATCTGCGCCGTCCTGTCGCTCGCGTGGCTCGCCGTGGCCGCGGGCATGCGGCCGCCGCCCG
This sequence comes from Burkholderiales bacterium, assembly GCA_035550695.1. Lineage (GTDB taxonomy): Bacteria > Pseudomonadota > Gammaproteobacteria > Burkholderiales > SG8-39 > SCGC-AG-212-J23. The sequence continues at coordinate 455 of DASZOS010000042.1, read as the reverse complement.
TCGCGGCGGTCAACGGACTTTCGAGTCTGACGTTTTCCATCGAAGCAGGGGTGGAGATCGACGGATTGCGCGAGGCGCTCGCCGGGGTGCACGGCGTGCGCGAGGCGGAGGTGCTCGTGCACGAGCGCATCGCGCGCCTCAAGGTCGTGCCGGGGCAATGGGACGAGAATCGCGTACGCAAACTGGTTACGGGGGAGGTATGACATGGCGTCGGTGAACAAGGTGATTCTGGTGGGCAACCTGGGGCGCGATCCGGAGACGCGCTACATGCCCGACGGTGCGGCGATTACCAACGTATCGGTGGCGACCTCGTTTCAGTGGACCGACAAGGCAAGCGGCGAGAAGAAGGAGGAGACCGAGTGGCACCGGGTGGTGTTCCGCGGGCGGCTGGCGGAGGTGGCCGGTGAGTACCTGAAGAAGGGCTCGCAGGTGTATGTGGAGGGGCGGCTGCGCAC
>DASZOS010000041.1:0-4560 GCA_035550695.1 Burkholderiales bacterium | reverse complement strand
GGAGAGCCGCGCCGCGGCCTATCGCAACGGCGAGGTCGAAATTCCGGTCGAGATCTTCGCCCCCTCCTCGGCCGGCCGATTCCCGGTGGTGGTGTTCTTGCACGGCCGCCGCGGCCTGGACGAGCTCACGCGCCTCGTGCCTTTGCGCCTCGCCGCGCGCGGCTTCACGGTCGTGGCGCCCGATCTGTTCAGCGGGCGCTTCATCGACAAGATGCCGGTGCGGCACGACCCGGCGCTCGAAGACGACGCGGCGCTCGCCATCGACTTCGCCCTCGCGCTGCCGGAAGCCCGCGGGCAGGCCAAGACCTGCGTGCTCTCCCACACCCGCGGCGGCTACTACGCGCTGAGGGCGCTCGTCACGAAGCAGCGCCAGGCAAAGACCGCCTGCTATGTCTCGTATTACCCGCACTGGCAGCATCCCGAGGCACCCGAGGCGATGCAGGTCTACCAGTACGCTCCCGAAGTGGACGAGCTGCAGGTGCCGGTGCTGGTGTTCTTCGGCGAGCACGAGCAGTACCAGCGCTACCGCCCCATCCTCACCGGCATCGATTCCCTGCGCGCGAAGAAACGCGACGCGCGCGTCATCGTCTATCCGGGCGTCGGCCGCGGCTTCGATTTCCGGCCGCCCGCGGTGCGCACGCTCGCCGACGACCTGGCGGCGCAGGATTCCCTTCAGCGCGCCTCCGACTTCATGCGCCCGCTTCTGGGTCCATAAAGCAAGATTCGCGGCCGCTGCTGCTTTCTTTGGCAGCGTGAGTTCCAACTCCTCGAGAGCACCGAAGCGTGTGCTGTCTAGCATTTTGTTCTCCGATGAAATTCAAACCGGAGGGATTTGCATGACTCTGTATCCGTTGGCATTAATATATGGGGCGCTTGCACCACTCGGACCATGCTCAAGAATCCGCTCAAGCAGCAGATGACGCCAACTCAAGCGACGCCCGAGCCCGTCGCGAAGGACGAATTGCAGGCGTGGAGAGACAAGATACTCGCCGCGCGTTCGGACGATGCCGCACTGCTGCAACTCGCGCGCGAGGCGCCCAGCCTGGACCTGAAGCTCGCCGCGATCGAGGCCATCACGCAAGAAGAGTCGTCCAGGCAGGCGATGCGGGAATTCGGCGAGCGGGACAAGCGCCTGTATCGCGCTGCCAGATTGCGCTGGCAGGCAATAAGCGGCAGGCGCAAGGCCACCGTCCAGGCGAACGCCTTGATCGCGAGCGCGCGCGCGCTGCTCGAGCAGGAATTCCTGCCCGTCAATCGCGCAGTGGAGCTGGATCGCGCCTGGAACGCGTTGCATCCCGAGTTGCTCGATGCCGGGCTGCGGGCCGAATTCGAAGCGCTGAGCGCGCAGCTTGGCACCAGGGCGCGTGCCAGCGGCGAGGGTGAGCAGGCGATCACGCGCTGGCTGGCGGCGGCGGACGACGCTATCCGGCAGCTGCGGGCGAGCCTGGCCGGCGTGGCGCAAGGCGACCTGCCGCCGGGCGCGGCGCAATCCCTTGCTGCGAGCCTGCTGGAACTGCTCGGCAACGCTCCGGACGCAGCCGATGCCCGCTGCATGCAGAAAACCGACGCCGCCAATCGGGCGCTGGCACTTGCCTCCAGCGTGGTGCAGCGGGCCGAATTCCTGCAGGCCCTGCCTGCTCCAGGAACTGCCGACGAAGCAAGCGACAAGGCGAAGATCGCGCAGTGGCGGGATATCCCTGAGGTTTCCGAGGCGCAATTGCAGGCGGTGCTCGCGGGCCGCTTCGCGGATTGGCGCAATACCAGCAGCCAGGAGCGGCAACTCGAGCACGATACGCGCCGCGCCCATGAGCAAAAGCAACGGGCGGAACAGGAACGACAGCGGCTGGGCGCGATCGAGGCCGACGTGAAGGCGGCCGAGGCGGCGCTCGCTGCCGGACAGGTGGCGGAGCTCGCGCGCCTGATGACGCCAATCGAGCGCGCTCTCAAGCCCGGCTCGGTGAATGCCGCGCTCGCCCGGCGCATCGAGTCCCTGCACCGGGGCCTACTGCGCCTGCGCGACTGGCAGCGCTGGAGCGGCAAGCAGGGTCGCGAGCAGGTGGTCGCGGAGGCGCAGGCCCTGGAGCGCTCCGCCGCCGAAAAAGTCGCGATCAAGTCGCATGCCGAAGCCATCGAAAAATTGCGCGAACGCTGGAAGGAGCTGGACAAGCTCGGCGCTCCGACCAATCAGAGCCTGTGGCTCGCGTTCGATGGCGCGTTGAAAGCCGCCTACGCGCCGGTGGCGGCGCATCTGGAGAAGCTCAAGGCCGCGCGCAACGAGAATCTCGCGGCGCGCAACCGCGTTATCGACGACCTGGCGCAGGCGGCGCAGAAGTACCTTCCTGTCCCCGAGTGGCGGGCGATCGCGCGCGCGCTGGAGGAGGCGCGAATCGACTGGCAGAAATTGGGGCCGGTGGAGCACACCGTGCCGCGCAAGGCGCAACAGGGCGAGAACGCGGTCACCACGCGTTATGCGGCCGCGAGGCAGGCGCTGGAGGCGCCGCTCAAGGAAGCCTATCGCCAGGCGATCGGGCAGCGCGAACAGCTCATTGCCGCCGCGAAGAATCTCGTCGGTTCCGGTGCGCGCGATACGATCGACAAGGTACGAGGGCTGCAGGCCCAATGGCAGGCGCACGCCAAATCCCTCGCCCTGCCGCGACGCGAGGAGAGCGCGCTGTGGAGCGCATTCAAGGCTGCCACTGACGCGGTATTCGCCGAACGCGATGCGGCACGCAGCGCGAAGGAAGCGCAATTCGGCGCGCGGCTGAAGGCGCGCGAAGACATCATCGCTCGCGTCGACGCGCTCTCTTCGAGCAGCACCGCGGCGGAAATCAAGCGTGGGCTGGCCGAAGCCGACGCCGCCTGGCGTGCGAGCGACGTTCCGCGGCCGCAAGCCGCCAGGCTCGACGCACGCTATCGCGCCACGCGCGATGCCGCCACCAGGCGCCTCGCCGCTCTCGCGGCAAACGCGGCGCAAGCGCGCTTCGATGCGCTCGTCGCGGCGATGGCGCTCTGCGACGAGATTGAAACCTCGGGCGCAGCGCCGGCGGATCTCGAAGCCCGCTGGAATGCCGTCGAGAATCTTCCCGACGCGTGGAGAGCGAGGCTGGAGGCGCGCTTTCGCGCAGCCGGATCGGGCAAATCGAGCGAGAGCCTGCCCGATGTGCTGCTCAAGCTCGAAATCGCCTGCGGCATCGACAGTCCGGCCGAATTTCTCGCCGCTCGCCAACGCCTGAAACTGCTCGCGCTGAAAGAGGCGATGGAAAACCGCCGGCCTGTCGCGAGCACGCCGCAGGACGTCGAGCGCCGGCTGCTCGATGCCGCCGCGACCCCGCGCCCCGACGAATCATCGCGCGCGCGCCTGGCGAAGATCATCGCGGCAGTACGGCAGCAGCAGCGCAAGTAAGCGCCGTCGCCGACTCACAAGAGCTGATCGAGCCTCTGCTGCAGCTTTCTGACGAAGCCATCGAACGCCGCCGGCTCGAGCCATTCCCACGCGCCCAGCCCGATGCCCGCGAGCCCGGCGACGACGAGGAGAAAACCGAGCAGCGCGCGTGGAAGGAATACGAGGAGCGTCCAGGCGAAGCCGATGCGCCCTTGCGGGTTGAGCGTCATCAGCACGCCGATGCCGATGAGCAGTACCCCTGCCGCGACCAGCACCGGTGCAGGCCGGCGCGTCAGGTAATTCACCGTCGTGTGCCATAGCCCTTCCTCGAGAAGGTAAGCCGCCGCGATGACCCCTGCCCCGACGAGCAGCACCATCGTCCCGACGATCACCGCCGGCGCGCCCGCATAGGCCTCGTACGCATCCTCCGAGGGACGAAAGCACATGCGGCGCGTGACTATGCCCTCGAGCCCGCCGAGCGCGATGCCCGCACCCGTCATGAAGACGCCGAAATGAAAGCCCCTGGGCAGCGCGAAGAACTGGCCGGCGATCATGCCGATGACCCCGATGACCACCGCGGCATATTCGATAAACGTGATTAACCGCACTTCGGAGACAGTCTAGCTGCCCGAACGCAGACTTCAAAAGTCAGGGCCCTACGAATCCCGCATGAGAACGACGCGGCACGATGAGGGTTCCCACGGAGATCTGCACCGCTTCGCCGTTCTGATTCTTTGTCGTGGTCCTTACCTTGATCAACCCCTGATCCTGGCGGGACTTCGAAGGCCGCACTTCCAGCACTTCGCTCTCGAGGTGCAGCTCGTCGCCGGGCCGCACCGGGCGCGGCCAGCGGAATTCGTCGAAGCCGGCGCCGACGATGCCGCCCGCCGGCCTGAGCTCGCTCTCGACGAGGAGCCGCATGGTCAGGGCCGCCGTGTGCCAGCCGCTTGCCGCCAGGCCCCTGAATATCGAACCCCGCGCCGCCTCCTCGTCCAAATGAAACGGCTGCGGATCGAACTCGGCGGCAAAGGTCTTGATTCGATCCTTCTCGACCCTGAGCCGCCCCGAGCCGTAGGTCTGTCCGACTGCAAAATCTTCCAGATACCTTTCCTTCATCCCGGCAAGCTTCCCACAGACTCAAGACCTCGGGCGGATGTTCTGGTTGTGGTGGAAGACGT